>CACYRK010000001.1 GCA_902776835.1 uncultured Bacteroidales bacterium
CAATATCGCTCGCAGTAATTCCTCTGTTTTCATAATGCAAAGCTACACTATATTCGTGAACTTGACAAGACTCACCAACCGGAAATATCCGCTGACCCCGTTTTTCCCAACCGAGGCAACCGCCTGAAAATCGGCAAGTTAAAAGCCAATTTTCGGGCACAAAAACGGGACAAAAACGGGACAGCACTTCAAAATCGCTGCCCCATCAGGTATAACATTATGACGTTTCCACCAAAGAAATGTCAAAAAAAATGTGTGCATACAGCCCACGCAAAAACAAGGTTAGTACAGCGGTGCCGCCGGTCACGACGGCGAGCAATGTGGCATTCGTCAAGCAATACACCCGTGCGGTGCTGCGCGAGGGCCAAGAGTGGTATATCGAGTTTTATGCCTACGACCCGGCGCTGGCACGCCTGCGCCGCAAGAAAATAAAACTCAACCGTATCAAAAAGATCACCGAGCGCCGCGCATACGCCCGCGAGGTTATCGGGCGTATCAACACGCAGTTGCAGCGCGGTTGGAATCCGTGGATTGCGAAGGATGTGGGCACGCTGCACATCTTCAGCGAGGTGTGCGATGCCTACGAGGCTTACATTGACAAAATGTTCAACATCGGCTACTTTCGTAAAGAGACGTGGGCCGGCTACAAGTCTTATTTAAAGAATGTACGTGAGTACGCCAAGAGCACGCAGCAGATTTACTATCTTTACCAGTTTGACCACGCCTACATCGTCGAGTTCCTGGAATACATCTTCATCGCGCGCAACAATGGTGCACAGACACGTAACAACTACCTCGCATGGATTTCGGTGTTCTGCGGATGGTGCGTCGAGCGCAACTATTTCAAGTCTCGGCCAACCGATGGAATCTCAGCCATCGACAAACGGCATATCGTCAAGACCCGTGAGGTTATTCCTACCGATATGGTCAAGCGCATCGGTGAATGGCTGGCAGTGCATGACCGCCATTTCTTGCTGGCGTGTCATCTTCTCTATAACTGCTTCATCCGTCCGGTGGAGATGACGCGCCTCAAAATCGGCTGGATTAACATCCAGGAGGGCACCATCACCATCCCTGCCGAGGCGAGCAAGAACCGCGAGACCATGGTTGTGACATTGCCGGTCAAGGTGCTGCACTATGCCATCGACCTCGGAATTTTCAACTCACCCGGCAGCGATTATATTTTCTCGGAGAAGTTATTGCCAGGGCCAACACAGATTGACACGAAGATCTTCCGCGACCACTGGCAGAAGGTGCGCAAAGCGTTAAACCTGAAAAAGGAATGGCAGTTCTACTCGCTGAAGGACACGGGCATCACCGAGATGCTTGACAGCCATATCGCGAGCATCACCGTGCGCGACCAGGCCCGGCATTCGTCGCTGGCCATCACCGAACTTTACACGCGCCACATGCGCAAGGCCAACAAGGATGTGCTTGAATGGGAAGGCTCACTCTGATATGCGGTAGAACGTGCCTTTCTTTAGTTGGCTCATGCCATTCTGGTTGATGTCAGTTTTAATTTGGGCGCATAGATATTTCTTTCCCCTGATGATAAACACGGCACGCACATCGGGCATGGTGTCACTCAGAAACGAGAACTCGTATTTGCGGTGCGAATCAATCTCAATGGCAGCGGCAAGCAGTTGGCCTTGCCCATAACTGTCATTATTCAATCTTAACGACACTTCATGCCCGCTGTCGATGCGAGACCAAGTGTGCACCACATGCTGATTGGTCACTTGCCACGTCACTTTCAAGTCAAACTTGTCGATAAACGGGTGAGGTAGGTAAGGAGCGAACTGCTGATAGTTGCCGAACCAAAAACCAACCTGCAGGTAACTGATTCCGTTATCGCCATCATTGTCTCCGGCTTTTATATTCTCAATGAGTGACGACTGGAGCAGCGTGGAGAAAGGCACAGTTGTTGCATTCGGCCGACGCCCATAGGTGTAACTCTCGCCACTGGTCGAAGTGTTGTCTGTCGTGCCCATGTCCATAAACACGGTCTCACCCTTGTAGGAATCATCTTCGGCTGTCAATGTGTCGTCAATCCACACCGGCACAATACCTATTTCCTCTTTGTTCTCCCAGTTTTCCTCATCGTTAATGCGGTCACCGAATATGTTGAGCGGCAACAGTCGATAAACAGTTTCATACAGGTCGCCATAAATCGGATTGGTTCCACCGGTCTTTTCTCGCTTGATGCCGTATAGTACGAAGTAAGTGTCCACGTCGGTGGCATAGTACAGACTTTGCGCCGACATGGAGCCTCGCCCCCCTGTAGATGATGCAATGTTGCGCAGCGCAGTGATGAGTTCCTGCAGAGTGTCATAGGAATAGGCATATCTTGCACCCTTATGGAAGAACCAGTAACAGGAATAGAAATTCCACATCTCATGCCCAGCATCGGCATAGCCGATGTTTCGCACCCCTTTGTATTTGCTTTCGTCATCCCTTGTGACCGTGGCGGTGAACTCGTCCACTATTTGGTTCAGTTCAACTGTGCCGGCAGCCTGCACATTTGCGTTGCTCCACGAGAAGGTGATGCACTGCGCTTCATGGTCGATGTCAAATTCACAAAGCAGCAGTTTCTCAAGGTTTTCAAAGAACTCGTTGAGCGACCAATGGGGGAGCGTGCTTTGCCATGTGCCCAAACCCCATGCGTAAGGAGCAGTGTTAAAAGAGTAGAGATTATAGTAATCGCTATTCATCCAATCGTCGGCCACGAAATCATACCCCAGTGCGTCGCAAATCAATTCTACAAGTTTGTATAGACGAATTTGGCACGACAAACCACTGACCAACTCGGTATCGTCATCATCGTCCTGGGCCACGTGCCACTTGTATTGGCCGTTCACATAGTCGGCCCGGTTCTGTATGTTGCCGCTGGTGTTGTTCACCCAGGGCAAGGCGATAACATCGCCATCGCCCCAAGCCTGTGCCGGCGATTTATATTCCATCGTGGTCTCATCGCCGGTGGCATAGCCCGGACGGGGGCGGTTCGACATACCGCCGCTGGCCTCGGCGTAGTTGTCCGGCTTCCAATATGGCATGGTGCCCAGCGGCAGTTCGTCGATGTAGCGGCTATCGAAATCCGGGTAGAAGTTCTGGAAACTGCGCTTCTCGAGGAACTGCACTTTCACCACCTCATCAGTGATGGCGGTGATGACCACGGCACCGCGCTTTTGGAAATTGTCACAAATAATCTCGGCCGCAAAGTAGATGCTATTGACATCCACATCCTTACGGTTGATGTTGCCAAAGATCGCGTCATTCTCCGGGCAGCCCAGCGGCAGTTCGATGGAGAGCGAGTAATCGTCACGGTCCATGAACAGTCGGTTGTCCGAGTGATATTCAAAACTCGATCCGTCCTTGATGACGGCAGGTTGGTTGTCAATAAGCAGTATCATTTGCGTTTCGATTTAGGGAGCGTGTTGTTCATCAGCCTTTGGTACTCATCTTGCGCCTCCTTGATCCCCATGTCTCCGGTAACCGTGTTGACGGTGACAAACGGCTCGTTGAGGCGGTCGGTCAGGCGCGCCATAGTGCCGTCGTAGTTGCCCAGTGCCGCGGCCACGGCCACCATCAGTTGCTCGGTCTGTCCGTCAGAGGCAGCACCGGCGATCACGGCTGGAGCGGTGACCGAGCGCGACACGTCGGCGGGGCGCAGCGAGCCGAGCGTGTTGTTGCGCTGCGCATAGTCAAGTGCATCGATCATCGGGCGAGCCACCGGGTTGGCGAGCAGCCGCTGCGACGCCACCCACTCGCCCGCATGGACTACACCAACAGCTTTATCTTTCGGTCCCTTCGGAGTGAATCCACCCTCAGCGAAGCCCTTGGCCTCGCTTGCCTCCTGCTGTTTTTTGATGGCAGCCACCTGCACCGCACCGGCAGCGAGCGCCATTCCGGCGGCCACAGGGCCAAGCCACCACGCGATCTTTGACGCACTGGCATAGGCATTGATGGCGGCGAGAGCCGTTGAGGAGATGGCGTTCATCACTTGCTGGGCGAACTCCTTGCGCTGTGCCTCGGCCTTGATGCGAGCCGTTTCCTTTTCTTTCTTGCGCTCGAGGGCCTTCACCTTGCGGTTGTTGCCCTCGGCCATGGAGATTTCGCGGTCATACTGCCTCTCGAGTCGGGCCACCTTGATTTCCGCCTCGGCTTGCGCCAGTTGGTTGAAACTCTGCATCATCGAAGTCATCGAGGCGAAAGCGTTCTTAATGGTCTCGCCATACTGGTCCCAAGTGCCTTGGCCGAAGATTTTGTCAAGAGCCTTTCCAATCCAGTCTTCCCATGACTTGCCTGTAGCCTTCGCCGCATCATCGATGCTCTTAATTGCTTTTTTATATTTATTCTCAAGTTCGCTGAGTTGTTTCGCCTTTTCGTCAGGCGAGAGGCTGTCGTCATTCATAATAAGAGCCTTTCGCATCTCATAGGCTAATGTTAGTGTTTTCTTGGTCTCCTCAACCATTTTTTCACGCTTAGACTCCTCATCCTCGGCATATTTCTCCCATACCGCATCGAGTTTCTCACGTTGCGCTTTCTCATTGGCGATATATTCAGCATGCCGCTTTTGCTGGTCAGCAACGAGCCGCTGGCGGTAGGTTTCCTCCGCGCGGCGCCGTTCCTCGGTTCCCTCCTTGGTGAGCTGCGTCAAAGCCCGCAGGTGGGCGAACTCGATATTCTCCATCTGCATATCGAATGTTTCCTTTGATATGCGGTTCTGGAGGTAATCTTCCTGCACCTGTCGGCGTAGGTCTTCGTAGGCGGCATTCTCCTCGGCGATGGTATGCGCCTGTGCGCGCTTGTCGAGCTTCTGTTTCGCCTCCCAGTATTTGGCTTGTGCATCGAGCCGTTCGTTTTCGGTGAGGTCGGTTCGCTCCAGCAACTTGTTTGCATACTCCATGTCGATTTGCTCCAGCCGCTGTTGGTGCTGCTCGTAGTCGGTCTCACCCTTGAAGTTGGCAATCTTGGCGAGGGCAATCTGCTGTTCCCGCCAGTCCTTCTCGGCCTTGAACTTGTCAACCTCTGTTGTGTGGCCACCGCCGGAACCAGTCGTTGTCTCGGAACCAGTCGTTGTCACGGAACCACGGTCGCCACTGCCGCCGTCATAACTGTAGGCATCTTCAATGGCGGCATCAATTTCATCTTCATAAGGTTGCCATTTGCGCTCCACCTGCTGTTGATACACACGCGTACTCACATATTGGCGAGTATAAGCTGTCATCGCTTCCTGCAAGTCAGCATCATCGAAGCCTTGCTCACCGGGAATTTTGCCAAACTGTTTCTGTGTCTGCTTGGCATAGGCTCTAAAAACATAACTCTGAACTTTGTCCCACGACCTTGCGCCCGAAGCCCATGCCTCGTCGGCCGCGGCCTTAAGCCAGGCTCCACCTCCGGCAAAGCCATGGTCCCCAGCCACCTTGTCAAAATCCGCAAGACGTTGGGCTTCCCATCCATAACGCACACCAACGGTTTGCTTGAAGTCATTTTCCTTGGCCTCGAGCAGCAGTTTCGCCCTCAAGTGCTTGACAACCTCCTTATAGGCAGCAGCAACTTGTTGCGCTGTAGATTTTTCTGAAAGCAGGTTGGATAGGTAACCACCAAATTTGTCGTTGAACTGTTTGATGAGTGCATTTCTTTTTGAACTGCCGACATTTTCAGCATTGATGGCATCGGTCAATCTCTTTACAGCCGAGGTTTCTTCGCCTATACGGGCTTCTGCCTGGCGTATGGCTTCTGCCGACTGCAACGACGCTTTTCTTAACCGTTCCTGCTCGGCTCGAGCATCCTCGGTCTTCTTCCGCAAGTTGTAAATGGCAAGAGCTGCGGCTGTCACTGCCGTTATCAGCAAACCAAACGGATTGGTCTTGATAGTGGCATTCAGCGCAGCGAATGCGATACGGGCTGCCGTGGTTCCACTGGTGAAAGCTATCTGAGCGACACGGGCGAGTCCAAGCACATAGGTATATCCCTTCTGTATAGACGTGCCCAGGCTCACTATTGCATTCCAGCCTGCCGTCACAACGGCGGCAGCCTTAGTTGCGGCACTGTGTGCTGCCGTGGCGATGGCCGATGCTTTGACAGCAATCGTGTAACCGGCTAGAACAATCGATAGGTTGACCAAAGCCTGTGTGTGCTGGGAGATGAATGTAACAGCGGTCGACAGGGCCTTCATCATCGCCGCTGAACTGGTGATGGCATACTTCATGGCCGGTGCCAATTTCTCGCCAAGTTCTACAGCCATTTCATTGAAGCGTTTTTTAGCCTTTTCCAACCCAGCCTGTACTGTATTGTTCTGCACGTCAAACTCTTTGGTCACAGAAGTACCTTCTTGGAATGCTTGATTTGCCATCGCTTGTTGAGCACGCACCTCGTCAATCTTACCTGCAAGCATGGTCAAAGTCTGCACCGAGCGCGACCCTTTCTCTCCCATGTCGGCGAGCATCGGAGCCAACACGTCAAGGTTGCCTGCATCATGCAACGTTTGGAGGAACATTAACACCGCCTCATTGGCATCAGTCTTTAGAAGCTCTGTGAACTTCTTGACCTCCATTCCGGCAGCCTCGGCATATTTTGCCGGGTCGCGGTAAAGTTTGATTATTATCTGTCCAAGTGCGGTTGCAGACGACTCCAGTTGGGCACCGTTGGAGTCAAGGACAGCGCCGAATGCCATCAGTTGTGCCGTGGTCATCTTTGCAGTCGTTCCAGCGCCGGTCAGTCGTTGGGCAAATTCAGCAAGGTATGGCGCTGAAGCACGGCAGTTCTGCGACAACTCATTGATTACCGAACCAGTCTTAAGCAAAGCCTGCTCGGTGCCGTACCTATCTTCGTCGCCAAATGCTCCTGCGATTTTTGACAACGTCAGTGTGGCGCCCTCACCAAGGTCATCGAGTGCGACATTGATTTGGTCGGCAGCGCGGACGAAACCCATTACATCCTCTTTGGAGGATTTACCAAGGCGGCCGGCGTCTTGCGCGAGTTGATTCAGATGTTCTCGGCTCGTTCGGGTGTCCATCTTTTTGAATTCCTCATTCAATTCCGCCACTTGTTCAGTTGTCATGCCGGTGAACTTGCGCACATTAGCCATCTCCTGGTCCATCTCGGCATAGGCGTTAACCGCCTCACGCATGGACGCACTCAGCCCTGTTATGCCTGACCAAACCGTTTGTAAAGCGACTCCCCAGGCAAACATCTTATCGGCGAAACGATTCCAAAGCGACTGATGGCCTTTCATTTCGTTGTTTAACTTATTGATTTCAGTCTGGACGGCTCGGATCTTCTTCATGTGTTCATCCCAAGCCTTAGAACCGCGTTCAATGCCGGCAAGTTCTTGTTTAAGTTGGCGCAAGTATTTGCGCAACTCTCCAGGTGTTGCTTTGTCAAGGCGAGAGAGTGCTCTGGTAACGTTTGGAACATTATTAGCGACCCTATTTAATTCGGTTTCAGTTGCTTTGAGTTTTTTACGGGCTTCATCCCACTCCTTTGAGCCGAGCCCCTTGCTGGGGTCGGAAGCGATGTCGAGCAATTGCTTCTTGTATTTATCCAGATCTGCACGCAGACGAGCCAACTCATCTTGAGCCGGCCGACCGTTGACGTACAGGGTGGTTGTTGCGCTACTTGTTGTACTCATTTAACCTTGTCATTATTTTGTGACAAAGTTAGTGACAATGACGAATCTCAAAAAAGACAAGCGACAGCCTCACGGAGCCGTCGCCTGATTATTTGAACTTGCTGTAGTCATCATACCACTTCAACTTCTTTTTGCGCTTGTGGAATCTATGCGTCTTCCAGTCGAGGTAGTCAAAATACGCTTCTTGGCATGGCTCTTTGATAATCACCCAAATGAGTTTCGCCGTAATACAAGCGACGATAATGGCACCGAAAAGCAGGAGCCCTGCTACAATCAGCATCAAGATTGTCATAGTTAATGTGCCGGGTATTTCAGGGAAATAGAAAATCATCGCCGTTGTATTTTTACTTTTTATACTGCAAATTCTGTGCCAAAGTTTAGACAATTGTACAAATAGTTGATAATTTAATTTACGATATTGAGATATTTTTCAAAAACGAAAAGTCGATTCCTGTTCTTTCCGGTAATCTCGACCAAGATATCGTCGCCACACATTTTTTTAACCAATTCATTAGCGGCTTTATAGGTTATTCCACATATAGAAGCAGCTTGCTCTACAGTAGTAAATGGATTTTTAAGTAGTTCATGCAGTAATGTTATTGCTTGATGGTTTCTACGACCATACTCACTTTGCAACTTATGTTCAACATCCTCTTTGAACCGTAATATCTCATATAGCGTTTGTGAAGCCTGGGATGCTGTCTGCTCAATCCCAACAAGGAAGTATTTAATCCACTGCTTCAAATCGTTCTTGGTTCTGATTTCGTTCAAATTGTCATAATACAGATCTTTACGCTTCTCAAAATATGTTGACAGGTATAGCAGTGGTCTGTCTAGAATTCTTTCTTGCACAAGAAACAACGTAATCAATAATCGCCCAATTCTACCATTGCCGTCCAAGAATGGATGTATAGTTTCAAACTGGTAATGAGCTATCGCTATCTTCATCAAGGTGGGCAAACTTAAATCGGGATTGTTTAAAAAATTCTCTAAATCCCCCATAAGTATATTCAGGTAGTCGTGATGAGGAGGGATGAATTTTGCATCCATGAGACTATTGCCCCCTATCCAGTTTTGGCTTGTTCTGAACTCTCCGGGAAGTTTATGCTCGCCTCGCACACTATCTAAAAGCAACTTATGCGTTGATTTAATCAAGCGTGAAGATATCGGAAACTTCTCCAAACTTCCAATGGCATGATTTATGGCAACAATATAATTATTAACCTCTTTCCAATCATCTTTTCTTTCAGGCTTAATCTCACTTTCTGGCAAGAGGGCCTCATCCATTCGGGTTTGGGTACCTTCTATGCGACTTGACACAACTGCCTCTTTCGTTACATGGAGTTGTATGTATAAGTCCAGATTAGGAACAAAACGCGAAAACGAGTTCAGTTCACCGAGCCTTATCGCAGCCCTCTCTAATAATTGAGTAATAACTGGATCATGCCACTCCCATTCATCATTTATCATATTAGGCACAAAGAACTTATACCCATATCCTGACTCATAATGGCCAGCTTCAAAATTTTCTAAGTTTATCATAATTCAAAGTATTTTGCCGCAAAGGTACAATAAAAAATCGAATTATTTTACTTTGGCGCTTAAAAATAAAATAACAAATTCTTTATTTTACTTTTATATCACCAATAACGTCGGCGACTCATCACGAGCCGCCGACTCAATGTACAATCTTATGTCAAAAAATGTATCCTGGGGGTTATCTCTGCCTGGGCTTCATGGCCCAGCCGTGGCGGCCACTGGGTCCGTCGTAGCGGATTTGGTAGCCGTGTGCCACCATCACAGCGGTGACCTCGTTGGGGGTCAGTTCCACCATGTCGTCAAGGTCACGCAGGATGGAGTCTGTTGTCTTCAGCATGGCGCTGTTCTCGTCCGGCTCCCAGTTCTGCAGGTAGGCTTCGAGTGCCACCAGTGCCACGTTTACGCTCTCTTGGCTCTTATCGTTCTCGTTCATTGGGCACCTCCTTTCTTATTCTGCATCTCCAGGAACGACACGATGGCCTCGCTCACGGTGTTGAGGTCGGCGATGTCGTCGAGCCACAGGCTGGTGGTGGTGATGGATGTCTTGCGGTGCTGCACCGTGATTTCAACGCCCGTGGGCGCGTCCACCTCCGGCTCGAAGTGGCGGGTGATGATGATGCGCACGTTGTCGCGTTCAAACGTCGTGGCCAGTTGCTTCTGTTTCATAACGCGTCACCTCCTTTCTCGGGCTGTGCATCGGCCTGCAGGCTATCCTCTTTAATCGGGTCATGTGCCAGGCAGAAATCGTGCTTCACGTCGATGAGTGTCATGATGACCCAATAACTGTCGCTGAAGCTGCCGTCACGGCGTGCCGGCTTGACCGAGATTTTTGACATCATTCCGCCATACAGCTTGTGGCGCGAGTGCTCAACCAGCAAAGGCATGGTTCTTGGGAACTTTTTGTCAAGGGTTTCGCACAGTTTCTGAACTTTCAAGAACAGAACCTTGCCGGGCAGGTTTCCTTTGTCCGACACGATGGAGTGCTCGTAACTCTTGACCAAGGCGATGAGGTCTTCGGCTTTTTTAGCGTGGTATGCGATAGAAAACACACCAACGTCGCTCACGAACTGGCGCTTCATAACTCACCTCCTTTCTCTGAGTCAAAAATTAACACCCATTCCCCATTTAAACCCTTAGAATAAAGTTTTACGGGTACTTTTTCGGCACGAGCTTCCGCTTCTTCAATCGCATAGTTGCGCGATTGAAACCCCATGGTTACATCCATACCAGGAGTTACCATTCTATATTTTTCCCATTTCATAGATCGGCACCTCCTTTCTGGATGTCGAGGGTGAGCATGGCGGCGAGTTGCGTGGCCCAGGCGAGTGTGAGGATGGCCATCAGCACGGGGTGTTTGCCGGTGAGTTGGAAGTCGAGGATGGCGGCCAGGGCCACCACGCCCAGCATGATGCTCAGACGCATCGAGGTTAAAAACTCTGCCGCTTTCGTGGCAAGCGGCTTGGCCAGGTCTGCGAGTCGCGGCATGGCGGCTCTCGGGGTCAATGAAACTGTTTTCATTGTTACGATGTTTAGCGTTATGGCAGAAAAACGGCTGCCGTTATCCCGTCGCTAAACATCGTGAATCTACCCCGAAGAGCATATATCACTGGATAAGGCAGCCGTATGGATTAGGCTGGTTTGGGCTATAAAAAAAAGCCCACCGCGATGTAGTGTGAGCAATATCCGCTGCTCGACGGGTGGAATCAATCCACGATGTTTAGCGACTGCAAAACTACAACAAAGTTTTGGAACCGCCAAAAAAAATCCGCATTTTTGCGGATTTATGTTGTAGAACATAAAAATGCCGCTCGTGAGGCGGCCTGTGATGGGGAACACTGTTTTTTTTTAGATGGGAGTCAGGTGTTATGTTGGTTGTTTCGCTAATAACGCCCTTTGTAGATAGCACTTGCCTTCTTGATTCTCCACAATCTTTGAAACGTCTAACATATCAATAAGTATCATATAACAATGATGTAGACTCAACACACTGTCTTGCAGATTCTGGTTCGCTTCCAAGTCCACGATATTGAGACCTGCTTGTCTGCAGTCTTCTTTAGATATATGACGAGCGTGCGAATAGCTATTCTTGTGATCGAGGAACGTACTTTTGATAACATTTATATCTATATTTGGATTGACTTCTTGAATCCACTTTGTGGCTAAAGTCTCAGACCAAGTTAAAGTATCTTCACAAGCTGTCAAGAAAGTTGGGTTTAGTTTTCCATAAATTTTTTGCCATAAACCCAAGGATGCTGGGTTACTTTTGACTTCGCTCACAGCTCTTCTAAACTCATCAATAACAGTTTGACACGCCACCCCATTCAGCTGCGGGTCAATCGGTCCCAAGGAGGATTGATGGCCCATAATGATTTCTTTACAAGACATAGCTATCATTGTCCCGGCAGACATCGAAATTTGAGGTACGATTGCACGAATATCATTATTGAACATCTTCTTAAGATATGCAACAATACTCTCAGTAGCTGCAATTTCACCGCCTGGTGTATGAAGAATCAAGTCTAGCCCTTTTGTGCGATCCAACTGGTGAATCGCATTCATGAAAGCATTCTTATCGTTGTCGTTTATATCTACATTAGGTGCTCCAGGATGTTTGAGCCAACCTGAATAATATGTTATCACATTCCTGCCTGTAATTGTCGAAATGCATTCTAAATAATTATGACGCAATTCGGTCAATTTGGCAAGCGGCTGAGTGTGCGTGTTCACTTGCTCAAAAATATCACTCCATCCAGGCATTATTGTACTATTGAAATTTGTTGAACATTAGAATATGCATGAGTCTCATACTTAGAATGGTCATACAGAGAGAAAATCTCAAAAGGTCGCATCAAATCGCTTCCCGATATTGCCTCCTTATCACTATCACCCATAAATTGCGCGAATTGCTCGCTCAACGGCAATTCATCATCTTTCACAATAGGGTCAACAGCATTTTGATTGGAAATTTCCATAGTTGTCCATTTTTTAGTTATTTGGCTTATGTAATCTTACAAACAGATTAGTCTCTTTTTTGAGTGAATCTATTTCCATAGTCACGATATACCGACCATCTTCTTTGATAGGAAGACCGTTAAACCTCATAACAAGATTCAAATCAGAGAAATCAGGAGTTTTATCCGTGTTGATTTTATGTTCAAAAGGTGGGAGCAAATACAAATCAGAATCAAATTTCTTGATATAAAACTTGACTGTATGCTCACTCTGAACTTTCTTTTGTTCTTGGTCAAGTGTTATCTTTGCTGCTATCGCAAACTCCGGGTAAACGGTCGGCAGTGTTGTCACATTAATTGTGTTGAACGTGCCGACTATTATCATTCGCCCTGCATATTCCTGTGCCGAGTCGCACAATGTGAAAATATCAAAATTCATGTCTCTGCTGTTAAGTAGTTATTACTCGAGGTTTGCTCAATCGCTTTCCTCAAATTTTCAAGGACATATTTTATCTTACCAATTGTTCGTCGATTAGTGGATGCAAGATTTGCTCCGTGCCTGCCTGTTTGGCCTTCTTTCACCGTAAATGACAGAACACTGGGGCGTACACCCTCAACGAACACCAAAATAGATTTAGCCTCAAGCATATCTCCTACTTCGCCATGAACATTCAGAGATTCTCTCAAGGCTTTCTCATTATCATCCAAAGATAATGATTCAAGGACTTCAACCTCACAATTACGGTCTAAATCACAGATGACCATAGTCTTGTTTGTGATTGGGTCTTTTGATAAGCGCTTGAACTCATATCTTCGGGTCATAATTCGGCATTTCTTGCCTTCAACCATCGCACCTTCTGCAATATACTTCGCCATAAGTCAACAATTCAAGCTTTTTCTTATAGAACCGTAACTAAACGAGAATAATGCAGCCATATCATCAACATCCTTGATGTCCTTAATCTCCTGAACTAAGAATAGAGCCAATCTGATGTCGTTTAAATCTGCTTCGCAATCTTGAGACACAACATAGTCGTCCTCATTGTTCTCGATGGTCTTGTCAAATTCGTCATCCGAAATTTTGTTGTCCAAGAGCATGCTATACAACTGGAAGTAATTGCGCTCACGAGTCCTGTTGTTAACCGCACGAATCAATAAATCTTTAACTCTATCGATGGGCGAATCTTGAAGTGTAAAGAAACTATTTTTGGCCACACCTGAAAATGCCGTCACCTTACCATCTGACGCCATCACCATTTCCATGTCATCGCTATGAAATTGAAATGACAGTACGATATTTCCGGGATTCATAGGTTCCATGTTCTGTATCGTTTTATTTTACAACAATTAATGTTGCGACTTTCCACCATTGGTGTAGATTTCGCCATGCAAAGGTAAATAAAAATATGATACGTTGTATCTTCAAATCTTGTATTTTTGCATTTGTTAGCGTAATTCTATCTTTTTGGGTGTAGGTTTCACTTCGGGTGGGTGCGGTAGTAGTTGCTGTTCTGGCGCATTTTCTTGTCGTCGAGGGCGTCAGCGACCAGCCCCACGAACTCCCTGCCGAGTGACTCGGCCATGAACTCCTTGATGTTCATGAACGAGGCGTAGAACTTGCGCGACATCCACGGGCGGCGCTCGCGCACCTTTGCCCTGCCGATGTCGCCGGGATTGCCGCGGGCCACCTCTCGCCCTGTGCCGTAGTTCTGCCACAAGCCGTACTCGAGGAACGACTGGGAGAGCGTAATGGTGGTGATGCGTTCATCCTTGTCGCATAGGATGCCCACCGGCGAGTTGAGCAGCGCACCCGTGTCAATCACATCGAGCAGCAGGATCTGCTCTTTCCAGATCTTCACCATGGTGTCGTTGAACGCCATGACATACTTTTCACGCTCTCTCAGCGCTTGTTGCTCGGTCAACTCAGCCATTCCTCGGGTCGATAGACAAGGTTGGTATAAACGTCGAAACCAATCTGAAAGTAGGCGCACGCAGTCCCCATGGCAAAGTATTGCTCAATCTCGGTGAACTGCACCCGCGGGTCGAAGTAGAGCACACCCTGCTCCAGCCTTGTGCGCTCCTTGAACAGCACGCTCATCATCTGGCGGAACAGTTCGCGCATCTCATCCATGCACCGCTGCCGCGCCTTCATGTCGCCCAGGGGGTGCCGCTTCATCAGGAACACCGTCTTCACGCGTCGCGTGTGCGGTGTGTTGTTCAACTCGGTGTAGCCGGGGCTGAGGTCGCTCACGCACACCGCGGCCGTGACCGTCTGCGCCGTGGCGATATAGTCCTCCAGCCCCTGCAGGCCGCTCACACGGGCAAAGCGGTAGCCCTGCGCCTGCGCCAGCACGTTGCGCGACACCAGGTCCTCGAAATACGTCGTCGCGTCCCAGTTATAGTTTTTGTCAAGATTTGCCATACTTGCGGTTGATTTCTTCATATTCACGGGCGAGCGCGTCCAGTTCGGTGAGCGCGCGCCATGTGTCCATGTTCAGGATGTCTCGCTCTTTGGTGATGTCTCCTTTGGTCAGGGCGCGGATCTGCGCGTTCATGCTGTCCTGCAACCGCCGGCTCAGCGACTGCGGCGAGCCGCCGCCCAGCAGGTCGCTGTCATCGTGGCTCGGTTGCAGGAAGTGGGGAAACTGCTTGGCGAAAAACGCCTTCAGCGACGTCCACCAGTAGAACACGTTCATCTTCTCTGCCTGGTTGAGTTGCAGCCCATCGGTGTCATACAGGAACTCACCCATCTGCGTCAGCAGCGTGTGCTGCTGGCTGTGCAGATAGCCTTGATACAGGTTCTCGACGTACAGGTAACGCTCGAAGGCGACACCCTGCAAGGTGGCTTCCACGGCGGCATGGCCTTTGACTACGCCGATGCGCACCGGCACGTCAGGCAACCGCTCGATGAAGTCCAGCGCGTGCAGCGCGTTGCACAGCACAGCGGCGGTGACGTATGCCTCCGTCTTGCCTCGACGGATCAGATAGCCGTCGCCATAGCGGCATACCACTTTCAGTTTGCCCCACAGGAACATGCAGTAGGTTTTAATCTGCGCCGCACTCAGGTTGTCGGCGAGCAGGTTGTAGACATAGTAGAGTTGGTCATCGTCAAGCTCGCTCCACGATGTCGGCATTTTGATGTTGATAATTGTCGGTTTCATAGCGATATGTTGTTTAGAAAAAATAGCCTTTCGAGTTCTTCTCGTTGCGGAACACCGGCGGGTCAAACAGCCGCGCCGTGTCGCTCTCGGCCCATTCCGGGTATTCCTCCGGCTGCTGTCGCACGTAGTTCACGACGCTGTCCAGCATACGGCATCGGCGAGGCTCGCCCTTAAGTTCAGCAAACACGCAGTCGCGCAGCCGCAGGGCCAGAGCAGTGTCTTTACCTGGTGAACCAGGTGTAATAATCGCCTGCCGCAGCCGCTCCATCAGCGCCTCGCTCACCCACCGTTCGGCGATGGCGGTCTCGATGTTGCGGGCACGCTCGCGCAGTTCAATGAACGCCTCCCAGCGGTTGCCCGTCCATTCGGGGCCGTACACGCCCAGTTCCGCATCACGCGGCGACTGCAGCAGCGTTTGGCAGAACCAGTCGCGCTGCTTGGTTTGCTGCCAGTCCTCACGCTCGCTCAGGCTGTCGAGCAGATAGTCGATATTGAGGTCGCGTCCGGCTGTCATGCTCTCAATCAGCCGTTCCACACGTTCCTTACTCGCCGGAGCCACGTTCTGGTTGCTCACGATACCGAAGCCATTAGGCGTGAGCACCACGTCGAGGCTCGGGATGGCCTGCCGCATCGCCTCGCTCATGATGAGGATGGCGGTCTGTTGCCAAATGGTCGTGTCCGGATCTGCGGCTATAGCGTCCAGCACCGCGGCGCCGGTGAAGCGTTCACTCACCCATTGCTCGGCAATAACGAGCCACGGATGCACTTTGTCGTATAGCGGCGTCTCGCCCTCCACGCTGGTCACCACATTGGGCAGCAGGCGCAGCAGGGTGGCGTTGTCAGTTATTATTTTCATCGCTCTCATTTTTAGGGGTTACTTCTTTCGCGTCGCGGTTCTCGTCGAGGGTGGTCAACTGCATGAACGGCACGTCCACCGTCACGCCCTCCCAGCCGTTCTGCTTGATGATGATGCGGTGCACCATGAAAAGCAGGTCGTGATACGGCTTCTGCAGGGCTTGGGCTATGGTGTAGAGTTCGCGTTTGTCGCTGCCGCTGTTGTTGCTCTGGCTCTTTCCTGGCACGCTGCCCACGAGGTTGCTGTGCACCTGCATCGTGAAGCAGATCATGTTCACCGCCTCCTGAATGTCGCTTTCCCAGTCGCCGCCCTCTTTCGTTGAATCTATCTTGGTAATCAGCACCTCGTGGTTCTCTTTGCCGTCGGGCGTGACGCAAAAGTTGGCGAACCACGTCTTGCCTGAGTTCTCGGCACCCGTCAGGAAGTCCAGGATTTCTTGCTTTACCTCTACCACGCGCTGCTGCTTTTTCTTCGGGTCGGTGATGCCCTCCTGCTTGAATAGTCGGTCGAAGTATTTGTCCGAGATCTCCACCAGGTATTTCAGCGGGGCCGTGTTCTTGATCTTCGCCTCCTTGGCGATGCCTATCAGTTGCTTGATGTTGTACCACTTTGAGCGCAGCACACTCGCCCAGTAAGGAATCGGGTAATAGGTGTGGTCCGCTGTCGGCATCCGCGTCACGATGGCGAATTTCGTTTCCTTGCCCGAGGCGATGCGCTCCTTCAGATCGCTCCATGGGCTGTGTTCGTTCAGCAGCGGAATCACCTCTACGTCCTTGATGGTCGCCGGCTCATCGCGCCACAGGGCGTACAGCACATTCTCAATCACCCCGTGTTTGTTGGCAGGAGAGAAACGACAATAGCACGCCTCTTTGCGCAGCAGCCGGGCAATGTGCTTGCGGTCTTGGCTCAGGATAATCACGCTCACCGCGAAGCCCCAGTGTTTCAGGTCCTGCGATACGCCCAGGAAATAACTCGAGAGTGGATTGTCAAGCAGCCACTCGTCAACAGCAGCGGTCACCTTGCGGCTCGCGTTCTCGCAGTTGTAGCGCAGGCCGTTGCCGTAGCACATCTGCGCGTTCCACAACAGGCATGTGCTCATTGTTTCGTCGCGCTCTATTAACTCGAGGATGTTATAGGGCATCTTATTGTCAGCGCCCCATGGCATAATCTTGTGCTTGCCTGCAATCGTCATCGGCAGGATGTTCTCGTGGTCGCGGAACACCGAGTTGCTGTCAACCATGAAGGCCGCACGCCCCGCCACACCGGGAATATCCTCGATGCTGGGGGTCATTATTCGTTCAAAACTCTTGCTCATAAGTATATTGTCAAACCGTTAATCTCAAACATCAGCACGTCGCGTATCGTGCGAATTTGGCGGCTCGTCAGCAGTTTCACCTGCCGCGTGCCGCTGCGGAAGTTGTATCGCAGCCCGACGCAGTTCTGCAGGTGCAGCACCCTTCCGTCCTTTGCCCACACTTTCAGGTCCACCGGGTCGCCGCTGTCAATCATCTTCCGCGCTGTGGTTATGTGTACCGCTTTTGCCATATTATGTGAATTGGTAGGTGAATGCTTGTGTGAATATTCTCGAGGCGCGCGCCGACACCTGCAGCGAGCCGCGGCCGTCGCTGCGCAGCCATGTGAACTTCACGCTGTTCAGCGCGCCGTTGTCGTCGCTCACCGCGCACTCGCCCTCGGTGATGACCGCCGGCGTGCCGTCGGCCAGCCACACACCGGGCGACGTGACTAATTGGTCAATCCATTCGGCCACAGCATGCGGCAGCGCAGCCGTCTGCACCTCATGCTCCACCTCGCGGCTCGGGTTGTAAAGCACGCGGCGGCGGGCCACATAGCCGACCTTGCGCTCGTCCTTGGTCTTGGTCACCGTCGAGCACGTCAGCCGCGCCCATTCCGGCACGTTGAAGCAGTTCAGGAACAGGAACGACGCGTTAGCCTCCGGTGCCTCACGGTAGTACTGCATCGCTCGGCCACCCACACGCACCGTCAGAGCAAGCACGGTGAACGGGCCTTCCACCACGGCAGCCACACGCGCCGTCACCGTGGCCATGTCAAACGTCACGCTCTGCACTGCGCCGTCTGCTGTCAGCGGCTCTGAGGCGGCGATGGTCAGGTGCTGCACCGCACCGTCCGCGCCACGATAGGCCACATTGATCGCCGGGGTCACATCCGTCCCCGCCGCGCGCTCGACGAAGTACAGCGTCTCGGCAGCGCCATCCGGCGGCAACGGCTTCCAGTCGAGCGTGCTCAGGAAACGATTGTCGAGCCACAACGCCGCGGCACCGGTCACGTCCTTATCGCAATAAACCACATTCACAGTCGCGCTCGTGGTCGTCTCGCTGTCACCGGCCTCGGCAATCCATATTTCAAGTGTAATCAGTGATACATCCCTCGAGCGCATGTGCCGCTCGACGGCCTCACGCAACTCCCACAGCCGCACACGGCCGTCGTGAGGTGTCAGCGTCACGTGCAGGAACAGACTGTCCTCCGACGTGTCATATAATGCTACCAGCACGTGCTCACTGCTGCTCGACCATTCCGGGTCGGGCAACTGGCTGCTCAGGCACAGCGCCGGTATCGTTGTCAATAATGTTGCTGCCATTGTCGTTTATTTTGTGTTCAAAGGTAGAGTCTTTCTGTCCGGCGACAAAAGACAAGCGGCTGCGCAGGATCACACCATGCACAGCCGCAAAAAATAACCGACAAATATTTATTAACGCTCAGCCGATGCCGATGATCGAGAAGCCGCTGCTGCACGACTGGGGCATCTTCTCGCAACCGATATAGAGTGTGTCGAACGCGTCCGTGCCGTCGGTGCGGTGCTCCAGCAGGTTCTCCTCGTCCTCCGCGAGTTTCTCCCCGCTCTTGTTTTTCCTGAAGCCGTTGCGCCCGCGCTCCACACCCGCCGTCTGGATGGCCAGTATCAGGTCATCATTGTTCTGGCGGTTGAACATCGGCATCAGCCGCTGCTTGCCCGCGAAACCCTGGTTGATAAGCAGGTATTTCTCATCGTGCCGCATCGGGTTGCCCAGATACACGTCCACCACCGTCCAGCCGTGGCGCTCGAACTCGTGGCACACCACCCAGCGGAAGTCCTGCTCGTTCACCGCGTAGTTGCTGCCCTTCGCCGTCGCGTCCCAATAGTAAACCACCGTCTTGTTTCTATGAAACTGGTAGTAGCGGCAAAAGTCGTCAACCAACTCGGGGATCTTGCGGTCGAACTTCACAAAAAACGACTTCAGCACAAGCAGGTGCTTCCCACGGGGCTGACCGCACACAATCCAGTTGATGTTAGCGTTGTAGTCCATCCCGATGCACAACGGCGAGTCCGGATCCACATCCTTGTCGGCACGGCTGTCGATGGCCGTCGGGTCGAAGTCATAGCCCAGAGAATCAAGATACTCGAAGTTGCTGTCGTTATACTTGTGCTTCTCACGCATGCTCGAGTAAAAACCGTCTTTCGCGATGCCTATCCGCTGGCACAGTATGCTCGTCTGGAAGGTCAGCGGCGTCAGGTCGCGCTTCATCTGCTTGATGTAGTTCTCACCCAGCAACTGCAGGTTCTCGATGCTGCTGTATTCCTTGTAGTACACCGCCACCGAGCGCATCCGGTTCAGGTCGCGGTCCATCCGTCGCAGGTAGCCACGCAGGTACTCCGGCACCGTCTTCCCCTCGGCGCGCAACTTGCGGATCCGCTCTTTCGTCGACCATATTTGCCAGACCGTCGCCTTGATGGTTTCTATAAGTTCCTCGTCCATCTGCTCGCGATAGTGCAGGAACCACGAGCCTTTAGTGGTCTGGGGCATATCGCTCAAGATCATCACAGAGTGGTTGAATGAGTGCATGCCGAAGTGGCTTTTGATACCGCCATTCGCCGGGAATACCTCATCTTTCAGTTTCGCGTAGTCAATGAATTTCGCCTCGTCAACAAGCACCCAACTCAACGTCAGCGAGTTCGCCGAGCCGGGGCGGTCCTGGCTCAATATGATTGCCACGCTGCCGTTATAGAAACTGATGACGTGCTCATAAAACTTCGGCTCGATGATTGGGGCGGCGAAACTCTTGGGCGGACGTTTGCCCACCACATAGTGAACCCCCTCGATGAAGCCCCAGCGCTTCCACGCCGTTAACAAGCCCGGCAGCGTGTTCGTCAAGCCGTGGCGGAATGTCGGCACCACCACTGCGCCCGTGCTCCCCGGCATACGCTGCATGTTGCGCAGCACAAACGGGGCGGCTATCGAGTCGGTCTTGCCCGTGCGGCGACCGGCCACGATAACCGTTGTGTTCGCCCCTATCAGTTGAGTCAGACGCTGCGGTTTATTGAAGTATATCGGATTCGTCGGTTTCATTGCTCTCCGCGTTCCACAACTCGTTTTCCTCGAGGTCGGCTTCCTCAGCCTCCACATCCTCGATGTCGATGCTCTCCCTGCGATACTTGGCAATCATGTCCTTAATGCGCTGGTCGATGTTCGGCAGCGGCTTGATACCCAGCACGCTCGGGTCGGCCGTAGCGGTGAACGGCTGCACCACAATCAATTCAAACGGCATCTGCTGCTCATCCTCCACGTCAACGCGATTGTACTTCGCATAACTGCTGGCCGCACGCTCCATCGTCTTCGTGTCCTTGCGTTTTTTCGCCATCTGGTATGTCTCGAGCAGCATTTGGTTCGCTTTCCACCGGTGGAAGTCACGACTGCTGCTCTGCAACGCCGGCAACAGTTGTTTGATCACCGCCAAATCTGCATAAATCGCGCTGTCACTCAAACCAGTCCTCCCTGTGAACTCCTCCACAAACTGGCGGTCGGCCAAGTCGGGATTAGCGAGCACCCACTGATATTCGTCGCGCACACGCAACAAGCGGGCAATAGTCACAGCATCATATTTCTGTTGCAACTCACCCTCGCCCGTGAACAAGTCCACACGGCACACGTCTATAATCTTCGGCAGTCCCATCGCTCATTCATCGTCTTCCATGTCCATCAACGCACGGCGTACACTCTCGAGGGCAAGCGGCGAGCCTACTTTAGCAAGCATCATCTCCTGCTTGCGAAGGGCGACTTTCGACGAGACCTTGCCTTTTGTGTACGCTTTTTCGGCCGGGCTCCCCTTGACCTTGATGTCTCGCCTAAGATTTTCGGGATTGATGCCCAGCACGATAGCGATGTCCGAGATGGGTAGATATAGCGACGCCATCTGCTCAATCTGCTGTAATTCTTTGTCGGAATAAGTCATTGAGAGGGACTGAATGGTTAGTTATCAAATCGTCAACTTGCTTTTTCAGTATTGTAAAAATGGCCTTATCCGTCGATATAAAGGCACTTTCAGCACGATTTCCACGAGTGAGGTTTTGAGAAGTGACCACCGACACGCAATCACCTGAAAGTGATTGCACCAGCAGAATTTTGCTGTGATTGTCGGCAAGGTATGTTCGCTCAATCACTTGGTCGATAAACGCCCAAAGTTTCAGCGTCTTATTGGTCGCCTTGTGGTCGAGCACGAGGTTGAACTCTTTTACCCGCTGTGATTTTTCAATGAAATACAGACGGCGCAGAAACTCCTCGCTGATAGAGAATGAAGTTTGCCAGACGGTGGACACGCCCAACTGGTCAAGGATCCAGTCGAGCACGTCCGCCACCTGCAGGGCATTTGTCAAATATGCCTGATTGGGGCACGAAGCCAGCGGCTTCAACCAGTTGTCAATATTGGTGTCGCGCCTCATTCAATGATGCCCAGTTCTTTCAGTTCAGCGGTCATTTTCTCGGTAGGATTCACCACCAAGGCGTAGGCCTCAGCAAGTTTTTGCTTCAACTCATCGGTGGGATTGGCACGATAGCGGCCTTTCTGCAAGTTAATGAGCGACACGGCTTTCTTGCTCGCAGTTCGGGCATCGTCATGCGCGACCACTTCACCGGACGACACATCAAAGCCGTCATACTTTGCCCAATTCTCATGCAGGCGATTGTCAAGCTCAATCAGTTCTTTCAAGAACGGATAACGGTCGCTGTCAGGACAGGTGCCGGGACGGTTCGTCAGCACGCGAAGTTCGGCATGCAAGGCACGCATACGCTGCACGATACCGAGGTTCTCGACATAGAGGGCTTGAATCTCGTCGGGCAGCGCATCATGGTCGTCACGCTTGCCCGCCTTGAACTCGCTCGCAGGATTCGTGTCCTGAAGGCTCAAGTGGTCGTTGTATATCTTCTCCACCTTGACGGCCATCGCCTCCACCTGCTCGTGAGTCACCTGCTGCAAGCGCACTTTCAGGCGTTTTTGCAGTTCATATTCTATGTGACGCGCCCAGCGAGCCGGGCTACTCATAATGTTGCGATACTGGATTTTGTTGCCTGTCAACTGAAGCAACAGCATCGCACCCTCCTCGAGGTTGCGACTCTCGGCAGGACTCTCCAGCCAGTCCTGGATGCGTCTCGTGAATTTCTCGTCAATTTTCATAATTTGTTGTTTATTCCGGCGAAAAACACCAGATTTTTATTCAATGGAACAAACAGTTTCTTCATCGCCAGCAGCGTCTGCCCGGTGGTCACAAAGTCATCGAACACGATTAGATTGTGCTCCGGCGGCAGCACATTGAGCGTGAACACCGCGTTCACACGCTGGCGGCTGTGGCACAACGCTACATCCTCATAGAAAGGAATATTCAGCGACTTAGCCATTTGCTCACAAATCAGCGAGGCAAAGTTGTGCTGCTTGTGACGCCGCTTCGGCGTGGTGACCAATGCCCAGTCGGCACCGGCCAAGGCACCACCCAGCACATCGGTAATGAGCCGAGCCATATTGTCGGCAAAGTAGCCAATCATTGCGTCATCACCCTTGATGTCGGTGAGCGTGCGGCCATAAACCGACTTTTGCCACAGCGAGATAAAGAACACACCGCTGCGGCGCGTGATGCGCACCTTGCGGTCGAAGTCGCAGCGAGCCTCCACCGATTTGTCCCACGCCTTGCGATGCTGCTCGGCGAACAAATCTTTCTGCGGCTCATAAAAAGGGACATCGGAGATGTCGAGTCCCGAGGCCGGCGACACGTCACTCAAGAGGTCGCTCCAAAAACTCTCCATCTCCGATGTGGGGTCAAGCATCACTCACCGGCTGCAGGGGTTCCGGCACAGTTGATCTCGCCGTCCTCGGTGTCGAGCGTGCCGACATAGAACGGGGCGGCAATCTCGTCGGTCACCTCCACATTGATGGTCGTGCTTGCGGGGTTGGTACCTTGGCCTTGGTCCTGATTGACCGTGGTCTTGGTAGCCCAACGCTCGTTGCCCAGCACGCGGTAGTTGCCGGCCATGTCTTCGTACACATACACCGTGTCACTGTTGTTAAGGAACCCGGCGGCTGCCGTCGCTTCCTCGGTAACACCGTTGTGCACAAAGGTAGCTTTATTCAACTGGGTCTGGCTCGGGGCCTCGCCTTGAGGCTCACTGGTCACCGTGCTCTTGTCGATGTTGATGTCCAGATACTGCCAATGAGCGTCGGCCGCAAGCGTGAAGTTGCCTACCAGAGCAGCACTCGTCGGACGACCGAACGTGTCGCGGGGCAGCGTGGGATAATTCACAATCAAGCTCTTGCTGACGAAGTACACCCTGCGGCGAACGCCGGGGTACTGGGGCTGGCCCTCACACCAACCGAGCGACTTCTGTAGATTGGGACAAGTCTTTGTTGCCATAATTCTTCACTTTTTAGGGGTTAGGGGTCACAGGATCACTCACAGGATCACTCACAAGCGCAATGTCGCCGGCAGTGGCCACAATGGGGTTCTTGAACTTCACCACCTTGAGGAAGCGGTAGTCGAGCGTGCGGAACTGCACGCCGAAGAACATCTTCGCGGCGGCCGTCAGCGTGTCCACATTCAGGCGCAGCACCTCGAGACGCTCCAGGTCGCTCATCGAGTCGTAGCCGTACACCATGTTCATCTTCGGGGCGATGTACATCAGCGTGCTGCCGGCAAGGCCGTCCATGGGGGCGAAGGTCAGGCGACCGTTGCTGCCCTCCACAATGGGCTGGTTGTACTGCTTGTTGTAGGGCAGCGTGGTGTGCGTCAGTTGATAGCCCTCGTTGTAGAGATCCACCAGAGCCGGGTCGCAATAGATGAAACGCTGCTGACGGCGCAGACGCTGGTCAAGACCGAACTCGATGGTCTTCAGTGCGTCAACCACATTGGCAGCGTCAATGTCCTCGTCAAACTCCACGAGGTTCTGGTTCGCGCGGCTCACCTTGCCCGAGGTGATGTTTGCCTCGGTGATGGTGTTGAAGCCGTTGAACAGTTCCATGGTGGAAGTGCCGTTGGCATTGCGCTCGGCATCAAACAGCGCCAGCGACAGGTTCTCTCCGGCGGCCGCCATAAGCTGACCGAGCAGCAACTTGGCGAACTCCGTCTGGGTCATGCCGTTGCCCAGTGTGCTGCCGTGCTCGCCGAGGAAGGTCTGCACATAGTCGTTGGGAACGAAGTCGATGTTCATCGCGCCGAAGAACATTTCAAGTTCCTGATAGGTGATAGCCAGCGAAGCGTCACCGCGCTTATTAGCGGCATAGGGGTAGAATTGGGCATCTACATTGTAGCCGCCCAGAAGCTGGTTCGTGCGGCAGCCGGGCAGGCCCGTGAGGAACTTCACACTCTCGCCCATAGCGAGGTGAGGCATCATGAGCAGCGTCTTGTGCCACTTCTTGGCGGCATCTTTCCACGCCTGCTCGGTAGGTGCAGGAAGGATTGTAGTGGTTACGTTTGCCATAATAGTCAATTCAATTTGTTCAACAACTCATTGGCGTCGGCGAGCGCGGCGAAGTAGTCATCGCCGGTAACATTGCTCTCCTTGCCGTCATCAATCACTTGGGCAGAATTATCTGCGGGTTTCTTTTTGAGATCCGCAATCTCCTGCTCTTTCGCGGTGAGTTGGGCACGCAGGTCGGTAATCTCCTTGTCGCGGTCGGCGACTGTAGAGTGCAAGGTGGCAATCTGCTCGCCATCGGTGGCCATGTGGTCCTCGATGACTTGCACCTGCTCCTCTGTCACGACGATGCGCCCGTCCTCGCTTTCGAGGTGCTCGCACTTGAGAGTGCGGCACACGTTCACATAAGTTTTCTTCATTGCGTCAAGAATTTTTGTTTCGGTTTTACTTTTGAACACGTTTGACAACGCCGCCATCAAGCGACGCAGGAAGTTCTGCTCATCATCTGCTTCATGGCGCAGGCACTCAGGCATGGGAATACCTTCGGCTGCCATGAAGTTTTTCACGTCCTCGGTGATGCGAGGTTTCTCATCTTCGGGAAAGTCGGTCACCTCGTCCACAAAGCCCCAGTCAAGGGCTTCCTGAGCAGTGAGCCACGCACCCTGCTTCATCAACTCGAGCAGAGCTTCTTTATCTTTCTTGCATCGCGCAGCATAAGCACCGGCGATGTTCAAGTCAATCTTGTCGAGATCACGTTTGGTTTTCTCGCACTCTTCAATCAGCTGTTGCAGCTGATCAGCGTTCATCATGTCCCAGCGGAACACCATCTGCGAACATTTGTGGACCAGGTACATTGCATTCACGTCGATACTCACACGCTTTGCACCTAGCGAAGCTATAGTGGCGGCACTGGCATTCATGCTCTCATAGTGAACATGCACGTTGCCATGCCGCTTGAAGGCGGCACTCACACTGAAAGCCGTTGCCACATCACCGCCCAGCGAGTTGATGAGCACCTGCACCTCCTTGTCGGCGTTCTTTTCAAGGATATAGTCCACGTAGTCGGAATCAAAGTTCCAGCCGCCCACGTAGCCTTTCAATTTGAGATGATATTTTGTTGCCATAATCCGATTATTTGCCACGAAGTTACGGCGATTGGCGCAACCGCTAAAAGACCGCCGGCCGCCTTATAATGCTACAGGAATGAGCGATTTCACCGCTTGGTGTGTGATTTCTACCGTGTTCACCGCACGCTCTCCGCCAGGTTCTCCAGAGTGGAATGCAATTTTAACTGTCGGGTAGTGCGGCTCTCGGGCACCGATTAGCCACCACTGCCCCGAGGCTTGGCGACACAGCCAGGCCACCTCTCTGTGGCGAGGCAGGGGTGCGTTGGTCATGAACGTCAGCGTGGTTTTCTCCACACGGCCATTATTCTCATGTTCCTCAACGCTTTGGCACTGCGCCTCACCATAAGTCTTCAACGGCATCGTGTCAGTCATCACCGCCACCGGCAAGCCGGCAACGTGTTTGGCCACCAAATTCGGACTCAGATTGCGGGCGTCAATCCATCTCACTTCAACGATGCCCGGCAGGTTGATACACTGATTTTTCATTTTGTTTGATTTTGTGTCACTTTGTTACACTTTGTGTCGGTTTGTTGAACCTTGTTAGTTTCACGTTCTCAACTCACAGCGATTTAACACTCGTTAACTCTATTGTTCTTGCGGTACTTTTTGCGTAGCCGGAAGAAAATTTGGCGAATGGTTTCCCAGTTTCGCTCATCGTTGTCGATGCCGTGGCGAGCCATCCAATCGTAAATAACATCGGTGATGGGCAACTTCAACTGTTCAATGTTGTAGAGGTCGTTCCACAACTGCACACGGAAGCGCACATTGATGATGTGCACCAGCAGCCGTCGCCCATGGTCGTTCAGATAGCAATAATACGGCAGCGGTTTAGTTTTGAATACCGGCAACTCGATGGCTATCTCATCAGGTTGCCGCAACTGAGGCGAAGCTCCTTTCGGTAGCGTGGTAAGACTCAACTCGAGCACATCGTGCTCTGCACCACCTTTCGGGAAGTGCACCACACCCTGCTCATCGCCGAAGTCGTGGAGACACCACTGAGCAAGATATGTTGGAAGTTTGACGTATATATTCATGATTTTTTGAGTAAAAATAGCGGTTTCACTACTGCAAAGGTAAGAAAAATATCAATCATACAGTTTGATTACTCAAACATAATGCGCAATTTTTCGTTGTCACGTTTCTCAACAAGTGCTATATATTTTTCAAAAAGAGTGTACTTTTAGTGCGCGCCCTCCCGAATATAGTCTAAATACGTTGTACGTCAGTACATTAGCAGCCGCACCGAAAGCGCACACTTTTCGGTCGCCGTACTAATGTACTGTGCGCACACTCGCGCACTTTTCAAATAGGGCAAAGTGTGCGCACTTAAATGACTGATTTACAAACGCAAATAGCAAGTTCGTACTAATGTACTTTTATTTTTCTATATTTTTGAGAAAAAAAATAAAAACACGGAGTGTGAAAATTTGTCGCGTCCACCGAAGTTATAAATTATAAGTCTCGCTGGTAAAAACACCATGCCTCCAAACATGGTTTCAGTCGGCAGCGGTCACCCCGCTCCCCCCTTGTGATGTGGCAGGTTGCCGCACATTTGTACACCTGTACTCTGTAATTCAAAATTCAATGGGGCTTCGGGGTGGCGAACTGCAAACAAACGTAAAAAAATCAAAAGTCTTGAACGAGCCACAAAAGATTACCCAAAAGCCGTCGTTATCGAGGTTGCTGCGAAGCCGCAACCGAGCGGATTTTGTTAAAATTTACTACTTTCCACTTCTCAAAAATTGAAAATTGTGGTTTTCAATTTCTTAAAGGGTTCTACAAGGGAAATTTTCCCTTGTATCGCACGGAAGACCCCCCGTCCGCCCTGCATCGCTTGGGGGCTTGCCCCCCTGCCTGCCGAGCGGAATATGTAAACGATTGTTAAAATCCGCTGTGCGGTAAACGCGCCAATGTGCGACGATGAAGCGAAACGCCAGTTTTGGTTTCGGCGGCGCACTTTGGCTTCCGCTTTTCTTAAAATCGCTACGCGATTGTGGAGGGTGTAGTGTGGAGGGTGTAGAGATTGATGGCGCATGCCTCACTGCACCATACACACTTCTCCCTACACAGACGGCACTTGTGCCGTGAATTAGGCGATGTGGGCGAGTGTTCAAAGGGCGGTGAAGCGCTTGGCGTGCGATGAGCATAGTGGAGGACTTCGGGTAGGCTCACGCCACCGACAACCCTTGACGCGCCAGCGGCAAAGCATTGGGCTTGCAGGGAATGGGAATGAAGAACCAGCCGATTGACGGCGGAGAGTGTGCCACCGGCCCGGCACAGGCGTTGCGGAACAGGCTTGACTGAGCATTGGGCAGACGCAGTGAAAAGCCAATCGGGTGTCGGTGCGGCGCAGCAAGCCGATACCCGATTGCAACGGAGACTGCCGTATGCGCTTCCGCAATCGCCGTCCGTGTCGAGCCACAAGCCGCAGGCGCAAGCACTTTCTCCGCCGGATTGAGGTGCAGGGCGCAATGGAAATGACCGAAAGAGCCGGATGCGCGGGTTTGGCGGTGGCAAATGTCGGGTGTCGGCGCGGCGAAGCAAGCCGATACCCGACTGCAAGTGAGCCGTGAGCCGATGTCCGTAACGGTCAGATCATCGCCGACAAGCCGAACCAGTCCTAAACGCCGTCCACATCGGGGGCTGTGGGTGGGCATAAACAACAGAAGGCCGCGCCGTCACGACGTGGCCTTCATACATTTGCCTAAATACAAATCTTTATGAATAAATCTATCTACCTCTTTTTTTGAGCCAAATGACAATGCAGCAGCCAACGAGCAGCCCTGCGAGCATTAGCCACGGCCACCACGTCACATCAGGGGGCTTTACGATGCCCACGTTGTCACGGGCGTAATGGTCTGCCTTGTCGATTGAGCGGTGAGCCGACATTGTGTCAACCTGTTCAGCCCGACGCGCAGCGTCGCGCTGAACGATGTCGGCTCTGCCCAATCGGGCGTGTTTGCCACGCAAGACAACCGCATTCGCAGAACGTGGTTGTCTTGCGGCAAGGGCAAACTGTCCCGGCAGATCCATCGCCGTGTCAGCCGCCACATTCCTGTAATCAGGAACATGGTCGGCAGTGGGCATGATAATCTCGAAACTGTCGATGTCGAGGGATAAGCGGCTCAACCACTGAAACCGCTCTGCGGTTGAAGTGGAGAATGAGCCGGCCGCCTCGACCTCGACGATCTCTTTGGTGGTAGCCGTGGCTTCCTTATGGCTTCGGCATGAAGCGAAAGTGAGCAATACCACAGCAAGCATTGCCGTGGTTGCAGCGAGCATGAGTGACTTTTTCATTCGGCGAAAAATGATTTGATTGCGTCGAGGTGGAGTGTGGCGACAGCCTCTTTCCCCGCTTGCGAGGAAAGGAACTCCACATCGGCGCGGTTGTCCTGGAATAAATTCTCTGTAAGTACGGCAGGGCAAGCCGTGTTGCGCAGCACATAGAAATTGGCTTGCCAGTAGTGCTCACTTGGCACGGCGCGATTGCCACGCAAGCCACGACTGATTGCGAGGTCGCAAATGGTCCTGGCGAGGCGTTTGCTCGCAGCGGAGCAAGAGCGTGCGACATAGACGGCGAAGCCGCGAGCATCGTGCCACTGGCCATCACTGCCGGCGGCGTTGACATGGATGCTGACATAGATGCAGTTATCTTTGCCGAACTTTTTGCAGATGCCATTGACGTAACGGCAGCGCAGCGACAACTCCGTACCCTGCGGGCTCGGCACCTCATCGGCTGGCATGTCAACAAACACCAAATATCCCAGAGCTTCCAATTTCGGTTTGAGCAGAGTTATCACATCCCGGCTGAAACGGAACTCGCGAAACTTCTTGTCCGGACTGCACTTGCCCGGCACATTGCTGCCATGTGCGGTGCCCAGTATTACCACCTGCTTCGGCTTTAGCGTGGTGGCCATGAAGGCTGATGGCCGTTGGCGTCCGTTATTCATCGGTTCGCCCGTTCCATCGCCCAGATGCTCAGGACGGCGGCCGGTCAAGCCCTCTAAAACCGCCGGATCGATGTCGAAATGGCGGGCTGTCTTGTCGACCATAATTTGCTGCAGCACCATCGCCCATTTAGCGCCGTTGCAGCTGCTCATATTCTCCAGACACGACCACAACTGCCAGCCGATAACCAATCCTGCAGCCAGCTTCAGCGCATTGAACGGTAGGCTTTCTGTGACATAGACATGCAGGAAGTGGGCAAAAGTCAGCAGCAGATACACCTGCAGCAGCGTCACCAGCACGCTGCCGAAGTGGCTACTCTTGAACTTGCCTGAGTTTCTTGAAGTTTTGTCCGGATAAGCCTTGCGCACACGTTTGTCAAGCTGCCAAGCCGTGAAGCAGTCAGCCAGCACAGCCGCAGTACACAACAGGATGTAGGGCAGAGTGGGCGATAATGCAGTGGCCACCGCACTGCCAAACGAGAAAATCAACTGATAAATTCTTTCCGTGTTCATAGTTTTTGCTTATTTGCGGCAAAAATAAAACTATATATCAACCCCTAAAAAGACAAAAAATGGAAATTAAGAAAATCGCTGCGCATTATCGTCAGTATTTGGCACGAATGATTAAGCAAAGCACACGTGCAGACTACACCAAACGACTTGAGATGCTTGTGCACTACGCCTCCATGCACAGCATATCAGCCATTGAGGACATTGATTTCTCGCAGTTCCTCGACTGGGTGTATATCGAGCGCGGTGTCTCGCCTCGCACTCACAACAACTACCGCACATGGTGCCTATCGTTCTGCAAATGGCTGCGACAGCAGCACTATATCGCCGGCGACCCGCTGCTCGATGTGCCGCCGTTGAAAGAACCGCCGAAGGTGCGCCAGCCTCTGCCACCCAGCGAACTAAAACGTGTGCGAGACTTCCTCAACGAACGCAACAAGCACTTCCTCCTCGCCGTGATGATGGAATACTATTGCTTCATCCGTCCTGACGAGCTGTCCAACATTCGCATCGGCGACATCGACGCGAAGGCACACGCTATCTATGTCCGGGCAGAAATATCAAAGAACGGCAAAGCAGAGATGGTGGGTCTCAACAATGCGGTGCTGTCGCTCATGAGAGATCTGCACGTCCTTCGCTCACCAAAAGACTGGTACCTATTCAGTGTGCGCTGCCGACCAGGGGCGACAAAACTGCACAGCCGCATGTTCCGCGACCGATGGGCGAGGCTGCGCAAGCGGCTGGATCTGCCAAAGGAATACCAGTTCTATTCGTTGAAAGACTCCGGCATCCGCGACCTCGCTAATGCCGAGGGCATCGTTATAGCTCGTGACCAAGCAAGGCACAGCAGCGTGGCCGTCACCAACAAATATCTTCAAGGACGTGACCGTCCTGTGCACAAGGAAACAATACGGTTCAAAGGCGCGTTGTGAGGAGGACGCCCTCTCGGCGGAGATGGGGAAAGAGCTTGGCAATATGCTAATAGAGAGGACAGAAACACCATTAAGCGGTGCAACCACTAAAAGGGCAAAAATCTCCAATACAGGTATAATAGTGACAGGTAATGAAGGCTATGGCACTATTACTACAATTGATGTGTCAAGTATCACAACGAGACTCCGCATATATGGCAACTGCACTGGATATGCGAAGTGCGCATTTGCTTTTTATGACACAAACGATGCTTTGGTACAAAAAGGGGACTCTTTTATTGGTGACGATAATATCAATGTAGATGTCACTGTAGCCAAACCGTCAACTGCTGCAAAACTAGTGTTAAGCCAAAATGTTGGGACAACATCCATGTTTGCGACAGCAATCATAGAGTCAGATAAAGTTGACAACTTGCAAAAAATTGTCAGTGAGATGTCACCTGCCATATTTAGTTCAACGAGTAGAGGCCTATATGGTAATGATTTAATACTTAACTCTAAAATAGATGCCAGTGGCAACATCATATACAATGAATCATTCGGTTTTATAACGCAAATCCCCATACCAAGCGGCACATCGAAAGTACATATATATGGCAATTCGGGTGTTTACAATAAAACACTATTCGCTTTTTATCAAGGTTCTAACCTCGTAGAAAAAGGAGATTCCTATGCAGGTGATTTCAATGTTGATGTAGATAAGGTTGTAGAAGTGCCAGATACTGCAGACAACATAAAGCTCTCTCAGAACGTTGGAAGTAGTGGCAGCTTGTTTGTCGAGTTTGTGATAGATACAACCGAAGCAGATAGTGTCAACTATAATGTCAATGACTTAACAAATTTCGGCAGCCTTAATTATGCAGAGCTAATGGCTTTGCATTCAGCAGCACAAGCAAGGGCAGAGGGCAGAATGATTTTTGAGGATGATTTTAACGGATACAAACTTAACGATAATATATGGAATGTTGATCAGGGGCAGTTCCTAAACAGGATAACCTATGTCAATGCAAAAGAGAATGTATGGGTAGAAAACTCTATATTGCATATTAGTGCATCAAGGCGCAACCGATATGGCAAGGTCTCAATGGGACAAGTCACAACAAAAGGCAAGTATGACTTTGCAGGGAATGTTAGGATTGAAGGTAAATTCAAGATGCCGACTATTCCGTGCTTTTGGCCTGCCTTTTGGACATGGGGTACTGATACCTATGCTGTCAGTCAAGGTGGCGGAGCTTATGCGGAACTTGATATATTTGAATTGTTTGGCTCGGCACAAGACTCAACTAATGGTAGGGTCTCATCAAATCTTTGGACTGGCGATGCTGTCGGTGACGGTTCTACAAGTGGATTGACACAAGGCGGTGGTAGATTGTTAACAAATGATGGTAAGTGGCACATCTATACAGCCGACATATTTCAAAACAAAGTCATCATATCACTTGATGGCACACCTCTATGTAAGTGTGCTTTGACAGATGAAAAAAGACAATATGTATATACTATGCGCCAATATGTGATGATGAGTGTGCAGTTTTGGGATAGAAATAGTGCCACAGAAGAACTCGATGGTGCAACTCTTGAATGCGACTGGGTACATGTATATGCTCTTGATGACACTGCCATGATGCCATCAGCAATAACGGTAGACTCCACATTAAGCATGTCGGTAGGTGACAAGGTTAGACTTATACCTTCTCTTGGCAACTGTCATGACCAGACAACAACCTATGATATAGTTAATGAAAACATTGTTGGTCATGGTGATATTGTACACAGTGAACTTGTGGCAAAAGCTGCTGGCACAACTGACGTATTTGTGAAAACAAAGAATAGAAAAACAGCTAAATGTACTGTGACGGTCAGTTAACCGCTTTACTTGGCAGATAACAAGAGGGTGTGTCATAATTCAGTTATGGCTCACCCTCTTTGCCTTATCAAACTCCAATCTAAATCAACAAAATGGCTCTTTAATCCAGTTTGCAAGTCCGTTATATAGCCATTCGGCAATGAGCATGTGATAGTGCGGAGTTGGGTGTATGCCGTCATTCGCAAAATATGCTGCTTTCATTGGTGCGAGAAAGGCAGGGACATTGCAGTTAGAGAACTGGTCAATGACTGGAATGCCATACAATTTCGCCACATCCTTAATGGCATCAACATAGTCGTAGAGGAATTTCCCTTGCGTGTTGGCTGTCCATGCGCTTTCACGCTGTGGCGGTGTTACAATGGCTATTTTAGCCGTTGGACATTTTGCGTAGATTGCCGAGATTGCTTGATGGATGCCACCGCACATTGTTGTCGTGTCGGTAGTCGGTATTATAGTGCCGTTGCTTACATCGTGGATGTTCCCGATTGGGCAATTATGCCCAAAGTCATTTGTCCCTGCCATAATAATGATGAGTTTTTCGTTGCCAGTCAAATTGGATGCCTGTGCTGCGATTTGCCCATCGGCATAAGTCTGCCCTGCAATGCCGAAATTCTCGCAGTTCGCACCAGTCCTCTGCTTAAACATTGTGACATAGTAGCCAAACGTGTTTGGAGAGGTGATGCTATCGCCAAGAAATGCAACGTCCACACCTTTTAGAGGCATTGGCGAAATTTGCCTTAATTTAACGTTTGTTTCGTTTACGAGTTCATGCTCAGCCTCTAAACTCCCATAAAACAAATTAACCGTTGCTTGCGTTATGGTCATGTTAGTGCCTAACCTTATGCGAGCATAGACAGCACCGCTTGGAACACTGGCACTCAAAAAATAGGTTCTCACATTTATAAGATTGAGGCTCTCGTCAAAAAAGGCTATCACTTGCTTCGTATATTGCCCATCTAAACAGCTTATAACTTTTGCGCCATACACTGGGATTAAGCCGTAGATACTCTTCCACTCAGCACTATATGACTGCTCACCAGTGGTTGAGTCTACCACGCTACTACACGTTGGATATACTAACGAGCGAACAAAAAAATTGCCCTTATCAACCTCTGCTATAGGTTCACCGATAGAGTAATCTATCGTGACGTTATCCGTTTTTTCTCGCCCATACGAAAAACCTGCATAGACAGCACCACTCGGAAACGCAGAAGATTGCACAATAGGAGTGCTTGTCATGCCCAATTTGGTTGTCCCATCTGCGCCAAAATATACAACCCTATTACTTAAAGAGCCAGTGACATCTAATCTGGTTACATTTGTAATGTCAATTAGCGCATGGTTGTATGCCCCATCCACAAGGTCGCCTTGTGCGTTGTAGTAACCATGCGCACCACATATAACCATGCAGTGATATGTCTTGCTGATAGAGCCTCTTTTGTTTAGTTTCTTGCCCATCTCCGCCGAGAGGGCGTCCTCCTCACCACCTGTCTCGAGGTCGTTGACGAGCACCACATCGCCCAGGTGCACACCACTGTCGCCCTTTGGGCCGGGTTCGCCTGGTGCACCGTCAGCACCTTTGAGTTGTGCGCTTTGGTATTTGCCGTCAAGCGTATCGCCGCCGGTGCCTACCCACACATAGAGCGTCGTGCCGAGCAGATAGCCCTTCATCTGCTGCTCCGTGGTGGGTGATGTGGGCAACTCGCTTGTGCTGCTGATAACCACATAACCTTTGATGGCGTTCAGTTGCATACTCGTCGAAGGGAGCTTGTCCACAATCTGCTGCAACACATAGCCCACGTGTTCCGGCGACACACTGTCGGCTTCCGTCTCGGCTCGCAGTGCCGAGATCAATTCGGTCAATTGAGATGTATCTACCATTTCGTGAAAAAATTTAATGAAACTTTTTTCACAAAGGTAGAGACAACGGCCAAAATCCCAAAAGACAAGAAAAGCCCCACAGCCGGGCATGACTGTGGGGCGGTGACAAGTTCTGTCTGTGGTGTCAATCAATCAGACAAAACGAACTTGCTGTAATTCGCTGCCAAAATTGTGGAGGGCATCCTCGATCTTCTTCGTGGTCTTAGCGCTCGGATTGCGATAACCGCTCACATATTGCGACAGCTGGCGCTCGTTGATGCCGGTGATACGGCCCAAGCCGGCCAAGGTCAGCAATCCTTTGTAGTAGTTCAAGAATGACGGTACATCGTAGCTGAAGTCAAATTCCACTTCCTCAAAGGTCTCGCCTTTTTCTTGATAATAAGCCTTCATTTCTTCGTAGGCCTCGCGGAAGTCGGCAATAGTGTCGGCAATAGTGGTGCCATCACCGATAACGCTCCAGTCAAGACCGTTTTCGTCGAGCATATAGGCCCCAAAAGTGCCATCCTCGCCACGCTCAATAAAAACTCTTACCTTTTTCATATCTTATCGTTTTTATGGTTTATCGACATAAGCGACAAGGGCTTAAAGCCCCGAGTCGCGCTTGATTGATTTTAATGTCCCCGGCTTCACTTCTTGTGACAAGTGATTGCTTGTCGTGAATTTCTTGCCGGTAATCGGGCTATACCACAAAGGGTGGCCGTTACGCTGTTGGTGCAACTCATAGCACCCGATTTTTCTCAGCAGTTTGTGTAGTTCGCTATACTTCATTTTCGTTCTCTGATTGATTGACGCTGCAAAGTTAATGCTTTTATTTTTAATAGCAAAATATTTTACCAACTTTTTCAAAAAAAAGCCCCGAGGCCTTTCGGTCCCGGGGCAGGCAGCCGCCTTATCCTGTCGCTAAACTGTCAAAATGCGGCCACAATATCTTATGCCTTCAGCTCAATCTTTATGGGTTTGCCGCAATGAGGGCAAGTCATGGTGGTGTTGTCGCCCATCTCATCACGAAAGAAGTCGCTCACCTTGCACCCGATGATTTCCGCAATCGTCTGCAGAGTAGAAATAGTAGGGTTACCATTAATACTTTGAGAAATGGCACTTGTGCTAATTGGTTTCGGAAACAGACTTGCGACCTGTTCTAACGTGTAGCCTCGTTCCTTAATAATAGATTTTACGTCCATTTTTTAGTTTTAATTTCACTACAAAGGTATAACAAATATTTGCTTTCTCGAAATAATTAAAGGGTAAACTTCAAAATAATTGCCAATATAAAGATTAAACTAAAATTAACAAGAATGTTAAATTCAAGTTAAGCCTTAAAAATATTTTGTCAGTTTAAGTTTAACCTTTAATTTTACATCGTCAAACACAAAGGCAGTCAAAGCCGTTATCCCGTCGCTAAACTCGCAGCCCGCTGGTTCTTCAACTGGCGGGCTGCTCCGTTATTACACCTCGTCAAACAAAGTGGGTTGAAACTCCAGTCGTTCGGTACGCATGCGTGCGAGTCGATCTTGTGCTGCTTTCAGATCGTTCTTGTTGGCGAGCAGCGTGTCTTTGAGCTCGCTGATCTGCGAGAGCAGCGCAATCTCCTGTTCATTGCACTGCTGCGTATGGCGGAATCGCTTCACGAAGTGAGCAAACAAAGCATGGTAGCACTCACGCTTGTAGCGGATGACCGCCTCGGCGGCCTCCGGCTTCACCTTGTCGGGGTTGATTGTAAACAACCAACCGAACACGTACTCGAAGGGCAAACAAACCATATCACGTTGCTTGCCGTCGGCTCCAACTGTGGACTTCTCGTCCACAGTTGGACCTAAAATCGGGTCGCTCATGATTCGGCGGCGCTGCCCCGAAAAGTCCACACCCAGGGCATCACAAATCGGGCGGATCGGCACGAAAATGTCGCTGCCGTCCTGCACAATGGTGATGCCGGTCTCATTCACACGTTTGATTAAAATCTCGTTCATAGTTTTTTGATAATTGATAAGTTTATAAAGTGTATATTGCTTTTTATTCAAATAGACTGAGCGTGCGCCACTTGCGCTGCTCTCTCAGCAAGGCCTCACGAGCCTCCGGCGTGAAGTATCTGCCCCAACTCAGGCAATAACCCGTCATCCACAGCATAACAACGCGCTCGCTGCCGCCCCAGCCCCACGCCAAATTCGGCACGCGATGGGCGCTACGGCCGTCGGTGAACCATAGGTCGTAGCCCACCGCCCACTTCCCAGGCTCAACCTCTGCCGTCAGCAAACGTACAATCTCATGGCCATCGTCATGCACCACGTGCGTGCGCCACTGTTTCGCGGCCACGTCCCTCAACTCCTCACGGCACAGCAGGCTGTCAAACTCATTATCCATTCTCATATCGCTCCCTCACTTTAGCCACCAGACCGCGGAAGCCCGCGTCGCTCTCGAGCAACGCCGCCGCCGTCTTCCGGTAATGAAAACTCACGTTCTTGCTCCGGTTCAGCCACCAGGCCGCCTCATATTGACGCAGACCGTGCTCCATCGCCAGCACAAAGAACGCGTACCGAGCCGCCATCAGCGGCCAACGGCGGCAACCGCCAAGCAACGCCTTGCGGCTGCAGCCCGAAGCACGGCAGCACACGTCCAACAATCTGAAAACTTCATCGTTTCGCATATCACTCACTCTTTTACAAAGGTTCTTTCATCGCTCCGGCGGTATCATAAATCGAGAAATACTCCACACCACCACTCTTGTCCGCGCCGCCGATGAAGCTCTCACCGGGATGGTCGGCAATCCAGTAGCGGAAACTCTTGCCCTCCTTGTTGAGTTTATTCGGGTTCAGGTGGTAGCCCTTGAACTGGCAGTAGAATGTCAGCTTTGTCTTGAAATTAGCCTGGCTAATGCCGCTGCGCGCGTCCGGGAAATGTTCCTTGAAGTCGCGGAACATATCGCCACGCGGCACTTTGTTGTTGAGGTTGTGTCCAGTAGCATCGAAGTACACCTCCGCCCACTGGTAGATGCTCTCGCTCATCTGCTGGCGCAGCGTGCGCAGCATGATGTCGTGCATCGGGGGCAACACCGCGCCCTGTCCGGGACGGCTCCAGCCGCGCTGCATACTCTCGAAGTAGAGCAGCACGCACTCCGCCATCAGGTTGTAGAACAGGTTCCACTGCTCAGCGTCCCAGTCCGCAAAGAACTGATGGCCGAACACGTCAATGGGGTGACGGGTGTCGTTGAAGTAGTTAGAGAAGCTCATGTAGATGATGCGCTCCTGCGAACTGCGGCTCTGGCTCCCGTTGATGGCGTGATTGGTGGTGATATAGAATTTCGGGCTGTGCTCGCTCGCGATGGTGAAGCGCCCGCCGCCCTTCACATTCACGTTCAAGTCGCCCGTGATGGCGAAATAAAACCGTTCAAAGTTGAAGTTGACGTTCACATCGTCCATGAATACGTTGCGCGTGCGCAACGTCACCAGCGTGTAGATGAAGTCATCGTCATTCTTGGTATTGCGCCCGTCGATGCTCGTCTGCTCCAGCATATACGACAGCGCTTTGCCGATAAGCGACTTGCCCGTGCGTCCATTGCTCTGCCCCACATCGCTCAGTTCTCCATCCATAGCAATCACGGCCTTTAGTTCGGTCTGGTACTTGTAATCGCAAAGCAAGTAGCCTATGGCCGTTAATTTATTCATCAAGTGCTGTGAAAATTCTTGTTGTTCGAGCGCACTCAATTCGCCGGACTTCTCATGCCAAAAGTTGCTGGTCATCATCAGGAAGCGGAAGAAGTCGCAGCGGTTGCCGGCCTCCGTCGGGTAAATGCTGAAGCCGTTTGCCTCGTCCCAGTCCACATGGTCGATGATGGGCACACGCTCAAACTTGTGGCCTATCACCTTGTCGTTCCACACTTGCCCCATTATCACCTTATCCCATTTGATGCCCTGGGCGGTGATGGTCAGCATTCCGTTGCGGAAGTAAAGGTTCTGCAGATAGGGTTGGAAGTTGTCGAAGTTGTCTTCAATACGCTCCAAGCGTTCCAGCTTGTCGTTGCTCAGGTCGCTCGTCAACCGCGTGCTGAAGTGGTTGCGCACATTCGTGTCCTTCGTGCTCATCAGAATGTAGGCCCACACAAATTCGCGTATCTCCACAGCGCTGCTTGGGTACACCACGCCGTCCTCGATGCGCACGAAGTTGAACACGCCCGGTTCGAGGTCGGCCGTGTGGATGCGGTAGAAGCCGGCTGCCTCAATAAATTTCAGTGCTTCGTATGTTTCAAGGCTAACACTCACCTTCTGTGTGTTCTCGTTCACTGTCACACTCCAGAACTCCTTGTCGGCGGCCACTTTCGAGGCCAGCACAACCTTGCCGCTCTCGCCCACACGATACAGGAAGCGATTGAACTTGAACGACACCAGTGGTTTCAGCCTCGACTCGTACTTCTCAAAGAACGCCTCACAGTCGTTCAGCAGCCAGTAGTCCTGGATCTGCTGGTTACTCAACGTCGAGATGTTGTGGATCGAGCAGTAGGTACCCACTCCGTCATGAGCATGGAGGGCGAAGTCGATGTCCTTGGCCAATTCATCCTCACGGCCTTTCAGCGTGCCCACCAACAAGTCATCAACGCCTTTGTCGTCGCGGTCATTCACATTCACATGGCCAAAGTAGATGTCAACGTTCACGCCAATGTTATGCAGGCTGCCCACATATTTTTTGAACTTGATGGCCGCTGCGGCGAACATGCGTGGTCGGTAGTCCACCGCCTCATCGGGCTGCAGATTCTTCGACAGGTGGTCCCAGTCAGCGTCCATCATCAGCACCACATTGCGCACACCGCAGCGTTGAATCAAGTATTGCAAGTCTTGAGGCAAGCCGGTTTCCTTGTTGCCAATATTGAAAATGCCCTGAATGGCGATACTCGGCACACCGTGTTTACAAGCCTTTTCGGCCTTCTTCTCACCCTCTTGGATTACCAGTGTCTCGATGTGTTCCTCTCGCTGATACAGGTCGCGAATGCGCTGCGGTATATAGAACTTTGTCGGTGCACCGGCAGGGGTCATATACTTATTCTCTCGCGTGCTGCCCTCCGGCGTGTGCAGCGACGGATTGCTCCATCGCACCCTGATATATGGCCGCAGCGCGCCGCGAATCCCCCTTGTGGGATACATTTCCATGGTGCCGTCAAGGCGATAGTAGTAGATGAGCATTTCATCATCGCCCGGGCGGAGGTTGCCCATGCGGTCGATGCCGCCTTTGCGCATTGCCGGTTCAAGGTGCTCCACTGTCTCGCCGTTCACCGTTTCCTGCACGCGCACCATCACATCGTCAACCGTCAGCCCCGAGGCCTCCAGTTGCGTCTCACAGAAACTCTTGGCCATCGCCTTGCGGTGTTGGCTCACAATCTGCTTGCGCTGCTCCTGCTCACTCATGATGTAAATGCCGTTAGCGTCGGCGGCGCTTTTGACGGCTTCGGCAAAACGGCTGCGGTCGTCGTTGCAAGCATAGTAAAGAGCGGCGGCGATAGCATCGGCCAGGGAGAAACCGCATGAAAAACATTTAGCGATATTCTTGCCGCTTTTATGTGTCACGCAAAGCCCTTTATTCTTGCCCGAGGCACCGCACTTCGGGCACGGAACGTATGACGTGGCTCGAGTGACCGACGCATTCGGCACGCAATACCTAATATCGGCATTTTCACGCACCTTGCGTATCGTCAAGTCAGAATAAAAGTCGCTCATTCAAACAAATGGTTTGATTCCGCATACCTGAAAAACTCGGCTTTCTCATGGATGCCAAGCCGGGCGAAGGCATTGCGGATATGGTTGTTTACTGTATGGATTGATAAATATAACTGCTCGGCAATCGCTTCCTTGCACATTCCATCATACCAGAGACGCAGCACACGATTCTCGGCTTCACTCAAGCGACTGTCAAACTCCGGGTGACAAATCACACCTTCCTGCCGACACTCGCCGCGAAGCGGACACGGTACACACTCCAGATGGAACCGGCCATAGTGGTCGATGTCGGCAATGTTGTCGATGTTGCCGAAATTGCACTTGCAGAAGCGAAGCACCATGCGATAGCGGTAAAGCGACACGTTGGGCAAACAACGCTCATACTCTTTGCTCAGCGCAACGAATGCTTTCGGGTAGAGCGTCTCAATCTTGTCGAGCACATCACTGATGATGTCGTGGTGACGCTCAGTCAGACGCTCGGTGTGACCATCGGACGTGCGGTACCACAACTCATCCTCATAGGTGTAAAACTCAATTCTCAATGGCATGGCTGTGTCATTATTCACAAATAGTTAGAGAATCAAAGATACGCTCTGAAAAAATTTCCTCAATTTTGCGCTTGTGGAGTTCAGGGATACGAGCCAAACCTCTGCACCAGTTGAAGACGGTGTAACGCGGCACATAACAGCCTTCGCATATCTTGTCAATGACATACGTTTTACTGTGGTTGGCATAGCGGGCCAGGAAGTCGCGCAGCGCAATCGAATCTTTGCGAATTTCGTTGTTTTTTGAGTCCATAATGATTGTATTTGCAATAATTGTTGTACTTTTACAGTCGCAAATATACGTCTATTTTTGAAAACTCAAACTATTTGTTTGACTTCAAACTAAAAGTTTTAGATAATTTAACATTTTGTTTTATGAAAAATATAGGAAACGAATTAAAGAGATTGATTGAGGAGAAGCGTCTCGTCAAGAAAGAACTCGCAGCAGAGTTGGGCATCACGCCCACCTACCTGTCGGCGATTATGCGCAAGGAAAGCATCGACTGCTCACTCCTTGACCGCATCTGTGGTTTAATAGGTGTGTCGCCATCGTATTTCTTTGACGATGAGGCGCAGGTCAGCGTGTCGAATGTGCATGCGACCACAGTGATCGGCAACGCCAACGCGGCGGTGACAATTACTGCTAATGAAGTGGCAGCACTGAAGGAACTTCTTAAGGAAAAGGAGCGTACAATCCAGATTTTACTGGCTCAAACCGGGACAAAAACGGGACAGTAACAATAAGTTTTAAGACTAAAACTATCTATGAATTATCGTCATGGAAACTCATAATGTTACTGAAGAAATCCTCTCACCCCGACCCGAAACAGGGATAACAAGCAGTCAGCCTGCAAGTTATCCCTAATTTTTTTATAGCCACAGCCACCATAGGAACTTTAGCCCCGGCATAAAAAAATGAAAAACTGGGGTTAGCATTTTTTTATGCGATGGCTTTGCTGTAACTTTGCAGAAAGAAATTTGGTAAAACAAGTAATATCATGAAAGTTGGAGATAAGATTCCCGATGTGCTGGGCGTGGACCAGCAGGGACGCACACACACCGCAGCCGACTATGCCGGCAAGAAGTTAATCATCTATTTCTACCCCAAGGACAACACGAGCGGATGCACCGCCGAGGCTTGCTCGCTGAGCGACGGCTACGGCGCGCTGCGCAAGGCTGGGTATGCCCTGCTGGGCGTGAGCAAGGACTCGGCGGCAAGCCACGAGAAGTTTGCCGCAAAGTACAACCTGCCCTTCCCGCTGATTGCCGACGTGGACCACACCTTGCAGGAGGCTATGGGCGTGTGGCGCGAGAAACGCATGGCAGGCCGCACCTACATGGGCACGGTGCGCACCACCTTCATCATCGATGAACAGGGTGTCATCACCCACGTCATCGAGAAGGTGAACACGCGCGACGCGGCGCAGCAAATCCTCGACCTCGTGCAACAATAGTCGCTCCCGCACGCCGCATGGAAATCAAGCAACTTTGCGATGCCCTGATGGGCAAGGCGCGCACCGAGGCGCTGAAAAAACTGGTGACTGGCAAGCGCAACCGCGTGGTCACCGTCGACGGCCTGGCCGGCTCGGCGGTGGCGATGGTGATTGCGCGCTTGCCGCGATTGTCGCAGCCCTACCTGGTGGTGGCCAGCGACCTCGACGAGGCCGGTTACATCTACAACGACCTGGTGCAACTCACCGACGACAAGCAGGTGCTGATTTTCCCCAGCGGCTACAAGCGCGACATAAAATATGGGCAAATCGACGCGCCCAACGAGATTCTGCGCACCGAGGTGCTCAACCAGTGGCACGACAACCCCGAGTTGCGCTGGGTGGTGGCCTACCCCGAGGCGCTGGCCGAGCGCGTGGCCTCGCGACAGGAGGTGGCGCGCAACTCCATACGCCTGGCCACCGGCGAGGAGCACGACCTGACGTTGCTGCAGCAACACCTGCTCGACCTGGGCTTCAACCATGTGGACTACGTCTACGAGCCGGGCCAGTACAGCGTGCGCGGCTCGATTCTCGACGTTTACTCCTACTCAAACGAACTGCCTTACCGCATCGACTTCTTCGGCGACGAGGTGGACAGCGTGCGCACCTTCAGCGTGGAGACGCAACTCAGCGAGGAACGCCAGCAGGCCGTGACCATCGTGGGGCGTGGCGGCGGCAAGGCCGGCCAGGTGTCGCTGCTCGACTATGTGGGCGACGACACAGTGGTGGTGTGCGGCGACGTGGAGTGGCTGAAAAGCCGCATCAGCACCATCGCCGCCGAGAGTTTCTCGAGCCAGGCTATCATCGCCCAGGAGGGCGACGCGCAGGCCATGGACAAGGTGGTGGACCCCGACCGCTTCGTGGCACGCCTGGCGATGCTGCGACGCCTCGACTTCTCGCGTGGCGAGAGCGCACAACCCAGCCCGGCACGCCTGACGCTGCACTGCAAGCCGCAGGGCATCTACCACAAGAATTTCGACCTGATCAGCAGTTCGTTCAACGACTTCCTGGCGCGCGGCTACCGCATCATGATTCTCAGCGACAGCGCTAAGCAAATCGAGCGCCTGCGCGTAATCTTTGCCGACCGTGGCGACGACATCGAGTTCGAGCCCGTGCTCAAGACGCTGCACGAGGGCTTTGTCGACGACGACGTGCGCATGTGCGTCTTCACCGACCACCAGATTTTCGACCGCTTCCACAAATATAACCTCAAGAGCGAGCGAGCACGCTCGGGCAAACTCGCCCTGTCGCTCAAGGAACTCAACCAAATCGAGGTGGGCGACTACATCGTGCACGAGGACCATGGCGTGGGCAAGTTTGGCGGCCTGCTGCGCACCGCCGTCAACGGCAAGATGCAGGAGATGATCAAACTCACCTACCTCAACGGCGACAAGATTTTCGTGTCGATACACGCCCTGCACAAACTCTCGAAATACCGTGGCAAGGAAGGCGTGGAGCCACGCCTCAACAAACTTGGCTCGGGCGCGTGGAACCGCATGAAGGCCCGCACCAAGAGTCGCCTGAAGGACATCGCTCGCGACCTGATCACGCTCTACGCACGCCGCCGCGAGCAGCATGGCTTCGCCTTCTCGCCCGACGGATACTTGCAGCAAGAACTCGAGGCCTCGTTTATCTACGAGGACACGCCCGACCAACTCAAGGCCACACAGGCCGTCAAGACCGACATGGAGAGCGACAAGCCCATGGACCGCCTGATTTGCGGCGACGTGGGCTTCGGCAAGACCGAGGTGGCCATCCGCGCCGCCTTCAAAGCCGCCACCGACGGCAAGCAGACCGCCGTGCTCGTGCCCACCACAGTGCTGGCGTTTCAGCATTACAACACCTTCAGCGACCGCCTGAAGGACTTCCCCGTCAGGGTCGACTACCTGAGCCGCGCACGCAAGCCCAAGGAGGTGAAGCAGTTGCTCGCCGACCTGGAGGAGGGCAAAATCGACATCATCATCGGTACTCACAAACTCATCGGCAAGAGTGTGAAATTCAAAGACTTGGGCCTGCTCGTGATTGACGAGGAACAGAAGTTTGGCGTATCGGTCAAGGAGAAACTCAAGCAACTCAAGGTCAACGTCGACACCATCACCATGAGCGCCACGCCCATCCCGCGCACCCTGCAGTTCTCGCTCATGGGGGCGCGCGACCTGAGCGCCATCACCACCCCGCCGGCCAACCGCTACCCCATCCTCACCTCGCTGGGCACGCTCAACGACGAGGTGGTGCGCGAGGCCATCAACTTCGAGTTGTCGCGCAACGGACAGGTGTTTATTGTGAACAACCGCATCGAGCAACTCTACAACCTGGAGAACATGGTGCACCGCGTGGTGCCCGACGCACGCACCGTGGTGGCGCACGGCCAGATGCCGCCCGAACGCCTCGAGCAGACCATCCTCGACTTCACCAACCGCGACTACGACGTGCTGCTGGCCACCACCATCATCGAGAGCGGCCTCGACATGCCCAACGTTAACACCATCATCATCAACAACGCCCAGAACTTCGGCCTGAGCGAACTGCACCAGTTGCGTGGCCGCGTGGGCCGCTCAAACCGCAAGGCATTCTGCTACCTGCTCGTGCCGTCGGGCAAGCCGCTCACCGCCGTGGCGCGCCGCCGCCTGCAGGCCATCGAGAGTTTCAGCGACCTGGGCAGCGGCATCCACATCGCCATGCAGGACCTCGACATTCGCGGCGCTGGAAACCTGCTCGGCGCCGAGCAGAGCGGCTTTATCGCCGACCTGGGCTACGAGACCTACCAAAAGGTGCTCCGCGAGGCCGTTCTGGAACTGAAAACCGAAGAGTTTGCCGGGACCTTCGAGGAGCAAAACACCGACCAGAGCGAGGAGACGGAGTTTGTGACCGACTGCACCATCGACACCGACCTGGAACTGATGTTCCCCGCCACCTACGTGCCGCAGGAAAACGAGCGCATCACGCTCTACCGCGAACTCGACAACATGCAGACCGATGCCGAAGTCGACGCCTTCGAGACGCGCCTGGTCGACCGCTTCGGCCCCGTGCCCGACATGGCGCGCGAACTCATCCGCATCGTGCCGCTGCGGCGCACGGCGCGCACCTTAGGCATCGAGAAAGTCGCGCTCAAGCAGGGCAAGATGTACGTCTACTTCGTGGGCCAGAGCAATGTGGCCTACTACCAGTCGCGCGCCTTCGGACGCATCCTCACCTTTGCGCAGAGCAACCCGCGCCGCTGCCACATCCGCGAGGTGAACGGCCGCCGCTCATTCCTCATCGACGACGTCGCCACCGTGACCGACGCCCTCGACATCCTGCGCAACATCACCACCCTCCCCGCCGCCTAACCACCCACCCGTGATAGCAAAATTAACTCGAGCACTCGAAGATTCGAATAATCGAACATTCGAAGATTCTAATGTTCGCGCAATTGATTTGGTTATTAGGACTCAACTTGAGATACTTAGTCCCAGCATTGGATGTCGCCTTTTAGGTCGGGGAGCATGTCGCGCTTGAAGGTGGGGCTGGCAATGCCGTTGCGCTTCTGGTCCTGGTAGTTCTTGAGCAGTTTGAAGGCGTACTTGCTGAGCGGGATTATCGCCGCCAGGTTGCAGGCGGTGAGCATGGCCATGCAGATATCGCCCAGACTCCACACAAAGTTCAGGCTGGCCAGCGCGCCGAGCATCACCATCACACCGCCCGAGAACAGGCGGAAGACTACCAGCGCCCACCGCTTGCGGGTGAGGAACTGGATGTTGGTCTCGCCATAATAGTAGTTGCCGATTATGCTGCTGAAAGCGAAGAAGAAGATGGCTATTGCGATAAACACTTTGCCCCAGTGCCCAATTTGCGACTGCATGGCTTCCTGGGTGAGCGCAATGCCATTGGCGCCGCTTGAATAAACGCCGCTGATAAGAATGATGAATGCCGTGCACGAGCACACCAGGAAGGTGTCGGTAAACACGCCCAAGGCCTGCACGAGGCCTTGCTTCACGGGGTGTGACACGCTGGCCGTGGCGGCAACGTTGGGCGCCGAGCCCTCACCGGCTTCGTTGCTGAACAAGCCGCGCTTGATGCCGTACATCACCGTCATGCCCAGCAGGCCGCCGGTAAACTGACCCAGGCCGAACGCCTCAGTAATGATAACCTTAAACACATGAGGCACAAGTTGATAGTTCATCAGCACAATCACAAGCGCCAAAATGAAGTAGCCCACGGCCATCAGCGGCACAATCACGGCGCTCACGCGCGCTATGCGCTGTATGCCGCCGAAGGCAATCACCAGCGACACCACCGAGATTATCGCGCCCACCACGATTTCGTTCCACCCGAAGGCCTGGTGCATGGCGCTACATATCGTGTTGCTCTGCACCGAGTTGTACGACAGGCCGAAGGTGAGCGTAATCAGCACCGCAAACAATGCCGCCATCCATTTCCGCCCCAAGCCATACTTGATATAGTAGGCCGGACCACCCTTGTAGGAGTCGTCGCCATGACGCTTGTAAAGTTGTGCCAGCGTCGACTCGATAAACGCCGTGGCACCGCCAATGAGGGCAATCATCCACATCCAGAACACCGCTCCCGGGCCACCCATGGCGATGGCCGTGGCCACGCCGGCCAGGTTGCCAGTGCCCACACGCGTGGCCACCGACACGGCAAAAGCCTGAAATGCCGAGATATGCTTCTTCGGTCCAGTCTTTACCGAGGGCTCGGCAATGAGCCGCACCATCTCGCCCACCATGCGCAGTTGCACAAAGCGCGTGCGCCAGGTGAAATACAGGCCGCATCCCACAAGCAGAATTATCAGTATGTAGGTCCAGACGAAGTCGTTCACACTGGTGATGGCCATCGTGAGCCATCCGTCGCTTGCAAAAATGTCCATAGCGTCGTCATTTGCCCGTTGTGGGCGTGCTGGTAGGTTGATAGTTTTGTAACGCCTGGCGGAGTTCTTCGACGATGAGCGCCTTGAGTTCGGGCGGCGCCACCACCTCGACAGCACTGCCGTGCGACATGATTTCCTCCTTCAGGTCGTAGGTGATGCGCATGCGGTAGTTGAAGAGCGAATAACTATCGTGCACCTCCTCGGTCTGCGAGGGGTGCAGCGGCAGTGCGCGGAAATACTTGGCCTGCGTGGGCTCCACGCGCAAGGTGATGCGCTTGGGCTCGTTCTGGTTGGTGGTGATGCCGAAACAGTCGCTGAAAAACGCCGCCGGGCTGAAGCCCTCGGGCATCTTGAAATGCTCCTGCGCCAAGATGTTCAGGTCGCTGATGCGGTCCAGGGCGTAGGTCTTGATTTTGCCATCCTTCACGTTGTAGCCAATCACGTACCACAACTGCTTGAAAATCTTGACGAAATACGGCTCGATGACGATGCCGGCGGTGCGATTGACGCGCGTGTGAGCCTTGTAGGAGAAGCGCACGCGCACGTCTTGCCGCATGGCGTCGATGATGGTGGGCAGGTGCTCTCGCGCACTGGGCACATTCTCCAGCACCACGCGGTTGGCCATGTCGCGCGAGTCGCGCAGCGTCTCGTTAATCGACATCGAGTCGAGCAGCCAGTCGTTGAGGCTCAAGCGTCCCTCGCCCTGCTGCTCGATGAAGTACTCGTAGGTCGACAGGTCGCAGTCGATGTACACGCCCAGCAAGCGCTGCGCGGCATTGCGGTAGTTGAAAAAGGTGCGGCGCGAGAACGGCTTGCCGTTGCTCATCGACGCCAGCAGCCATTGGCTGTTGATTTCATCAAGCGTGATGCGACCGTGCCGACGAATCGTGTCGACAAGCCAAATGTAGCGGTGTAGGAGTTCGTACTGCAACGACGTAGTAGATTATAGATTATAGATTATAGATTATAGATAACAGATGACAGATGACAGATTTCTTTATTTGCGCTTGATAAGGAGTGCCAGGCCGAGCATGGTGAGCGCGGCGTTGAGCAGCAAGAGTTCGAAACCAAGCGTGTAGTCATACTGCTGCTTGAGCCACCACTGCACGCCGTAACTGATGATGGGCGCGGCGATACACACGATGGGCACCAGGCGGTCGCGGACATCGGCCTTGCACATCATGCCGAAGGCAAACAGGCCAAGTATCGGGCCGTAGGTGTAACTTGCCAGGGTGTACACGGCACTGATGGCGTCGCTGTTGCTGATGGCGTAGAACACCAGAATCACAAGCCCCATGCCGGCGGCCATGGCCACATGCACCAGTTTGCGCGTGCGCGACAGGGCGTCGGCGGGCTTTTTCTTGTCGGCCTCAAGGATATCGACGGTAAACGACGTGGTGAGCGACGTCAGTGCCGATCCGGCAGCCGAATAGGCCGCTGCCACGAGGCCCAAGATGAACAAGATGCCCACAATCACGGGCATGCCCGGCGCAAAGGCCACCTTGCCGAAGAGTTCGTCGCTCTTCTCGGGCATCTCCATACCGTTGGCCTTGACATACAGCACCAGCAGCGTACCCAAGATAAGGAACAGCGCAATGACAAAGAACTGAGTAATACCGCTCACAATGAGGCCCTTTTTCGACTCCTGCGCATTTTTGCTGGCCAGGGTGCGCTGCATCAGGTCCTGGTCAAGACCAGTGGTGGCAATCACCATAAACACGCCGGCGATGAACTGCTTCCAGAAGTAGAGGCCATCCTTCGGGTCGTCGAAGTAGAACATGCGCGAACTCTCGTCGCCGGCTATCGCCTTGCACATGCCGCCCAGGTCGTAACCCAAGCCGCGTGCCACAAAGTAGATGCAGAGCACCACACTCATTATCAGGCAGAACGACTTGAGCGTATCGGTCCATATGACAGTTTTCACACCGCCCTGCAGCGTGTACAGGAAAATCAGGGCTATGGTAGCAATCACGTTGATAATGAACGGGATGCCCATGGGGGCGAACACCAGCAGTTGCAGCGTGACGCACACCACATAGAATCGCACGGCAGCGCCCAGCATCTTGCTGATGAAGAAGAACCACGCCCCGGTCTTGTGGGTGCCCGCGCCGAAGCGCTGCTCCAGATAACCGTAAATCGACACTAACTTGCGCTTATAGAATAGTGGCAACAGCACATAGGCGATGACAAAATAGCCCACGATGAAGCCCAGCGTCATCTGCAAGTAACTGTAGCCCTTGGCAACCACCATGCCCGGCACCGACACAAAGGTGACGCCCGAGATGGGCGCGCCCAGCATGGCGATGGCAACGATAAACCATGGCGCCTCGCGGCCGCCTGTCAGCGCAGCCTCGCTGTCGGTCTTGCGAGTGGCAGCCCACGAAATAATGAATAACAAGATGAAATAGCCAATTATAGTGGCCAAAACAATCCAGGGAGTGCTCATTGTTGATAGTTATGTGTTGATTATTGGATGATTATTGGTGTATTATTCTTTGTAAATGAGATATGGGCGCCGCTCCTGCTTGAAGCGGTACACATCGCCCTGCCAGGTGGCCTTAATCTCGCGAGCCGTCTTGCCCTGGGCAATCATCTCGCGAACGCGCGTGGTACCCATCAACTTGTCGAAGAAATTGGCCTTGTTAAGGTAAAACTCCTGGCCGTGACTGGTGAGGTCGTTGTAAGCGTCGATGACATACTCTAAGTTGATGCCTTGCGCGATGGCTTGCTCGGGGTCCATGTTATGGAGGTCAACACCGTGGCACAAGTTGTCGAGTTGCGGCGGATTCTTCGCGCCGTCGACGCTGCGTGGCGTGAACTCAAACTCGCGCTTGGTCATCGCCGGATGGCCGTAGACCTGGAACGGCCATGGCGTGCCGCGACCCAGGCTCACCGTCGTGCCCTCGAAGTAGCACGTCGAGGGATAGAGGTAGATGCTGAGCATGTTGGGCAGATTGGGCGACGGTGCCACCGGCAGCGTGTAGCGTGTGTGGCGCGTGTAGTTGTCGCAAGGCACCACAGTGAGCGGAATCTTCTTGCCGTCGACGAGCCAGCCCTCGCCCACAGCCATCTTCGCCAACTCGCCCATGGTCATGCCGTACACGGTGGGGATGGGCAAGCGCCCCACTCCACTCTTGAGTTTCATGTCGAGGATGGGACCATCGACGGTCATGATGTTGGGATTGGGGCGGTCGAGCACGACAAACCCCTTGCCGTAGGTTGCCGCGGCATCCATGAGGTTGATCATGGTGATATAGTAGGTGTAGAAGCGCAGTCCCACATCTTGAATGTCGGTCACGATAACGTCGAATCCGCTCATCGTCTCGGCCTTGGGCATGTGGCTCTTGCCGTCGTAGAGCGATGCGATGGGTATGCCCGTCTTCTCGTCGACGCTGCTGGCCACGTGCTCGCCGGCGTCGGCCTTGCCACGGAATCCGTGCTCGGGCGAGAAGATGGTAACCACGTTAAGTCCGTTTTCCAGCATCACGTCGAGCACGTGGCGGCCGTCGGGCAGGATGCCGGTCTGGTTGCTCAGCAGGGCAATTCGCTTGCCTTTGAGCAGCGGCACATAAATCTGGGTGCGCTCGGCACCAACCACCACCGGTTGCTCGGCGCTGGGGGTTGCAGGGGCCGTACCGGGGGCGCCGGCCTTGGCTCCGCAAGCCGCCAGCAGGGCCATGGCCACAATGGACACGTATTTTATCATTTTCATGCTTGGCACGTATTAGTCGTTGGTGTAAAGCATGTCGAGCACCTTGTCGTAGTCCTGGGCGCTGTTGAAGCCGCGGCGCTCAAGTTGCAGGATGGCGTTAATCACCTTGTCAAGGTAGGGGATGGTGGCATTCTTCTGATTCTTCATGCCCTTCTCGTAAACCTTATAGTAAGAGAGCGATTTCAGCCCCTTATCAAACTTCTTGTAGGCATCGCTGTCGGCACCCTGGGTTGCCCAGCGCAGGTTGGCAAAGACCGAGCGCTGTTTCTCGAGGAACTTGCGCATGTCGATGGTGTAACGGCCATAATTCTCGAGCAACTCACGCTTCTTGAGCACCTCCTTGGTCTCCATACCCTCGAAACTGCGCAGCGCGTTCTCCACGTCGAGTTTGTTGTAGGGGTTGAGCAGCACGTCCTGAATTTCCTGGTCAAACACCAAGTAGTCGCGCGTCTCATGCACATTGCGGCGCGTCTTGTCGGCGACCTTGATGTCGTTCTCGAGCACCTTGCGCATCTTCTCCAGCGCGCTGATTTGGCCCTTCACGTCCTTTTCCAGCGCGTTGATGCTGTCGAGGCGCTGCTTGAGGGCCTGAATCTGTGCGTTCAGTTCGTCGATGGAGTCTTGCTTTTCGGCCATGAGGTCCTCCTGATAGCGGATGTCGTCCTCGAGGTCGGTAACGTTGGTGGTGGGGCTGACGTAGGTGCGGTTGTCGTCGGCCATGGCCGTTGCGGCGCTCAGCGCCATCACAGCCAGAATAATCAAATATAGGTGTTTCATCGCGAATTACTTGGTTTTATGATTATTTGAGGGTACATTCCACACGCACGACAATCACGCTCTCCACGGGCTCACCATCGATTTGCGCCGGGGTGAACTCGTTGAGCAGGCGGCACACGCGCACGGCCTCGGCATCGAGTTCGGGCGACTTGCCGGCGCGCAGCACCTCGGCCTCGGTGACCACACCGTTGATGTCGACCTTGCAGCGCACGTTAATCACGTCCTCGATTTTTTTCTTCTTGGCCTTGGCGGGATACTTGAAGTGGTCGTGGATAAACTTATACATTGCCTTGTGGCCGCCGTTGTACACGGGCAGCATCACGTCGTCGTAAGGCGTGATGTCGCGCTCCACGTATTCCACGTCGTCGAAGCCGGCGCTCTTCACCTCCTGCATTGCGTCGCGCCAGAAGTCGGCATTCTCGGTGTCGCGCTCGATTTTGTCCTCAATGAGCACCATCGCATAGTCGGGGCAGGTGAAGGCTATGTGGCCCAGATTGTTCCAGGCAAAGTTGCTCTTGCTGGGATTGAGCGTGAGCGAATAGATGCAGTCCTCGAGTGCGTCGGGATAGAGTCGGCAGTTGGCGCGCGCCAAGGCACGAGTGTAATAGTACTCGGCGTTGCCGGGCTCTTTGTCCACCAGTTGGTTGGCAATCTGCAGGGCGCGCTCATGCTGCTTGAGCGGCTTGCATGCCTGGATGATGCCAATCAGCAGATCGTCGCTGGGCTGTAACTGGTAAGCCTTCTCAAAGGCTTCCATGGCTTGGTTGCAGAGGCTGGGGGTCTGACGCCCTTGCGCCATGCACACCGCGCCATACTGCTGCCAAAAGTCGGCATTGCTGGGATTCAGCGTCACCGCCTGGCGCAGCGCCTCCACGGCCTCGGCATTCTTCTTGGAGTTGACGTAGATTACCGACAGGTCGTAGTAGGCCCAGGCCTTCAACTCGTCGTTGTCGAGCAGCGGCAACGCCTTCTCGAGGTATTGCTGCGCATCATAGTTGTTGTTACGTTGCAGGGCGATGCTGCCCAACTGAGCCATCGAGTAGCCGTCGTTGGGGTCGAGGTTGACAGCCTGTTGGAAGTACTCGACAGCCAGGTCGAGGTCACCGTTGGCGAGCGCCTGAAGTCCGCTGTTACGGTACTGAACGGCGGTTTGTGCTTGCACCGTTGCGGCAGCGAACAGTGCCACAACGAGAAGCGCGAGAATGTGTAATCGTTTCATATTGTTGCGTTTTTGTTATAATTTTTTTCTCGTCGAGCCGCATTGCGGCTAAGATAACCGCAAAAATACTAAAGAAACGGCAATTAGGCAATCTTTTGCCGCAAAAATGCACTCCGCCCCACTTTTTCCGAAGATTCAATCAAAACAGCCCCCCCCAAAAAAAATGGTTTTAACCGTCTCGAGCAAGGCCCGAGTCGGGATAAATTTCACCCCACGCCGTTCACATCACCGATGTAATCGCCGTGGGGGTGAAAATGAGAATTATCTGGCTCTGGCATCAACTGCCGCTACCAGTATTCACAATTAGTGTGAAGTGGCCATAAATTTGTAGGGACGCGCCATGGCGCGTAGTGGAGTCAAGGTCGTAAATTCCTGAGATTTCGCACTACGCGCCATGGCGCGTCCCTACATTGTTGATGCCGCCCTTTGGTGTTTAACCACAATCCACCTCTTAGTAGTCGAGGAGGACGACGCGGTGCTGGGCCAGCGAGGCGGGCACGTCGATGACGCGCTGGTTGCGGCTGCCACGGAAACGCAGCGTGTTGTCGCGCTCAGCGACCACAAAGGGCGAGTCGACAAGCGTGTCGACATAGTTCATGATGGCCGACAACGACGGATCGCCCTGGATTTGCTCCCAGGTGTAGCCGGTGTAGCACCAAATGTTGTAGCCCAACTCACCCTTGATGCGTTTCGCCAATTCGAGCGTCGACTGCGGCTGTGCCAGCGGGTCGCCGCCGCTCAGCGTCACCGGAGCCTCGTTGTAGGCGATGACCGACATCAGTTCGTCGATGCTCGCTTCATGGCCGCCAGCCATGCTCCACGACTGCGGGTTGTGGCACTCCGGGCAGTGGTGACGGCAGCCGGCCATGTAGACCGACGTGCGCAGTCCGGGTCCGTCGACACTCGTCCCCTCAACAATTCTGAGTACACGCATATAACAATGTCCTTATTTGTGGATTACACGGTCGTTAAGTTCGGCGAGTTTGCCGCTGTTCCAGCGCTCGGTGGTTCCCACCAAGTAGCCGGTGATGCGCTGCAGACGGTCGATGTTGTGGCCGTGGCACACGGGGCACTCCGTGAGGTTGTCGGTAGCATCCTCGTAGCCGCAGTCCATGCAGCGGTTGCGGTTGTGGTTCACCGAGCCATAGCCGATGTTGTACTTGTGCATCAAGTCAACGATATCGCTGATTGCCTGAGGATTGTGAGTGGCGTCGCCGTCAATCTCGACGTAGAAGATGTGGCCGCCGCGCGTAATCTCGTGATACGGTGCCTCGACCTCGGCTTTGTGCTTGGGGCTGCACTTGTAGTACACGGGCACGTGGTTGCTGTTGGTGTAATAAATCTTGTCGGTAACGCCCGGAATCTCGCCAAACTCCTTGCGGTCGCGGCGGGTAAACTTGCCGCTGAGGCCCTCGGCCGGTGTGGCCAGCACGCTGTAGTTGTGCTTATACTGCTCGCAGTACTCGTTAACCTTGTCGCGCATGTGACCCACGATTTTCAGGCCCAAGCGCTGGCTCTCGTCGCTCTCGCCATGGTGCTTGCCGGTGAGGGCAATCAAGCACTCGGCCAGGCCGATGAAGCCGATGCCCAGCGTGCCCTGGTTGATGACGCTTTCGATGGTCTCGTTAGGCTTGAGGTTCTCGCTGCCGTTCCACAACTGCGACATCACCAGCGGGAACTGCTTGGCCTGTGCCGTCTTCTGGAAGTTAAAGCGGTCGTGAAGTTGGCGGGCCGTGATGTCGAGGATGCGGTCTAATTTCTTGAAGAACTCGGCCACGCGCTGCTCCTGGTCGTCAATCGACATGCACTCGATGGCGAGTTTCACGATGTTGATTGTCGAGAACGAGATGTTGCCGCGGCCAATGCTCGTCTTGGGGCCGAAGCGGTTCTCAAACACGCGCGTGCGGCAACCCATCGTGGCCACCTCATACTTGTAGCGCTCGGGGTCGTTGATGTCCCACTTCTCGTGGAAGTTGTAGGTGGCGTCGAGGTTGACAAAGTTGGGGAAGAAACGTCGCGCCGTCACCTTGCAGGCCAACTGGTACAGGTCGTAGTTGGGGTCGGTGGGCAGGTAACTGACGCCGCTTTTCTTCTTCCAAATCTGGATGGGGAAGATTGCCGTGGCGCCATTGCCCACGCCCTCGTAGGTGGAGTTGAGCAACTCGCGGATGATGCAACGTCCCTCGGCGCTGGTGTCGGTGCCGTAGTTGATTGAACTGAACACCACCTGGTTTCCGCCACGGCTGTGGATGGTGTTCATATTGTGGATAAACGCCTCCATGGCCTGATGCACGCGCTCGCAGGTGCGGTTGATGGCGTGCTGCAGGGCGCGGTCGGCCCCCTCCAGGCCGTCGAGCGGGCGGGCGATGAAGTCGTCGATCTTGGCGTCGTACAGGTGGCTCAGGTCCATGTTCATCATCCCCTCGGCATACTTCACCTCCTCAATAAAGGTGCGGCGCACAAAGGGTGCCAGATAGAAATCGAAGGCCGGGATGGCCTGGCCGCCATGCATCTCGTTTTGGGCCGTCTCCATCGATATGCAGGCTATCACGCTCGCCGTCTCGATGCGCTTGGCCGGGCGCGACTCGCCATGGCCGGCGCTGAAGCCGTTTTTCAGCACGCGGTCCAGCGGGTGCTGCACGCAGGTGAGGCTCTTGGTGGGATAATAGTCCTTGTCGTGAATGTGAAGGTAATTCTTGCGCACCGCCTCGCGGGCCTCCTCGCTGAGCAGATAGTCGTCGACGAAAGGCTTGGTGCTCTCGCTGGCAAACTTCATCATCATTCCCGCCGGCGTGTCGGCGTTCATGTTGGCGTTCTCGCGAGTGATATCGTTGTTCTTGGCATTGATGATTTCCAGAAATATGTCGCGAGTCTTCGCCTTGCGGGCCACGCTGCGCTTGTGGCGGTAGTTGATGTAGCATCGCGCCACTTCCTTGCGGGCACTCTTCATCAGTTCCACCTCCACCATGTCCTGGATTTGCTCCACGGTCATCTGCTCGGCGCCGCGTGTGCCTATGCGGTCGGCGATGCGCTGAATCAGCCCCTCGTCCTCTCCGGCCTCGGTGGCGAGCATGGCTTTGCGTATGGCAGCCTTGATTTTTTCTTCGTTATAACCCACAATGCGCCCGTCGCGCTTAACAACTGTTTGAATCATAGCCTGGTATGTGTTATTCGATTAAAATGGTCAATAATTGCGACTGCAAAATAAGCAAATCTTTGCGAAATGCACAAGAAAACGCCCACAGAATATTTCAACAAATTTATTTTTTGGAAAACTTTTCATATATAACAAAAACACTATAGCACTAACATACAATGTTTTAACAATTAGTTTTGGACAACTTTACAAAATTCACAACCACCACGATTTAGAAAAAAGTCAATCCAGGCGAAACTCGAGCATTCGAGCATTCGACTGTTCGAGCATTCGAAAGTTCGAGCAATCGAGGGTTTCAGCAATCGAGCATTCGAGGGTTATCCGATTGGGGCTTGACAAAAAAGGCGATGCGCCACCCGACCGAGGTCGAGCGGCGCACCGCTATTTCATGGGCTTGCCACGAGGGCAAGCGTTGTGGCTGATTATTGCTCGGGGAGCATCACAACCTCCACGTTGTTGCCAGCGGCCAGGACGACGTTGCGCATGAAGGCGCTCACGTCCTCAGGCTTGATGCTGTTGACCATCTCCTCGTAGCCGGTGTGGTCGTCGTTGCCGCGACCCACCCACTCGGTGAGGACGTTCATCCAGTAACTGTTCTCCTTGATCGAGGTGTTGTAGTCCTTAATCATCACCTCCTTGATGTCGGCCAGCGATGCTGCGTCGACAGTCTTGGCCAGGTTGGCAGCCTCTTCACGCATAATGTTCAGAGCCAGGTCGCTCTTCTCGGGAGTCATGGGCACGACACCGATAACCATGGTCTGGTTAAGGTCGCCGGTGCGACGCTGCATACCGAATGCGCTTGCCGAATAAGCGGCACCGGCATCCTCACGAATCTTCTGCAGATACACCTTGTCGAGCAGTTGGCCTGCCATCGAAGCGAGGATTTGGCCACGCATGCTGTAGGGCTCGGTGAGGTTGTACCAGAACATGTAACTCATAGCCTTGGGAGTCTCCATCTTGCGGGTGAAGTGGTTCAGCACCTTGCCCAGGGCATACTCTTGCACGTTGTTGTAGTTCTCGCGGCTGGCATTGGCGGGCAGGCTGGCAATGTACTGGCACAGATACTCGCGAATGAGTTGCTCGTCGAAGTTACCAACAAAGTAGAAGGTGAAGTCGGCAGCATTTGCGGTGCGCTCCTTGGCGATGGCCATGATGCGGTCGAGGTTCACATTGGCGATGTCGCTCTCATCAAACGGCTTTTCGCGCCAGTTGTGGTTGCTCAGAGTCACGCTCACCGAGTCGCTGAAGGCGCTGTTCGGGTCGAGGTGCTTGTTTTTCAGCATGGTCGACAACTGGTTCATCAGGTTGTTGAAAGCCTTCTCATCCTTGTGGATGTCGGTCATGGTGAGGTAAGTGAGTTGGAACAAGGTCTCCAGGTCCTTAACGGTCGACTTACCGCTCAGGGTCTCATAACTGGTGCTCATGCCCAGGTCTACGTTGGCCTGCTTGCCAGCGAGTGCCTTGGTAAGTTCGGTGTTGTCGAATGCGCCAAGACCGCTCATGCCAACCACGGCGTCGAACATCTCAAGGTTTGCATAGTCCTCCTTGCCGTAGAGCGAACTACCGCCCTTCGACTCAGCCTCCATGCGAATCTCGTTCTCCTTGAGGTCGGTCTTCTTGAGGATGACCTTCACGCCATTGCTCAGGGTGAGTTCGGTGTAGTCAAACTTGTCGCCCTTCTTCTCGCTGACGATGGTGCCCGGGGTAGGCATCACGGTCATCAGCGGCTCATTCTTGGTGTTGTCGACGTAAGCCTCGATGTCGCTTGCGCGGGCAGCGTTGATAGCGCTGCGGAAGCCCTCGACGGTGGGATACACCTTACCTTCAGCCTCCTGGTTGAAGTTCACCACCACCATGTTGTGCTCGTTCTGCGGGATGAGTTCGGGCAGCACTTGGTTGATGAGGTCAACGGGAATGTTGGGAGCAAGCATATTCACGATTTGGTACTCCTGCTCGATGCTGGGGATGGGCTCGCCCTCAAGGTAGTTAGCGATGAGGCTGCGGCCATAGACCTCGTTGGTGATTTTGTTGCGCTCGTTGTAGGTCTTCTCGAGGCGCGACAGATACTCGGCCTTGGCACGCTCATACTCACCGGCGGTGAAGCCGTGCATGCTGGCACGCAGAGCCTCGACCATCACAGCCTGCAGGGCCTCGTTGGCCATGTCGGGCTTGGGCAAGCAGTAGAACACGAAGGCTTCCTTGTTGGCGCTCATGCCAAGATAGTTACCGTTGTAGGTACCAGCCTGCAGGAAGGGGCAGTCGGCCTCCTGAGCCTTCTCTGTTAAGCGCTGGTCATACATCTCGCTGATCAGGTCCATAGCATAGTCCTCAACCATGTACATCACGTCCTTCTTCTCCTCGCGGGTGCTGGGGTCGTGCTTGAACATAAGTTGGATAATGCTGTACTGCTGCTCCTTATCCTTCTCGACCACGATGATTGCCTCCTCGTTGTCGGGCACGGGCTCATCGACCACCTGTGCAGCATTGGGTTGCAGCACGATGGGGCTGAAGTAAGTCTTAATCAGGTTCTCCATGTAGTCAACGTCGATGTCACCAACGACGACGATGGCCTGGTTGTCGGGACGATACCACTTGTGGTAGTAGTCGCGAAGTTCATTGTACTTGAAGCCGTCGACCACGCTCATCAAGCCGATGGGCATGCGCTTGCCGTACTTCGAGCCGGGGAACAGGGTCTCGAGGCAGTTCTCGAGCATGCGCTGCTGTGCCGAACGGCGCAGGCGCCACTCCTCGTGAATCACGCCACGCTCCTTGTCAATCTCCTCGTCTTCAAGCAGCAGACCGCACGACCAGTCGCGCAGAATCAGCAAGCACGAGTCGAGTGCGCTCTGGCGAGTGCTGGGCACATCGTTGATGTTGTACACCGTCTGGTCGGTGCTGGTGTAAGCGTTCAGGTCGCGGCCGAACTCCACACCCAGGTTGCGGGTGTAGTCGATCACGCCATTGCCGGGAAAGTTCTCTGTGCCGTTGAAGGCCATGTGCTCCAGGAAGTGAGCGAGGCCTCGCTGGCTCTCCTCTTCCTGAATCGAGCCCACGCGCTGTGCGATGTAGAAGTTCACACGGTGCTCGGGATAATCGTTGTGACGCACGTAGTAAGTGAGTCCGTTCTCTAATTTGCCCATGCGTACTGCCTCATCAACGGGGATGGGCATCGCGCCTTGAGCCATGGCGATGCCAGCCATCATAAGCATGGCAGCAGCCATAAGATGTCGTAGTTTCAACATACTTAAAGAAGGTTTTAAAATTTGATTATTGTATTTCATTGTATGATATTGTCGATTACTCGAAAAGCGATGGCAAAGGTAGGAAATATTTGTGTAAAAACCGACGCTTCGGTGCAAATAATTCGATTTACCACACTTTTCACTCATTTGACGCACTCGCAGCGCGAAAAGTTACAGTCATTTTAGTTAAAACTCCTAAAAAATCTATCGTCCTGTCAAACGAAAAGCCGTTGCCCCGAGTGCGCGATTGCGGGGCAACGGCGAATGATCATTCTGTCGTCATTTGGGTGTTTTACATGGTAAAGTGTTTAGGCGGATATGTTGTGTTCTGCAGCCTGTGCGGCGTCGATTGCCGCTGTTGAGCCACAGGGCATTTTACTTTGCGGGGGCGTTCATGGCCTCCATGATGCGTGCCTCCAGTTCTTCGGCGAGTTCGGGGTTGTCGGCAACCATCTGCTTGGCGGCGTCGCGGCCCTGTCCCAACTTGGTGCCTTCGTAAGAGAACCACGAGCCACTCTTCTTCACGATGCCGTACTCCACGCCCAGGTCGATAATCTCGCCCACACGGCTGATGCCCTGGCCGAAGAGAATCTCAAACTCGGTCTTGCGGAACGGGGGAGCCACCTTGTTTTTCACCACCTTCACGCGGGTGAGGTTGCCAAGCACCTGGTCGCCGTCCTTAATCTGGCCGATGCGGCGAATGTCCAGACGCACGCTGGAATAGAACTTCAGGGCGTTGCCACCGGTGGTGGTCTCGGGGTTGCCGAACATCACGCCGAGTTTCTCGCGCAACTGGTTGATGAAGATGCAGCAGGTGTTGGTCTTGCTGATGGTGGCGGTGAGTTTGCGCAGCGCCTGGCTCATCAGGCGGGCCTGCAGACCCATCTTGCTCTCGCCCATGTCGCCCTCAATCTCGGCCTTGGGCGTCAGCGCTGCCACGCTGTCGATGACAATCACGTCGATGGCCGACGAGCGAATCAGTTGGTCGGCAATCTCGAGGGCCTGCTCGCCATTGTCGGGCTGCGAAATCCACAGGTTGTTCACATCCACGCCCAGACTCTCGGCGTAGAAGCGGTCGAAGGCATGCTCGGCGTCGATGATGGCGGCGATACCGCCCTGCTTCTGTGCCTCGGCGATGGCATGGATGGCCAGCGTGGTCTTGCCGCTCGACTCGGGACCGTAAATCTCGATGATGCGGCCGCGCGGATAACCGCCCACACCCAGGGCGTGGTTCAGGCCGATAGAGCCGGTGGGGATGACGTCGATGTTCTCGATGCTCTCGTCGCCCATCTTCATGATGGAGCCGCGACCGAAGGTCTTGTCGATTTTGTCCATCGCCACTTGCAGCGCTTTGAGTTTCTCGGGCGATACCTCGCGGCGTGCTGGTGCTTGCTGCTCATTGAGCACATTGTTCTGTTCTTCCATGATAGTTATGTGTTTTAATTGTTATTGATTGCAGTGGATGTCGCGCGGCGTTGCCTCCGGTTGACGATGCAAAATTACGGCGCGGCAGTGCAAAAAGGGTGCACAACACCGTGAAATAGCGTTAAACGCCTAATTTTTTATATCCTCAAACTCAGCGTCGACAATCTGGTCCTCGTAGCGACCCTGGGGCGCATCGGCCTCGCTGAACGACGGCGACGGCGGGGCCGGCTCGCTGACCTCCTCAAAGTCGGCATACTCGCCCATCTCGCGCGTGTAGCGCTTGCGCTCGCCAGCGCTGGTATAGGTCTCGCTGGCGTCGCGGGCCTGCCGCATCACCTCGTCGAAGCGACGGCGGCTGCGCCGCAGCGCAAGCCATATCTTTATTATAGGATAAAGAATGAGGAAGAGTAATATGAGTAGTATAAATCTCATTGTTCAGTTTTTTTGCCAACAGTAAATAACGACATGATTACATACAGGCCTATGGTGGCTGCCAGCGAGCAAAGCCCGATGGTGAGCAGCGACACGAGGCCGAATGTCAGCAGCAAATACTGTGCCCAACTGTCGCGGGGGTGATAAGAGTGAACCTTGAGCGAGAACATGCGCAGGTTGCACACCATCAGCCACGAGAAGAGCACCACGCCGGCGAGCACCACGCCGATGTGCATACTCGGGTGGTCGGCAAGCCATTGCGAGGCGCCAATCCAGAAGATGGCGTTGGCGGGAATGGGCAGGCCGGTGAACGTGGTGGCCTGATTGGGGTCGACATTGAAGCGCGCCAGACGCAGCGCGCCGGCCAGGCCCAGCAGCAGGGCAAGCAGGCCCAGCACAGGATATTCGGGGTCGTGGCCCACCGCCAGCAGGTTGTATACGATCATCGCCGGGGCGATGCCGAAGGTCACCAGGTCGCTGAGCGAGTCCAACTCCTTGCCGATGCCGCTCACCGAGTGCAGCAAGCGCGCCACCAGCCCGTCGAGGAAGTCGGCCACAGCGCCCAGGGCGATGCACAAGTAGGCCACCTGGTAGCCCGGAAGGCCCCACAACAGGATTTCGCGAGAGTGAAAAGCGGCCACGATGGCCAGCATGCCACTCACCAGGTTCACGCTGGTGATGGCATTGGGGATATTGTTCTTGATGGTTCGAAGCATGAGTGTGGTGTCAGTGTTTGTTGGTCAGCCGTGCAATCTGGGTCTCGCCGCCCCACGTCTTGTCGCCCAGTTTCACCAGGATTTCGGTGTCGAGGGGCAGGAAGATGTCGACGCGCGAGCCAAACTTGATAAACCCGATAAAGTCGCTGATATCGACCTTGTCGCCCGGCTCCACGTAGGTGACGATGCGTCGCGCTATGGCACCGGCGATTTGGCGTACCAGGATGTCGTCGCCGCCGGGCGTGTGAATCACGATTGCCGACCGCTCGTTGTCGGTGCTCGACTTGGGCAGGTTGGCGGCCAGGAAGCGCCCGCTGTGGTGCTTCACATGAGTCACCTCGCCAGCCACGGGCACCCAGTTGGCGTGCACGTTAAACACGGTCATGAACACCGACAGTTGAATCACGTTGCGGTGCAGCACCTCGTTCTCGTAGACCTCCTCGAGGGCCACCACGGTGCCGTCGACGCTCGAGACCACCACAGTGTCGTCCTTCTCGCCCTTGAAATGGCGGCGAGGCAGGCGGAAGAAGTTGAGCACCAACGCCATGAGCACGGCACTGATGACAATAAAAGCGATGGGGATGGGCTTGTACTCAATAAACATGTAGGCAGCACAGTTGATTGCCACCAAAATGAAGAGCACAACGGCTATAATGTTCTTCCCCTCGTGATGTATCTTAACTTTCATGCAAAAAAGATGCGTTGTTGGTCATTTTAACTTGCAAAGTTACGGCTTTTAGTCGAGAAAAGAAAATTTCAGTCAAAAAACGCGCAAAAATTCACGCCAATGTCACAACAATAGAATGCCACAACTTCGCAGCCAGGCTCGGGCAAGGACAAAAAAAATCCTCGACTCACGCCGGGGATTGCTTAACTAATTAACCTTCTAATACCATTAACATAAACCTAAAACAAACTTTTTTCGAAACGCGCAACCGTATCACTACGGCTGGGTTTCTATTAACCCTAAAAACTAATACTATGAAAACTGATGCAAAGGTAGTACGAAATATGTTTTACAACATAATTTTTCGACATAAAACTTTAAGTATTTAACATTTCTCTATGTTTTAACCATGTGTTTAACCGTCGTTAACTGTTTGAGACGCTTTTTGAGCCAAAAATTTGCCCCAACTCAGAAAATTGACTATTTTTGCGTCGCATTATGAAAATCAACTTGAAACATCTGCTTGCTGGCGTCGTGGCTCTCACAGCCTGTGCCGCTCCCGCATGGGAACTGACCAGCGGAGGAATATACTACAGCCGCATCGACGGTGCCGACCATGAGATGGCCGTGGTGCCCGCGCGAGAGTGGGGCGAGAGCCTCTACAGCGGCGACGTGGTGGTACCCGAAACAGTGTACTTCGAGGGCGAGAACTACCGCGTCACCATGGTGGCCGACAGCGCGTTTTGGCAGTCGGCAGTAACGGCCGTGCAACTGCCCAACAGCATCACCCGCATCGGGCGCGCAGCACTGGCACAGTGCGACCAACTCACCAGCGTCACCCTGCCGCTGGGCCTCACACGCCTGAGCAACAACATGCTGGCCGGCAGTGCCATTACCGCGCTCGCCGTGCCCGAGGGTGTGCAGGTGGTGGGGCGCGATGCCCTGCGCGACTGCGCACAGTTGCACTCGCTATACCTGCCTGCCTCGCTGAAACTCATCGGCGAGGGCGCTCTGCGCGACTGCTTCAACCTCTTTGAGATATTTTGCGGCGCTACAACACCGCCAGCCGTGGGAGGCGAACTGTTTAACTCGCTGAGCGGCATCGACCTGATTGTGGCCGACGACCGCGCCACGGGAGCCTACAGCGACGACCCCTGGTGGGGCAACACCCAGACGTTCTCGCTGTGGACCGGCGACGACATCTGGCTGCCCGACAACATCGAGTGCGAGGCTGTCGACGACAACTGGCAACGCATCATCGTGCACGACTGTCTGGCCTACAAACTCTACGGCGAGGACGGCAACTTGCTGGCTTACAGTGCCGCGCCAAACTTCCTGCTGGCCTATGGCGACCATCCCATGACCTTCACTCTTGTGGCTTGTAACGGCCTGGCCGAGAGCGACGACACGCGCGCCATCGACATGGAGCCGCCGGTGGCCGTCACTGCCATCGACGAGGTGCCCGTGGCGAGCGAGCATCCCTCAATCACTGTGCTCGACGGCGTGATTCACATCAGCGGCGACAACCACGGCACGTGGACCACAGTATACGACTGCTATGGCCAACTGTATTACCAGCGGCCATCGGTCGACGGTGTAATCAGCACCCTGCCCACCGGCAAGGTGTACATCGTGATTGTGGGCGACTACGTGCAAAAGGTGAGACTGTGACATGAGCGACACGACCAACAACTGGACGCGCGACGACGAGCGATACATGCGCTTGGCTCTCGACGAGGCACACAAGGCGCTGGAGCGCGACGAGGTGCCCATCGGCGCCGTGGTGGTGGCGCGCGGTCGCGTGGTGGGTCGAGGACACAACCTCACCGAGACGCTGTGCGACGTCACCGCGCATGCCGAGATGCAGGCAATCACCGCAGCAGCCGCAACACTGGGCGGCAAATACCTGACCGACTGCACACTTTACGTCACCGTGGAGCCATGCCTGATGTGCGCCGGCGCTATCGCTTGGAGCCAGATGGCGCGCGTGGTGTACGGCGCGCGCGACGACAAGCGCGGATACCACACTTTCTGCGACAATCCGCTCCATAAAAAAACCACCGTCACTACCGGGGTGCTCGCCGACGAGTGCGCACAACTGATGATTGACTTTTTCAAAAACAAACGATAAAATGAAACGCTCGCATTACCTCTTTTTGACCCTGTGCCTGATGGTGGCTCTCGTGGCACCACAGGCCGTGGCACGCGACGTGGCGTTCCTGCAGACCGACACCGTGGAGGTGCCTGCGCAAAAGATGAACCGCAGCATCAAGGTTGCCGTTGTCGTGCCACACCAGTATCGCATTTACCCCGATACGAAATACCCCGTCGTTTACCTCCTGCACGGCGCTTGGGGATGCTACCGCGACTGGCCCCACAAGGCCAACCTCGACTCGCTGGCCGACACCTATTCCACGATTATCGTGTGCCCCGACGGACAGGACAGTTGGTATCTGGACTCGCCCATCGACCCGTCGTTCCAATTCGAGACGTTTATCTCCTACGAACTCGTCAATTACATCGACACCCACTACCGCACCTATCCACGCCGCGAGATGCGCGCCATCACGGGGCTGAGCATGGGCGGCCACGGTGCCTTGTGGAACGCCTTCCGCCATCCCGACGTGTTTGCCTCGTGCGGCAGCATGAGCGGCGGCGTCGACATCTCGAAATTCCCCGGACGATGGCACATCGCCGACCGCCTGGGCGACTACGACAACAACCAGCAGCGATGGATCGACCACTCGGTGATCAGCCTTGTGCCCACCCTTGAGCCGGGGCAGAACATCATCATCGACATCGGCTACGACGACCTCTTCTTCGAGGTGAACAACAACTTGCACGAAGCCCTGCTACAGCAAGGCGTAGAGCACGACTACACCGTGCGCCATGGCGACCATAACTGGCAATTCTGGGTCAACTCGATTGATTACCACATGATGTTTTTCCACAAGATTTTCGCCGCCGAGCAATAATAAGGAGAAAAATAGCATTTTGTCATTACAAAAACAATACACATGGGATTACCACTTGGCAATCCCATTTTTTTTGTATAACTTTGCCGGGCATAAGTGACAAAATGCTTGGTGAACGCTCACCATTAACCTTCAACCAACACCTTACACTATGACAACAAAAATTCGGCCACACATTCTGGTGATTTACACCGGCGGCACAATAGGCATGATCGAGAATCCCACGACGCATGCCCTGCAGCCCTTTGACTTCACGCATCTGCTCGACAATGTGCCCAAGATTGAAAAACTCAACTACGATATCGACAACCTGCAGTTCGACCCGCCCATCGACAGTTCGAACATGTCGCCAGCGCACTGGAGCGACATTGCCCGCGCCATCGAGGACAACTACGACGACTACGACGGCTTTGTGGTGCTCCACGGCACCGACACAATGGCATTCACTGCATCGGCGCTGAGTTTCATGCTTGAAAACCTGCACAAGCCCGTGATTATCACCGGCAGCCAGTTGCCCATCGGCGAGGTGCGCACCGATGGTGAGGAAAACCTTATCACCGCCTTGCAAGTGGCGGCAGCCATCACACCTAACGGCGAGGCCATGGTGCAGGAGGTAGCCATTCTCTTCGAGAACTACCTGTGGCGCGGCAACCGCAGCACGAAGATGAGCGCCGACAACTTCAACGCATTCAAGAGCAACAACTACCCGCCCCTGGCGCGCATCGGCCTCGACATCAGTTTCCGCGAGGAGTGGCTCTACCGGTCGCCTTCGAAACGACCGCTCAAGGTGCGTTACAACATGGACCCGAACGTGATGTTCCTGGAATTGCACCCCGGCATCACGCCCGAGATGCTGAAATATCTGCTCAACACGCCACACATCCGTGGCATCGTGCTCAAGACCTACGGCGCCGGAAACAGCCCCAGCGATGCCTGGTTCACCGACCTGATTCGTGACGCCGTGGCTCGCGGAGTGGTAATCCTCAACGTCACGCAGTGTGTCAACGGCGGCGTGCACAACACGCTATATGAGACGGGCAACTCGCTCACCGCGGCTGGCGCCATCAGCGGACGCGACATCACCAGCGAGGCCGCCATCACCAAACTCATGTATCTCTTCGGGCTGGGCCTCAACGCCGAGACAGTAAAAAAATACCTCAACTGCGCACTCTGCGGCGAGGTAACAATCAACAAATAACCACTCACTATCATACCACAAAAAAGGCCATATTCTCTATGGCCTTTTTTGTTATATTTTTTCTTACTTGATTACTCTTCGGGCTGGGGGTTGATGTGGAGGCGGAGGAGTTCGATGCGGGCTGCCGTTTTGTGGGTCACAGTGATGGTGTATCGACCGATGTTCACCGGCTCACCCTGTGCGGGCAGCGCGCCGTGGTTGAAGAGCAGGAAGCCCGCGATGGTCTGGTAGTCGTCGCTCTCGGGAATGTCGAGTTGGAAACGCTCGTTGATTTCTTCAATCTCCATGCGGCCACTCAATTCGTAGGTGGTGTCGTCGATTTGGCGCGCCGTGAGCGAGTTACGGTCGTGCTCATCCTCAATCTCGCCAAAGATTTCCTCCACCAGGTCTTCCAGCGTCACCATGCCTGAGGTGCCACCAAACTCGTCGAGCACGATGGCCATCGAGCGTTTTTGCTCCATGAGTTGGGTCATCATCTTGCGTGCCAAGAGCGTCTCGGGGGCAAAAATCACCGGTTTGATGCGCGTCTTCCAGTCGACATCGGTGACAAAGAGTTCACTCACCTGGATGAAGCCAATCACGTTGTCGATTTCGCCGCGATACACCACGATTTTGCTCAAGCCGCTGCGGCTGAAGAGCGACACCAGGTCGTCGCGGCTGGTCTCGGTCACGTCGACAGCCACGATGTCGTTGCGGGGCACCATGCAGTTGCGCAGTCGCGTGTCGCTGAAGTCGAGTGCGTTCTCAAAGAGTTTCACCTCGTGCTCCACCTCGCGATGCTCGTCCTCGCGCTTGTCGATGGTGTCTTGCAGATAGGCGTCGAGTTCGTCGATGCTAATCATGCGCATGCGCTCGTTGGTGACCTTGATGCCGATCAACCGCATGATGGATGCCGAGAGCCACTCGGTAAACCGCGAGATGGGGTACAGCAGGCAGTAGAACATGAACAGCGGCAGCGAGAACGTGCGCAGCGAGTAGTTGGGGTTGATGCGGAACACCGCCTTGGGCAGAAATTCCGCCGTGATGAGGATAAGCAGCGTCGACAGCACGGTTTGCGCCGTGAGCATCAGCACCTCATGGTGCTCGCCCATCAGCAGCGTCAGCGGCTCGGCCAGCAAGCGAGCCATGGCTATCGAGTAGACCACATTCACGATGTTGTTGCCGATGAGCAGCGTGGAGATGAACATCTCGCGATGCGAGTAAAACACGTTCAGGATGCGGTTGATGAAGCCGCCGCGTGCTATGTCGATTTCGGCACGCACCTTATTCGACGACACGAAGGCAATCTCCATGCCTGAGAAAAACCCCGACAGGAGCACCGTGATAATGACTATAATAAGAGCCGAATGTAGTTCCATATATTATTTATATGTACGCACGCGCGAGGCCCTGCGTAACATCGCTGCAAAATTACTCATTATATTCGTAATACACAACCCCCCCCACCACTCAACGCGCCCGCCAAAAGCCATCCCAGTCCAGCCCCATGCCCCCTATAGCCTCATTAGTTGCCATAGTGGCTATAGGCGCTGTGCGTGCTATAATCCCAAAGCGCGGAAAAAACGCAAAATCTACGATTGTAATCGTAAATTTTACGTAAAATTCTCGATTATAATCGTAAATTTTACATTTTTAGCAAACCCCGTGCCTCTATATCCCTATAAATTCTAAATAGTTATTAGGATTGACAACGTGGAACTCTGCATCAGGATAGCCTTCAGCAAAAGCCTTTGGGACTTTAGGATTCTTCTTCCCCCATTTAAGTTCAAATGCATGTAACGCACCTGCGTCTTCTTCTACAAGGTCGACTTCCTGCTGGTCGTAGGTTCTCCAAAAATAAAAATTCCTGTAACTCAAATGATTATGGTTGCCCTTAAACTTCTCGGATATCACATAGTTTTCCCATAATTCACCCATATCATTTCTCGTGTCAACAGGCTGGAAATTACCTATTACGGCATTTCTGATTCCATTATCGGCAAAGTACCATTTACCAGCCTTTGAAATCTCTTTTCGAAGATTACGCGAGAACGGGCCCAACTTATAGATAATAAAAACCTTGCTGAGAAGGTCCAGGTATTTATCAACTGTGTCACGGCTCATCGACAACTGCCGGCCAAGTTCGTCGAGTGACACCTCGCTACCCACCTGATAGGCCACAAGTTGAAGCAACCTCTGCATCTTGGCTGCGCTTCTCAATCCGTCAATAGCAAGAATGTCTTTTAACAGATATGACGAGACCAAATCACGCAGATATTCTTCTCTTTCCCGATTGTTGTCCAGTGCAACGACCTCGGGATAATAGCCATAAATGAGACGTGTCGGTAAATTTTGCCGTGTTTCTAAAGGTGTCTCGTTTTGGACAATTTCTTGTTGTGAGAACGGTGTAAGATACAGTTGTGAAGCCCTGCCGACGAGAGGTTCCCCGGCTTGTTTTAACAAATCAAATGACGATGAGCCAGTGGCAAGCACGCTAATACCATCCACCTCATCAACTATAAGTTTAATAACCTTCCCAATTTCTGGTACCTGTTGAGCCTCATCTATTACAAGCAAACCTACTCCGCCAAACATATTGCGATAATTGGTGATGCTGCGATTCATTAACACCGCTTGTGTGTCAGCATCCTCCCCATTTAGAAATATATGCCGGCCTTGATAACCGTTGACGACATGCTTAGCAAGTATTGTCTTGCCGACACGTCTTGCGCCAAACAGAAGCACGGCTTTACCTGGCTTTAATCGCGACTCAACCTCGCTTTGCAATAATCTTTTAACTTCTTTCATAAGAATAATTTTTGCAAATATAGTAATTTTTACGATTGTAATCGTAAATTTTACGTAAAATTCTCGATTATAATCGTAAATTTTGCATTTTTGCGATTTACGGGGGTGAGGAGAGGATTTTGTTGGGGGCTGTGGGGTGGCGCGAAAAAATTTGGGCGGCCCGGGAGGGGTCGCCCAAATAGGTTATGCTGTGGTGACCATGGTCACCGTGGCATGTCGGGGATTACTCTTGGTTGCTGTCCCACCATACGGGGATAGTCCAAACGTCGAGTTGCTTGTTCCAAGCAGTGGGGTTGCCCTTGGCGTCGGTCATGACTGCACCAGGCACCTTCTCACCGATAGCCTGCAACTGCACTGAGTTGTAGTTCAACTCGTGGCTGCACTGCTGCCAGCGACGGAAGTCCTTGCCAGCGGGGATAGCGAGCATAGCGTTGCTCACAAACTGCTGGCGGGCGGGACGGTGGAAGTTGAAGAAGATAGCGGGGTCGTAGTCGTAACGACGCATGTCGTTCCAGTTCTCCATCGAGTGGTGCATGGCGATGCGCTTCTGAGTCAGGATGTGACCCAGAGTGATGTCGCCAGCAGTACCGATACCGGTGTTCAGGAAGTTGGTGATCTCGGCAGCGGTCATAGGACGGAACGAGGGGATGTCGCGCAGGCCACCAGGCTCGTTGGCGCACCAACGCTCCAGGTAGACGTTCATCTGCTCCATGCTGGCTTGGATACCCTTCTTGTAAGCCTCGAAGGCACCAGCCTTGTTGCCCTGCTTGAAGAGCACCTCGGCGCGGATGAAGCAGCACTCAGCGTAAGTACCTACGTACGTCGGCGAGTTAACGCGGGTGTAGTAAGAACCGCTCTCGCGCGATTGAGGCTTGCTTGTGCCACCACGGTGGTACAGAATCTGCGGGTTAGCGAAGTAGCCCTTGCAGTCGCTGGTCTCCTCCACATAGATGGTGTCGCCATAGCGGTTGGCATCATCGCTGTCAATCCAGAAGCCCTCACGGCTGTTGCGCTTGGGAGCACCGTCAGACATTACTACGCCATAACTTGCGCGCAGCGGGCCGCCCTGGCTCTGGATGTTGCTGCTCATGTCCACACCCTTGGAGCGACGCCAGTTGCCGTCCCACTTCAGGTCGGCGGGGCTGTCGGGGCTCTTAGCACTGCTTGCCCAGGGGAGAATCTTGTCGGCGCGGGGGTCCTCAACACCGTAGCCACCGAAGTTGGTCAGGTTGTCCTCAAGCATCTTGGTTGCCATGTAGCCAGCGTTCATACCGCTCACTGAGAACAGAGGCGAGTAATCGACGGGCTCATCCCAACCGAGGTTGTCGTGAGTAGTACCGTTGTCGTCGGTGTGGTTGATGATGGTGTTGTCCGCGTTGCTCTGCATGGCCTTGTCGAGGCAAGCGAGAATCTCGGCAGCGTCATACTTACCCTCTTTGTAACTACCAGCCTGCTTCTTGTTCAGTTTGTTGATCCAGCGGGCTTTCAGCAGGTAACCAAGTTTAATCCACTTGTTCACGTCGCCATTGTTCCAGTAGTCACCCTCGGCAAGAGTGGGCATGCCAACGGGGAGGGTCTTAGCGCCTTCCAGCAACTCGATGCCTTCATCGAGCCACTCGAAGCAAGCCAGATAGATTTCCTTGCCAGTGTTGTAAGCGGGCAGGGGGTTCTCTTCCTGAACGGCGAGCATAGGCATCTCACCATAGAGGTCGGCCATCAGCATCATACCGTAAGCGCGGATGATTTGAGCCACACCGGCATATTGTCCGTTGCCAGCCTTCATAGCCTTTTCGTACATATCAGGCACATTAGCGTAAGCGCCTACGAACCACCACTGATAAGGAGTGGTCGTGATGCTTGCGGTGGGATACCAGATCGACATGTTGTAGTAAGTACCACCATTGCTCGTTGAGCGTGTCCAGTCGCCACAGATGAACGTGTTACGCCAGTTGGCAAACTGCTGTGCGCTGTTGGTGTAGAACTCGATGTGTGCAAGACGCAGTTCGTAAGGAGTAGACTCCGCCGACGGCGTGTTGGGGTCAGTATTGATGTCGAGGTAGTCGTTGCACGAGGTCAGCGACATCGCAGCCAAACCCAAGCCACACAATATTAATGATTTGAATAATTTCATATTGATAGTGTTTTAATTAGGTTCAACGTTTAATTCACGATTAGAATGTCAGGTTAACACCCAGTGCGAAACTACTTGTTGCGGGAACGCCGCAATAGTCGAAGCCGACTGAAGTCGAACCACCACGACCTGCACCGGCAGCAGCCACCTCGGGATCACCGTCATAGTTGGTGAACAACAGCAGGTTGGTTGCAGTTGCGCTAATCGAAGCGCGCTTGATAACCTTAGTGCGCTCAAGCAGAGCCTTGGGCAGCGAGTAGGTCAGCGAGATGGTGCGCAGACGCAGACTGTTGACCTTGGTCAGCCAGTTGGCAGCCTCGGTGTTGTAAGCGCCGGTGTAGTAGTTCTCAATGATGTTGTAACCACTCTGGGTCTTGCCATTGAACTCATAGGTCTTGCCATTCTCCCAAGTGTGGTTCATCTCTTCATAAATAGGATTATCATCCTTGTCTTTGCCGATTTCATGCACACCAGAGATGGTCAGGGGCTGGTTGCGGATGTCACCCGAGAACTCGCTGACACCGCTCTGGGTCATAGCGTACTTGGTACCATTGAACACGTCGCCACCTACGCGGAACTCCCACAGCATGTTGAAGGTCCAGTCGCGCCAGGTGATGGTGTTGTTCCAACCGCCAGTGAACTTGGGCTCACGGTTACCAACTTGGAATGTACCGCTATTGGTATCCTCAGCCAAGGGGAAGCCATTCTTGTCGAGCACGAGTTCGCCATAGTAAGGGCTGGTCTCGTCGAGGACGCGTTTCCACTTCGAACCCGAAATTGCCATGAAGTTGCCACCCGAAATCGAAGCAGCCTTGCAAGGACCATACTGTACGTCGGTCACATACATGAACTCCATGCCCGGAGGCAGGTTAGACATCGTACCGCGGTTGCCAGCGGCGTTCAGGGTAGTTTCCCAAGTGAGTTCCGGAGTCTGAATCGGTGTGCCACCGATGCTGATCTCGAGACCCTTGTTGTAAACGTTACCAGCGTTGAACGAGCAGAAGATGTAACCAGTGGACTGCGGGCCACGCGGCGACAGAATCTGGTTGTAAGAGTCGTTGGTGTAGTAAGCGACGTCAAATTTCAAGCGGTTCTGGAAGAAGTGCATCTCAAGACCGACCTCGGTCGAGCGGGTCTTCTCGGGTTTCAAGAATGGGTTACCACGAGTCCAGGTGTTACCCATACCGACCTTGCCCTCCAGGAACGTACCCACAGGCCACAGATAGGTGTTGGTCTCGTAGGGGCCGGTATCCTTACCTACCTCTGCCCAACTAGCACGGATCTTACCGAAGGTCAGCCACTCGGGAAGCGACTCGCCCATGAGTTCGGTGAAGACGATAGCACCACTCACGCTGGGATAGAAGTAACTGCGCTCATCGATGGGAAGGGTCGACGTCCAGTCGTTACGGCCGGTAACGGTCAGGAAGATGGCGTTGCGCCAGTCAACACGGAACTCACCGAAGGCCGAAACCAGGCGCTTGCGCGACTCGGTGTGCTGGAACTTCTTGTTCTCATCACTGGTGTTGTTAAACGAGAAGAAGTTGGGCACTGCGAAGTTCCAACCCATCATATAGTTACGTTTGGTCTTGGTGTAGTCGGTGCTGGTACCCAGCATCAGGTTGACGTTGAAGTCACCGAACTGCTTGTTCCAGTTACTCATCAAGTTGGTCGACAGGTAGCGATAGCGCATGGTGTTGTCGCTGAGCATACCCTTCTGCCACGGCTGCTTAACAACGCCGTTGGGAGCGATTTCGTTGACGTTCTCCTGAGTGTACGAGTCAACGCCCATGCGGTAGTTGATCCACCACCAGTCGGTCAGGTCGGCCTTGATGTTGAAGTTGCCGGTGAAACGCTCGGTGTTATCGGTCATGTGGTTCTTGTTGACAATCCAGTAGGGGTTGTCGCGCTCGCTCCAAGGATCCAGGCGGTCGCCGAACATGCGATAGCGGGTGCCGTCCTCGTTGAGGTAGCGAGTCATGTCGTCGGTGGGACTCCAGTTGTACACAGCGTACAGGGCACCCGTACCACTCGAGTTGTACAGAGCGGCACCGGTCAGGGTACGCACGGTGCGTGCATCGCTATAAGCGGCATTGGCACCGAAGGTGAAGATTTTGTACTTCTGCTCACCGTTGAAACGGAAGGTGGTCTTCTTATAACCAGTGGTCGGAACGATACCGTCCTGATCGTAGTACGAGCCGCTGAGGAAGAAGTTGCTGTTCTTCGTACCACCGCTCACGCTCAGGTTAGTGTCCCAAATACCACCCACCTGGTAGAAGTCACCAATGTTGTCGTAGCGGGCAGCACTGGGATCGCTCTTACCCCAAGAGTTGTAAGAGAAGTCGTTGAAGTTAGTGCTCACGTAGTTGCCATCGGCATCATAGATGTCCTCCATGTAACCGCGAACGAACTCTTTCTGCACCTTGGGCAGGCTCTTCACGCGGCTGCTGATGTACTTAGCGCTGAGGTTGATTTCAACGTTACCCTCTTTACCATGCTTGGTAGTGATGAGCACAACACCGTTAGCAGCACGAGAGCCGTAGAGTGCCGATGCAGCAGGGCCTTTCAGCACACTCATGTTCTCGATATCCTCGGGGTTGATATCCATCACACGGTTTGACATAGTCGTTTGGTTGGTACCAGTACCATCGAAGCCGGTGTTACCGACCACGATCGACGAGTTGTCGTAGATCACACCATCGACAACAAACAGAGGCTGGTTGTCGCGGTTCTCAGAACCCGAAGTACCACCACGAAGGATAATCTGTGCACCCGAACCTGCAGCACCCGAAGATTGCGTGATGTTCACACCAGCAATCTTACCGGCCAGCGAGTTGATGGCGTTTGCGCTCTTGTTGCGCATCAACTCATCAGCCTTCAGGTCGTCAACTGCATAACCCAGCGACTTTTTGTCCTTCTTGATACCGAGAGCGGTCACCACCACGTCGCTCAGCACATTGCTTTCTTCCGACATAGTGATGTCCATGTTACCACCTGTAACTTTCATTTCCATGGGCTTTGCGCCGATGTAAGAAATCACAAGCGTGCTGCCCGGAGCGGCAGCGATCGAATACCTACCATCGATGTCGGTAGCCGTACCGCGGTTGGTGCCTTTCACCATCACGGTTGCGCCAATCAATGGGTCGCCATTGGCGTCGCGTACGACACCAGTCACTTTGTTGCTCTGCGCAACGGCCTCGAAGCCCAGTTGTGAGTCGACCGAAGTCATACCCACAGGAGCACCAAAAGCAATAGCGAGCGCAGCCAACAATACACATTGTTTTTTCATACGCACATGTTTTTGTTAGTGAATTAGTTGATTATTAATAAGTTATATATTAATTTCATATTTCTCACGGTGTGCTTCACAATTCGGCACACTTTTTCAAATACAAAATTGAGGATAATTTTTCAACCAGCAAAATTTTTTTGCGTTTTTTTTCGATTTTTGCACAAATCTTTAGTGTTTTTTTCAAAAAACACACAAATAACACAAGAATCTTGGCCCTTTTATATGCTGTTAACGGTCGAGGAACGTCAGCCAGTTGGTGCAGTAGCGGCTCTTCTCAATACGGGGATGAATCTCATGGATTGAGCCGGCGGCATCACGCCACCACGAGTGGTTCCAGCCGCTGCCCATATCCAGGTACAACGCGTCGTCGACACCGTAATTCAGCAGCATCGACACAAACTCGGCATAGGGCACCGCCTCGCGCGAGTCGACAACACACAGCCGACCCTGGCGGGAGCACAACGCGCGATACTGATGCACGCCGTCGCGCCACAGCGGCATAATCGCCTCGCCGTCGCGCACGATCAGCGCCTGCCCGAAACCCATGCCGCCATGAGCGGCCGCGCTGTCGAGGGCCGCGCTGTAGTCGCCGGCGATGAAGCGCCAACGGCCGTCGTAGTAGGTGAATGCGCCAGAATTGGCCTCGCACTGCGCACCACGGTAGCGCACGCCGCCACTCACGTGGTCGCCATCGATATTGCTGTGGTCGAAACTCTCGAGCAGCACGTGGGTAAACGCCGCCTCGCACACGAAAATCACGTGCTCGTCGGCCGCGCTGGGCATCGTGCCGCACACCAAGTCGATGCTGGCAAACTGCGGATAATAGGCGATAACCTCGGCGGTGGTGTCGACAATCACCGGCTCGGAGGCAAGGCTTTTCAAAGACATTATTGCTGACATAGCGATTAACAGGACTGCTGCTACGGGCTTAATCATGGCTTAGAATGGCTACTTTGCGTCGGCAAACTTATTGGGATACTCCAGGGGCACGCGTGGACGACGCATGGCACGTATCACCAGCCACACGCCCAGCACGATAAACGGCACGCTCAGCAACTGGCCCTGGTCGATGCCCCAAGTGGCCCGCATGGCGAGTTCCCACGGCTCCTGCACATTCTTCAGGTACTCGATGAAGAAGCGGGGCACGAAAATCCCGAGCATAAACACGCCGAAAATCAGCCCCTCGCGCTCCTGGGCGTTGCGCCGCCAGTAGAGCCACATGCACACGGCGAAAGTAATCAGGTAGAACGCCGCCTCATAAAGTTGAGTGGGGTGGCTGGGCACGGTGAACACCGGCTCGGCACCGCGGCTCATCACGGCCCCTATGTTTTCGATAAAGCGGAAGCCCCAAGGCATCGTCGTCGCCGACCCGTAAATCTCGTGATTCATCAGGTTGCCAAAGCGTATCAGCGCCGCCACCAGGCCCACGGGCACCACCAGGCGGTCGAGCGTCCACAGCATAGGGCGCTTGGTGACCGTGCGGCTGTAGAGCCACACAGCAAGCAGGATGCCCGCCGTGCCGCCGTGGCTGGCCAGGCCGCCCTCCCATATCTTAGGAATCTCGCTCAAATGCTGGCTATAATAGTCCCACGCGTAGAAAAACACGTGGCCCAGACGCGCACCGACAATGGTGGCAACAATCACATAGATGAACAAACTGCCCAGCCAACGCTCGGGAGCGCCCTCGTGCTTGAAGATGCGCGACACAATCTCGTAGCCCACCAGGAAACCGATGGCAAACATCAGGCCGTACCAGCGTATGGTCACAAAGCCGTCATAAAGGTTGGGACTCGCCGTCCAGGTTACATAATTAAGCATACTATATACAACTCATGGGCCAGGATGCGCCCAGCCGCAATTGACGCGGCAAAGGTAGTGAAAAATGCGCACCCAACTATGGTTTTGACACATTTTTTTAAAAACCGTTTTACATACACCTCAAAACGGCCACACCGCCCACCACACATTATTTATTATTACCGTCCAATAAAAAACTTTTCAACGTCTTTTCAACGCGAATTACGCGAAGGATTAATAAACCACGGATCTATCTGATTAATCCGTAGTTTATTTATAAGAAGGTGCTGTGGCTCGGCGTTTTTTTATAAGTGGTTTATAAACCGTGGCACGGCATTTGCAGTCTAAAACCGTGGAATATCAATAAAAAAACATCATGACAGTTGTAATTGAGCGTAAAATCGTTTATGTCGCCCTGGCAGTGGCCGCCATTGCCGCGGCAGCCTGGGGCGTGTGGCACCTGGCCACACACGGACGCACGGTAATCGGGCAAGAGCGCCTGGTGGCCATCGACCCGCAGAACGCCGGCATCAACATTCGCGTGTGGCAGCCGTGGCTCGAGGACTCGGTACTCGTCTTCGACGTGGGCGAGGCGGGCGACCGCGACTTCAACCGCATCGACGTCACGCGATGCCTGCTGCAGTGCGCACAGGACCTCCAGCAGAGCGACGCCGCCCGAGTATATCTCGCCAACCGCGGCAACCGCGTCTACTACATCGCCGGCAACGACTTCCGCAACCTCGGCAACCATTACAAGAAAGGCGACGACTGGAACAACGCCTGGGTGCTAACCAGCATACCCGCCGTCACCCACACCCTCAACGACAGCCTCGCCTTCGCCCCAACCACGGGCTGGCTCTCAACCGTCGACGACGCCACCAACTGGAACACCATGATGTCGAATCTGCTCGACTGAGCGCCGGCGCACGGCTATCGCTGCCGCACCAGGCGGCTTGTCACCCACTTGCAGCCGAAAGCGGCGAGCGCCGTCACCACAAAGGCGACAGCAAACAGCGCCGTCCAACTACACCGGGCATTAAACGTCAGCCACAACGTGGTGAACACAAACTCATGGGTCAGATAAAGTTCCAGTGAATACTGGCCCATAATAGCCAGCGGCTTTCGGAGTGCCGACGGCAACTTCATCACAAGCCAAATAACCAGGCTCACCATCGAAGGCACGCCAAACGACAGCACAAGCAGCACCATGCGGTCATACACCGGCGAGGCACCGGCAACGCGGCTCTTGATGCTGAGCACCACAGCCGCCGCCACAAAGCACACCCCGGCCAAAAACGCCATCAGCCTTGCCCACACCGGCGAGTCGCCAACACCAGTAATCGTGAACCGCGCAACCTTCGGGTCGCACGCGATGGCCATGCCGAAGACAAACGCCGGCAGACGCTCGGCCGAGAGCACCACGATGCCCATCGGAGTGAACCACGGCCATTGGTTGCCCTCGGAAAACAACAGCACGATGGCCACACACACCACCCACACTGCCGCAGCAAAAAACCAACCCCAGCGATTCAAGGCACGCAGGATGAGCGGTGCCAGCAAATAGTATATGATTATCGCGACGATAAACCACAAGTCGAAACTCAGCAGCGAGTGCCAGCCCATGAGATACTTGGCAAAAAGCGCCTCACGAACCGTGGGCGAGAGTATCGTGTAACTAAACAGGCACTTGCACACACCACACAGCAGGCAAGCCGGGAGTATACGCTGAAACCGACGCTTGTAATACACCGCAATCGGATATTTCCTGATCGACTGCACCACGCCTATGCCCGACAGCAGCATGAACACGTCGACAGCCCATTTTCCATATCGATGAAGCACCGTAAACGGGAATCCGTTAATGAACATCTGATGAAACAGGATGACCGACAGTATGGCCAGTCCCATAACCTCTTCTCTGTGCTTTATTCTTATCATAACTCGATTAAAACTCTAACGATGCTTTTTGCCCGCAAAAATACAAAAAAACGGCGACTCGGCAACATCAACGCACCCTACCACGGCCGCCAACCGCGCCTCGCGCCCGCCCAGCAAGGCGTCCGAGGCGTGGAGCGTCCACGTTACAAAATAATGTATAAATTATTGTAAAGTTGAGTGTTGGGGGCTTCATATTAATGATTGCTTATTTTTTAGTGAAATTATTTAAATAAATGTGATGGTGGTTTGAACAAGTTTTTGTAAATTTGGAGCGTGATATTGCCCTTTGTCGGGGCGATTAAGTTAAATTAACGCAAAAATATCAATTTACATAAACAAAAACATCGACTTATGAGAATCAAACTATTCTTACTGCTGGCCGTCATCACTGCCACTGCAGCACTGGCTCAAAACACCGGACTGCGAGGCGTGGTGGTGAACGCGCAAAGCGGTGCGCCGGTCGCCGGAGCCACCATCATGCTCGATAATCAGGGCGTGACAGTGACTACCGGGCCAAGCGGCGACTTCACGATGAGCAACGCCCAACCAGGGCGTGACTTGCTCGTGGTGCTGGGATACGGCTACAAAGATTGGTCAATGAGTGTTGAAATCGTACAAGGTGCGATGAGCGATGTGGGCGTCGTGCGTCTCGACCCAATGGGGTTCGCCAATGAGCAGAGCACCACGGAATTCGAAGACGAGGCCGCTCTCACCGAGTCGCAACTCGAGGACGAGGAAGGCAACACACAGGCCGTCGGTACGCTGACCGGTGCCACCGACAACCCGTTCTATCAAGCGTCAAGTTACAAGTTTTCGGTGATGCGCTTCCGCCAACGCGGATACAACTCCGAATACGCCTCGACTTCGATCAACGGACTTAACTTCAACGACGCCGTGCGCGGACGTTTCAACTACTCGATGATTGGTGGTATGAACCAAGCGTTCAAGAACAAGAGCATCGGCGTCGGACTCGACGCAACGTCCTACAGTTTCGGCCAAGTGGGCGGTGCTAACAACATCAGCACCTACGCTAAGGACTACTCGCCGGGCTTCCGTGGCGCCGTGGCCTACACCAACGGCAGTTACGAGTGGCGTGGCATGGTAACCTACAGCACCGGCCTGCGGCCCGACGGATGGGCATTCACGCTGAGTGCCATCGGACGCTATGCCGACGAGGGTATCGTGCCCGGCTCGTTCTACCACAGCGCAGGCTACTTCATTGCAGCGCAGAAGGTGTTTAACGAGGCTCACTCGCTGGCAATCACCACCTTTGGCGCTCCCACGCGCCGCGCCAGCAACTCGGCTGTCGTGCAAGAGGCCTACGACCTCGCCGGCTCAAACCTGTACAACCCCAACTGGGGCTGGCAGGACGGCAAGAAGCGCAACGCCAAGGTGGTCGAGTCGTTCGACCCGACGGTAATCATCAACTGGATTTGGCGACCCGACATGAGCACCACGCTCAACACCGGTGCCGCGTTCCACAAGTCGTTCTACGCATCGAGCGCTCTCAACTGGTACAACGCTCCCGACCCGCGTCCCGACTACTACCGCTACCTGCCGAGTTATTATGCCAACACCACCGAGGACACCCCGTTTGAGACCTACACCGAGTTGTGGCAGACCAGCGAGGAGATGCGCCAAATCAACTGGGACCGCATCTACCAGGCCAACTTGCTCAACAACTACCAGGCCGACCAAACCGGCGTGGAGAAGGGTGCTACCTACGTGCTTGAGAACCGACACAGCAACCAGGCCAACTGGGTGCTGGGTACCATGCTCAACAAGCGCATCACCGACGTCACCACGCTGCAGGGCGGCGTGAGCGGCAAGTTCTCGCGCGGCAGTTACTACAAGACACTGAAAGACCTGCTGGGCGGACGTTACTGGACTGATATCGACCAGTATGCCGAGCGCGACTTCCCCAGCATCCCCGACATGGCTCAGAACGACCTTAACAACCCCAACCGCCGCATCGGCGAGGGCGACCGTTTCGGCTACGACTACAACATCGACGTGTGGAACTTCGACGCTTGGAAGCAGATGGTGTTCACCCTGCCCAAGTGGGATCTGAGTTACAGCATGAACGTGACCTACACACGCTTCCAGCGCGACGGTAAGATGCGCAACGGCCGTGCCCCCGAGAATTCTTACGGCAAGGGCGAGGTGCACGAGTTTGTCAACGCCGGCATTAAGGGCGGCGCAACCTATAAACTCGACGGCCGCAACCTCTTTATCGCTCACGCTTACTACGGAACACGCGCTCCGCTGCCCAACAGCGCTTACGTGTCGCCCCGCACCAAGGACGACGTCATCGTGGGCATGCAGAGCGAGGCCATCTGGAGCGGCGACCTGAGTTACGTGTGGAACTACCGCCGTTTCAAGGGCTCAATCACCGGTTTCTACACCGACCTGCGCCACGGCACCGAGCGCTACAGTTACTACGACGACCAGTACAGCACGTTTATGAACTATGCGCTCACCGACGTGCACAAGGTGTACCGCGGCATCGAACTTGGCACGAGTTACAAACTCACGCCAAGCGTCACACTCAGCGCGGCAGCCAACTGGGCACGCTACCTGTATCGCAACCGCCCCACCGGCACCCGCAGTTACGAGAATGGCACACAGGAGGATATCGTCACTACCGTATACCTGAAGAACTTCCACGTGAGCGGCACTCCCGAGGAGGCCTACACCGTGGCCATCAACTGGGCAGCACCCAAGATGTGGTTCTTCGAAATCAGCGGCACTTGGATGAATCGCGCTTACATCGACTTGTCGCCCGTGCGCCACGAGGTGATGCCCGAACTGCACACCATGGCACACAGCGAGCAAGAACTGCAACGAATGATTAAGGAAATATCCAAGCAGGAGCGACTCAACGAAGCACTGGTGATCGACGCAAGCATCGGACACGTGATTTACCTCAACCGACGCGCGTCGCTCAACATCAACCTCAACCTGAACAACATCCTGGACAACCGCAACATCATGACTGGCGGTTACCAGCAGGGACGCTTCGACTACAAGAACTTCTCCACCGGTAAGTTCCCCAACAAATATTATTACGCACAAGGCTTCAAGATGTTCCTGAACTTGGGCGTGCGATTCTAACAACGTGAGTATTCAGCATATTTTTGAAATAAATAAAAAACAATATAAGATTATGAAACGACTTAATTATTTGTGGTGCTTGGTGCTGATGGCCGTGATGGCAGTGTCGTGTAGCGAAGACTTCGACACGCCCCCCATGGTCGTGCCCACCGCCCTTAACAAGCCAAACATGACCTTGGCCGAATTCAAGGCCAAATATTGGGACAACGCCCGCAACTTCTGCGACACCGTGAAGGAGGACATCGTGATTCACGGCTACGTGAGCGGCAACGATGTGAGCGGCAACCTGTACAAGGTAATGTATATCCAGGACGAGACGGCCGGCATCGGACTGTCGATCGACGCCAACTCGCTCAATACCACCTATCGCGTGGGCCAGGAAATCGTCATCAGCATGAAGAACTGCTGGATAGGTAAATACAACGGCCAATACCTCATCGGACAGCCCGAGTGGTATGCCGCACAGAGCGTGTGGGAGGCTGGACGTATGCCGCTGGAGATTTTCAACCAGTTTGTCGAACTCAACGGCCTGCCCAACGAAGAGAATGTGGTGCCCGTGGTGACCAAGATCAGCGACTTCCTGGGCAAGAGCGATCAGGAGACCCAACTTAAGTATCAAGGCCAGTTCGTGGAGTTCCAGAATGTGAAGTGGGACGGTGCCGACGGCGTGCTGCCTTTCAGCGAGCCCGACAACACCACCTATCGCACGATCAGCGACGACCAGGGCAACCAACTCCAGGTGGCCAACAGCAACTACTCGGACTTCCACAGCGACCCCATGCCCATGGGCGAGGGTAACGTGCGTGGTATCCTTACCATGACCGGTAGCGACCAGTGGCGTCTCTTGCTGCGCGACGTCAACGACTGCGTGGGCTTCGACACAAGCACTAAGGGCTCGGTTGTCGATCCTTATCTGGTCAACGAGGCCATCGAACTGCAAGGCTCGGGCAAGAAGGGCTGGGTGACCGGCTACGTCGTGGGTGCCGTGGCTCCCGAGGTCACCAACGTGACCGGCAACGGCGACATCGAGTGGAAGGCCCCGACTACGCTGGCCAACACCCTGGTGATTGCCGCCGGACCCGATGTGAAGGACATCAACCAGTGCATCATCGTGCCGCTACCGCAAGACAGCCGCTTCCGTCAGATGGCTAACCTTAAGGACAACCCCGAGGTCTACCAGACTCAAATCTGGGTGAAGGGTAAACTCGACAACTACATGGGCAAGGCCGGTATCCTCGAGAATAGCGGCTCGGCCGACGAGTTTACGCTCTCAGTGGCCACCGGTGGCGTGACAACGCTCAACGAGGGCTTCGAGGGCGGCGCAGTGCCCAGCGACTGGTTGAATGTGCAAGTTGCCGGCAACAAGGCTTGGTATGTGACCGACTTCGACAACAACCACTATGCCGCCATGACCGGCTACAAGGGCACCGCGCCATTCGACTCGTGGCTCATCTCGCCGGCTATCGCCATCAACAAGGCCGATTCTAAGATCCTGAACTTCCGCACTCAGGTCAATGGCTACGGCAGCACCACCACTAAGTTCCAGGTCTACCTGATGAACAGCGCCAACCCGGCTACCGCCGAACTCATCGAACTGCATCCCACCATCGCTACGGCTCCGGCCAGCGGCTACTCGTCGTGGGCTGCCAGCGGCGACCTCGACCTCAGCCAGTACAACGGCACTTACTACATCGGCTTCCGCTACAACGCAACTAACGACGCCAACTATGCTACCTGGTGCGTCGACGATGTGAAGTTCAACGCCGGCAGCGGCGGTGGCGACACGCCCGGACCACAACCCATCGTGGGCAACCGCGCTGACTTCGAGACGATGAACAATGGCACCGCTTCGAGTTACTACAACACGTTCACCAGCGCAGCCGGCTGGAAGGCCACCAACTGCAACCTGCTCACCGGTGGCACTCAGGACAGCAACCCGACGTTCACCATTATCGGCAAGATACCCGACACCGACACCTACGCCATGGCTCCGTGCATGAACGGTAAGACGAGCGCCGTAGGCTCAATCGTGTCGCCTACAATCGCCGGTGGTATGACCAGCCTGAGTTTCAACTATGTGATGCCTTACAGCGACACCAAACTCAAGTTTGAGGTCAACATCAAGCAAGGCGGCGCCACTGTGAAGACCTTCACCGTGAACAACGAATCGCCGGCCAAACTGACGCTCTACTCCTTCAACGAGGCTGTCGACATCACGGGCGACTTCGTCATCGAACTGGTTAACCTGTCGCCGTCGGGACTCGACCAGAACAAGGACCGCGTGGCAATCTTCAACCTCAAGTGGGAGCCCAAGTCCTCGGCTTCGCCCCGTCGCTGGATGAACTGGCGCAGATAACCATGCTCCTGAGTGTGCTGCGATGACATCGCAGCATACCCGACAATAGTCACAATACAGTTATGCAGATTTGCAACTTGGATTGCAAATCTGCATAACATTTTTAGGGAAAATTATAACATAATACCGTTCTAATGACCGATCTGCCGCTTAGCGCTTAATGATGCGCATGTGGGCGTTGGGATAGCGCAAAACCAAGCAACTGGCCTCAGTGAGCACTAGAGCGTCGGTGTTACGCAGTCCGCTCGACTTCAGGTCGAGGGCCTCGGTGCTGAAGGGCACATGGCTGTACTTCTGCAAGTACTCCGGGTCAATAATCATGCCGTTGTCCTCCATGCCCACCTCGTCGAAAATCTCGCTCAACAGCAGGTAGAGCGTGCCAAACTTGCTGCGCAACTCGGTGAAGTCGATGCCCCACTTGCTCACGCTCTCGCCGCTGGTGACCACGCGCGTGTGGTCCAGGCGGCTGAGCCAGCCGATGAGTTTGCTGCCGCCAATCAGGATTTTGCGCTTGCTGCCCTTGTTGCCGGTGAACGCCTGGCGCATCAGTTCCACGACCATCTCGTCCTGGGCCTCTTCGCCGCTATAGCGGAAGGTCTTGCCGGCCTGGTACCAGATGCCGCCCGTGAGCATGATGTTCTCCTTCTTGTCGGGATTCCACAGGCGCGACTTCACACCGAAGAGAAACGACTTCTCCATGCCCAAGCGCATATCGTAGATGGCAGCCTCCTCCTGGTCGCTCATCGTCCACGCAACTTCCTTATTGGCAAGTTTTTGCAGAGTGCTTTGCTCCACCTGCATTTTGAAAATCTGGCAAAAATTTTGGTCGCGGCGGGGCAACGCCTCGAATTGTGGCGACTGCACATCGAGTTCGCTGGCGGCACGGCCCATGCGTATCAGCGTGGTGCCCTCCTCGATGCTGGGCACACAGCCGGTGACACTGCCGATGGTCTTGCCGTTGATGGCCATCACCGTCAGCCCGTTGTCGCTGTCGCGACCGGCCACGTAGAGCACCAACTCGCGGTCGCTCAGCGTGTGGCCGTCCTGCTCGTAGCCGCGCACGCCCTGCACCAGTATGGTGTCGCTGACGTCGAAAATCTCGTCGTTCTCGGTCACCAGGTGCACCTTGTTCGACGCTCCGGCGGCCATCGTGGTCGGCGCAGTGTAACTCTCGGCGAGTTCGGTACTTGTGGCCTTGGTGTCGACGTTGAAATAGTCCACAATCATCGAGCCGCAGTGCTTTGCGCCGGCAAATCGGCTCAACTGGTCGATAGGCGTGGCCATGGGGCGGATTTTCACAATCTGCTGGTCGATCTCGTTCAGCAGCAAGCCGGGCGACGCCTCGCGGGTGAGGTCGGTGGTCAGCGGCTCGTCGGTCACGTGGCGGCCGCCGGCAATGCCGGGCACGATGGCCATGGCGAGCAAGGCCTGTGCGTCGGCCTCGAGGGCAAGCACAGCCACGAGGGTAAAGGTTATAAACAAGAGGATGACAATGCGCTTGCGGTGCATCCACTTCACCGCGTTAATCACTGCGCTGAGCAGCGAGCGAAACTTGTTGTTTCCCATGATAAAATAGAATAATAAGGTGATTTAAGATTTTAAAGTGCATCGCACTTCACAAAGAAAAGGGCCAAAAGATTGGAGCCAAAGAAGATGAGACTAAAGGAGAATAGATAAAAGAGAATAGACAAAGGAGAATAGACAAAAGAGAATAGACAAAGGAGAATAGATAAAATCTGTCATCTGTTATCTGTCATCTATAATCTATAATCTATAATCTATAATCTCTAATCTATAATCTATAATCTGAGCCCTGCTCCTATTCCCAGATGCTACGACGGTTGTAGGTAGGGAACTGTGCGGGTCGCGGCGCCTCGTCGGGCTGGGTGTCGAAGTGCTGGGTGGCCTCGATTTTCTCGTTGCGGCCACGCAGGTAGCCCTGCGTCTCGGCGTTGCTCACGTCCTCGTCGTGGCTCACCGCGTGGGCCAGCGTGGCCAGCGACGCCGCGTCGATGCGTGTGATGCCCAGCGTGTCGGCCAGCGCCGTGATGCCCGCGATGGCTTCCTCGCTAAGTTGCAGGCCCGCGGCCAACTCGCGGCAGCGCTCCAGCACAGTACTCTCAGCCACAACAGACTGAACAGACTCAGAGGCGACAGGTTCAGCAGCAACAGCCTCGGCAGGCAATGGGGGTGGGGTAATTTGCTTCATAATAAACAATGAGATAAAGTTAAACAAAAATCAAAATCAGTGTGACCAATAACAATCACGCCACAAAATTACCCCGCCCTCACCCACCCTTACAACCCCAATCAATAACACCCAAATCGTCGCAAAAACTGCTGCCTGGCAAAAAATTTGCAATTGTCCACAAGTTTCAGTATCTTTGCAGATTAATAATTGTGGAATAACAAAAACTAATAAAAACATATATCATCATGAACGAGAATCATAATCACGAGCACTGCGATTGCTCGCACGACCACAAGGCCGACATGTCGCTCAACCGCTACGAGACAGTAGTAGAGAACAGTAACGTCACCATCGACGACGGTGCCGTCACGGCAGCCGTGCAGCAACTGCTCGACGAGCACTATCAGGAGAACCTCACCCCCGAGGTGTATCAGTTCCTGCTCAACTGCGTCGACCTGACCACGCTGGCTTCGGACGACAGCGAGCGCTCGGTGGCCGACTTTGTGCAGCACGTCAACGACTTCGGCGAGCGTTACCCGCAGTACAAGAATGTGGCCGCCGTGTGCGTCTACAGCAACTTTGCCACCGTGGCTCGCGCCCAACTCGAGGTGAGCGACGTCAACATCGCCGTGTGCAGCGCTTGCTTCCCCTCGTCGCAGGCCCACATCGAGACCAAGATTGCCGAGACGGCACTGGCCATCCAGGATGGCGCCGACGAGGTGGACGTGGTGCTTAACCTGGGCTATTTCCGCGACAAAGCCTGGGAAGAACTGAGCGACGAGATTGCCGAACTGAAGGAGACGGTGGGCAGCCACCACCTGAAGGTCATCCTGGAGACCGGACTGCTGAAGAGCGCCGAGGCGATTCGCCGCGCCAGCATACTCTCGATGTACTCGGGTGCCGACTTCATCAAGACGAGCACCGGCAAGGTGTATCCCGGAGCAAGCCTCGAGGCAGCCTATGTGATGTGCCAGTGCATCAAGGAGTACTACGAGAAGAATGGCGTGATGGTGGGCTTCAAGGCCAGCGGTGGCATACGCAGCACCGAGGATGCCGTGAAATACTACACAATCGTGAAGGAGGTCCTGGGCGACGCCTGGCTCGACAACAAGCACTTCCGCATAGGCGCTTCGAGCCTGGCCAACGCACTGTTCCAGTCGTTCACCGGCACGGAGGAGAAACCGTTCTGACACCTGTCGGCACACAGTAATTCACGCTTGCCATGCTGAATTTCACACCGCTCGCGAGGCGCTTTTTCCTGAGCCGCCTGCGCGACCATGTGCGCTACATCCATCATGCCGACGCGGTGCAGCAGGAACAACTGGTGAAACTCATCGAGAAAACCTCGCTCACCGAGTGGGGCCGAAAGTATGACTACTCCACCCTGCGCACTTACCGCCAGTGGTCGCAGCGCGTGCCGCTCACGCGCTACGACGACGTGCGCGCATACATCATGCGCATGATTCGCGGCGAGGCAAGCGTGCTGTGGCCCGGTAAGACCTACAACTTTGCGCAGTCGAGCGGCACCAGCGGCAAGAGCAAGTACATCCCCATCACCACCGACTCGTTCCGTCTGAACCACTACCAAGGCGCGAGCGACGTGGTGTCGCACTACCTGAACCTCAACCCTGAGAGCCGCATCTTCGCCGGCAAGGCACTGATATTGGGCGGCAGTTTTGGCAACGAACTGCGCGACCTGCCGCGTGGCGTGCGCGTGGGCGACCTGAGCGCCAGCCTGATCGACAATATGAACCCGCTGGTGGCCAAGTTCCGCGTGCCTGCCAAGGACATCGCCCTGATGGAGCAGTGGAACGAGAAACTGCCCGCCCTGGTCGAGGCCAGCATCGGCGAGGACATCACCAACCTCAGCGGCGTGCCCTCGTGGTTCCTCACCGTCATCAAGCATGTGTTGCAACGCACCGGCGCCAGTTGCATCCACGAGGTGTGGCCCAACCTGGAGGTGTTTTTCCACGGCGGCATCGCCTTCGACCCTTATCGCCCGCAGTATGAGCAACTGTGCGACATGAGCCGCATGCACCTGCTCGACACCTACAACGCCAGCGAGGGCTTCTTCGCCGTGCAGAGCGACTGGGACACCACGGCAATGCTGCTGCTTCTCGACGTGGGCGTGTTCTACGAGTTTATCCCGCAGGGCCAGTGGGCCGACGACGACGCCACGGCCCTGCCCATCTGGGAAATCGAGGCCGGAAAGACCTACGAATTGGTGATTACCGCCTGCAACGGCCTGTGCCGCTACCGCATCGGCGACACCGTGACCATCGAGCAACTCAACCCGGTGAAAATCAAGATTGCGGGGCGCACACGCAGTTTCATCAACGCCTTCGGCGAGGAACTGATGGAGCACAACGCCGAGCAGGCCATTGCGCAAGCCCAGCAAGAGACCGGGCTGCGGGTCCTGAACTACACAGTGGCCCCAGTCTTTGCCACCGCGACCACCCGTGGATGCCACCAATGGCTCATCGAGTTTGACCAGCCTCCGGCCGACCCCGAGCCGTTTATGCTCTCGCTCGACAAGGCGCTACGCTCACTCAACAGCGACTACAACGCCAAGCGCACCGGCGACATCTTCATGGCGCCGCCCGCGCTCACCATCGCCAGCCCAGGCCTCTTCGAGCGATGGCTCGCCGCCACAGGCAAACTCGGCGGCCAGCGCAAAGTGCTGCGACTGAGCAACAACCGCGACATCATCGACGACATCCTAAAAATCGACAACCCCAAAAACAATAGCCTATAGGCTCAATCCATTTTGCTCTTTAGCCAAATGGCAAGCAAGGGATCAGAAATCGAGAATTCGCGGCCTTTCAGCGTGATGATGTCATAATCAAGCAATTGCTTTACAGCCGATTGCACCGCGCTGGCTGACTTCAGATTGTTTCGTTTAACGAAAGCCGCCGAGGTTAAATGTGTGACAACTCCCTCGCGCGCTATAGCGTAAAGCACTTCTTTCTGCGACACTGTGATGAACGCCAATAGTTCTTGCAATCGCTTCTCATTTTGCGCGATATAACTATCGGTCACTTGATCTATTACACTCAGCGTGCATGTTTCGCCTTGAGACACCTCGATGAATGCATCATGAAAAATACGGTGCATGTACATCGTCACGCCATTCCACTTATTGTATACTTGCATTACTGCATCCTTATCTACACTCTTGCCTTCTTCGGCAAAGTGGTGGGTCACAAAAGCCGTGTATTTATCTAATGCTATTGGTTCGAGTTGGAGCAAACTTGCGCTTTGGTAAAATGGTCGTTTGCTGGAGAAAAACATCTCATTCATTATGCGACGCTCGCTTCCGGCAAAGATGAAGTAGGTGTTTTTCAATCGTTGAATTTTGCCACGCAGTTGTGCCTCGACATTTTTTTCGACGTAGTGCGTAATTTGCTGGAACTCATCAATTGCCACAATGCACGGTTTTTCAGCATCCTCGAGATAATCAAAAATCTCATCGAGAGTTAACTCCGGAGCGGTTATTTGGCCAAGGCTGATATTAAACGTGGGGGTTCCATTGAGTGGATTGTAGCCAAAACTGGCATTAAGCGAACGCAGTGCGGCCACGAACTTCATCAGCATTCGGTCGCTTTTCTTTGCCACAACCTTGAATACCGCTTTTCCAAGTTCAAGAATCAACTCACTAAGTGAAGTTGTATGCAAGATGTCAACCGGGATAGTTATAAAGTGGTCTTTTATAGCAGGTTGTTCAAAACAATGATTGATCAACCCCGTCTTACCCATGCGACGAGCAGAAGTGAGCACCACGTTGCTTTGATTTGTCAACGCCTTTATTAGAAACTGCGTTTCAGTTTCTCGGTCACAGAAAAACTCCTCAGGAATCATTGGAGTAAGTATGAATGGATTCTTTTTCATAACAGCCTCATTTAGATGATTACGCCTGCAAATTTACAGCAAGTTTTTAAATTATGCAAATAAAATTATTTTGTCAGCATAATTTTGTCAGCATAATTTTGGTGGCATAAAAACCAGGCGAGAGCCTTTCCTATAGTTGCTATTGACGCTATAGTCCCTATAAACGCAATAATTGCTATAAATGCTATAGTTGCTAATGCTATAGTTGCTATAAATGCTATAAATAAAGATCGCCTGCTGCCTCCTCACGGGTGCTAAGCAGGCGATAAACTTTTTCTCTTGAGCGCCGGCGCGAAGAATTATGGCACAATGTCGGCCGGGCTTTTGTGCTTATGAAAAAGTTGTTACAACTATGTTATCATTACATGCCTTGGCCTTGCTGTTGCTGGCCGGCATTGTTGCCGCCAGTGGAACTGCCGCCAACCACGTCGTCGTTTTCGATGGTCTTGTCGGTCTTTTTCACGCGGGCGTTCAGCGAGCCGAAGCGGTAACTCACGCGCAGTCTGAAGTTGCGGTCCTTGAAACTGTAGTCGTTAACACCGGTGTAGTCGCCCTGCACGGTGTAGTCCTTATAGTGCATGTACTTGCCCGAGAAGGGATTCTGAGCGTTTATGCTCACCGTCAAGCGGCCATCCTTGAGGAAACTGCGCTGCAAGCCGAAACTGTGGAACCACATTGCGCCGCTGTGACCATAGAGGCTCGTGAAACCACCGCCCCACTGACCCACATTGGCCGTTAACATCAGTTGGCCAGGCAGGAATTGTGTGAGTTGAGCGAAGAGGAACGTGCCCCAGCGGCGATATTTCAGGTTCAAGTCGTCGCTATGGTCGTCGTTGCAGCCGATATTGCCGTTTAACATCAGCGAGGTGCCCATGCGAGGCTGCCACTGCAAGAAGCCGTTCAGGCCGTAGTAGCGCTCCACTTGCGTGTTGCGATAGGTGGAGAAGGTGCGGCCGTCCTCAGCCCAGTTCACAGCGCAAATCTGATTGTTGTTGAATGCGAAGGTGGGCGTGACGTTGAACGTAATCTTCTGGCCGATGTGCATATAAGTGAGCGTAATCGAGTAGTTGCGGGCACTCACCAGGTCGGGGTTACCATATTGTACCGAGGTGGGGCTCTCGATGCGTGCAGGATTCAGATACTCAATACCGGGGCGCTGGGTGGCGGTGGCAAAGCCGAGTTTGATGTTGTTGGCCGGGTCAATCTGGTAACTAACGCTGGCGCTCGGCACCCAGTCATTGAGCGAGTGGTGGAAACCGGGCTTTGAGCCATCGCGGTAACGGGCCTTCAGGTAACTCCATTCGTAACGCAGGCCGGCGCGGGCGCTCCACTGGTTTTTGCGGTAAGTGGCGCTGAAGTAGGCGGCGCCCACCTGTGTCAGGTGTGTGAAGCGGCTGTCAACGCTAAGGTTCGGGCTAACACCAATGGGATCAGTGTTCATGCCAAGGTAATCCATGATGGTGTGGCTGCCGTTTGAGCGATAGATGTACTTCAAGCCGGTCTCCATCGTCAGCGTCTGGGAGAGCGGACGCGTCCAGTCAATCTGGCCGGTGTGCTCCCAGAAACTCTCCTTGCCGCGCTGGTTGGTGCCGTTGTAGGGCACGGGCAGGTTCAGCGCGTCGGCATAGCGGCTCTCGCTGTCGGAGTGCTTGCGCGTGCTCGACACCATGTAACTTGCCGTGATGGTCTCGCCCAAGCGGTGGGTGCGGTGCTGGTAGTCGAGTTGGCCGTTAATATTGTAATAGTACATGCTGGGCACGTGAGTGTTCATCATGAAACTGTACTGCGGGGTGCCGGTGCGGTCGACGCGACGCGTGGCGGTGGTCATGTCGCTCAGCGCGTCATAGTAGTAACCACCCACTTGAGCGGTAAACAGGTTGAGCGTGTCGGGCTCATAACTGGCCTCGAGGTTACCGTAGTGCACGTTGACACTGTTGCGCGAGGTGCCATTGGTGCGCAGCGTGTCGAGCGAGGCGGCAAAGGTCTGCCAAGTGTCGAAAACTTGCTTGTTGCCATGGCGCGCATTGTGGTGGAAGCCATAGTTGACCGTAGTCACCACCTTGCCCATCTGCGACGTGACATAGGCACTGGCACCCGGATTGCCACGAGAGTCAAGGCTGGCGGTCACATTACCGGTCACGCCATTCATGTTGGTGTTATCCTCGGTGACGATGTTCAAGATCGCGCTCACGCCCTCGGCATCGTATTTTGCGCCGGGGTCGGTGATGACCTCGATGCGCTTAATCATGCTTGCCGGGATGGCGCGAAGCACGTCCTTCGCTTTGTCGCCCGAGAGCATCGGAGCCGGACGGCCATTGTAATAAATCTTAAAGCCGCTGCTTCCGCGCACGGTGATGTTGTCCTGACCGTCGACAGTAACCAGAGGCACCTTGCGGAGCATCTCCAGCACACTGTTGGTCTTGCTGTCGGCATCGCCCTGCACATCATAACTCAGGCGGTCGATGTCGTTCTTCACCAGCGGACGCTGCGCCGTCACCTCGACTCCCTTGAGCACATTTGCGGAGATCGGCAGCGTGATATCGCCCAACTGCGCCGTGGACTGCGAACTGCTCACCGCAAACGAGCGCGATGTCTCCACCTTGCCCACTGCGGTAATCTTAATAATGTACTGGCCCGACTGCTCCAGCGACTGGCTGAAGGTGCCGTCCTCCTCGGTGACGTTGACATACTTGGCATGCACCGTATCTGCGGCGGCATAGATGCGCACCGTGGCAAAGGGTTCGCCCACGCCATCAGGGTCGATGGCCTTGCATGTGACTTTGTACTGCGCCGAAGCCACAATTGTTGTAAGAAGCAACAACAGAATAAATAATCTTCGTATCATAATATCATATCCAATTATATCCTTTTTTACCTTTGCGAATGAGTCATGCCACTCATCGGCTAACTATTCACGTCTATAAGACGCAGGTTTATACCGAAAAGTTGCACAAAAATCTATTAAAATATATTAATTTACCTTTCGCAGACACCACGCATTGGGTTTATCGCAAAAAGAATTGAGTATGTCGGCAAAAAACGCTAACTTTGCACTCGGCGCAACACATTGCGCTTTACCATATTATGATTAAGAACATTCTATTTGACCAAGGGGGCGTAATCGTCGACCTGGACAGCAGGCGATGCATCGACGCACTGCTGCGTCTGGGCATGGCCGACCCTGAGCAGTTTATCGGCCTTTATGCGCAGGCCGGACCGTTTGCGGCCCTCGAGGCGGGCACCATGAGTGTCGACGAGTTTCATCGCGTGTTGCTGCCGGAATTCCCTGCCAACGTCAGCGCCAGCGACCTCGACGAGGCTTTCCAGTCGTTCATCGTGGGCATTCCACTGCACCGACTGCAGGCCATCACCGAGTTACGGCGCAACTACAAGACCTACATCCTGTCGAACACCAACCCCATCATGATGAACGGCGTGCTGGCACGCAACTTCGCGCAGGATGGGAAAACGGTTCACGACTACTTCGACGGCCTGATTCTCAGTTACGAGGCCGGCTGCTGCAAGCCCGAAAGGCACATCTTTGACTACGCCGTCGAGCGCTACGGCATACGGCCCGAGGAGTCGCTGTTTCTCGACGACGGACAGGTGAACGTCGACGCCGCACGCAACCTGGGCTTCCACGCCGCCCTGGTACCTCCAGGCACCGAATTCGTGGAAGTGCTACGACACGAACTCAATCTGACATTGTAACGCGGGGTTCGGTGGCCACGATTGTGCCGTGGCAGCAATCAACAATAGACCACTTATTTATCCAAACAAAAAATGTAGAAAAAGGGACAGCCCTTTCTCTACATTTTTTGGTTTGAAAGAATTTCAGGATGGCGACTATTGCTTCCAGCGCTTGAGCATCGGGAAGAACCCCCGCATCATCTGCTTGTATTCCTCATTTGTCATCGGCTTGGGCATGTGCTTGTTGATCTCGTCGACAAACTGTGCGCAGTGGTCAATCATCTCGTCCATTGTGCAGTCCTGCAGGAACTTGCCGTCGCTGTAGCAATATTTGCAGTAGTCAAAGCAGATGCTGCCGTCGGCATTTGTGCCACAGTCGTCGTCGCACGTGAGCGGCATGCCGCAACTTTGGCAGAATTGTGGCAACTGACCCGGCCTCAAGGTCTTAACCTTGGCTGGGAAGGTCGCATCGTAGGCGGCATAGCCCGCCGGGTCGGCATCGCAAACAAAGTAGCCCTTGGGCGGGCCATAAGTTGCCTCAATGCCGCCAAGCCAACCCGGGATGAGTTCCTGAGCCAAGAAAAATGGCACTTCGGCATCGCGCGGCTCCGAGTGATAATGGATGCCCAGCGTGCTGGCCAACACAAAGCCCGCCTGACTGTAGAAATCGATGTTGCCCTCCATGCACACAAAGCCTACGCCCATCGAGCGGGCCTTATCCAACGCAAAGTTAAGCAACTGCAAGCCGTAGCCACGACGCTGATAGTCGGGATGGATGCTGATAGGCCCGAAGGTCCACGACCCGCGGCGGGTGCCGTCATCGAGGAGAAGTTCGGCCCGCGAAAACAACACATGGCCTATTATGCGGCCGTCCTCTACCATCACAAGGTCGAGTTCGGGAATGAAATCGGGATTAACGCGGTACTGATTGAGCACATAATGCTCATGGCAGCCAGGACGATACACGTTCCAAAATGCTTCGCGGGTGAGGTTTTCCACCTCGCGATAGTCGGCTGGTTGTTCTAATCGAATGTTCATCTCTATTCAGTATTTTTTCTGCAAAAATAAAGATTTTTTTCCTCAACCGCAAGCAGCGCTCTACATTCTTGACTTCTGCTTATCGCCGGCACCCGTGCCACGATACTTGCTGCGCGCCTCGTTGAACTTCCACGTAAAGTCGACCATAAAGGTGCGGCGTGCGGGGTTGTGGCTGGTGAGTTCGCGAATGCCGAAGATGGTGGCGTTGGTCTTGTTGGTGTTGAACAGGTCGGCACAGCGCACGTCGATATTCAGCGAGCCGAGATTGCCCAAGTCGAAGTCGCGCTGAACGCCCAGGCTGCTGAAGAAACGCGTGCGCGTCAGGCGGAAATTGTTGTAGTCGCCCTTCGACACCCATTGCACAAGCGCATTCAGGCGGAACTGGTGCGGCAACTCGATGTCGTTGTTCCACGTTATCGACACGAACGGGTGGTTGAGGGTCAATATTGAACCGTCGGCGGTCAGCGACTTAGAGTTCTGGAACACAGCGTACAGGCTCCACATGGGATGCCAGCAGCCAAACACCGGGCGCAGCGAGGGAATAATCGACAGTTGGTCATACTCGTCCTTGGTGTTAATAGGGCGCACAAGGCTGATCAGCGGGTCCTCCGAACCGGGGAATGGCTCGGTCGACATCGTGAAAGCGTCCTTGATGCGGCCATAGTTCACCGTCATGTTCATCCACTTGTAGGCGGCATTGAGCACAAGGCTATGGGTGTAAGTGGGCTTTAAGTATGGATTGCCGCTCTGGTAGGTGTAGCGGTTGAAGTAGTAAGTGGAACTGGTCAGATTGCTGTAACCGGGGCGCTGGATGTCGCGACGATACGACAGCGACATTTGAACCTTGCCCACAGGCACCGAAACCACCGCCGAGGGGAACCAGTCGCCATAGTCGCGGCACACCTCGTCCTCACGCTGGCCAAAGTTATAATAGTCGGTCTTTAAGTGCTCGAAACGCAGGCCCAACTGGGCGTACACCTTGCCAAATGCACGGCCAAACTCAGCAAATGCCGCGGTCGACGACTCGTCGATCTTGGTGTCGGTGGCCTTGACAGGCACTGCATCGCTCGCGGTGAACGAATAAGCATCGGTGCGATGGTTGTTCGAGTATTCGCCGCCTACCGACAGGTTGCCTTGCCACACAGGATAACTGAAAATCAACTTCGTGGCCCAGAAGTCGTTGCCACTGTTGGTATTGCTGTCGATCGTGCGCGTCACATGAGCATCGGCGTTATCGGGCAGCGCAGTATGCTCGGTGGTGCTGCCCGGCGTCTTGGTGTCGTCAAACAGGCCGTCGACGTTGAAATCGATGCCCAACTGGCCCACCTTGCCGTTGTAGTACATGTTGAAGATGTGCTTGCGGAAGTGGTCGTTCTGCCAAATGTCGCTCTCGGAGTGCTCGGTGAATGCGCCATTCTCGTAGTTGTCGGTAATAAAGTGGCTGTCAAGTTTGCCACTGGGGTGACGGTCATACTTGTAAAACGCGCCGAAACTGTGGTTCTCGTTAAGCATATAGTTCACCTGCAACTGTGGCGACCAGCCCTTCCACACATTGCCCGACTTTTGCGAGGTGTGGCTCACAAAGCGGTCGGGACCCACGAAATAGGTCAGGTCGTTGCTCTGGTAGCCCTCGTGGCCGAAGCGACCAGCCCAGAACGAAGCCGTGATGTCAAAACCGCCCGTGCGGTAATTGACGTTGAGATCGTTGGTGATAGTGTGGGTGTACTGGTAGGAAAACGAGGCGTAGTCGCGGAAACTGAAGCCCTCGCCCTGAGCCTTCTTGAGTTGAATGCGCACCACTGCCTTGGTCGTCGCGGCATAGCGCGCCCCAGGGTTCTGCACCACATCCACGTGCTGAATCTGGTCGGAACGCAGACGCGAGAGTTCGCTCATATCCTGCACCCGACGGCCGTTGATATACACCTCGGCGTCGCCGCGGCCCAGCACCTTCACAGCGCCGTCGCGCTCGGCCTCAACCATGGGCAGACGCGCCAAGGCATCACTCACCGTGCCGGCTTTCTCAAGTATCGTGCCCTCGACGGTGGTGCGCATGGCGTCACCCTTGACGCGCGTCTTGGGCAGTGTGCTCTTCACCACCAACTCGCCAAGCATCTGCGACGCCTCGACCATCTTGATGGGGCTGCCGTCGAACGCCTGGGTGCTGATGAACAAGGTCTCGTAGCCTACGCTCGACACTCGCAGCACACCGTCGTTTTTGATTGTCGTGATGTGGAAATGACCTTGATCGTCGGTCATCGCTCCTTGAACAAATGCCGAGTCGGGCATCGACAGCAGCACAACGTTCACAAAGGGCATCGGCTCGCCTTTCTCGTCGAGCACCGTGCCATTAAAGTCGGGGGTTGCGGCATACGACAGCGTTGCCAGCAACACAGCAGCCATCATGGCCGCAAATTTCATACTAAACTGTTTCATCGCTAAAATATCTTTCAATCTTTTCAAACCTTTTTTATCTCTCTCACACGCGCTTCGGTTTTTCGTCGTGCACTTGTTTGACGACAAAATTACGCCAAAAGTTTCAGCGCAACTCCGCTTTGGGATATTCTGCACGTTTCTGGGATGAATGGTAGACATCTGGTGGACAATCGGGATATATGTAGAAATACTCGGGATTGCACCAAATTATAAAAATAAATTACTACCTTTGTACTCGTTATGAAAAAAGGACGCAAAGAGATAATGGGAGTAAGGGCCATCAGCGTTGGGTTTTCGGTACTCACATTGGGGGTTTTCAAGCCCTTCGGTCTCGACGCGTGGCAATGGCAGGCCTACGCCCACCTTCTGATAATATGGGTGCTGGGCATCGCCGTGTGCCTGGCCTCGGAGGGCATACTGAAATATATCGTCAGGATACCGCACTCACACGATAATGGCATCAGTTACATCCTGCGCCGCAACCTCTGGTTCCAAATCATCAACACGCCGCTCGAGGCACTCATGATTTGTCTCTACCGGCATTTTGTGCTCAGCAATCGCGCGCCAGGCAACATGCTCTCGTGGAGCAACTATTTCGAGACCCTGGTCATCATTGCCTTCTGCTCGTTCGCCCTGGGTCTCTACTGGCGATTCAAGTACCGCAACAAATACCTGGCCGCAGAACTCGAGGAAACACGGCAACTTAACGAACAACTAATGAAATCGCAAACGGCATCGGAACAATCCCAGTCAACTATCACACTCACCGGATCCACCAGCGAGGCAATCACCATCAGAGTAAACAACCTATTATATATAGAGACCGTTGCCAACTACACCAATGTGTGCTATCTCAGCAACGGCGAAGTGCGCACCGACATGCTCCGCGCCACCTCAAAACAACTGCAAGACGAACTTGAGGCCTATCACAAGATTGTGCGTTGCCACCGCGCCTTCTTAGTAAACCTGGACCAAGTGGAGAGAATCGAATCCCATTCAGGCTCGATGCGGCTTATCATCAAGCACTGCCACCAAGCCGTCCCCGTCTCCCGCAGCAACACCACCGCCGTCAAGCAAGCCATCAAACAACCCTAACCCCCACCCCAGTCCCCGGCCGCCCGTGCCGCAGCCCCACCCTATATAATTGCCCATATCTCAACAAAATTACGAGTTATGGGCACTTTTATTACATTATATTTGCCCATATCTGATTTTATTTGTAGTTTTGCCGACTAGAAAAACATTCCATATGAGCAAGATAATAGCACGCACAGCCGAAATTGAAGTTCTGGAGCGCAAATTACGCTCCAAGGCATCGGAGTTTGTAATTGTGTATGGCCGACGTCGTATTGGTAAAACATACTTGGTTAACAATGTTTTTGCCAACCGATTTACTTTTTCTTATGTCGGCGCAAGAAAGCAGAAACCTCAGAAACAACTCCAGCGATTTGCCGAGCAACTAAAAATATACAGCGGGGCGACCTACGCTCCGACTCTTTCCAACTGGGACGAAGCGTTCAACGCTCTGCGCACACTAATCGACAGCAGACCAAACAAAGAGCGAAAAGTAATCTTTTTCGATGAGATGCCATGGATCGACACACCCCGAAGTGCCTTTGTCGACGCACTGGAATACTTTTGGAATGCTTGGGCGGCACAACGCGACGACATTCTCTTCATTGCCTGCGGCTCGGCCACATCGTGGATGGTGAATAAACTCGTAAAGAATCGTGGTGGTTTACACAACCGCATCAGCGAGCAAATTTATCTGAGACCTTTCCGCCTGCATGAGTGTGAAGAGTATCTTCACACAAGAGGTTGCCAATGGGATCGCTACACAATCACGCAATGTTACATGGCTATGGGTGGAGTTCCTTACTATATGAACTTGCTAAATCCAGAACAAAGCCTCGCGCAAAACATCGACCGCCTGTTCTTCTCCAAAAATGCTCCGATGCGCGAAGAGTTCGACCAACTTTACAGCGCACTTTTCAGGTATGCCGATAAGTATATCGACATTATGAACGCGCTGGCGAGCAACAAAGATGGCCTACTTAGGGCCGAAATCATCGAAAAAACTGGCATAGTAGGGGGTACGCTGACGCGCATTCTCGAAAACTTAGTGCGTTGCGACTTTGTTGAGAACTACGCGCGCTATAAATCAACCGTGCGCAACACACTATACCGCATTTGCGACCCCTACACTCTATTCTATTTTAAATTCCTCCACTCTAAGAACTCCAAGGATGAGCATTGGTGGACCAACAATCTGCTTACACCCTCGGTGCAGGCATGGCAAGGATTTAGTTTTGAGACCATTTGCGCACTGCACCTCAATCAAATCAAGCAAAAATTGGGCATCTCTGGCATAGCGACCTCTACCAGCACATGGCGCTCGCTCGGCAATAATGAGAATCGAGGCACACAAATCGATTTAGTTATAGAACGTTCAGACAGAATCATCAATCTATGTGAAATGAAATTCTCAACCGAGCCTTATACTATAACAAAGGACTATGAAGAAAAATTGCGAAACCGCATGGCACTGTTTAAGGCCGAGACAAAAACACGCAAAAGCGTTGCCACAACAATGGTAACTACCTATGGGATAGTGCGCGGCATTCATTCGGGAATAGTTCAAAATGAGATTGTTATGAATGATTTATTTCAACCATAACATTCTTATAATTGCCCATATCTCAACAAAAACACGAGTTATGGGCACTTTTATTACATTATATTTGCCCATATCTCAACAAAATCACGAGTTGTGGCAAGGCTATAGAAAATAAGGCCAATCATTCCACGGCCCCCATCGGTTCAGCATGCTGCGACGTCATCGCAGCCAGGTTGTCTGTGCCGCAGCATGCAGCAGCCTCCGGTGCTCCCCCAAGTTGCCAACAGTCGTCAGCGCGGCAGCCGGTGCTCCCTCAGCGCGGCAGCCAGGTTGTCTGTGCCGCAGCAGTGCTGCGGCCATTTTCGGGCGGGGCGGGCACAAAAAAAAGAGCCAGGCGGTTGCCTAACTCTCTTGTGCGCTTCAAGATGGACTTGAACCAACGACCCCATGATTAACAGTCATGTGCTCTAACCAACTGAGCTATTGAAGCAATATTGAGCAGTTTATAGTCCTGTGCCCGGGACTTTGAGCGCTTCAAGATGGACTTGAACCAACGACCCCATGATTAACAGTCATGTGCTCTAACCAACTGAGCTATTGAAGCAGTGCCATTCTCGCAGGAGCGAAATGCGGTGCAAAATTACAACGGTTTTCTAAACTGTGCAAGCATTTCGGCAAAAAAATTACTTTTTTTTGTGTGTTAAATGATTTTTAGCATGATTTAGTGGGGCAAACTCAGCGATAAGTAGTACCTTAGCGACCCGAAACGAAACATCGAACATGAACAGTAAAATACGCTTTCGAATCGTGCTCGCACTGGTGGCCCTCGCTATGCTGCCACTGCTCGCACAAATCAAGGATAACAGCGATGCCTCCATCGCACGAAACCTCGACATCTTCAACAGTGTGTACAAGGAGTTGAACACATTCTATGTCGACACCGTCGATGCCACAACGGCAATCGAGACAGCCATCAACGCCATGCTCGACGACATCGACCCTTACACCGAGTACATCCCCGCCAAGGCACAGGACGACTTCCGCACCATCGCCACCGGCGAGTATGGCGGCATAGGCAGTTACATCATGCAGCGCAACGACTCGCTGCACAAGGGCGTGTACATCTCTGGGCCGTACAAGGACAGCCCGGCGGCACGTGCCGGACTGCGCCATGGCGACCGCATCATCGCCATCGACGGGGTGTCGACCGAAGGGTGGACCAGCGACAAGGTTAGCGAGCACCTCAAGGGGCAAGCCAACACCACATTCAGCGTCACCGTGGCTCGCCCATGGGTCGACGACAGCATCCTCACTTTCAACATCAAGCGCGAAACCATAAAACTTGAGCCAGTGCCATTTTATGGCGTCACACGCGGCAACATTGGCTACATACCGCTCACCACCTTCAACGAGTACTCGGCACAGCGCGTGCGCGAGGCGCTTGTCGACCTCAAGAAGAATCCCGCTGTGAAGAACATCGTGCTCGACCTGCGCGGCAACGGCGGCGGCATCCTCGAGGGCGCCGTGCAGATTGTGGGGCTCTTCGTGCCCAAGGGCACCGAGGTGCTTACCACGCGCGGACGCGACAAGCAGAGCGAGAAAATCTATAAGACCACGCAGGACCCCATCGACACGCGCATCCCGCTGGTGGTGCTCATCGACGGTGGCTCGGCATCGGCAGCCGAAATCACCGCCGGTGCCCTGCAAGACCTTGACCGAGCAGTGATTATGGGCTCACGTTCCTATGGCAAGGGCCTGGTGCAGACCACACGGCCTCTGCCTTTCGACGCGCTGCTGAAGGTCACAATAGCAAAGTATTACATCCCCAGCGGACGTCTGATTCAAGAAATCGACTATAGTCACCGTAATGCCGACGGCTCGTTCAGCCGCGCCGACACGCTGTCGCGGGTGTTCCACACAGCACATGGGCGCGAGGTGCGCGAGGGACATGGCATCGCTCCCGACATCGCCATCGATTACCCCGAAATCAACCGCTTGGTGTACAACATCATGCGCGATCAGTGGGCATTCGACTTCGCCACCTGGTATGCCGCACAGCACCCCACCATCGACGACCCCGCGCACTTCGAGGTCACCGACGAGATCTTCCAGCAGTTCAAGGACTTCATCGACCCAGAGCGCTTCCAATATGACAAGGTGTGCGAGCAAGGCCTCGCCAACCTGAAGAAGGTCGCCAAGGCCGAGGGGTATATGAACGACAGCACCGAGGCCGAGTTTGCTCGCCTCGAGGCGCTGCTCAAGCACGACCTGAGCCACGATTTGGACCTGAACCGCAGCGAAATCTCCAAGTTGCTGGCCAGCGAGTTGCTGAGCCGCTATTACTACCAGGCAGGTGAGACCGAGTACGATATGCGCAAGGACGAGACCCTCGACCGAGCACTCCAGATGTTTGCCACACCCGGCGAATACGCTCGCATCCTCAACCTGACCAAATGAGCACCCGTAAAACCACAATACCATGAAAAGGCACCACACCACACTGCGCACCATACTGGCAACACTGCTGCTGACCACCATGATTACAGCCTGGGCACAACCCGGTGGCCCGCGCATGCTAATCCCCGAGCAGCAAGCCGCCATCGACTTGATTCACGAGCCGCATTCGTCGTGTGTCGAGATACCCAAGTTTTGGCACACCGTGCTGCCCCTCAACACCACTTGGGGCATACGCAACATCGGCACCGACGCCATCGAGCAGTGGTTTGCACGAAATGTGGTCCGTAACAACGACGACATCCTGAAAGACTCCACTTGCATGGTGACCGCGCTGGTCGACGAAACCGACACCGTTACGTGCACACACTATTACAACCCAGCAAGCAAGAAGGCTCTCATATTCGACATTATGCTCGACAACGGCGCCAGCGAGGACATGGGACACGCTTCAGTCACGTCGAACAACCCCGTGGTGGTGGGACTCGACCGACTGTTATTCACCTACGACGAGCCCAGCGACGCGCTATCCATTCCGTTGCCCGCCAACGACTCAACCACAAGCCATAAATTGGGGGTGAATCTTCAAATTCCCGCGACATCGCTTCTGAAAACAGTACATTTCACACTTCGTACTGCCACAAGCACGGCCACCACAACCACAATCGACGTCTACATGAGAAACAAGTACACATTCGTCTACTCACTCAAAGCGTCGAGGCCCGTCAACCTCACAGCCGACAGTGGCGACACGTTCACCGACTTCGACATCGATATGCCCGACGATGGCTTGCTCCTGCAGCCAGGAGTCTACATCATCGCATTGCGCGAGGAACTCGGCGAGCGGCTTGAACTCGCCACAGCAAGCAACTTCATCATCTCACCCCTGGTCTACACCCTCGACGGTGCCACATGGAACGCATTGAGAGGCACTCCGGTAATGAGTTTTACCTTTGAAAATCCATACAATGCACTGGGCGACATCAACACCGACGGTGCGGTCAATGGTGCCGACATCAACATCTTGATTAACATCCTGCTTGGCAAAGATTCGCCCGAGAATTACGAGGGCAGTTGCGACATCAACGAGGACGAAGAGATCAACGGCAGCGACCTCAACGAGTTGATTTCAACGATATTGGCTCATTAAGCCAATTTGAGATAACATTTAGGAACTACCGCCATAGGCAATAGCACATGAGCAGTCGGGCAACCGCCTGCAGTAAGTCCATGACATGTGCCTGCCTGGCGGTTTTTTTTTTGCCAATTAAACCCAAATCGGTCATTAGAAATTATGTCAGAACAAGGGTGGTGGCGGTGCGGGTCACTTGGGTGAGCAGGGCGGCGGGGGTGATGCCACGCTGGGCGGCGACGGTGGCGGCCACCTGCTCGATGGCCACGGGGGCATCGTCGGTCTCGATGAGAAGGCGCTCGAGGGGCGTGACAGCCAGGGCACGGGGGTTGAAATGCTCGCCAAAACTCAGGTAGAAACCTTCGTTGAGCAGGGCTTGCGCCACACGTTCATTGCCACGGAAGCCGTGAACCACAAGCGCCACATGGTGCGGCGCAGTGTCGCGCCACAACTTGATGATCTGCTGGCTGGTGCGCACGCAGTGCACCACAAGCGGCTTGCCCACGTGCTCGGCGACAATGATGTGCCGGCGCATGGCCTCGCGCTGCACGTCGAGCGAAGCGCCCCGCAACGCATCCATGCCCGTCTCTCCCACAGCCACCACCTGGTCGTGGTGCGCTAAGGCCTCCAGCCGGTCGAGCCGCGCGTCGGCGGCGGTGACGCGCCAGGGGTGCAGCCCCACGGCATAGAGCATGTGCGGCCGCGGCTCAAAGCGGTCGACATCCACGGCGACAATGGCACCGGGTGCCGCAAGATGTGTGTGGAAATCGGTGATGGGTGTCATGGCACGGGGTCGTAGCCGCTGCCACCCCACGGGTTGCAGCGCACTATGCGCTTCACGGCCAGCCACAGCCCCTTAATCGGGCCATGCTTGGTGAGGGCCTCGACGGCATATTGGCTGCACGACGGCGTAAAGCGGCACACCGGCGGGAACAGCGGCGAGATGAAGCGCTGATAAAACTTGATGGGCAATATGAGCAATTTGGAAATCAGTCGCATGGCGATGCTGTGCTTTGGCGGCTCGCCGCATCTTGTGCGATGCGTGCCAGCAAGGTCGACATTTTGGCCTCAATCACGTGATAGTCAACGACCTCGTTAGCAAGATATACAAATGCTATGTGTGCCGTGACGTGCCCCTGTTGCAAGGCGGGATGCAGCGCGCTGCGGCGCAGCAAGCGGTAGGCCTCCCTGACGCGGCGGCGCAGCAGCACACGGCGCACGGCAGGGCGGATTTTCTTCTTCGGGATGGAGATGAGAATCTGCGCCGGTGCCTCACCCTCGGCGCCGAAGTCGTAGACGGCGCGCAGCGGATAGGCAATGGTGCCGCGCCCTTGGGCAAACACTTGCTCAATGGCGGTGCGGCTGCACAATTTCTCGGCTTTATAGAGGCGTAATCCTTGCATAACGTGTGTGTAAAAAAGGGGCCGCTCTCACTCGAGCATTGCCCCTTGTAGATGTCTTGCAGTGTGCACGCTTACTCCTCGTCGCCCACGGCGGGACGGTGAGCCTTCAGATAGGCATCGATGGCGGCGGCCATCGACGGAGCCTGCGGAGTGACGGTGATGTCGAGGCGCAGACCAGCGTCCTTCACCGCCTCAATGGTCGTGTTGCCCATGGCGCCGATTGCCACGTCGCCCTGAACAAAGTCGGGGAAGTTGGTCTTCAGCGACTTCACGCCGGCGGGGCTGAAGAAGATGAGCATGTTGTAATCGAGCGGCTCATCGGGAGCAAAATCGTTGCTCACAGTGCGATACATCACCGCAGTGGTATATTTCACGCCGTTATCGTCGAGCACCGACGTCTTGTCGTTATGCACGTCGCTCACGGGCATGAGGTACGTCTCCTTATTGTGCTTGGTAATCAATGGAATAAGGTCCTGGATTTTTCCTGACTCGCTGAAGAATATTTTACGCTTGCGATAGGTGATGTAGCGCTGCAAGTAGAATGCTATCGTCTCGCTCACACAGAAGTACTTCTGCGTGTCGGGCACGGTGTAGCGCGTCTCTTTGCACAGGCGGAAGAAGTGGTCGACCGCGGTGCGCGACGTAAAAATGATTGCTGTGAAGTCGGGGATCGCGATACGCTGGTGGCGGAACTCGCGCGCTTCCAGTCCTTCAACCTTAATAAACGGGCGGAAAATTACGTCCACCCCATATTTCTGCTCTAAGTCATAGTAAGGCGACTTGTCAGAAGAAGGCTTGGGTTGTGACACCAAAATCCTGTAATTGCTCACAATATCAATCTTTAAGAGATTATATCAGTTTACATAAATAAATTGCGCTGAAATATAACAATATCACAGGCACAATTTCGACGCTGCAAAGGTACAAAATAAAATAGACAACCGATGGCAAATTGCTATAAAAAATTCTAAATCCTTTACAAATAAATGCTAATCGGGCAGCAAAATACAATACTGCAGCAACGATAAGCAAGGCATTGCTAACCGTGGGCATAAGCATCACGCAGCACGACACGGGCAACAGCATCAGGCCCAGCAACGACTGCGACGCCTTGAAGCCATCGAGCCACAACTTAGTCATCACTTTGTCGGCAAAGATGTATCCCAGCAGGTTATATGCCACAATCTGAAGCAAATAGAACGCCAACGCAAGCACCGCCAGCAACCCCACATGAGCCAGCACATTGCTCTGCAGGCTGGACAGCAACGAGGGGGTCAGGGCTCCCACGGCATAGTAGGCCAGGATGCCCTCCTGCACGCTGGTGTTGGCGATGAGTGCCGTCAGGATGCGCGTCTCGTTGAGCGTGTGATCCTCAAAGAGGTTCTCACGGCGACGCACCGACACGATGTTGTGGATGAAGTTCTGGATGTACTTATATCCCGTGCGATAACTCAGCAGCACAAGCACGATGATGAGCAGCATCAGCCCCATCACACCGCCATTATGCAGCGGCGACGTGCCATGATGCACCGGCTCGGTGGCACCGGGCACCGACACCACAGGCAACTGCGACATGCTCGCCACGTGGGCCGTGTCGGCCAGCGTGTCGGCAGGGAAGCCTTGCGCGTACTGCGGCGCGTAATAGGCAGGTGTTGCTATTGAGTCGATGGAGTCGGTTGTGGGCATGACGGTTACAATTTGCTATCGGCGCGGGGCACGCCATTCTCCAACTGCGACGCGATGATGTCGACAGCCTCACGTGCCGTGCCGGCCACACTCCACAGCGTGGCGTGCGATTCTTTCATGAATTGCTGTTCCACACAGCGGTTGAGCATGGCGATGAGCGGGTCGTAGTACCCACCGACGTTGAGAATCACCACCGGCTTGGTGATGATGCCCAGTTGCCGCCAGGTGATTACTTCGAGCAGTTCTTCCAGGGTGCCGCAGCCGCCGGGCAGCGCCACGATGGCATCGGCCACATCCTGCATCTGCTGCTTGCGCTCGTGCATGTCGGCCGTTATCAGCACTTCCTCCAGCCGGTCGTAGCACCAGCCGTTGTCGACCATAAACTTGGGGATAACACCCAGCACACGGCCGCCAGCGCCAATAGCGCCGTCGCTCACAGCCCTCATCAGGCCCATCGCGCCGCCGCCGTTGACACACACCCAGCCGTGCTCGGCCAGCAGGCGACCCAGTTCGCGGGCCGCCTCATGGTAACTGTCGTCGACGTGCTGTCCCGAAGCGCAAAACACGCACACGCTCGTATGCTCGTACCACATAGTGTCTTACTTTTCGCGGAAGAAAAGGTTAATCATCGTGCCATGCAAGTTCCAGTGCTCGCGAATTCGGTTCTCGAGATAGCGCTTGTAGGGGTCGCGTATCCACTGCGGCAGGTTGCAGAAGAAGATAAAGGTCGGCACACGTGCGTTCTTGAGCATGGTGATGTACTTAATCTTGATAAACTTGCCCTTAACTGCCGGGGGCGGATAGGCGGTGATGTCGGCCTGCAGCACATTGTTGAGTTGCGACGTGGGAATCACGATTTGGCGATTCTTGAACACCTCGATGGCCGTCTCGAGCACCTTGAAGATGCGCTGCTTGGTGATGGCGCTACCGAAGATGATGGGGAAGTCGGTGAACGGCGCCAGGCGCTCGCGAATGGCGCTCTCCATCGCGTTGATGGTCATCTGGCTCTTTTTCTCCACCAGGTCCCACTTGTTGACCAGCACCACCAGACCCTTGCGGTTTTTCTGGATAATCGAGAAGATGTTCACATCCTGGGCCTCGATGCCGCGTGTGGCGTCGATGAGCAGTATGCACACATCGCTGTTCTCAATGGCGCGGATGCTGCGCAGCACCGAGTAGTACTCGATGTCCTCGGTCACCTTGTTCTTCTTGCGGATGCCGGCGGTGTCGACCAGGTAGAAGTCGAAGCCAAACTTGTTGTAGCGCGAGTAGATGCTGTCGCGCGTGGTGCCAGCGATGTCGGTGACAATGTTGCGCTCTTGCTCCATCAGCGAGTTGATCAGCGACGACTTGCCGGCGTTGGGGCGACCAACGATGGCAAAGCGCGGCAACTCCATCTCGGGCTCCTCGCCTTCCTCGCTGGGCATCAGGCGCACCACCTCGTCGAGCAAGTCGCCCGTGCCGGTGCCGTTGATGGCCGAAATAGAGAATGGCTTGCCCAGGCCAAGCGAGTAAAACTCGGCCTCGGCATAGATGCTCTCGTTGTTGTCGTCCTTGTTGGTTACCACAATCACCTTCTTGCCGCTGCGGCGCAGAATCTCCGCCACATGGTCGTCGAGGTCGGTAATGCCGTTTTTGATATCGACCACAAAGAGGATTACGTCGGCTTCTTCGATGGCCAGTTGCACTTGCTTGTTGATCTCGCCCTCGAAGATGTCCTCGCTGTTAACCACCCAGCCGCCGGTGTCGACCACGCTCATCTCCATGCCGTTCCAGTCCATCTTGCCGTACTGGCGGTCGCGCGTGGTGCCGCTGGTGTCGTTGACGATGGCGGCACGGGTCTGGGTCAAGCGGTTGAAAAGTGTCGACTTGCCCACATTGGGCCGTCCCACGATTGCTACTAATCGTCCCATATTCTATAGTTTTTTCGTTTTTCGTTACACATTTCTCTTGTCACATGCCACATCGGGTCTCACTCGATGTAGCCAAAGGCGCGCAACTTATTCTCCTGGTTGCGCCAGTCGCGCTCCACCTTCACAAAGAGTTCAAGAAACACGCGCTTATCGAAGAACTTCTCGATGTCCTTGCGAGCCTCGGTGCCCACACGCTTGAGTTTGGCGCCACGGTGCCCGATTACTATGCCCTTCTGGCTGTCGCGCTCCACATAAATCACTGCCATGATGTGGATTGCGTTGTCGCTCTCGTCGTATTTCTCGACAATCACCTGCGTGGCATAGGGTACCTCCTTGTCGTAAGTGAGCAGGATTTTCTCTCGGATAATCTCTGTCACGAAGAAGCGCGCGCTGCGGTCGGTGAGCGCATCCTTGCCAAAGTATGGCGGGCTCTCGGGCAGCAGTTCCACGATGCGTGCCATCAGGTTGTCAACGTTGAAGTTCTCGGTGGCGCTGGTGGGAAACACCTCGGCTTGCGGCAGCAACTGCTTCCATTGGTCGATGAGGCGCATCAGGTCGTCGTTGCCTTGGAGCAAGTCAATCTTGTTGATCACCAGCAAGATGGGAATCTTCTCGCGGGCCACCTTGTCGAGAAACTCCTGATTTTTAGTTGGCGTCTCAATCACGTCGGTGACGTAAAGCAGCACATCGGCATCGACCAGCGCACCGGTGCTGTATTCCAGCATGCTCTCTTGCAGTTTAAACTTGGGCTTGAGCACACCGGGTGTGTCGCTGAACACTATCTGGTAGTCATCGCCGTTGACGATGCCCATGATGCGGTGACGCGTGGTCTGCGCCTTGCTGGTGATAATCGACAAGCGCTCACCCACCAAGCGGTTGCTCAGTGTCGACTTGCCCACATTGGGATTCCCAACGATGTTGACAAATCCGGCTCGATGTTTCTTCTCCTCCATAATCAATGTCCCTTATTAAGCATTGTGCATTATCTATAAAAAAGCATCGCGAGGCGTCGCACGCTGGTAGCGGTGCGTCCGTGATGCTTTTTGTCATGGGGATAAGGGAGCCGCAGCCATGCTGCGTCCCTACCCCGCCGTAAGTTTAGATGGCCCAAACAATGTAAGCCGAGCCCCAGGTAAAGCCAGCGCCGAAGGCGGTGATCAGAATCTTGTCGCCCTTTTTCAGTTTGGCTTTGTTCTCATCGATGCAGATGGGTATGCTGGCTGCGCTGGTGTTGCCGCGCACCTGGATGTTGACCAGGACCTTCTCGTCGGGGAGGCCCAGGCGCGAGCCCACAGCCTCGATGATGCGCAGGTTGGCCTGATGAGGCACAAACCAGTCGACATCGTCCGCAGTGAGGTTGTTGCGCTGCATAACTTCGCGGGTGGCGTTGAACATGTCGAGCACAGCGTGCTTGTACACTGCGCGACCCTCCTGATACACAAAGTGCAAGCGCGCGTCCACAGTCTCGTGGCTGGCCGGCTGAGCCGAGCCGCCGGCGCGGTACACTAAGTGCTCCAGGCCCGAGCCGTCGACGTGAAACACGCCATCGATGATGCCCAGGCTGGTGTCCTCGCTGGGCTCAATGAGCACGGCACCGGCACCGTCGCCAAAGAGCGGACAGGTTGCGCGGTCCTCATAATTGGTCATGCTCGTCATCTTCTCGGCCGATACAACAATAATCTTTTTGTACAGGCCCGACTTGATGTAAGCGTTGGCATCATAAATGCCCACTACGAAACCGGCGCACGCAGCCTGAATATCGTAGGCGTAGGCATACTTGTCGATGCCACAGCCGTGAGCGATAATCGAAGCAGTGCTCGGGAAACGATAGTCGGGGTTCGACGTGGGGCATATCAGCAGGTCGATTTCCTCGGGCTTGGTACCCGTGGATTCCAACAGACGCTTCACAGCCTGAATGCCCATGAAACTTGAACCGGCGCCATTCTTCAAGACGCGGCGCTCCTTGATGCCCACGCGAGTGGTAATCCACTCGTCGCTTGTGTCGACGATGCGCGACATCTCTTCGTTGTCAAGCACATCGTCAGGCACATAACTTGCAATACCAGTAATTATTGCGTTAAGCATGTTTCTTGTTTTAAAAAAATAGATATCCTAAATAAGGTGATGTTTTATGCCACATTATTTAGGATAAACCATAATTGTTGACTGGGTCATTAAGCCTGGGGCTCGCCCATTACGTTCTTGCCACGGTAGTAGCCACACTCGGGGCAAACGGTATGATAAACATGCCATGCACCGCAGTTACTGCATTGTGCGATAGTGGGGGCTACGGCCACGTCGTGAGTGCGACGCTTGGCGGTACGTGTCTTAGATTGTCTACGTTTAGGATGTGCCATTTTCTAATAATGTTATTAAAATGTATGTTTTTATTTGTTTTCTGTAAATTTGCGCAACGCGGCCCAGCGTGGGTCGGGAGCGCGGTTCTCCGAGGGCTCCTCGGCATCGTCAAGGTCGAGCGCCCGGTGCTCGCCCAGACGCTCCATCATGGCGGAGTCGCATTGCTCCTCGCTGGCGTGTGTATGCACCAGCGGCAGGGTGAGCAACACGGTGTCGCGCACGATGGGCGCCATGTCGAGTTCGCGCCAGCCGGCAGGCACCACCAGCAGGTGGTCGCGGCTGTCATCGAACTCGTCGCCCTCTTGTCGCACGCACAACTCATAGTCGGTGTCAACAATGTGCTCCATGTCGTCGAGACACCGGTCACATGGAATCACCAGCGTGCCACGACATGTTATCACGCACTCGAATGTGTCTTCGCGCTCGTGAGTCACCTGCAACGTCACTGCCACGTGGGCGCTACGCACTTCGCAGGGGGCAATTGCGTTGAAAAACTCACCGTCGACATCATAGTTAAACTCCTGAGTGCCAAACGCCAAGCCTTTCAATTTCAAGTTCATTGAAGTCACCGTTTCAGTGAATTTTGCGTTAAAACGCCGCAAAGTTATAAACTTTATCGCTAACAATCAACGTTTTTGCCGCGTTTTTTTCCAAAATGGGTTGAAACGCCCCTAAATTTTCACAAAATTTCACCTTAATTCAATAAGTTTCACTTATAGCGATTTTCGCCCCACAACAGACAAAACCTGGCGCCGAATCAACCTTCTTTCTTTGCCCCAAGCATCCAGTGAGCCAAGGTGGGGCTGATGCGAATCACGCGGCTCACACACAAGCACAGCGCATACACGCACAACGTCATCAAGATCGAGGTGAACACGTACAGCGGGCCTGAAGTGATGTGAAGATTTAACTGCGGTGGCAAGAAGAAGTAGTGAATCAAGTAGACGTCAAGCGTGCGGCGGCCGGCAAACGCAACGGCGCGGCTCAACTTGCTGCCGTTGGCAAGCAAATGGCGCAGACTATAAAAAAAGCCGTAGACAAGGAATATTCCCAACAGGCACACCGCAAGTGCCTGCACACCATAATTGATTATCCACGGAGCGCTGGTCGTAAGCCAAGGCGTGAAAACCAGCACCAGGCAACCACTGAAACACACCAGCAACACACCGATGCCGGCCCAATGGCCGATGAAGCGGTGGAAGATGCCAAGGTGATGACGGCACAGCAAACCGATGACAAAGAAGACGAAGTAGTGGCACAAACGGTCGACGTGAAGTTGCGACATGACGCCCCATGACACGCCATGGCGCTGGCACTGAACATATAGCAACCACATCGACAGCGACACGGCCAACAACAATAACATCTGGCTTGTGGCACTCCAGCGAAGACGGCGGAAACTCACCGAAATGGTGTAGTAAATCACAAACATGTAGAACAACACATATGTGAACCAGTATCGCGCAAAACCATTCTCAGCAAAGGTTGTCAACGGATTATCCCAGAAAACCAACGAATAAAGGAAGAAAAAAATGGTGGCTGGAATCAACTGAACAAAAGCCTTCTTGCGCAGGCGCTTGACATAGAAACTGTGCGTCCACTCGTTCAGAGCCTTGTAGCCGATGTAACCGCTGATGAAGAAGAACATCGGCATGCGTACCAGTGTCAAAACCTTATACACTGGTGAATTGAACCCGCTCAAAACAAAGGAGTTGACATGCTGCATCACCACGAGGAACATGGTGAACGCACGCATCACATCTATATATTCTAATCGCCGAGAAGTGGGGCTATTCATTGCTCAAAAAAGGCCGCCTTTTATGGCAGCCAAACGCTAAGCCTTTTAATTTCAAGTTCATTGAAGTATCCTTTTCAGTGAATCTTGCATTAAAACGCCGCAAAGGTATAAACTTTATCGCTAACAATCAACGTTTCTGCCACCTTAATTTCCAAAATGGCCTAAACCGCCCCGAAATCAGGCCGGGGCGCGCGTCGAATGCTCGAATGCTCGAGGTTATTGGGGACACACGCCCTCAGCCCCTCCCGTGGTTCACAGTATCTGCTCTAGGCCGGCAGTCGTGCGGGCGATGTCCTCGTCGGTGACCCGGTAGTTGGTCAGGTCGTTCGAGAAGTAGCGGTCGTAAGCCGTCATGTCGATCAGGCCGTGGCCCGACAGGTTGAACAGAATCACCTTCTTGCGGCCCTCCTCGCGAGCCTTCAGCGCCTCGCGGATGGTGGCGGCAATGGCGTGCGATGACTCGGGAGCCGGGATGATGCCTTCGGTGCGCGCAAAGAGCGTCGCAGCCTCGAATGTCTCGAGTTGTGGGATGTCGACGGCATCGATGAGGCCGTCGTGCCTGAGTTGGCTCACGATGGCGCCGCCGCCGTGGTAGCGCAGGCCGCCGGCATGGATATTCGCCGGGGTAAACTTGTGGCCCAGCGTGTACATGGGAATGAGGGGTGTGTAGCCGGCCTCGTCGCCAAAGTCATACTGGAACTCGCCGCGCGTCAACTTGGGGCAACTGGCGGGCTCAGCGGCGATAAACTGGATATTGGCGCCGTTCTTCAGGTTATGGCGCAGGAACGGGAAGGCCAGGCCGCTGAAGTTGCTGCCGCCGCCGAAGCAGGCCACCACCACATCGGGCATCTCGCCGGCCATCTCCATCTGCTTCTCAGCCTCCAGGCCGATGACCGTCTGGTGAAGCGCCACGTGGTTGAGCACCGAGCCCAGCACATATTTGCAGTTGGGCGTGCTCATCGCCAGTTCCACGGCCTCGCTGATGGCTGTGCCCAGCGAACCGCTGTAGTTGGGGTGGTCGGTGATGATTTTCCGGCCGGCCTTGGTGCTCATGCTCGGCGACGAAATCACCTCGGCACCGTAGGTCTGCATGATTGAGCGGCGATAAGGCTTCTGCTCATAACTCACCTTGACCATGTACACCGCCAACTCCAGGCCGAAGTGCTTTGCCGCCATCGACAGCGCGGCACCCCATTGTCCGGCGCCGGTCTCGGTGGTGATGTTGGTCACGCCCTCCTGCTTGCAGTAGTAGGCCTGGGCGATGGCGCTGTTGAGTTTGTGCGACCCTACCGGGCTCACGCTCTCGTTCTTGAAATAGATGTGCGCCGGCGTGTCGAGTGCGCGCTCCAGGGCTTCGGCACGCACCAGCGGTGTGGGGCGCCAGATGCGGTACAGTTCACGCACTGGCTCGGGTATCTCGATGAATGCGTCGGTGGTGTTCAACTCCTGGTCGCTTGCCGCCTTGCTGAAGAGCGGATACAGGTCTTCGGCCTTGATGGGCTCGTGAGTGACAGGGTGAATCATTGGGTGCGGTTTCACCGCCATGTCGGCAACCACATTATACCATGCTCGTGGTATGTCCTGCTCACTAAGTAAGAATTTTTTAGTCTGCATTTCCCTATAAAATAAGATGTGTTAAACAAAAATTGTGGCAAAAGTAGTAAAAATATTACACCCACAAGCGCACATCATGCAATTTTATGCGTTTATGACATCTTTTTATGCCATTTCACCTTTTTCCATCCCCAGCCACACCCCGCCACCACCCAGAGTTTTTCGATAATTTGCGATAATTTGCTCCAAATTTGGCATTTTCAATAAAATGTGGTAAATTTGTCAAATTATTGACCTGTACCATTAACATACGACTTCACATGGCGACTATTGAATACATACTCCAGCAAGCATCCGACATACTGTGGGGCTTCCCACTGATTATCTTGCTCTTCGGCACACACCTGTTTCTCACAGTGCGACTCAAGGTGCCGCAGCGCAAACTGTTCACGGCCATACGCCTGTCGGTCACACGCGACAAGGGCAGCAAGGGCGACGTGTCGCAGTTTGGCGCACTGGCCACGGCATTGGCGGCAACCATCGGCACCGGCAACATCATCGGCGTGGCCACGGCAATCACGCTGGGTGGACCGGGCGCCGTGCTCTGGTGCTGGCTGATGGGTGTGTTCGGCATGGCGACAAAGTATACCGAGGGTCTGCTCGCCATCAAGTACCGTGTGCGCACAGCCAGCGGACGCATGCTCGGCGGTCCCATGTACGCCCTGGAGCGCGGTCTGAACATGAAGTGGCTCGCCGTGCTGTTTGCCATCTTCACCGCGCTGGCGGCCTTCGGCATTGGCAACACCGTGCAGAGCAACGCCATCGCCACGCTGGTCAACGAGGCCTACAACGTGCCCACCTACATCGTTGGTGCCATCATCGCAGCACTCACCGCCGCGGTGATCCTGGGCGGCATGAAGAGCATCGCACGCGTGTGCGGCGCGCTGGTGCCGTTCATGGCACTGTTCTATGTGCTGGGCTGCGCCTACATCCTCGTGGTCAACCACGCCTATCTTTGGGAAGCACTGAAACTCATCTGCGTCTCGGCTTTCGACCCTAAGGCTGCTGGTGGTGGCTTCGTGGGCACCACGCTGATGATGACCATGCGCATGGGTATGGCGCGCGGACTCTTCAGCAACGAGGCCGGTCTGGGCTCGGCACCCATCGTGGCCGCCGCCGCGCAGACGCGCAACCCCGTGCGACAAGCCCTCGTGTCGTCAACCGGCACGTTCTGGGACACCGTGGTGGTGTGCGCCATGACCGGACTGGTGATTGTGAGCAGCGTGCTCGCCTACCCCGACATTGCCTTCGACAACGGAACAACTCTCACCCACGCCGCCTTCGAAAAAATACCCATCATCGGTGAGCCGCTCCTCACCTTCGGACTCCTCACCTTCGCTTTCAGCACCATCCTCGGATGGAGTTATTACGGCGAGCGCACCGTGGAGTATCTGGGTGGCGACCGCTCGGTGGTGGCCTACCGCGTGATTTACATCGCCTTGGTCTTTGTCGGCGCCATCGTCAACCTCGCCGCCGTGTGGCTCTTTGCCGATTGCATGAACGCACTGATGGCAATCCCCAACCTCATCGCACTGCTCCTGCTCAGCGGAGTGGCCGCCCGCGAAACCCAGCACTACCTCTGGGACAACAACCTCGACGACGACGACACACCCACTGCGCAAAACAACAATGAACCAAACTAAAGAAAAGTTTATTCTTGACCGGGTCTCACCCACCAACTTACTCGACGACGAGACAATGCGCCGAATCGAGCAAGCACGCCATCAGTTTAGCCATAGCGAGACAACCCCGATTGCCTCAGAACAAGAACTGCAAACATTCCTAAACGCCCTCTGACACCCTTGGAAAAACAACAAATTAAACAAATTAAACCAATGCAATAATCAACGACATAACGCTAACCAGCCATATCCAAGACGAACCTTCTGCATTTTCTGCATTTTGAATTTTTTTTCTCTGAAAAAGCACGTCTTTTTTGCGTATTTGAAATTTTCTTTCTATTTTTGCAGCGATTCATTAAGCCCTTTGGACTTTTGAGTCATGACATTTAGAAAAAAGGACGTTACTACGACGTTTACCTTCGACGTACGAATCTCGCAAATTCTTTCCCCCGAAGGAACGGCAACGGCAACGTCCATGTCGGGTTATTATACCACCGACACACCATTTCCCATATGGGCATGGCGTGCGTCAACGTATAATATCACACGACGTGGGCCAACTGCGTTGCTTACCTTGGGGACGGCAATGCGAGAGCCAGTACGTGGGGTAAGCACAAGTACAGCTACCCACGTCTTTTCTTTTATATAAACGCCGAATCCGAAGTAGCTATAGGCCCCTATTTTTTACGTAAAAATGGAAAACAAAAAGAAGAATGAAGAGCTCCAGTCGCGAAGGCAGTTCTTCAAACGTGCCGCCAAAGGTGTTCTGCCCGTCCTCGGCGCCCTCGCCTTGACCCAAATCCCATTCATCTCTAAAGCAAGTGAAAGCAAATCACAGTGGGGATGTCAGTATGGATGTTCAGGTTCTTGTCAAGGAACATGTATATCATGCTCTGGTGGTTGCACTGGTACTTGTTACGGAGGATGTGCCGGCACTTGCAAAGGGACATGCACTGGTTGGTGTGTAGGTTACTATTAATTGATTTAAAGTTTTATTTCGTACTCATTTCGCTCACAAGTGAAATGAGTACGAAATATCGATTATTATTTATCGTATAAGCACTTTAATATGGGTAACATCAAAGATGAAGCCGCTCAATGGCTCGACGGTACTGCTGCAAACATAACGTTTATAGTAACAAAAGATTGTCAATTAGCATGTAAATATTGTTATCTTGTCGGTAAAAATGATAAAGAGCGAATGTCATTTTTGACTGCAAAAAAAGCTATTGATTACATTTTAACAAGTTCTCTATTTTTTGGAAGACAGAAAGCTGTGATTTTGGATTTTATAGGGGGAGAACCATTGTTGGAGGTGGAATTAATAGATAAAATCTGTGATTATTTTAAATTACAGACATATAAAAAAGGACATAAATGGTTCAATGCTTATCGCATTAATTTGACAACAAATGGGCTTAATTATCACACAAGAAAGGTCCGAAAATTCATTGAAAAGAATATCACACATCTAAGCATTACCATAACAATAGATGGAAATGAGATAAAGCATGATCTAAATAGAGTTTATAAAAACTCAGGTAAAGGATCATACAAAAATGTCCTGAAAAATATTCCTCTATGGTTGCAAGACTTTAAAGACATAGGTACAAAAGTAACGATTAGCAGCGCCGACATTCCTTATATAAAAGAGAGTGTGCTGCACCTTTATAGTCTCGGAATCCACGAGGTGAACATCAATGTGGTGTTTGAGGACGTGTGGCAACCGGGCGACGACAAGCGGTTTGAGGACCAACTGATGCAACTGGCCGATGCCATCATCGACGGCGAGTACTATAAAGACTTCGCCTGCTCATTTTTCAGTGAACAAATCGGCAAGCCTCTCGACCCCGAGTTGGAAAACCAAAACTGGTGTGGCGCCGGCAAGATGCTAAGCGTGGACGCCGCGGGCAATTTCTATCCCTGCACGCGCTTTGCTGCCTATTCGCTGCGTGAGAAGCGGCCAATCATCATCGGCAATGTGCACGATGGAATCGACAAGAACAAGTTGCGCCCGTTCCTCACGCTCGACCGAACCACGCAGAGCCCGGCTAAGTGCCTCGAATGCGAAGTGGCCAGCGGATGCGCTTGGTGCCAGGGCGAAAACTACGATGCCGCCGACACCCCAACCATCTATCAGCGAGCCACGGCTATCTGCTTGATGCACAAAGCCCGTGTGCGTGCCAACAACTACTACTGGAACCGACTGTTCCGCAAGTTGGAACTAGAGGGTGAACGCGAGCATTGGGAGGACAACAAACCACAGTCTAACGAAATAATATGTTGATGCCATGTTACAATATATGATTATCCTGCTGGATGACACCAGCACATCTTTCTGCCACTATGAGACAACGAAGACCGAGCGAAATCTTATAAGTCTTGACAATCTGCGAAAAGCCATTCGCCTGGCGATGATTGAGAACGTGACGGCGCAAATGGTTTACCCGGCCTACGAATTGCCTCAGGAGTATTACGAGGTCATCAACACCATTGACCATAGCGACATCGCGCCATTGGAGCAAAAAAATGAAAATAGCGATGTGATAGTGCTGAAAGACTGGCAGTATAACCCGCCGAAGGGCTGCGTAGCCGTTGTCCGCGCCACGCTGGCCGCATTGTTGGAGCATGGCGAAGTTGTTAACGAATGGCTTAAGACAGTGGCTCGATTGAACGTTGTTATAACTGATGTCGACACATTCACCGACGACGACCAGAAACAATATGCCGACTTCCTGCAAAAACTTGGTAAAGGTGTTGAACAATTATTTATGAACGGCCTGTCGCCGCAACTCAACCTGCTCACCGACCGCATGATGCTAACTTCTATGAATAATTGTGGCGCAGGCGACACGTGCATAACATTAGCCCCAAATGGAAAATTCTACATTTGCCCGGCATTCTACTACGAGAATCCTGACGATAATGTTGGCGACTTGGAGCAGGGCATCAATATTCCCAACAAGCAACTTTACAAACTGGGATATGCACCCATTTGCCGTGAGTGCGACTCCTGGCACTGCAAGCGATGCGTGTGGCTGAACCGCAAACTTACACTAGAAGTGAACACCCCCAGCCACGAGCAGTGCGTGATGGCCCACACCGAGCGCAACGCATCGCGACAACTGATGGTCTCCATCAGGGAGAAAGGCATATTCTTACCCGACAAGGAATTGATTCCCGAGATTGATTATCTTGATCCGTTTAACAAAATAAAGAAATAACATAATATGGCAAAGAAACTTGTAGGACAGGTAACCCCTGCCGAACGCGATGAAATTCAGCGGCTCTTTGAGCGCCGCAATGGTCTGAATGAGTTGGCAAAGATTCTAACAGCCGACAACCAAGAACTCTATGAGCGCCTGGTCAACGATATGGGCGAGACCGGCACGAAGTTCCAACAATGGTGGGACACCATGTCGCAACAATATGGTTGGGAGAGCGTTCCCGACGGCAGTTGGGAAATTGACTTCAACTCTTGTGAAATATATTTAGTGACACCAGAGCCATGATACTTGCAATGATTGGAACAACAGAGTTGCTGCTGGTTGGCGGCTTGGCCTTACTGCTGTTCGGAGGAAAGAAACTGCCTGAGATGATGCGTGGGTTAGGGCAAGGAGTGCGCGAATTTAAGAAAGGCGTTAATACCGACGCTCCCATCGACGAGGAGAACCCGGAAAATCAGAAAAATCCAGAAAATCCGGAAACAGTCGAGAAATCTGAATCGCCCGAATTGCCAGCCCCGACCGAGTCACCGAAGCAATGAGCGAGGAAATGATGACTTTCGGAGGACACTTGGAGGTGCTCCGCCGAATGATGTTTCGCATCCTCGCGGTAACTGTCGCTTTGGCTGTTTTGGTGTTCTGTTTTAAGGAGACAACATTCTCCATGCTTTTTGCGCCCAGCAACAGCGAGTTCGTCACCTACCGCGCCATCGAACGCCTGTGCGCTGCCGTGGGCGTACAGTTTCATTTTACGCCTTACAATGTTGACTTTATCAACACCGAGTTGTCAAGCCAGTTTATGACCCACCTTACCACGTCGGTCTATCTGGCATTGCTTGGCGCGTCGCCCTACATCATGGTGGAATTGTTTCGCTTTATCACACCCGCACTCTACGACGATGAGCGGCGCTACAGCATAGTGATTGCCGTGGCGGTGTTTTCGCTTTTCATTCTGGGCGTTCTCATGAGTTATTACGTGCTTTTTCCATTTGCTTTTCGCTTTCTTGGAACATATCAGGTCGACGCGCGAGTGGTTAACCATATCAACCTCGATTCTTACATTACCACGTTCACCACGCTGACATTCCTAATGGGAGTGGTGTTTCAAATCCCTGTCATTACGTTTTTCTTGGCAAAAATCGGCATTGTTGAATCAGATACAATGGCTCACTATCGCCGTCATGCGATGGTGCTCATCGCTCTTGTGGCCGCTGTTATCACTCCGCCCGACGTACTCACGCTTGTGTTGGTTACAATACCCATGTACGCCCTTTATGAGGCAAGTATAATTATCGCACGCAGAGTGCATCCTGCGGTGAAGACATAAAGTGTCCTCACATACTATCAATACCCCACAACAAAATGCTCTCGGCCCGCAAGCCGAGAGCATTTTGTTGTGGTGGGGGTTGGGGTTATCGGATGACCTTGGTGGCGGTGGTGGTGTCGTCGCTGTAGCGGGTTACCACGATGTTTACGCCATCGAAGGGCTCGCTGCTGGCCACACCGGTAAGGTTATAATAGGTGCAGCCGATAGCCTGCTTGTCGGCCTCGGGCTGGGCGATGCCCGTCTGGGGCACCGGGACGAAGCGGAGCATGGGAGCCACGGCGAGCGACAGCGGGTCGTCGACATTCTGGTACCAACTGCCGGTCTCCAGATAATTGTAGTTGGCGTCCTCGTCATACACGAAGTGGTAGCCAGTGCATTTCTCGCCTGCGCCACGGCGACACAGCAGGATAGCGATGTCGTCGGCGTTATCATTGGGGAAGGGGCCAATCACGGCGAAGAACTCGGTGCCAGCAGGGATGTCGATGGGCTCGTCGAAGACAAACTCAGTGGCATTGATTGTGGTGGGGTCGTAGGCCAGGTCGCCAGCCTTCACACTGGTGCTGCCCAGCACCTCGGCGGGCATGCCATCGTCGCCCACGGTCATAATCTTCATCTCAATGTCGGCATCGGTTGAGCCGGCAGTGGTCTTGCCGAAGTACACATTCACCTTCGAGATTTGGGCGTCGGTGAGCGGGGCGTCGAAGTGCTCGGCAAACTCGCCCATTCCCAGCCAGTTGGTACCGGCATAGTTGCCATACCAGCCCATCTCCATCATCATCAAGTCGCCGTTTTCCTCGGGAGCGATGTTCCAGACTTCCTGCTCACCGCCAGCCTGAATGGCCGTGTTGACATATTCGTCGACACTCGAGCCCACGTCGTTGGCGACCTCGAGTTTCAGTCCGTAGGTGCCTTCTTGCAGATAGGTCACGATGGGATTCTGCAGCGTGCTGGTGGCGATGTCGGTGCCGTCGAAGGTCCACAGCCACGAGGTGGGGAAGCCTGTCGAGGCATCCTTGAAGGTCAGAGGCACATCGGTGGGGACAAACATCATCACCCACGGCGAGAGATATGCGCCGTCGGGCATGCCCACATGGGCCACGGGAGCCTCGGCATGCACCACGACATAAGCGTCGCGAGTCTTGGTCTCGGTGGCCGTGCCGTCGCTCACGGTGAGCGTCACGGCATACGAACCGGCGCTGTTGTAGGTCACGACGGGGTTCTGCTCGGTGCTGGACGCGGGTTCGCCGCCCTCAAAGGTCCAATCCCACGAGGTGACATTGCCGGTCGACATATCCTTAAAGTGAACGCTCTCGCCCACGTTGATATCGATGACGGCATCGTCGCCATCGTTGGCCTGCAGAATCTTGAAGCCGTCGATGGCCTCGTCCTCGCCGTAACTGCCTTCGTACACAAACGAGAACTGCACCTGCTTGCCGGCATAGTTGGCAAGGTCGACAGTGAAACGCTCCCAACTGGGGCCGTCGTAACCGGCGTCTTGCGCCCACATAAATTGGTCGATAAGCAGGGTCGAAACACCGTCGACAACGGCATAGAGTTTCCATGCGCCATACACCAGATAGATGCCGCTGGCATAGCAGTAAAACTCGAGCGTGCTGTTGGGCCTGATTTCGATAGCGGGCGAGGTGGCCACCTCGTTTTGCCCGCTGGAGTAGTCAAGAATCATCGAGGCACTGCTCGACGCATCCACGCTCTGGAACGACTGCGAGGGGTTGCCTATTCGCCACGTGCTACTGCTGGTCGACTGATAGGTCCAGGTAGCAAACTCATCGGCGTCGTCCCAGCCCATCTGGTAGTAGGGCACCGACGCCTCATCGGCCGAGAACGAGGCTGTCACACCCTGTCCCCAGGCGCTCAGCGCGGCCACAGCGACACTGAGCATCAAAAGAGTAAATTTTTTCATATGCACTAATTTTTAATAATTAATCAACTTTCTGCTGCAAAGTTAGCAATTCTTTTCAATTCACCAAACACTATTCAAACAAAAACATAAACGCTCCCCCGCCACCACAGTTGCTATAGCTCCTATAGTCTCTATAAATGCTATAATTGCTATTAATGCTATAAGTGCTATTAATGCTATAGTTGCTATAAAAACCTACGGTCGAAGTTACTTTCGCTCGGAAATGCTCAAACAAGTTTGGCATTTCGCTCGCTTAATCGTAACTTTGCGGCGCTTTTTGCCGGCACTGTGGCCGGCGCACACATTATCTGTTATGATTCACACGTTGTCAAACGGTATGCGGGTGGTGCTCACATGGCGCGACTCGGATGTCACGTGGTGCGGCTTTGCCGTAGGCGCGGGAAGCCGCGACGAGCAGCCGGGGCACTACGGGCTGGCGCATTTTGTGGAACACACCCTGTTTAAGGGCACCACGCACCGCCGCGCGTGGCACATCCTGAACCGCATGGAGCGCGTGGGAGGCGAACTGAACGCCTACACCACCAAGGAGGAGACGATGATCTACTCAATATTTGCCGGGGTGCACCTGGAGCGAGCCATCGAACTGATGGCCGACCTGGTGTGCAACTCGGTGTTTCCCGTCGACGAACTGATGCGCGAAAAGGACGTGGTGCTCGAGGAGGTGGCCTCATACCTCGACGTGCCCAGCGACGCCATCTACGACGACTTCGAGGACCTGATCTTTGCCGACACGGCGATGGGACACAACGTGCTGGGCTGCGAAAAGGACCTGCGCGCGCTCACCCAGCAGCACTGCCTCGACTATCTGCACCGCCTCTACACGCCCGACAACATGGTGCTATACGCCGTGGGGCGCATCGACGAGAACCGCCTGCTGCGCCTCGCCGAGAAGCACCTGGGTGGCCTGCAACGCACGCTGCAGCGCATGCCGCGAGCCATGGGCGACACACCGACGCCGCAACGCCGCGAGGTGAAACTCGGATGCCACCAGGCACACACCATCGTGGGCACGCGGCTGCCGGGAATGTACGACGAGCGCCGTTTCGCACTGGCGCTGCTCAACAACATGCTGGGCGGGCCGGGCATGAACTCGCTGCTGAACGTGCAGTTGCGCGAGCGACGCGGATATGTCTACACCGTCGAGTCGACCTACACCGCATTCAGCGACTGCGGCCTGATGGAGATATACCTCGGCTGCGACCACAGCGACGTGCGCTCGAGTCTGCGCGTGATCGACCGCATCACCGCCTCGCTGGCGTCGACGCGGCTGAGCGAGCGGCGTCTTGAGGCCGCCAAGCGGCAGTACTGCGGGCAGATGATGGTGGCCGCCGACAGCGCCGAGTTCACCGCAATGAACCTGGGCAAGAACGTGCTATACTACGGCAACGTCTCGACCATTGCCGACGCCATCGAGCGCATCCGTAGCGTCACAGCCGACCAGGTGCGCGACGTGGCACAACTCATCACCACCGACCATCTGTCGCAACTCACCTTTGTGTAACTCACGCTGTCAGTTAGTAACGTTTCTTGTACAGTAAACGCTCTTCATTTTGCGGTGTGCTTGCATTAATATGGTTAAAAAATATTAAAAGTGCATATAATTTTACACATAAGGCTTGTAAATACAAGATTTAGACTTAAATTTGCACCGTGTTTTTCATGGTATTAGATTTAAGGTTAATTGAGATTGGTTGTCGTGAGACAATCAATTTTTTTTGTACCCACCTCGCACCTCCAGCCCTTTCCCTCACCCCACCATAAAAGACAGCCACTTCGCGAAATTCGCATTTAAAACCCCCACAATAAAAGAGGGCCTCGCGGCCCCCATTGTGCATTTACAAAGTTATGCATTGTGCATTATGCATTGTGCATTGAAAAAATGTGCATTGCCGAAAATCCCTTTTTCGAGGGGAAGGCTTGCACGCGTCGGGAATTTTGACGAAATTTGCAGGCTGAACATTTATTATGAATCTACTTGACGACATAGGACGCATTGCCGAGAACGAGCAGGCGCTGGTGAGCCAAAAGTGGCTCGAACAGGCGCTTGCCGAGCACCCTTACTGCACGCTGCCGCTGCTGATGTATCTCAAGCGCAACGGCACGGCGGGCCATGAGGGCGAACTGGCGCGCCTGGCGGTGATGTGCCCCGACCGACGCGCCCTGGCACTGCAACTGGGCAGCGATAGCGAGCAATTTGCCGACTTCTTCCCCGCCGAGGCTCCCGCACCGTCGCCCGACACATCCACGACGATCGACCGCTTCCTCAACAACTACGGCAACACCAGCGACAAGGAACTGGCCGCCATCGAGCAGGCCATCTTCAACCCCACGCCCGACTATGCCGACGTGCTCGCCGCGCAGGACGCGGGCAGCGACAGCCCGGCGGCAACGTCGCCCGAGGACGAACTTATCGCCAAGTTTATCGCCGAGAGCCAGGAGCGTGAGCGCCAGGTGACCAGCGCGCCGGCACAGCAGCACGTCGAGGCCAGCGAGACCGCCGAGGTGGCACACGACGTCATCGACAGCCCCACGGCGCACGACGACTCGATGCTGAGCGAAAGTCTGGCAAAAAGTTACATCATGCGGCATAAATATGCCAAGGCGCTCGAAATTATTGAAAACATAAGTTTGAAATATCCAGAAAAAAGTATTTACTTTGCAGACCAAATTCGCTTTTTGCGGGTTTTGGCGCTGAATGAAAAACTGAAACAACAGCATTAGTAGCCTGTGCCAGAGGTGGTTGCGCATGTTGCCACTGATTACGGGCCGCCATGCAATGCGCTGTGGCTTGCCGTTGCTGAGGCGATTCGTAGAGGCGTCACAATGTTAAACAGTTAAAAACAAAATTAAATTATGTATACAATTCTTGCAATTCTTATTGTCATCGCTTCGCTCCTGCTCGTGGGCGTAGTGCTGATTCAGAAATCGAAAGGTGGCGGTCTGGCCGCCAACGTTAGCGACTACAACAAGTTTGCCGGCGTGAGCCGCACCACCGACTTTGTCGAGAAGGCCACTTGGGCTCTCGCAATCTTCATCTGCGTGCTCAGCATCGCTTCGTCGTACGTAGCACCGAAGTATGTGCAGGCTGGCCCGCAAATCAAGAAAGCCGCTACCGAGCAGACCACCACGCCCATCCCCACCGCCGCTCCCGCCGCTGGTGAGGCCGCTGGCGAGGCTGCTGCTCCCGCAGCACAGGCTCCCGCGCAGGCTCCTGCCACCGAGACGCCCGCCGCTCCCGCAAAGTAATCACGAGTCCACAACAGCGGACCCGCACATTGCATAGCACGCATGTCGCTCACACCCCGTCATGGGGCATGGGGTGGATGCGTGCCTTGTGAGTTTAAGCACAAGGCTTCCGCACAATATTATATAAGCGTAATCAGTTACTCTAATATAAGATTCCCACGAGAATAATATGAATAAATCATCGATTATAGCCTTCTTGGCTGCAATAACGCTCAGCATCGGCGCCTGCGGCAGCAGCGCCGGAAACCAGGCTACCGCCGCCGACACCACAGCGACGACCGTCATGCCCGCGTTTAACGCCGACAGCGCCTACGCGCTGGTGGCCGCACAATGCGACATGGGGCCGCGCGTGCCGGGCACCGAGGCGCACGCCGACTGCGCGCACTGGCTGCAGGAGCGACTGGCACAGTGGTGCGACACCGTGATGGTGCAGCAAGCACCGGCCACCACCTTCGACGGCAACACCTTCACCATCAGCAACATCATCGGCGTCATCAACCCCGACGCCACACAGCGACTGCTGCTCGTGGCACACTGGGACTGCCGACCCTGGGCCGACCAAGACCCCGACCCGAGCAAGCGGCAGCAGCCCGTCATGGGCGCTAACGACGCAGCCAGCGGAGTGGCCGTGCTGCTGGAGATGGCGCGAATCATGCACGACGACCGACCGACAATGGGCATCGACATCCTGCTCGTCGACCTGGAGGACTGGGGCAACGAGAACGACGACGACAGTTGGGCGCTGGGCACGCAGTACTGGGCCAAGCACCCACACGTGGCGGGATACATGCCGGCATTCGGCATCCTGCTCGACATGGTGGGCGCGGCAGGAGCGCAGTTCGCACCCGAGTACCACTCGATGCAATATGCCGCCGGACCCACGCAATATGTGTGGGGCAAGGCGCGTGAGGCCGGACACGCCAACTACTTCGTAAGCAGCGGAGGCGGCGCCGTGACCGACGACCATGTGGTCATCAACCACGCCGGCATACCCTGCATCGACATCATCGACATGCGCAACAGTGCCGAGAGCGGCTTCTTCGAGCACTGGCACACCACGCACGACACCATGGACGCCATCGACCGCGCCACGCTGCGCGCCGTGGGCGAGACACTGGTGCGAGTAATCTACGAATGACACTTCAACCAATAAACATAACACTATGAACAAAACCACACTGATGATTATCAGCACATTGATTGCGGCACCCGCTATCCAGGGCCGCACCATCAACTATCCGGCGGCACGCACGGTCGACACCGTCGATGTGTACTTCGGCACTCAAGTCGCCGACCCCTACCGCTGGCTCGAGGACGACAACAGCGCCGAAACCGCACAATGGGTCAAGGCCGAGAACGCCATCACGCGCGACTACCTGAACCGCATCCCCTTCCGCAACAAGATTAAGGACCGGCTCACCAAACTCGCCAACTACCCCAAGATGGGCGCGCCCATGAAGATTAAGGACAAATTCTACTTCTTCAAGAACGACGGCCTGCAAAACCAGAGCGTGCTCTACGTGCAAGACGCCATCGACGCGCCGGCACGCGTGGTGCTCGACCCGAACACGCTGTCGGCCGACGGCACTGTGGCGCTGCAGAGCATCAACTTCAGCAAGGACGGCCACTACCTGGCATGCACCACCACGCGCAACGGCAGCGACTGGAATGAAATCTTCGTTATCGACCTGACCACCGGCCAGCGTCTGCCCGACGAAATCAAGTGGGCAAAGTTCACCGACGCGCAGTGGCTCGACGACGGCTTCTTCTACAGTTGCTACGAGGCTCCTGAGGACGCACTGTCGTCGGTCAACGAGTACCAGCAGGTGCGCTACCACAAGTTGGGCACGCCACAAAGCCAGGACTATCTGGAGTACCGCAGTTACACCGAGCCGCTGCTCTTCCACCAGGTCGTGGTGCTCGACGACGAGCGCTTCCTGTGCATGATGCAGAGCAATGGCGAGGCCGTCACACTCATGGTCAAGGACCTCAACGAGCGTAACCCGCACTATGTGCGCATCGCTGGCGACGGAAAGAGCATCTTCAACCCCATCGGTGTGGACGGCGGCAAACTGCTCGTGCACACCAACGCCGACGCTCCGCGATGGAAAGTCATCGCCTTCGACATCAACGACCTCAACAAGCCCGCCACCGACTTCGTAGCCGAGAGCGACGCAGTGCTCAGCGACGTGTCGCTGGCCAACCACCACGTCATCCTCACCTACGACCGCGACGCGTCGAGCCATCCCGCCGTTTACGACCTCAACGGCAACCTGGTGCGCGAAATCCAGTTGCCCACCTTCGGTTCGGTAGGCTTCTCTTGCAAGCGCGACGTGGAAGAGGTGTTCTACTCATTCACCAGTTACACCTTCCCCTCGACCATCTACCGTTACGACATCGCCACAGGCCAGTCGACCGAGTTCTTTGCTCCCAAGATTGCCTTCACGCCCAGCGATTACGTCACCGAGCAGGTGTTCTATCCCAGCAAGGACGGCACGCGCATTCCCATGTTCCTGATCTACAAGAAAGGGCTCAAGCGCGACGGCAAGCGCCCCGTCTTCCTTTATGGCTACGGCGGCTTCAACGTGAGCATGAACCCGGCTTTCAGTTACATGCGCACCCCGTTTGCCATGCTCGACAAGGGCGGCATTTGCGCTTACACCAACCTGCGCGGTGGTGGCGAGTACGGCGAGGAGTGGCACAATGCCGGCACGCTGATGCAGAAGCAGAACGTCTTTGACGACTTCATCGCAGCCGCCGAGTGGCTCATCGCCGAAAAATACACCGCCCCCAAACTCATCGCTTGTAATGGCGGCAGCAACGGCGGCCTGCTCGTGGGCGCAGTGGTCAACCAGCGTCCCGACCTCTGGGGTGCCGCAGTGCCACAGGTGGGCGTGATGGACATGCTCCGCTACCACCTGTTCACCATCGGATGGAACTGGGCCCGTGACTACGGACGCAGCGACGACAACAAGGAGATGTTTGAATACCTGCGAGCCTACTCGCCCCTGCACAACATCAGCAACGACGGCACGGCTTATCCGCCAATCATGGTCACCACGGGCGACCACGACGACCGTGTGGTGCCGGCACACTCGTTTAAGTATGCCGCAACGCTGCAGGCCAGCAACACCGGCGACGCCGTGAAGTTGATTCGCATCGACACCAACGCCGGACACGGACACAGCAAGCCTCTGGCAAAAATCATCGAGGAGTATGCCGACATCCAGGCATTCATCATGTACAACCTCGGCGTGAAATATTAATCTCACCAGCCCCGTGCTTGGCTAATAGGAGGGTGTGTCATAATTCTGGCTCACCCTCTTTTTTTGCCCCCAAGCATCGCCACAATGTGTGTTGCCAAACCCAACAATATCTGAACCTCCCCTATATGATGTTGCCCCCCAAAAGGCCAAGAGCGTGCGTGTAGCGTCCGACCTGTCCGACCTGTCCGACCCCCATCGCAACCCCAAAATGAACAAAAAGGGACGGTTCTATTTTCTTCACTTTTGGCGACAAAACACTGTGATATAGAGTTTTAAAACTTCGCCAAAATCAAAAATGAACAAAAAGGGACGGTTCTATTTTATTCATTTTTGCTGTTCCACATGCCAATCATTCGCAATCATTCGTGCAATTCGCATTTAATCCTATCTGCAATTCGTGTAATTCGCATTGAGTTTGAATTGAACAAAGGAAATTATTCGTTTAATCTGTTTAATTTGTGGTTTCAGACAGGGGCTGATGGCGGTTTTTTGTTAAAAATTTGGGTGATGTTGGGAAAAAGTTGTAATTTTGTAGCGTGATAATTAGGTGTCGACATAGCACTTTGAAAATGAGTGCTGTGCGACTTAATAGGGAATCAGGTGCAAATCCTGAGCAGTACCCGCTGCTGTAAGTTCCTTCTAATTGTCGCTTGCCTAATGTCGTCAAGACGGCCACTGTCGCCACGCGCGATGGGAAGGCTCGCAAGCGCCAAGGAACAAGCCAGAAGACCTGCCTGGTTATATCAGTATTCGCGCTCTCGTGGAATTAGAGCCGGAATGCACCACAGCAGGTTCGATGCCCTGTCATGGCATCGCCGCGGGTCTCACAAGCCCGTAATGGACCTCATTGTTGCCCTCCGCGCCCCACCACATGGCGCAGGAGGATATTTTTTATAAACATATATAATTAACAATGAGGTATTTCAAACTACATTTCATCTTTACCTTGATTATGCTGCTCACTTGTGGGAGCATGCACGCCAGAGTCGAAGGGCCCGTTCAGGCCTCCGACGGCTCGACCGTGTATATGCCCACATCCGACGGAGTATGCAAGGTGTATCAAGTAGAGGGAACCGTTACCTTCAAGGCTGTGGAAAGCGGCGAGATGTCCAACTACAAGGACTTCGGCGTGGCTTTCTTGCCAGCCAACGAGGGCGACCACATCATGATTACTGTCAACAGTATCGACATCGACGGTGGTACACACCTGATTATGTACGACGGCGATGTCGACTACAGCAAGATTGGTACATCTGGGGCCGGCGGTTCCAGTCCTTTCACCTATTTCCCCGCAGGATGGGTGAAAGAAATCGTTAAGGGCACCGACGAGGGCTACACGTTCACGTCGACCCAGGACAACGGCATTGTGGCCTTCGGCTGCACCACCCGCAGCGGCACTCGCAACGGATGGAACATCACCGTTACCAGTCTCGCATCGAAAGACATGGAATATGTCTCGAGCGAGGCCATCACTGGCCTGCCCAGCGTGAACCGCGGTGCCAAGTCGCAGAACATCTTCGGCGTTGACATCGTGACCGACGGCGGCGCAAACGCGCTGACCCTCAATGCGCTGAGTATTGATTGCAGCGCCCTCACCGGCAGCACAGCCGTGAGCAACGTGCGCCTGGTTAACGGCAGCACCGTGCTTGCCACAGCAGCCACCGTGGGCGACGCGCTGAGCGCTTCAGGCATCACCCTGAAGTCGGGACACAACAAACTGATGGTCGTGGCCGACATCAACCCCGATGCCAGCGGCACCATCCCAGCACTGTCGGTAAGCAGCATTACCGTCGACGGTGAGGCACGCACGCCATCGCCCGCAACGGGCAGTGCCATCACAATCAACAATGTGATTATCATGGCCGCCGAGGGTGTGACCTACACCATCGACGACAACGGCGCCAATTTCTACGACGATGGCGGCAAAGATGCCAACTACAGCCAGAACTTCAGCGGACAGGTGACCTTTGTGCCCGCCACCGCTGGACAGTCGATTAAGGTCGACTTCACCAACCTCGACCTCTTCGACGCCACCATCGACAGCAACGACGATGTGTTTAAGTTCTACAACGGCCGCGAGGTGAACGAGGCAAACCTCATCACCACGCTGCTCACCGAGTCGGAAATCGTGAAATCGACGGCCGACGACGGCTCGATGACCGTGACCTTCAAGACCGTGACGGGTTATCCCAAGAGCGGATGGGAGGCTACCGTGAGCCAGTTCTTGCCCGGCGACATGACGCTCAGCGGCATCACCGCCGAGGTGGCCAGCACGGCAACTGTCAGCGCCGGCGACACCGACGCGCAGATGCTCGTGGTCGACGTGATGACCGACAACCAGTCGAATCCGCTGGCGGTCAACACCATCAACCTCACCACCCCCGATACTAAGAATATCGCTAAAGTCCGCGCTTATTACTTAGGCAAGAAGAACGTCTTCGCCACCACCAACCAGTGGGCCGAGACCGCCGTCACGGGCACCAGCATCGCACTTAGTGGCAACCAAACGCTTGCCGAGGGCCACAACTACTTCGCCATCGTGCTCGACCTCAACGAGGAGGGCGTTGGCGGCGAGCAGGTGAGCCTGAGCGTGCAAGACGTGGTGGTCGGCGAGACTACCCAGGCTCCCGCCGAGGCAGTGACCGCAACCCGCACAATCGACAACATCTGCCACGCCACCCAGGGCAGCCACAGCCACACCATCAAGGACGCGTGGAAATTCACCCACACCGAGGGCTACTACGGCAAGTATGAGGCCGAAGACGCCGACTACATCGTCACCTTCACCCCCAGCGAGGCTGGCACCGTGGCCGAAATCGACTTCTCGTCGTTCAACGTGATCTACTCCAGTTCGACCTACACCGGTGTGCGCGCCGTCTACGAGATTTACAGCGGCACCGAGATTGACAACACTAATCTGCTGTGGCAACTCAAGGACAACAGCGAGCAGAATGTGGGCCCAGGCAAAGTGCTGCGCTCACAGAGTGCCGACGGTTCACTGACCATCCGCTTCAACCCCAAGACTACCTATAGCAGCTATGCCGGCACGGGTTGGATGGCAACGGTGCGTCCGTTCCGCAACCACGAGATGACCATCGATGAGATAACAGTGAACCAGACCAGCAGCGACGACGTCGCCGTAGGCGCTGCCGACGCCGCTCTCATCGACTTTAAAGTCGTCACCGAGGGCACGCTGACCACCACCACACTGAATGCTGTGAAACTCGACATGAAGGACAGCCACAGCAATGTGTCGAAGGTGAGCGTGTACTGTAACAATGAGAACAACCGCGAGACGGCTGTGCTCTTTGGCGCAGTCGAAAATCCAGCCCAAAGCGCAATCACCGTCGCCGGCGAGCGCGATCTGGCCGAGGGCAGCAACTACTTCTGGGTGACTGCCGACATCAAGGCCGACGCTGCGGCCGAGGCTGCCATCGACGCCAAACTCGTAGCGCTGGTTGACGCCAACAACGTCGAGACCGCTGTCGAAAACGGCGACCCCGAAGGCGTGCGCACCGTTAAGTATCTGTATGTGATGCCGAGCGGCACCAGCATCGTTACCGTCACCGACCCGATGCTCTTCTACGACGACGGCGGCAAGGACGGCAAAATCACGTCGCGCTTCAGCGGCACCGTGACCTTCGTGCCCGGCCGCGAGAACTCAGCAGTGCAAATGAACGCCAACAGTTTCTCGATTGGCAACGGCCGCATGACCGTGTACAGCGGTAGCCAAGTCGACGAGACGCAGGTAATCGGCCCATCGACGGGCTACTACAGCACCACCACCGGCCCGGCCAACCTCATCAGCAAGGCCGAGGACGGCTCGCTCACCGTGGTAGTTTCCGGTCCTACGGGAACCACGCTCGACGGTTGGGAGATTGAGGTGAGTCTGCACGAGAAGACTCCGTTTGTCATCGAGACCGCAAATGCTGAGGCTACCACCACCGACATCATGCGCAACACTGTCGACGGACAGATGCAGCACCTCACCCTGGAGGTGAGCGGCGACAAGAACCCCATCGCCATCAGCAGCATCACATTTGACGCTACTGGCACCACCGATGTGGCCGACATCACCGCAACCAAGGTCTACTACACCGGCACCACAGCAACCTTCGACAATAGCAACCTCGCTGGCTCGCTCAGCACTGTTGCTGCCGGCGAGAACACCATCACCTTCGATGAGCCCATCCTCATCAGCGACAACGGCAACTTCAACCTGTGGCTGACCTACGACATCGCCGAGGAGGCTACCGCCGGCAACACCGTTGCCGCACAACTCGTGAGCCTCGCAAATGGCGACGCGACGACAGCCGTCACCGGCACCGCCGCACAGCGCGCCATCAAGGCTGGTATGAAGGGCAACTACATCATCGGTTCGAGCGACCTCGCCACCTACGCCACCTTCGCCCAGGCTACTGCAGCCCTGGCTGGCGGCGTCGAGGGTCCCGTGACCTTCCAGGTCGAGGACGGCACCTACAACGAGGCTGTCAACATCGCCAACGTGGCCGGCGCCAGCGAGAAGGCTCCCATCGCTTTTGTGAGCCTCAGCGGCAACCGCGACAACGTGGTGGTGAAGGGCGTCTCGAGCGCTTACGACGGCAACTTGGTGACCATCGAAAACACCCCCTGGGTGAGTTTCGAGGCCATGAGTTTTGTGCCCGCAAGCCAGAGTTACAAGAATGCCATCTATGTGCACAACCGCAGCAGCCACTTCACTCTCAAGGACTGCTACGTCAAGGCCGAGATTATTACCTCGGGCTACAGTGGCATCAACCTGCTCAAGAGCGAGACCGTGAGCGGTGAGGACAACAGCAACAACGACTACATGACCATCGAGGGCAACACCTTCGAGGGCGGCTACATCTCGGTTTACCTGAATGGTGCAAGCACATTCTACTTCCGCGACGACCGTAGCCCCGTCATCTGCAACAACGTCATCACCAACCCGCGCAGCAAGGCCATCTACACCTTGGATTGTGAGGGCACCCTCATCGAGGGCAACATCATCAACCAGAGCGCTACCACCGCCAATAGTTACAGCGCCATCGACGTGTATCGCAACACTGGCGCCTTCGTAATCAAGGACAATGTGATTGTGAACTCGCACAGCGCTTACTCTAACGGTATCTACCTGCGTCAGGAGTGCGAAGGCGAGAGCGCAAACAAGCCCGCGCTGGTCTACAACAACAGCATCGTCATCAGCAACTCGCCCACCAACAGCACCGCCGGCATCCAGGTCAACAACGACACCCGCAACGTGGCTCTGTACTACAACACCGTGCGCGTGGCTGGTTCTGCAGGTTACTGCTTCTACAATGCCAACAACAGTACCCGCTACAGCAATGTGAAACTGCAGAACAACCTGTTCCAGAACCTTACTAACGACGGCTATGTGGCTCTGTTCTACGACGAGACCAAACTTGCTGCCACCGAGATGCTCAACAATGTGTTCTACGCCGCTTCGGGCAACCTGGTTAAGGACTACGCCACCACAATCGACGCTCTGAACACCGCCGTGGGCAACGAGAGCAACAAGGTGGAGCAGGCTGAGTTCCTGGGCGACATCGACAACCACCTGATGAGCGCCGGCAACCTGAATATGGGTCTGCCCGTCGATTTCATCACCACCGATGTCGAGGGCAACAGCCGCGACGCCGAGGCTCCCACCGTGGGCGCTTACGAATACAAGGAAGTGGTGGTCGAGACTCCCGAGTTGGCCGAGGGCTATCCCGTGGTCACCAACGTCACCGAGAGCACCGCTGCCGTCAAGAGCAAATGGAGCGTGAGTGGCAAACTCTACACCATGGTTGAGGCTGTGCCTGAGAACCAGGGCGGCAATGGCGCTCCGGCTAAGGCTCCGACGGCCGACGACCTCCAGGCCAACGGCACCGCCGTTGACTACGTCGCCGACACCGAGGCAACGACAACCTTCAGCGACCTTGAGCCGAACACTCAGTACAAGGCCTACATGATGGTGGTCAGCGCTCTCGACGTGCCCAGCGAGGTGGCCGAGGCCGAATTCACCACCGCACGCCACATCGACCCGCTCACCGCTACCTTGGCCAAGAAATATGGCGCCATCGAGGCTGGCGAGAGCGTGACACTCATCCCCGTGGTGCGTGGCGGCGACGAGCCCTACACCTACGAGTGGCGCAACCAGATGAACGAGGTGATTGGCGACGAGGCCACCATCGATGTCGAGCCTGACCACAGCCAGGCTTACCGCCTGACAGTGACTAGCGCCGACGGACAGACCGCCAAGGCCAAGACCGCCGTAATCGTCCTGGGCGACCACTTCGTGGCCACCATCGACGATAACTACATCGACGAGACCGGCTTCTTCAACGGCGACAATGACGACGACGAGTACTACAGCGGCAGTTACGCCCTGCAGGTGGGCAACGCCATCTGGCCGGGCAGCACCGTCAGTTTCTGGTATGGCTGGGCAATGAGCAACCAACAGGACAACACCTTCGGTTCGCTCGACGACCAGTACCACAGCGCCAACGGCGGCGCCAACAGCGGCCAGAACTTCGTCATTGGCTATCCGCAAGGTCAGTACATCACCGTCACCCACGATGAGGAGGGCGACGTGATTCCGGGCATGTACATCAACAACACCGCCTACACCTACTCCAGCGTCACGCAGGGCGACGGCTATGCCGACCCGTTCACCGCTGGCAAGTGGCTGAAGATGACCGTCAGTGGTTACAACGCCAGCGGCGCCACCACCGGCACCGTGGAGTACTACCTGGCCGACTATCGCAGCACCAACGCCATCGACCGCTACGCCCTCAACAGTTGGCAGTGGCTCGACCTGAGCACGCTGGGCACCGTCAAGTCGATTGCAGTGACCATCGACGGCAACGACCGCGACAACTGGGGCCTGAAGACCCCGGCTTACGTGGCTCTCGACGACATCGGCGCTACCTGCCCGTTTATCGAGCAGAACACCACGGTTCCCGTCGGCAGCACCGTTGAGGTTGCTCTGGAGAACTACTTCGACATCGACAACGATGGCAGCACGGCAGTGTACACCCTCACCAACCCCGTCGAGAGCGACGACATCGATGTGGCGCTCAACGACGAGAACGGCAGCCTGGAGATTACCGGCAAGGTGAACAATGCCGAGTATGTGGCCATCGCTACAGTGACCCAGAAGGGCAAGACCCAGTATCTGCGTCTCACCATCACCGTCGACACCAACACTGGCGCTGACGCACTCGTGGCCGACCGCGACATCGAGTCGGTGACCTACGTCAATGCTATGGGCCAGGTGAGCAGCAAGCCGTGGAGCGGCGTGAACATCGTCGTCACACGCTACGCCGATGGCACCACGCAGAGCAAGCGATTATTGATGAAATAATTGACCTTTATATAGTAACTTAACTTGCTTGAGAGGGGCACCCTGTGACAGGGCGCTCCTCTTGCTATCCCCAAAATGAACAAAAAAGAACTATTGGTGTCCGGTAAAAGTCCAAGGGATATTGCAGTTTTGTTTTTGGCGCGCATCGATAGCCACCTGTAGGGACGCGCCATGGCGCGTAGTGGAGCAAAATGTGGGTTAAATGTGTTCATATTCATGTTATTATTTTGATTGATATCGTTTTCGAACTACGCGCGGGGTGACAGAACCAATTGCGTCTACATCTGCCAACCCTGGTTTTTATCGGACACAAATGAAAAAAATAATGGTGCCATTAAAGGAGCAGACACACTTGATGGCACCGTTGCTTGGCTGTTGCGCAAAATTTCCGATTCGGATTTATGGCACACAGTTTTTGCCCGGGTGAAATTTAATGTGCGTTTTTTGCGCTGCTTGTACACGAATTGTTGTAACTTTGCGTTTTATTTTTAAACCCTTTGGGGTTTAACGTGTGTTACCATTATCAATAGATCTCGATGAATCTTCGAAACATCTACGACTCACGACGCATTTGGAAGATGTGCCTCATCGGCGTGTCGCTAATCCTGGTGGCGGTCTTTATCTATATCTCCAACCGGCTGGTCAAAGACCTCGCCGTGCAGGAGCGCGAGCGCATGGAAATCTGGGCCAGCGCGACCAAGGAGTTGGCGACCATGGGCACTGAGCAGGTTGACGCCGACGGCAACCCGATGCCGATGATGCAGACCGATGTCGACTTCCTGCTCTCGATAATCGAGGGCAACCACAGCATCCCCGTGCTGCTGGTCGACGAAGACCAAAACATCATGCTGCACCGAAATTTCAGGCTACCACAACCCGTCGACAGCACGGCACTCTACGACATCTCGCCAACAAACCGCGCCTACTTGCAGAAAAAACTGGCGAAACTGAAAAACTCATCGAACAAAATCGAGATTAAAATCGACGACTCAACCACGCAATACCTCTACTACGACGACAGCACCGTGCTGCGACGCCTGGCTTGGTTCCCCTACATCCAGTTGGCGGTGATAGTGATTGTGCTCGCCATCGCCTACTTTGCGCTCATCAGCGTGAAAAAGGCCGAGCAAAACCGCGTGTGGGTGGGCTTGTCGAAGGAGACGGCGCACCAACTGGGCACGCCCATCTCGTCGCTCATGGCATGGACGCAAATGCTGTCGACCATGGGCATCGAGCAAGATGTGGTCAACGACATGGACAAGGATGTACACCGCCTAAGCGTCATTGCCGACCGATTCTCGAAAATCGGCTCCATGCCCGACAAGGAGTTCGCGTTTATCAACGAGGCCGTGGAACAGAGCCTGGAATACATGCGCTCGCGCATACCCAAGCGCGTGTCGCTAACCATACACACCAGCGAGAACGCCGACCGTGGCGTGATGCTCTGCCAGTCGCTGTTTGAGTGGGTGATGGAAAACCTCACCAAGAACGCCGTCGACGCCATGGATGGCGAGGGAGCCATCGACATCAGCGTCGACAGCGATGAGGAGGAGATCTACATCCTCTTCAAGGACACTGGAAAGGGAATTCCGCGCAAAAACTTCAAGAATGTGTTCACGCCAGGCTTCACCACCAAGAAGCGCGGATGGGGCTTGGGACTCACCCTGGTGAAGCGCATCATCGAGGAGTATCACAACGGACACATCTACGTCAAGGACAGCGAGGTGGGCGTGGGAACCACGTTTGCCATCGAGTTGCCGGTGATGAAAAATTAACCACATGAGAGACACAGAAGTAATAATGCTCGGCACGGGCAACGCGATGTGCACGCGGTGCTACAACACTTGTTTCTACCTGCGCACACCCGGCGGCGGCCTAATGGTGGACGCGGGTGGCGGCAACGGCATCTTTCGCCAACTTTACCGCGCTCGCGTGGCCGTGGAGCAAGTGCACCACCTCTTTGTGACGCACTGCCACACCGACCACATCATGGGCGTGATTTGGATGATACGCAAGATTTCGCCCATGATTCACAAGGGCAAGTTTCAAGGTACCCTAACCATCTATTGCCACGACGAGGCTCGCGACGCCATCATCACGATGTGCGCGCTCATGATGCCGCGAAAAATCTACAGCGCTTTGGGCCACACCATTATCTTGCGCGTGGTAGAGCACGGCGAGACGCTGCCCATCGATGATATGCAAGTCACCTTTTTCGACATCGGTTCCGACAAGACCAAGCAGTTTGGCTTTGAGGCCATTCTGCCCGATGGACAACGCCTGGTGTGCCTGGGCGACGAGCCGTATTCCCCCATGAGCCAGCAGTGGGTCACCGATTGCGACTGGCTGCTGTGCGAAGCGTTTTGCCTATATAAGGACCGAAACGCTTTCAACCCCTACGAGAAGCACCACAGCACGGCACTCGATGCCGGACGCATGGCACAAGAATTGCATGTCAAGAACTTGGTGCTCTATCACACCGAGGACACCCACCTGAGCACACGGCGAATCACCTACACCGCCGAGGCCCAGGAGCATTTCACCGGGCCCATTTATGTGCCCGACGACCTGGAGACAGTAAAAATAACAAAAACCACCATATGAAACGGTTAATTCTTACTTTGGCTGTAATGGTCACGGCGACAGCCACACTGCTGGCCGACGACGAAAGTTACAACATGAGCCGCGGCATCGATGCCTGGCAGCAAGGCGACGCGCAAGAGGCCGTGCGCTACTTCATCAAGGAAGCCGAGGCCGACGACAGCAATAGCGAGCCCTGGCTTTTCATAGCGATGATCATGAAGGACGAGGAGCGGCTCGGCACGGCGCTGAGTGCCATGAACGAGTGCATCAAGCGCATCCCAGAGAAAAACAAGACCGACCGGGCAAAAGCGCTGTTCTTGCGCTACGGCGTGTTTGAGATGATTGGCGACACGCTGCATGCCGAGCGCGACCTGCTGCAGGCGGCGCAACTGCAACCGCGCGAAATCGACTACCAGAACCGTCTGGGCGACTTCTATTACCACCGCAATATGTGGGACATCGCCGACAAATATTACAACCAGGCGTTGAAAATCGACCCACAAGACTGGTATGCCACCATGGGCCTGGGGCGCAACGAGAGCGAGCGCAAAGCCTTCGACAAAGCCTTGCAATGGTACGACAAGGCCTTTGCCATCGACCCCGACATTTCGTCGGTTTATGCCTTCAAGGGCGAGTCGCTCATGGGGCTTGGACGATGGGACGAGGCCGCCGAGTGCCTGCTCAACAGCCTTGAGTACGCCGACCAATGGGGCTCACAATTGTTCGATCAACTGTGCGACAGCGCGCTCGATGTGGCGCTCGACGCCTTGCACCGTCGGCACATCGCCGAGCCAACCTCAGCCATGTGGATTGAGCAACTGGGCATAACGTACTTCAACGGCAACCGCTATGCCGAGGCAAAGCAATGGATAGCCAAAACGCTGGAAGAAAACGAAGACGCCGACACTTATCCCTACCTGGCGCTATGCTCAGCAAGGATGGGCGACTACGAAGGCTACAGCGAGGCCCTGAAACGCGGAGAGCAACTCGACAGCACAAGCATCGACATGCTCGAAGTAAGCGCCATGGTGGAAATGGATTGGGGACATTACGACAAAGCCTTAGAGCAGGCCAATAAATTGGTCGACAAGCAAATAGATGACGCCAGCGCCTATCTCCTGCGGGGCGACATTCTCTTAGCCAAAGGCTTGGCAGCCGAAGCCCTCGACGACTACATCACAGCGTCGGTGCTCGAAGAAGACGTCGACAAGCCGCTGTTAAGCGCCGGTAAGGTTTATCTGCTCCAAGGCAATGAGCAAAAGGCCCGCCAATGCTTCACCAAGGTTGTCGAGCGCTACAAAACCGCAACCATCAACGCTTACTCGCGGGTGCAGGAGGCCTACTATTATCTTGGCGACATCGAGCAGTCACGAGCCATGGCCCAGCGCGTGCAGGCCGCAAAAGGCGACACCGATGACAACTCGCTGATTTTGGGACTGTACTACGCGCTCATTGGCGACAACGACGCAGCACAGCCAATGCTCGAACTGGCCATCGACAACGGCTTGCTCACACCATGGATTATGCAAGAGCCCTACGACATCTATCACCTCAGGGCACTGCCCTGCTACAACCAGTTGCTCGAGCGAGCACGCCATCACTTCCACACCACCGAATAATTCACAACCTCACGATAAACACCTCTTACGACAATGAAACGGTTTACGATAATCATCCTCGTGTTGGCGGCAGCGCTCGCGCAGCCGCTGTGGGCAAAAGACGTAAAGCGCCCAAATAGTTACAACTTCCTGCGAGGCGTCGAACTTTACGACGACGACAACTATGAGTCGGCTGCCACTTATTTCGAGAAAGAACTTGAGCAGAATCCCAAGAATGGATATGCACACCTCTACTCGGGCCTGCTGGCCGAATACAACGAAGACATCAGCCAGGCGCTGCAATGGGCCGGCACTGCATTGAAGTATCTGCCGAAGAAAGACCCGGAATACGTCGCCTACGCACTCCTGCTGCGCGCACGATGCTATGAGGCTCTCGAGCAGGACGACAAAGCCATCCAGGACATGGAGCAGGCGGCAGCGCTGCAACCCGACATGACCCGCGTGCACAGCCAGATGGCCGAGTTTTACTACAAGCGCGACGAGTACGCCAAGTCCGACGCCAGTTTCCAGCGTCTCGTGGAGTTGGAGCCCGGCGATGTGTTCGGCTACATGGGGCTCGCGCGAAATGCCAACGAGCAAAAGAACTATGGCGAGGCGCTGAAGCAACTGAACTACGTGCTCAAACTCGACCCCACTTACCACAGGGGATACACCTTCCGCAGCGAGGCAAACTTTGGCATTAAAAAATACAACGATGCCGTCGACGACCTCATTACGGCATTAAAAATCGAGCCCGACCTCAAGGCGATGGTCTTGCTGTACGCCCTTGCCGACTCGGCTTTCACGCCGCTCTCGGTAAAACTGAAAGTGCAGGCACGAAAAGACCCCACCAACGCCCTGTGGCCGCAATGCTTAGGCATGATTAATATGAATCAAAACCACTACCAGCAAGCCATCGAAAGTTTCAAGGACGCCTTGAAAATCGAGGATGACGACTACTCAAGTTCCTGCCTGGCAAGTTGCTACCACAGCCTGGGCGATGAAAAAAACGCTCTGCTGGCTATCAACAAGGTCATCGAGAACGACTCGACCGACTACTCGGCCCTGGAGATGCGCTCCAACATCTACGACATGCTCGGCGACCGACAAAAAGCACTCGAAGACCTTAACACCATCATCGCCGACAACCCCGACGCCGACGCGCCATACATAAACCGCGCTTTTCTGCAATACATGTACCGCAACTACGATGCCGCCATCGACGACTTCAACACCGCCATGGTGTTTACCGACGACTCGGCCCTTGTGGCACTGAATCGCGGACGCGTGCTGATGGAGATGAAACGCACCGACGAGGCTATGGCCGACTTCCGCCTGGCACAGTCGATCTACGAGGCTGCCGAATACAACGACTCGACGATGCCCACCAGCATGTTATACGTCTACCACTTCGTGGGTGATGACAACCGCGCGGCAGAATTGATCAACAAGATGCGCGTCTCACAACCCGACGACATGAGCAACACCTATGAGTATGCCTGCGTCTACTCGCTGATGGGCCGCACCGACGACGCCCTGCAGATGCTGCGGCGGTCGCTGGAACTGGGCAGCCGCTCTTTTACACACATCGACCGCGACCCCGACCTGGTCCCCCTGCGAAACCTGCCGGAGTATCAGGCGCTTATCAAGCAGTACAAAGAGATTCATCAAAACGAACTGGCCAGCATGGGTCCCGACGACGGCGACTTTGAGTACCAGACGGTGGAGGTGCCTTTCACCAACGAAGGCAAGATGTGCAAGGTGAAATGCGACATCAACGGCCTGCCGCTGCACTTCATCTTCGACACCGGCGCCAGCGACGTGGCAATGTCGAGCGTCGAGGCTTCGTTCATGCTTAAAAACGGATATCTCACGGCCGACGACATCGTGGGCAAGCAGAACTACATGACCGCCAGTGGCGAGATTAGCGAGGGCACCGTTGTGAACCTGCGAAATGTGAACTTCGGCGGCCTCACGCTGAAGGACGTGCGGGCATCAATCACACACCACCAGGCGGCACCGCTGCTGCTGGGGCAGTCGGTGCTCGGAAAACTTGGAAAGATCGAGATCGACAACGCCGCACACGTGCTGCGCATCACACACAAAGTTCAACATTGACACAGCAATCCCACACCTGAGTCACGGCACTTTCATTTAACTTGAAAACAAGCGCATAAGCCCCTTACCCAATTCTTGTGAGATAGGGCATTCTGCTGTTGTCTGTATTTCAGTTAGTTG
>CACYRK010000002.1 GCA_902776835.1 uncultured Bacteroidales bacterium
TGCGACTTGCAACCGCCTCAATCAACCCAAGGCCCTTTTTCGAAATTGGCCGTTATCTTGTTTATAATAAACATGTTGTAGGGCTGTTGAAAATTTTTATCGGACAACAATAATAGCCTTTTAGCCTTTATAGCATCAATAGTTTCTATCGAGGAAAAAATATGGGCGGGAAACCGCGGTGGTTTCTCGCCCATAGTGTGTGTTGTGCGGGGGATTATCCCAGGAAGCCGAGCAGCACGCCGGCAGCCACTGCCGAGCCAATCACGCCAGCCACGTTCGGGCCCATGGCGTGCATCAGCAGGTAGTTGCTGGGATCGGCTTTCAGGCCCTGGTCGTTGCTAATGCGTGCTGCCATTGGCACAGCGCTTACGCCGGCGTTGCCAATGAGCGGGTTCAACTTCTTGTGCTTGGGCAGGATGAGGTTGAAGATCTTCACGAAAAGAACACCCGATGTCGTGGCAATGATAAATGCCATGAAACCAAGGGCGAAAATCTTGATAGTCTCAATAGTGAGGAACTCCGAAGCCTGTGTCGAAGCACCCACAGTCATACCCAAGACAATGGTAACCATGTCGGTCATGGCGTTGCTTGCGGTCTTGGCCAGACGAGTGGTTACACCACTTTCACGGAGCAAGTTACCGAAGAACAACATACCGAGCAGTGGCAGGCCGCTGGGCACAAAGAAGCAAGTGAGGATAAGACCCACAATGGGGAATATGATCTTCTCGGTTTGCGAAACCTTGCGGGCGGGCTTCATGCGGATGAGACGCTCCTTCTTGGTGGTCAGCAGTCGCATGATGGGCGGCTGAATCACAGGCACGAGTGCCATGTAACTATAGGCCGATACCGCAATAGCACCCATAAGGTTGGGGGCCAGTTTCGACGAGAGGAAGATAGCCGTAGGACCGTCGGCACCGCCAATGATGGCGATGGCACCTGCTTGGTCGGGCATGAAGCCCATTGCCAGAGCCACCATGTAGGCACCAAAGATACCAAACTGTGCAGCAGCACCAACAAGCATCAACTTGGGGTTGGCGAGCAGCGCCGAGAAGTCGGTCATAGCACCAATGCCCAAGAAAATCAGCGGGGGATACCAGCCTTGCCGCACACCTTGATACAGGATGTTCAGCACCGAGCCTTCCTCATAGATGCCGATTTCGTTGCCTGGCTGGAAAGGAATGTTGCCGATAAGGATACCGAAACCAATCGGCACCAGCAACATTGGCTCGAAATCATGCTTGATGGCGAGGTAGATGAAAAGCAGACCCACGCCGAGCATAATCAGGCTCTCGGGCGACAACGTCACGTTGTAGAAGCCCGTGAAGTGCCAAAATTGCTCCAGGTTTTGTGCAATATTTAATAGTACCATAATATTAAGCGATAATCATAATAGTGGTACCCTCTTGAACCGACTCTTCGAGAGTAACGTTAATTGATTTAACCACACCGTCTTTGCCTGCGTGAATCTCGTTGCCCATCTTCATGGCCTCAAGGATGCAAACTACATCGTTGGCCTTGACTTGCTGGCCTTCCTTCACGTGGAGTTCCTTGATAACGCCGGGCAGTGGCGATGCGATAACAAATTCACCGGCGGCTGCAGCAGGCTTGGCTGCGGCAGGTTTGGCAGCGGGAGCAGGGGCGCTGCTGCTCGGAGCCACTCTCTTAACAACAGGCTTGGCTGCCTTTTCTTCTTCGAGTTCAACAGTGTAGGGCACACCGTTTACCTCGATGGTAGCGAGGTTGTTTTCAATGTCACCAACATTTACTTTGTATTCGTGACCATTGATTTTATATTTATATTCTTTCATTGATAAAACAAATTAAATGTTAGTGATTAATGATTCTCATGAAGTTCGGGGCGCGGAAGAAGCAGGTTGCCCTTTGAACCCCATGCGCTGCGATTCTCGTGACTGCGGTCGAATGTGAGAATGCCGCTTTCCTCGTCGTGAGCGTTGAGGTGCTGATAAAGCGCCATGCAGATTGCGGCGATGGCTTCGTCGTTGTCGCCACCTTCGCTGCCGGCACTAAGAGCGGCGGGCTGCTCAACAGTTTCCTCTTCCTCTTTCTTCTCATTGGCAGTAAATGCCTTTCCAAACAGTTTGAAAAGAATGTACAGCAAGAGCAAGGCGATGAACACTACACCCATCGACATCAGGGTGAGTTTCCAACCGATGCCATCTTCTTCTTTGAACATGGCAACGTTGTTGTTGACGGGGCGTGCGTTGAATTTGCCAGGAGTGATGGCTTTTTCAACCGACGAGCCGTCGCGCACTTCCCAATCCTTGTCGATAAACTTGTGTTCACCGTGAAGGTCGATATCATCTTCGTTGCAGCGTGCATACGACTGGTTGGGGAGAAGGTTGCCCGGAATAGTCACTTCGTCAACAAGGTCACCATTCACGTCGTACAGGGCAACGTATTGTCCCGGAGCGAGAGTGAACGGCAGGTGGAATGTGCCAGCAGCAGGGTTGCCGTCGGCGCAGAACACCACATGTGAGCGAGGTTTGACCTTGGTCGCTAAATCACCGCGTGGAATCTCAATGATTCCATCTTTGTTGGTTTTGCAGAGTTCGAGCAGCACTTGATTGGTCTTGCTCTTGGGGACTCCGGCTAACTGCTTGTCGATGAAATCTTTGGCCAGCGTGGTGATAAACATCTTTTCGATGCCATTGGTGCCGTAAGATGCATTGAAAATCTCAATCCATCCTGCGCGGTCGCCATTTTGGTCAACATAGTTGCTGTCTTTTTGCACAGCGACTTCGTTGATGCGCAAGTCCATGCGTCCTTGTGCAAACGCCGTCAAGCAGGCGACAACAGCAATCAGTGTCAATAATATTTTCTTATTCATTTTAAAAATCGTTGAATAGGAATTACAAAGGAATGTTGCCGTGCTTCTTGGCCGGATTGACGTACTTCTTGGTGCGGAGTTGCTCCAGAGCGCGGATGATGCGGAAGCGAGTGTTGCGAGGCTCAATCACGTCGTCGATGTAGCCATATTTCGCAGCATTGAACGGCGTGCAGAACAGGTCGTTGTACTCTTGCTCCTTCTCAGCGATGAATTTCTTGTTCTCCTCGAGGATTTGAGCGGCTTTAGCCTCGTCGCCGGCTTCCTTGGCAGCGGCGGCTTCGGTCTTGGCAGCCTTCATTTCCTTGGCATAGAGAATGCCGGCAGCGCCAGCGGCACCCATCACAGCGATTTCTGCGCTGGGCCATGCGTAGTTCATGTCGCCACGCAACTGCTTGCAACTCATCACGATGTGGCTACCACCGTAACTCTTGCGCAGGGTGACGGTGACTTTGGGCACTGTGGCCTCGCCGTAGGCGTAGAGCAACTTGGCACCGTTGAGGATAACGGCGTTGTACTCTTGTCCTGTACCGGGAAGGAATCCGGGCACGTCGACGAGAGTGACCAGAGGAATGTTGAACGCATCGCAGAAGCGAACAAAGCGTCCACCCTTCTTCGAGGCGTTGACGTCGAGCACGCCTGCCATGTGCTGGGGCTGGTTGGCAATCACACCCACACTCTGGCCATTGAAGCGAGCAAAGCCCACGATGATGTTCTTGGCGAACTCTCGGTGAACCTCGAGGAACTCACCGTTATCAACGATGGCGCCAATCACGTCGTACATATTGTAAGGATCGTTGGGGCTCTCGGGAATGATGGCGTTGAGGGCGTCCTCCATACGGTCGATGGGGTCGTTGCACTCGACGCGGGGCGCCTCTTCCATGTTGTTCGACGGCATGTAACTCAGCAGTCGCTTGATGGTCTCAATCACCTCTTCCTCGGTGTCGCATGCAAAGTGGGTAACACCACTCTTCTGAGCATGCACGGTAGCACCACCCAGTTGCTCTTGGGTTACGTCCTCGCCAAGCACGGTCTTAACCACGGCGGGACCGGTAAGGAACATGAACGAGGTGCCCTTGGCCATCAGGGTGAAGTCGGTGAGGGCAGGGGAGTATACGGCACCACCGGCGCAGGGGCCGAGGATTGCCGAAATCTGTGGCACCACGCCACTTGCGTCGATATTGCGTTGGAAAATCTCGGCATATCCGGCCAGCGAGTTGATGCCCTCGGGGATGCGTGCGCCACCCGAGTCGTTAAGGCCAATAACAGGTGCGCCCTGCTTCATGGCAAGATCCATGACCTTGCACATCTTCCACGCCATTGCCTCGCCCAGCGAGCCACCGGTTACGGTGAAGTCTTGTGCAAAAACATATACTAAGCGTCCGTCGACGGTGCCATAGCCAGTTACCACACCATCGCCGAGGAACGACTTCTTCTCCTGACCGAAGTTTGTGCAGCGATGGCGCACAAACATGTCGAGTTCTTCAAAACTGCCAGGATCCAGGAGCATATTAATTCTCTCGCGGGCAGTGTATTTGCCCTTGTCATGCTGCTTGGTGATAGCCTTCTCTCCGCCACCCAGACGTGCCTGGGCACGCATGTCGATGAGTTGTTGGATTTTTTCGAGTTGTTTACTCATTGTGTTGTTGTGTTATCGATTGTGTGGAAAATTCTTATTGAGGTTTCTCGCAAAGTTCGAGCAGAGCACCGCAAGTGGTCTTGGGGTGCAAGAAAGCGATGTTCAGGCCTTCGGCGCCACGGCGCGGAGCCTTGTCGACTACGCGGCCGCCCTTCTCCTGCACCTCGGCAAGAGCGTTGGCAACACCGTCCTCAACGGCAAATGCCACGTGCTGGATGCCACCACGGCCTCCGTTCTTCTCGATGAACTTGGCGATTGCGCTCTCGTCGCTTGTGGCCTCGAGCAACTCAATCTTCGTCTGGCCCACCTGGAAGAAGGCGGTGCGGACATGCTGGTCCTCAACCTCCTCGATAGCAAAGCACTTAAAACCCAGTAAATTCTCGTAGAACGGTATTGCCTCGTCCAGGCTGGTCACGGCGATACCCACGTGTTCGATGTGTGAAATCTTCATGATTCTTTTGTATTAAAAAGTTATTGTTTGTTGTTGAAATTTCGTGTTACAAAATTTGGTGCAAAGGTACTGATTTTTTGCGGGAAATGCTAAGCATTTGCTGAAAATATTGTGAATATCAGCCCACCAATGTTGAAAGAATGTTTAACCCGCCAAACCACAAATTAACCCGCCAAACTGCAACTCAACCTGATTGGGCCGTTTATCAACCATAAATTCAACAAATTACACCAATTGCCTTTCGCTGATAATGGGCTTAATGTCAACAAATTAAACGAATTAAACAAATAAAAAAGTTGGAGCGACATATCGCCCCAACTTGTATCATTCTCAACGGATTATATCGCATTTGCTGCGCAGAACCCCGCATAATGTTATTCATTAATACCCAAGCCTCTTAAGCGCTTTTTGGGCGTATTCATCACCTTTCTCCGCTGCTTTGCGAAACCAATAAGCAGCTTGGCTATAGTCTTGCTTTACCCCATGACCAAAATAATAACAATAACCAAAAATGTTTTGTGCTGGAGTTTCATTGAGATAATTGTGTTGATTCGGTTATTGTTTGCCGGCTGTTAGGTGGCGGAACTCGGCGTAGTCGCGAGTATAGTCGCGTTCGTCGTAGTGCTCGCTGGCCAGGCACAGGCACACCGAGCCCGAGGAGAAGTTCTCCAGCACTCGCCAGATGCCGGGCACGATGAACAGGCCCTGGTAGGGGCGGTTGAGCGTCACGCGCCGCGTGTTCACGCCGTCGTCGAGCACCACGTCGAAACTGCCGCTGATGGCCACCAGCAGTTGTTGCAATTTGCGGTGAGAGTGCCCGCCACGGGCCTCGCCACCAGGGATGTCGTAGATGTAATAAGTGCGGGCAATGTCGAATGGGATAGGGTTGTGGTTCTCCACAACGGTGAGGTTGCCGTTGGCGTGGTGGTGCTTGTCAAGTTCGATAATGCGGCATTGACTCACCCTCGACTGCATATAGGTGTCGTTATCCATTTTTCAACTGTAAGTATTCATCGAAGTCCTCGATGTAGTCGGCAGGGTCATAGAGTTCGCTCGAGAGGACGTAGACCACCGAATTGGTTGAGAAATTGTCGATTTTGCGCCAAGTCATGGGCGGCACATACAGCGCGTAGTAGCCGCGCGCCATGTGGTAGCGCGTTTCCTTCACGCCGTCGTGAAGCACAACATCGAAACTGCCCGAGAGGGCGATAATCACCTCCTGCTGCTGGCGGAAGGCGTGGCCGATGCGGTACATGCCGCCTGGCACGTCGTAAATCCAGTAGGCGCGCTTTATGGCAAACGGCACATGGCCTTCGCTCTCGATAAACGACAGGTTGCCACGCGGGTCGCTGACCTTTGGCAGTTCGAATATGTGCGGCTCACTAAATGCCATTCTGTGCCAACTTGATAAGATATTGCCCGTAGTGGTTCTTGGCCATTGGCTCGGCGAGAGCGAGCAACTGCTTGGCGTCGATCCAGCCTTTGCGGAACGCTATTTCTTCGAGTGCCGCAATTTGTACACCCTGCATGGTTTCGATGGTTTGGATGAAATTCGATGCGTCGAGCATGCTTTCCGACGTGCCCGTGTCGAGCCAGGCGAAGCCGCGGCCCAACGTCACCACACGCACGCGGTCCTGCTGCAGATACTCTTGGTTGACCGTCGTGATCTCCAGTTCGCCACGTGCCGACGGCTTGATGTGCTTTGCCACCTCTATCACGTCGTTGGGGTAGAAGTAGAGGCCGGTCACGGCATAGTTCGACTTGGGCTGGTCGGGCTTCTCCTCGATGCTGGTGGCGCGCCCGTTGTCGTCGAAGGCCACCACGCCAAAGCGGTTGGGGTCCTTCACCGCGTAGGCAAAGAGTGTGGCGCATTGCTCGGCGTCGGTCTGTGCCACGGCGTTCATAAGCATCTTGGTGAAACTCTGGCCGTAGAAGATGTTGTCGCCAAGAACCAGGCACACACTGTCGTCGCCAATGAACTCCTCGCCGATGATAAAGGCTTGCGCCAAGCCCTCGGGGCGGGGCTGCTCGGCATAGGTGAATTTCACGCCCATTTCCTCGCCGGTGCCCAGCAGGCGCTTGAACATGGGCAGGTCGTGCGGTGTGGAGATAATCAAAATCTCACGGATGCCGGCCAGCATCAGCACCGAGATGGGGTAGAACACCATCGGCTTGTCGTAGATGGGAATCAACTGTTTTGATATGCCACGCGTCACAGGGTAAAGGCGTGTGCCTGAGCCTCCTGCAAGTACTATTCCTTTCATCGTATCTGAAAAATTTAATCAGTTATCTGTAATCCAAAATCAGAATCAGAAATCAAAATCAGAAATCAGAATCTGTCATCTGTTATCTGTCATCTGTTATCTGCAATCGATTTATCGATTGCCATACATTTCGTCGTAGTAGCGCTGATAGTCGCCGCTGGTCACGCTCTTCACCCAGTCTTGGTGGTCGAGGTTCCAGCGAATGGTCTTCTCGATGCCCACAGCGAATGGTGTCTCGGGATACCACCCCAGTTCGCGCGCAATCTTCGTCGGGTCGATGGCGTAGCGCATGTCGTGGCCCGGACGGTCGGTGACATATTCGATAAGGCCGTCGTTGATGTCGTCAATACTGCATTTCAGCAGACTTTGGTACTGCGGCTCCTCGCGCATGATGCGGGCAATGATGGCAATCACCTGGCGCACGATGTTGATGTTGCTCTCCTCGTTGAAGCCGCCGATGTTGTACACCTCGCCGATGCGCCCATTACGCAGCACCATGTCGATGCCCTTGCAGTGGTCCTCGACGTAGAGCCAGTCGCGCACATTCTCGCCCTTGCCGTACACAGGCAGTTTCTTGCCCTCAAGTATGTTCTTGATAATAAGCGGGATGAGTTTCTCGGGGAAGTGGTAGGGGCCGTAGTTGTTGCTGCAGCGCGTTATGTTCACGGGCATGCCGTAGGTCTCGTGATAGGCCATCACAATCAGGTCGGCGCTGGTCTTCGAGGCCGAGTAGGGCGACCGTGGAGCCAGCGGCGTGGTCTCGGTAAAGAACTGGCGGCCGTAGGTCTTGAGGTCGCGACGGCCCTCAATCACGCGGGCCACCTCGTCGCCCACTGCGAGCGGCTGCGGCTCGTCGAAGTCCTTGCTCAGCGAGCCGTACACCTCGTCGGTGGAAATTTGCAGAAATTTCTTCCCGGCCTTGTAGACGTTGTGCCCGGCAGCATCCTTGCCCTCAAGCCACGCGTGGCGTGCGCAGTCAAGCATGTTTTGCGTGCCCAGGATGTTGGTCTCGAGAAACAGACGAGGGTTGGTGATGCTGCGGTCCACGTGGCTCTCGGCGGCGAAATTCACGATATAGTCCACGTCGTGCTCGGCGAGCAGCCGTGTGATGAGTTCGCGGTCGCCCACGTCGCCGCGCACCATCGTCACGTTATCACGCTCAATCTCGTCCTTGATCGAGCCCAGGTTGCCAGCGTAGGTCAGCGCGTCGACAATCACCACGTTGATGTCATTGCCGTAGCGTCCAAGAATGTATTTCACAAAGTTCGAGCCGATAAATCCAGCGGCTCCCGTAACTAAATAGGTTGTCATCGGTGTTACAAATTATTTCAATCTGCAAAGATAACCATTCTTTTTGTCATTTCCAAACCCAATGCCCAATGCTCATGCATAAAGCACAATGCATAATGCGTAATGTGCAATCTGTTATCTGTAATCTATAATCTGTTATCTGTAATCTATAATCTGTAATCTGTTATCTATAATCTATAATCTATAATCTATCAATCTAATCCTTGGCAAATCAATTGCCAAGAATTAGATTGATCAAAGTGTTGATGTCGTTGCCGTCGACGGTGTGGTCGTTGTTTACGTCGGCTCGGCTTCCATAATCATATTCCGACTCCTTGCCAAGCACGATGTTGATAAGTATGTTCAGGTCCCCGCCGTCGATTTTGCCGCTGTTGTTGAGGTCGCCAGGCCCCATCAGCGTGATGGTCGTGAGGTCTTTGTCGACAATCAGTACAGCATTCTTAACGGGGTTCATTCGGATGTTGACACTCGAGCTGGCAACGATAGGCTTCGACTGATATATGGCAAGCGGAGTGCTCTCGCCCGCACCGTACACTGTGGCGTTTTCGCTCGGTTCCGAAAGCAGTTTAAACTCAACCGGTTCAGTGATTTCCCAAATTCCAAAAGAGAAATTGCCGTTTTTCTCACGGGTCATCGACCAGGCATTTGTTGGGTCCCAATTGCCGTTAAAACCCAGCATATAGAGCATGGTGGGGTAGTCGCCGGTGACTTTGAGTTTCATAGTGGTGAGATTCAGTTCTAAATCGTAACCGCCAGTGTTGCGCGGAAGTTCAAATCCGGCCGGAGTGAAGTTTGTCGAACCCTTGGTCACTGTCAGCGACGACATGTTGCTGCGGGTGACCACGAAATTGTTGATTTCGGCACTTTTGTTGGCACCATAACGGTGGTTGGCGTTAAAACTCACCCAATCTTGATACTCCGGGCTGAGTTGGTCGGCAAAAATGAACACGCCGGTCTGACTGGAGGAAATGTTGATGTGCGCCTTGTAGCAGTTGCTTGTCTGGTCATAGGTCATGGCAAGGCCTGAACCCGGTGACCACGACGAGTTTTCGACATCACCAATGACGTACATCGTGGGAGCGGCTTGCAATGCCGTCATCGCCACTAACGCGAGCGAAAGAGCAAATGTTAACCGTTTCATGATTGCTGTTGTTTAGAATAGTTTGGAAAGATTCTCGGTCATCATTTTTACCGACATTGCCAGCAGGATGATGCCGAAGAAACGTCGCAGGAAGAAGATGCCGCCGTCGCCGAGCATTTTCTTCACTTTGTCGGTGGCCTTGATGACCACAAACACCCATATCATGTTCAGCGCCAGGCCGATGAGGATGTTCACGTCGTCGTACATCGCCTTGAGCGAGATGAGCGTGGTGAGCACGCCGGCACCCGCAATCAGTGGAAACACCATCGGCACGAGGGTGGCGCCGCTGGTGGGTGTGTTGTTTTTGAATATTTCCACATCCAGAATCATCTCCAACGCCATCAGGAACATCAGGAAGCCACCGGCGGCGGCAAATGACTGGATGTTGCAGTTGAACAACGCCAGCAGCCAATAGCCGCCGTAGTAGAATGCCACCATGAGAAGCGTCGAGTAGAGCGTGGCCTTCAATGCGTTAACCTCGCGGCCCTGCGACCGCAACTGCAGGATGATGGGCACCGAGCCCACAATGTCGATGATACTGAGCAGCACCAGGGCCGAACTCAGAATTTGTGTGAGATTTATTGCGTTCATTGCGCTATATGACTTGAAAGAATGTGAAAATTTCAGTGATTATTCAACCCACCCGGAAAAAGTAAATGAGGAGCCTCACCATGTTGCTGGCAAGCCCCTCATTACGTCAAAGTTATGAAAAGTCTTCTTAGTCTACGTTCAGGTTGACACGCTTGAGGTCGATGGCCTTAAGGTCTTTGTCCTTGCTTGCCAGGAACTGAGCGATAGTCTCCTTGTTCTCACCAGCCTCGTAAACTTGCTCCATCAGCACGTTCTCCTGATAGAACTTGTTCATGCGGCCCTTGGCGATGTTCTGAATCATCTGCTCGGGCATGTTGGCCTCCTTAGCGGCAGCGGTCTCGGCCATGAGTTTCTTGGCCTCCTCGACCTGCTCGGCGGTCATGTAACCCTTGCGGATTGCCTCGTCCTGATGCTCCTCGGTAGCGCAGTAGTAGGGGTTGAAGCCGGCTTTCTTCAGCGCGTTCTCAACAGCCTTGCTAACTTGCTCGGCGCGAGTCTTGTCGATGGCGATGCGCAACTCCTCGTCGATGGTCTCCTGAGGAATCTGCTCGCGGGTGGCCTTGATGGGGTTCATCGAAGCAACCTGCATAGCCACAGCCTTGGCAACCTCAGCGTCCACGTCAGCCTTGTTGAAGGCCACAGCGGCGGCGAGCATGCCGTTGAAGTGGTTGTAGACCACGGTGGCGGGAGCCTCGAGGCACTCGTAAGCGCCGAGTTCCATCTTCTCACCGGTGATACCGCTCAGTGCGGTCACCTGCTCAGCCACGGTCTTGCCGTCCATCATCAGGGCGTTCAACTCGTCGAGGCTCTTCACGCGGCTCTCAACAGCAGCGTCGAGGATGGCCTTTGCCAGAGTGACAAACTTCTCGTTCTTTGCCACGAAGTCGGTCTCGCACTTCAGAGCCACAATAGCGGCGAAGTCGCCAACGCTCTTACCGATAGAGATGCCTTGTGCGGCGTTGCGGTCCTCACGCTTGGCAGCGATAGCCTGGCCACGCTTGCGAATCAACTCCATTGCCTTGTCCATGTCGTTCTCGGCCTCGATGAGAGCCTTCTTGCAGTCGCTCAAGCCAGCGCCGGTCATGTCGCGCAGTTTCTTGATATCATTAATAGTTACAGCCATTGTCTTGTATTGTTTTAAAATGTTATTGTTTCTGTTTTTAAAATGGGGCGAATTTTCATCCGCCCCACGATTTATCGCATTGCGGCGTGTGGCGAGTGGTCGCCGGCCGCATGTGTTGAACTGAGTTACTCGGCAGCGGGAGCCTCGGGAGCCTCAACAGGAGCCTCGGCAGCAGCCTCCTCAGCGGGAGCCTCGTCGGCGGCCTTGCGCATCACGCGCTTGCGGCGGGGACGTGCCTCGGCGGGAGCCTCGGCAGCAGCCTCTTCGTCCTTGTTGTCGATCTTCTCGATCTTACGCTCTTCCATACCCTCGTTGATAGCCTCGCACACGGTGGCAAGGATCAGGTCGATCGACTTCGATGCGTCGTCGTTGGCGGGGATAACGAAATCAACGTTGGTGGGATCGCTGTTGGTGTCAACGATACCAAACACGGGGATACCCAGGCGGTTAGCCTCGGCAACGGCGATGTGCTCCTTCATAACGTCGACCACAAACAGGGCGTTGGGCAGACGGTTCAGGTCGGCAATCGAACCTAAGTTCTTCTCCAGTTTGGCACGCTGGCGGGTAATTTGCAACTTCTCACGCTTCGACATGTTGTCGAACGTGCCGTCCTTCTCCATCTTGTCGATGGAAGCCATTTTCTTCACGGCTTTGCGGATGGTGGGGAAGTTAGTCAGCATACCGCCGGGCCAGCGCTCAATCACAAATGGCATGCCTACCGATTGTGCACGGTCGGCAACGACTTGCTTCGCTTGCTTCTTGGTTGCGACGAACAGCACCTTCTTACCGCTCTTGGCGATGTTCTTCAGTGCGTTGGCAGCCTCTTCAAGTTTGGCTTGAGTCTTATAGAGGTCGATGATGTGGATACCGCTGCGCTCCATAAAGATGTAGGGCGCCATTGAGGGGTTCCATTTGCGCTTGAGGTGGCCAAAGTGGCAAGTAGCCTCAAGAAGTTGGTCAAAATTAGGTATTTGCATTGTTTCTTTTTGTTTTGTTTACGTTCTACTTAATCAATCGCATGGTAGCCACCGCAGTTCCCAGTGTGAGTCCATGCAATTTGGATGCTAAACTCTGTGTGGCGCCGGTGGGGGCAACGCGTGCCCGTGTCGACGCTTGTGCGAGCAAGTGAGAGAATCGTATATATAAATAATGTGTAATACGATTAACGCTTGCTGAACTGGAAGCGCTTGCGAGCCTTGGGCTGGCCGGGTTTCTTACGCTCTACGGCACGCGGGTCGCGAGTCATGAAACCTTCCTTGCGCAGCGCGCTCTTGTCCTCGGGGTTGATCTTCACCAGGGCGCGGGCGATGGCCAGGCGCAGTGCCTCGGCTTGGCCCTTGTAACCGCCACCCACCAGGTTCACGGTGATGTCGTATTTCTCAACGGCCTCCAGCGTGTTAAGCGGCTGCTTAACGATGTATTGGAGAATAGGGTTGGGGAAGTACTCCTCCAGGGTGCGCTTGTTAATCTTAATCTCGCCTTTGCCTTCGCTGAAGTAAACACGTGCCACAGCGGCTTTACGGCGACCTACTGCATTAATTCTTTCCATATTCGTCCAATGTTATTATTTCAACTTGTTGATATCAATCACTCGGGGCTGCTGAGCCTCATGAGGATGCTCGCTGCCGTTGTAGATGTGCACATTCTTGAGCAACTTGGCGCCCAGGCGGTTCTTGGGAAGCATACCCTTGATAGCCTGAAGGAACAGCGGGTGCATGCCAGGCTTGATGTGCTTGTTGTAAGACTTCTCCATCAACTGCTTGGGCGTAGTGAAGCGCTGGCCACCGGGATAACCCGTGTAGCGGACATACTGCTTCTCAGTCCACTTCTTGCCGGTCATGACGACCTTGTCGGCGTTGATGATAATAACATTGTCACCGCAATCCACGTGAGGCGTGAAATTCGGTTTGTGCTTTCCGCGCAGGATCTTCGCGACCTTGGCGCACAGGCGTCCCAGAACTTGGTCGGTAGCATCGACTACTACCCACTCTTTCTGTACGGTTTCGGCGTTAGCCGAGATGGTTTTGTAACTTAAAGTATCCACTTTTTAAATTCCTGATTAATAATTAACTTAATGAACTTTGCCATCGTCCACCAGCAAGGCCAAAAGCCGGCTTTCGACGCTCCATTCGTTGTCTTGGATATAATCGGCGCGCAAAGGTACTGCTTTTCGTTCACATAACAATGTGACACAGTGACAAAAAGCACCGCCGTATGGTAAATTTAACAATTATTAGCCAAATTTAACCCCGCGGCGGCGCGTTTTTTGCTTCAGCAAGGCAACTTATTAGTTCAAACCGTTATTTGCCAAGCAAGATGTTGATCATTTGGTTGATATCGTCGCCGTCAACGCTGCCATTGCCGTCCATGTCGGCACGGCCGTCATAATTGCTGTCGTCCTTGCCCAGTACAATGTTGATAATCATGTTCAGGTCGATACCATCGGCTGCGCCGTCGGCATTCACATCGCCCACAACTTCGTCAACCCACTCCTCAATGATTGTGAACCTACTCCACGGAATCGTATTTCGATAAGCGTCAATAGTGCCCTTGGGAACTTTCAGAACACAGGAGGTTGGCAGAGCAGAAAAACAAGCGTTCTCTATCTCAACCTTGCTGAGGTCTGTTATTTTGCTGCGAATAGTTTCTAATTTGTCACAAGAATAGAACGCGTGACTTCCTAAATAAATGATAGAATTAGGTAAAGTAATGCTGGATATCTGTCTACCGGAAAAAGCCTGTACGGCTAAAGATTTAACACCATCAGGTATCTGGGAATTATTACTGCCTGCAATTAATGTATTTGATGACGTCTCAATAAGAGAATTGCAATTGTTGCGAGAATCGTAAATTGAGTTATCGACATCAACGACTATACTATTCAAGCCTTCACAGTAATCAAAGGACCTTTTGCCGATAAAAGTGACAGAACTTGGTATACTAATACTATTAATACTCGAAATTGAAAAACAACCTGCCCCTACAGCAATCACCCCTTGTGGGATGGTAACATTCAAAATTTGACTACCGTAAAAAGCATAGCTACCCAACGAGGTTACTGTTTCAGGGATAAATGTATTACCACAACCTAAAATCAACTTGTTGCTTGATGTCTCTATAATCGCATTACAATCTTCTCTTGAATCGTAGTAGGGGTTCTGCGGATCAACTGTTATCTCTTCCAAAGAAGTACATCTGCTGAATGCAGCGCCAACCTCGTCCCCATATATGTCGGCAGATCCTATCGATATAACACTTGATGGAATGTGTAGCGTTTTCAATGATTTATTAGAGGAAAAAGCGTATTTTCCAATAGTTCGCACATTTTCGCCCAAACAAACACTCGATAAGTTACAACCTTGAAAAACATTTTCTCCAATTGTCTTTAATGTTGGTGGCAAATCTACATATTTCAAATTGTTACATTGTTGAAAAGCCACACCCTCAATGTATTCGAGCGAGTCAGGTAAAACCACTCTGTTGAAAATAGGAACACAGCGAAAAAAACCACCGCTTGATTCCACCCGACATGTGATGCCGATTACCGTGTATTTAATCCCTTTATAAGTAACCGAAGAAGCCAAGGTGAGAACCGAATCACGACTTACATATAATAGGGCATAATGTTCGTTTTCCCACCAATTATATCGCTCGTAGTATGTCTCGTCAGAGACTTCCCAACTGTCTTGATACAATTCAGCATAGTACATGGGGCGGCCTTGCGCTATGGCCTCCTCTTCTGTAAGTTGATAAAGCCTATATCTATAATAGTCAATAACGGTACCATGTGGATTTAATGGTTCTACGGAATGTTCCGCTGAATATAACGGCAGAGATATAACCATTAACAGTAGAATCAAGAGTGTATATCTGCCCACATTTGCATATTTTCTGATTAATGTAGTAAACATCATTGTATAGCTTTTAGTATTGAACAATAAACATTTGTGACATATATGAAAGCCATTAGCATGAAGTACATTCGCACATCAGCCAATGGCTGAAAATTATTGGTTGCTCTGATTGTTAGAGACTGAGCCGAATCTCCTGAAGATTTCATACATTCGCTCCTCCAGATGAGCTCCATTTCTGCGAGAAATAACAACATTGGGATCGTTATTGTTGTTATCAGCATTGGAACTGTCGTTGTAAATCCAGTCGTGGAAGAATACGACCATATATTTGAACGGAATCTTCTGTGCGAGTTTGTCTAGTGCCTTCCAATAAATTGGCATCACACACTCGTTGAAGCCGCCGATTTCAGATGGATTGCGATTGGCTGTCGCACGCAGACTTTTTTCGCAGGGACGACAACCCACTTCTGACAATGCAATCTGCCGTGTGTTGTCAAAACGATATCGTCCTTTCCAAAACGTGCCCATAGCCTCAAATCTTTGAATAAGGTTCTCAGCCAAAAACTCTTTTTTTACCATTGCATTAACAATTTAATTGTTGAACAAAAATTACTTTAAAGAGGCTTCCGTCCCAACCAAACGGGCCAAAGACGGGCGTTTTAAAACAACGTTGCAAATTTAATATCTTACAATGGGAAAAACAAACAGAATCCTATGTTTAACGGGCTTTAACATTTACACAAACGACATTTTTCTTGATAAAAAGTAAAAGTCTAATAATAAAAACGATAAAGGGAGGACTTTGTATTTCAAACCCTCCCTTTGTTGAATATAAGGTTTACTTGTTTAGTCCACGATTTCGCGGCCTTCGACAATTGCCTCGGTGTCGCGCGCAATCATGTACTCCTCGTCGGTGAGCACGACCACGACCTTCACCTTGCTGTCGGGGGTCGAGATGACGCCTTCTTTGCCGTGGAACGTGGCCTCGTTGAGGTCCTCGTCGATCTTCACGCCCAGGAAACTGAGGTTGCGGCACACGGCCGAGCGGGTGCACGTCTGGTTCTCGCCGACTCCGCCGGTGAAGGCGATGATGTCCACGCCGTTCATCTCGGCTGTGTAGGCGCCGATGTACTTGAGGATGCGCAACTCGTACATGTCGAGCGCCAGGCGAGCCTTGGCATTGCCATTCTCGGCGGCCTCGACCACCTCGCGCATGTCGCTCGAGATGCCCGTCACGCCCAGCACACCGCTTTGCTTGTTGATGATTGCGGTCATCTCCTTAGCGCTCAGGCCGTGCTTGTCCATCAAGAACAGCAGTGCGCCCGGGTCGATGTCGCCCACGCGGGTGCCCATCATCAGGCCCTCGACGGGGGTCAGGCCCATGCTCGTGTCGATGCTCTTGCCGTACTTCACGGCGCTGATACTGGCACCGTTGCCGATGTGGCAGCACACAATCTTCGACTGCAGCGGGTCGGCGCCTACCATCTCACACACGCGGCGCGACACAAAGCGGTGGCTCGTGCCGTGGAAGCCGTAGCGGCGCACGTGGTCCTCGGTGTAATATTTCTCGGGGATGGGGTACATGTAGGCACTCTTGGGCATCGTCTGGTGGAATGCCGTGTCGAACACTGCCACCTGGGGCACGCCAGGCAGAACGGCGTCGATGGCTTCAATGCCCATCATGTTCACGGGGTTGTGCAGCGGAGCGATGCCGTAGCACTCCTTGATCATGGCTTTCACCTCATCGGTGATGAGCACGCTCTTGCTGAAGCGCTCGCCGCCGTGCACCACGCGGTGACCCACAGCGTCAATCTCCTTCAGGTCGCTGATGCAGCCGTGCTCGGGGTGGGTGAGGGCGTCGAGGATGGCCTTGATGGCACCGATGTGGTCGGTGATGTCGAGGTCGATGACTTTCTTCGAGCCGTCGTCAAACTTAAGTTTGATAAACGCGTCGGGCAGACCGATTTTCTCCACGCCGCCTTCGGCCAGAGTCTTGTTGTTCTTAATCTCGATGAGTTTGTACTTTGCGGAACTGCTGCCGCAGTTCAATACCAGAATGTTCATGCGTCGGTGAAATATTTAATGTATTATCAGAATCAAAATCTATAATCTATAATCTCTAATCTATAATCTACAGAAAATAGACCGCGGTCTATTTTCTGTTAATCGCTTGGTTGCAGGTGAGCAGGATGGTCTTATAGACGTCGTCAACGTTGCAGCCGCGCGACAGGTCGTTGACCGGTGCGGCCAAGCCTTGCAGCACGGGCCCCACGGCGGTGGCGCCAGCCAGGCGCTGCACGAGTTTGTAGGCGATGTTGCCCACTTCCAGGCTGGGGAATACGAGCACGTTGGCCTTGCCAGCGATGTCGCTGCCGGGAGCCTTGCTGGCGCCCACGCTGGGCACCAAGGCGGCGTCGGCCTGCAGTTCGCCATCGATTTGCATATTGGGATTCATTTCGCGGGCCAGGCGTGTGGCCTCGACCACTTTGTCGACGCGCTCATGCTTGGCGCTGCCCTTGGTCGAGAAACTCAGCATTGCCACGCGGGGCTCGATGCCGGCCAGGTCGCGTGCGGTTTTCTCGGTCGACACGGCGATTTGAGCCAACTCTTGTGCGTTGGGGTCTGGCAGCACGGCGCAGTCGCCCATCACCATTATGCCATTCTCGCCGTAGGGGCAGCCATCGGGCAGCATCATGATGAACGCGCCGCTCACCACGCTCACGCCGGGCGCGGTCTTCAGCACTTGGAACGCGGCACGGAGCACGTTGCCGGTGGTGTTCTTTGCACCAGCCACCTGGCCGTCGGCTTCGCCGTTTTTGATGATCAGGCAACCCAGATACAGCGGGTCTTTGGCCTTGGCGCGGGCCTCCTCGATGGTGATGCCTTTGCTCTTGCGCAACTCAAAGAACAGTTGTGCGTAAGGCTCGATGGCCTCGGCGTTCTCCGGGTCGATCACCGTGGCTTTCTCGATGTTGCACAGTTGCAACTGGCTGGCACAAGCCAGGATTTCGTCACGGTTGCCAATAAGCACGATGTCGGCGATTTGTTCGGCAATGATACGGTCGGCGGCGCGCAGGGTGCGCTCCTCGGTACTCTCGGGCAGGATAATGCGTTGGCGGTGTGCTACCGCATTTGCTTTCAGTTGTTCGAAAAGTGGTTCCATGATAATATGTATTTTGCTAATAATTTGTTTCATAGTGAGTTATGCCAGCGCGTAACACGCGCCCGCACAAACCATTGCAAAATTACTCAAAATCGCCCAAAACCCCAAATTTCTCACGAACTTTCCACAAAACAAAACGAACATCCCAGCAACTTCTGCAATGTATAAAAACACTGGAAACCCTAAATGTATAGAGTTTCCAGTGTGTATGGCCCTGTGTTACAGAGTTGTTAATCGTTGCCGCTGAAGTCCCAATATGATGCGGTGACTTCAACGGTGGCCTCGATGTCGTCGGGCAGGTTGCAGAAGAAGTCTATGCCCGTGCGACGCTCGAGTTCGTCGATTGAGATGCGGTTGGTAATCACCGAGTTGGCCGACTCGTTGTTTGAGGTCTTTTGCTCGGTCCACAGTGCGAATGCTTTGTAAGAATTGGCCGTTTTGTTGTAGTACAAGAACGCCATGTAGAAGTACTTGGGCACTGGCAACACGTGTCCGCCATCGTCGGTTGTAGTGGTGATGATTCCCGTGCTGCTTGTGCCGTTGAGAGTCACATTTTCGATGGTGGCGGCCTTAATCACATACAGCGTGTCGGTGTTGTTGGTCGGTTGCCACTTCTCCCTCACATATTTTTCGAGCGTAGCCCACATTCCGCCATTATGAGCCTGGTATTGTGGCTGCATATTTGTCATGTAGAACGTCTGCTTGTTCTGATTTGTGGAGGCGAGACGGTCGGCGCTGGGGCAGAGGTGGCCGCGTGAGTAGGTGCTGCTCTGTGTGTACTTATTGGTGGGTGACGTGGTTACTGCTTCGTCGCTCTTGAAGTCATCGGAGCGGGACACATTGTTTGCGTTGTTCTTCGAACACATGGTGTAGCACGTCCAGCGGTTTGCAATTTTGTTGTTGTCCCACTCGAGCGAGTAGGTTATACCATAGTTGCCCATGGCTTTCACCACGCGTTGGTTGCCACTGGCGGTATTGATGTGCGGGTATTCGAGTCTCCAAGCATAATCGTCAGTAGATTGGTTGGTGAACGTCGGGTCGGCTTTTCCCTTTGGTATATTTAAGCCCGCAATGTTCCAGTTGGCGTTCACATTGTTGTCTGCAGGAGTCTGCATTGTGAATACGGCAGAGGTTTCGCTGCTGAAGTTGTTATGCTTCATGGCGATGGCGCGTATCGTGGTTGTTTGCGCCACCGTCAACGTTACACTCGTGGTGGCTGTTTGCACAGTGCTGGACGTGAGCGGATAGGAGCCGTCGGTGGTATAATAAATAGTGGCTCCATTCTCAGCGGAAATTGTGACTGTTGTGGGCCCGGTTATTGTGCCTCCGTTGGGGTTAATAACTGGTGGAGCAACGGTGACAACCGGCGTCGTGATAACAAAATTGTCCATCTGCGAGTACAGGTAGTCGTCGCTCACGGTGCTGCCGCCGGTGTAGATTTTTACACCTATGCCGCCGGCGGTGTTCCACTCGCCACCCACGTAGCGAATGCTGTCCCAACTGGTGTACTTCTTGATGGTGCCGTTCTTCAGCGTGATGGTGACGGTTTGGCTCTGTGCCATTGCCGCGGTGGCGGCGATAATCATAAGTGAAGCCAGGACGAGGCGGCTCATTTCGGTAATCTTCTTCATGGTCGTTGCTCCTCCTTTCATCGCTTAATGGTTTTTACTCCGTTAACTATATAGAACCCTGGCGGCAACTGGTCCCAGTTGTCGGGCATGCGCACGCCCATCATGTTGTAGATGCCGCGCTGCACGGGCTGCTCGGTGATGCTGATTTCGCTAACTCCGGTGACGATGCCGCTGCCGCTCATACTCAGGTGCAAACCTTGATTGGCGGGGCTGACGATATAGGCCGAGGTGCCCGGCACCGTCGTGCTGCCATTGTCGCCCAGGCGAACCACGTCGCCGTTGGCGTCAAACACCTTGTACTGGTTGTCGGCGGGCAACTGAGTGGGGCTGTAGACGCCCACCAGTGTGTAGTCGTCGTCGCTCGTGATTGTCGTTGACGACGAGCGCGACGGAGCATAGTTGGCGCCGCCGATGTTGTGCGTTACGCTGCTTGCCGCAGCATTGCTCAGGATCACATCGGTTGCCACAAACTCGTCATAGTCGTCATTGGGCTTGACAATGTAGGGCACGCCGGCTTGCATCATGGTTGTCTTGGTGAAATTCATCTGGCCAGCGGCAAACGTCTGCCCTGATACCGTGCCCACGATGTCGGCACCGCGGGTGAGCGAATTGTACTCTTGCACAATGCCGTTAAACTCATAATAGTCAAACGGCAAGGTGAGCATCGCCCATTGTCCGGCGCGGAGCGAGCGTTTCACGCGCACCGCTACATCCTCGATTTCTTGTGAGGGCGAGGTGAAGTTCCGCTCGCTGTCAATCACGTAGGTGATGGCGGGGATGCCGTTTTGTGTGATGGGGTAGAGCGTATTGTTCTTGGCGGCTATCGCGCTCACGTCGTAGAGGGCGCCAGCATAAGGCGCGGTGAAGTTGCTAAGCGTGTTCTGCAGGTTCACATCGTCGCTGCCGAGGTCTTGGATGGTGACCCAATTGGCCAGGTTGTCGCCAATCTCGCCGATGGCCACCTCGTCGGGCAGCGTCGGCTCCTCGGTCACGCGGTCGGCGATAACGAGGAAGGTCGTATTGGTGTCGCTGTTAGGCACAAACAGTGGCATGCCGTCGCTGTTGATGTTGTAGGTGCCGTCGATCCAGCCTGCCAAGTGCTGGTTGTAAGCCATGGGGCGGTTGGGCGTGATGCCCTGCATCAGCACCGCGCCGCCGTTGTCGTCACGCACATAGGCATCGACCGTCGAGCCATTGTTTTTCACATACAGCACGCGGGCATTGTTGCTGTCGGGCAAGTAGAGCCGCACGCTGGTGCCGGGATTCACCGCCTTCAGCCCATCGATACCCGTCACCGCCTGCAACGCCGGTGTCGGGGTATAGGTCACCACAACGCTCTTGACGTACAAAGCGCCGGTAGCCGACTGTGGTTTTGCAACCCTAACCACTATCTCGCCACTCGCCTTGCCTGTAAAGGTGTATGCCGTTGCCGATGTCGTCAGGCTTGTCGGTGAGCCAAATGATGTGCCGCCAACCGTCACCGACAAGGTCGCGGTAACGCCTGATGCTGTGCTGGCATTGGCCACGACCTTTGTTATGGTGCCCGGGATGTCGCTCGTGGTTAGTTGAAGATAAGACACGGCTATTTTGCCGGTTCCGTAATGAATGCCTCTTGTACTTTCAAAATTTGATTCTGTGCCATCGCTGGTTACGCTCCAAACGACGCCATCATCGGCTGTGCCGCTACCGCCGCATGCTGCGATGAATGTAAGTGTTGAGGTGTTGGACCATGCGGGCAGCACAGCCACAACGCACATCATTAGTAGTAGTATTTTTTTCATAATATTGCAATTTTCAATATAGTTTACAAATTTACGAAGAAATATCCAAACATTTCCAAATTCCGTCTCATTTTTTGTGAAATCTCATTTTAGTTCAATGAAACCACACTTCTATCAGTCATTTTTTCTACAAATCATGCCAAATAATACAGATAAAAAACGTAACTTTGCAAAAAATAGATATAGTTATGAAAAATATACGAGTTTTAGCTTTTTTGCTAATTTCAATAGTTTCGCTTCGCTGTTTGGGCGGGCCTTCAACATCTTTTACAGTTAATGGCATTGTGTATGAACTGCTTTCGGAAACCACGGTCGCAGTGACTTACGAGGAGGGCTATAATCAAAATACAAATTCGTGGAGCACGACGAATTATAAGGGGGTCACTGAAGTGAACATACCCAGTACGGTCACTTATGGCGGCCAAACCTATACAGTGACAACTATTGGCAAGTATGCATTCCGAAACTGCGCTGACTTGGTTTCGGTGATCATACCCAGTACGGTCACATCCATTCAGTATCAAGCTTTTTATCAAAGCAACAAGCTTAAGGACATTACAGTTCCGAGCTCAGTCGCTTCGGTGGGTGAGCAGGCTTTTGAGTGCACTTCTTGGTTACAATCGCAGCCCGATGGCATTGTATATGCCGGTTCTGCGGCTTATATCTACAAGGGCAATATTCCAAATGACAGGATTGTTCTGCGCGACGGCACAAAGTCAGTTTCACCTTATTGTTTTTATAATCGCGCTAATATAACCGAAGTGACAATGCCAAATACAGTTAAATACATAGGAACGAACGCATTTTATGGTTGTACAGGACTAACCAGCATAGAACTCCCCAACTCTATTAAGAAATTGCCTGACTGGGTATTCTATGGCTGTAGCGGATTGGTTTCGGTTACACTTCCAAGCGCGCTCACTTCAATCGGCAACTGTGCGTTCTTATCATGTACCAGCTTGACTTCGGTGACTATTCCCAACTCTGTGACTTCTATTGGCGGATCAGCATTCTCTGGTTGCCGCGAACTGAGAACGTTGACACTCCCTACGGGTATTACTGAAATACAATATAATACATTTGCTGGATGTAAGAATTTGCTTACAGTAACAATACCTAATAATGTCATCACGATTCAGTCAGAAGCTTTCAATAGATCTAACATAGAATCATTGTTTATCCCTAATTCGGTTACAACTGTCGGGGAAAATGTATTTAATGGTTGTTATATTAAATCACTTACTTTTCCCAATAGCATTACCTCAATAGGACAATATGCTTTTTCGGCAAATATCGATGTGATATATTGCAATTTCAAAACACCTCCAACGATTAATTATGCTACTTTTAATACAACTACAAATGCCAATACTATCTTGATTGTTCCTGCTGGCAGCGAACAAACGTATAGAGACAATCCATATTGGGGCAGGTTCGTAAATATTCAAGAAAATGAAGATATGCATGGAGATGACGATATACATTATAATTATGGTGATGTATTTGGCGATATGAATTGTGATGGTGTAGTTGATGGTATTGACCTGAACATATTAATTCAGTTGATACTGGGAAAATATGTGCCTGAGGAGAAATAAATGGTGTTCATGAGATTTGGTAAAATATTTATCATCAGCACATTGTTGCTGATTGCTGCGGCACCTTGCACTCAAGGACGTGAGTTGCTCGACTCGATATGCTCGCTTGGGCTGCCTGTGATGTGCATCGAGACAGTGGACCACGAGGAGCCCACATGCGACTATATCTCGCACCCAGCCGGGGCGATGGGCATGGGCATCACCAACGCCACAAAAGTGCCCATGAGCGTCAACATCGTCGACTGGCGTAGCGGCGACGTGATTTACGACAGCGGGCCATACGTTGACGGTGTGAGCGGGGCAACCATCAAGATTCGCGGAAACAGCAGCGCATACGCCGCGAAAAAGCCTTACAAAATCAAGTTGCAGAAAAAAGGCGACATGCTCGCAAGGGGCGACAAGCGATACAGCGACAAAAACTGGATCCTCATTTCGGACAACGACGTGACCACGCTCTTCGGGGTCATCATCAGCCGGGTAATGGGCATGACGTGGACACCGCAAGGCCTCTACGTCAACGTGATTTTCAATGGTGATTACCGCGGCATGTATCTGCTTACCGAACAGGTGAAACGCAACAACGACTGCCGGCTGGTCACCGAAAAATCGGGCTTTATCGTCGAGCACGACCCTTACTGGTGGGTCGACGATGAGCCATACATCGTTTCGGCGGTGCACAACCCGTCGTATAACTACACTTACAAGTATCCCGAGCCCGAGGACGTCACCGAGGAGCAGGCCGAATACATCAGCACTTACATGAACGCCTTCGACCAGTCGGTGCTCAACGGCACGTACCCCGACTACATCGACGCGGCCAGTCTGGCAAACTGGCTTCTCGCCCACGACATCCTGGGCATCCAGGATTCGGGCGGCACCAACAAGTATTTCCTCAAGGCCGACGACAGCGACAGCACGGTGTTGGAGATGCCACTGCTCTGGGACTTCGATTCGGCCATGAAAACCGCCGGCACATGGTGCCGCATTCACACTGGGTCGTTCGGCAGGAATTACTTCAGCAACAGCAACAAAACGATGGTTCGCGCCTATCAACGCCGCTGGCATTTCGTGTCGGCAACGCTCTACCAAGAGGTGATGAGCCGCTTCGACGCCTTTGTGGCGAGTGAGCAGGGCCGCGGATTTGCTCTCTCGCGCACGGCCGACAACACGCGCTGGGCAACACAGTTCACCACACTTAACAACTTCCGCACCCGCCTCGACTCGTGGATGAGTTCACGCGTGGCGTTCCTCAATGCCAACGTGCCTGCGCTACACAACAATCCCTACGCCGATGGCGACGTTAACGAGGATGGCACAATCGACGGCATCGACTTGAATATGGTCATCAACCACATCCTGGGCGTCGAAAAAGCCCCAGTGCCCGCCGACTGTAACGGCGATGCCCGGATCGACGCTATCGACCTCAACATCGTCATCAACGGCGTGCTGCAAAGGCAGTAAACGGCGGCTTGCTGAAAAAAAACGCAAAAAACTTGGCGCAGTTTTTAACTTTGCATTAGTTTTGCAGTCTCATTTGCAAAGATATGAAGAAGATACTGACAATTGCCATAGCCCTATTGGCGCTAAATGTGGCGGCGCAATCGCTGCCCGGTACCAGCGTGCGCGTCTTCGACGAGGCGGTGCGCACACTGCAGGTGTATCCAGCCAGCAACCCCTATCTGCCGCCGGTGATTAACCTCAACGGCGACGACCGCATCATCGTCAGTTTCGACTTGCTCGACTACGACCTGCATTATCTGCGCTACAGCCTGGTGCATTGCGATGCCAACTGGACACCGTCGCAACTGTTCGAGAGCGAGTTTGTCGACGGATTCAACTATGCCGACATCACCGACTATGCACAGAGTGTGGCAACGTTTACCCATTATTATAACTACACTTTCGCGCTGCCAAACGACGATATGCGCATCACCAAGAGCGGAAACTATCTGCTGAAGGTCTATGAGCAGGACGACCCTGACCATGTGCTGTTCCAAACACGCTTTATGGTGGCCGATGTGAAGGTGGGGGTGCAGGCTACAGTCACCTCGCGCACCGATGTTGACTACAACAATGAGCATCAGCAACTTGCCATCGACCTCAACTATAAGCCGGGCACCATCGACGACCCATATAGCAACTTGCTGACCGTGGTGAGCCAGAACACGCGCACCGACGAGGACCACTTGCTGCGCAGACCCACATCGGTGGCAGTGGGGCAGGTGACCTACGAACACATGCCGCAACTCATTTTCAACGCCGGAAATGAGTACCACCGCTTTGAGCATGTCAACACCGGCACAATCAACATGGGAATTCAGCGAATTGATTATTTTGAGCCCTTCTACCACGCTACGCTGTACACCGACGAGCCGCGCCGCGAACTGCAGCACCTCTACGACCAGACGCGCCACGGACGCTTTACCATACGCAACTCGATGGCCGACGACAGCCGTGTCGAGGCCGACTATGTGATTACGCATTTCACCCTCGATGCCGGAGGCCCGCTATCGGGCGGCAACATCTTCCTCGAGGGCGAGTTTACACACGGCTACGACCCGCGCAGCGCACTCATGACCTACGACATGTCGACAGGTATGTACCATGCTGAAGTAATGCTCAAACAAGGACAGTATAACTATCAGTATCTCTGGGTTCCAGAAGGTCAGTCGATAGGCCTGACTTCGATGGTTGATGGCGACAAATTCCAGACCTCAAACCAATATTTCATACGCGTGTACTATCGTCCCAGCGGCGGCCGTTACGACCAACTGGTGGGCTACGGAATAGTCTACAGCGGCCTGTAAAAAATACGATAACAAAAAAAGGACGCCAAGTGCGTCCTTTTTTTGTGTCGATATTGGGCTGCTTACCGCATCAGCAGATATGCGGTGTAACCCACGTAAATCAGTAAGAAGGCGATACCCTCGATTCGGTCGAAACGATTCTTGCCAAAGGTGAAAATCACCAAGTAGGTGAGCACTGCGCCCATCAGCGCCACCAGATAGTCGACAATGTTGATGCTCACAATCTCCAGCGGCTTCACCGTGGCGCTCACACCTAAAATCATCAGCACGTTAAACACATTGCTGCCCAGCACGTTACCCAGTGCGAGTTGGGGGTTGTTCTTTGTGGCGGCCACGATGGCCGTGATGAGTTCGGGCAGCGAGGTGCCAACGGCCACGATGGTGATCGAAATGACGGCCTCGCTCATGCCCCAACTGCGGGCCAGGTTCTTAGCAGAATCCAGAAACAGATTGCCGCCAAAAATCAGGCAGGCCAGCGAACCGATGGCGATAATCCAAAGCAAGACGGGATGCTTGCCGGTGAAGCGCGATTTCGATTGCTCGTCGGCTTCGGCTATGGCCTCCTGCGGATTCTTTCCTTTGGAAACAATTACATAAACCATGTAGGAAAAAAACAACACCAGCAGCAGGATGCCGTCGAGACGCGACACCGTGTTCGACGAGATGCCGGGTATGAACGAGTCGTTGGCAAGCAACAGCAGCATCACTGCGGCGGCAACGCCAAACGGGATGTCGCGACGCTGCTGGTCGCGCTCGATGGCAAACGGCATGATGGCCGCCGTGACGCCCAATATCAGGAAGATGTTGGCGATGTTGCTGCCCAGCACGTTACCCATGGCGATGTCGCCATGGCCTTCGAGTGCCGACGAAATCGACACAAACAGTTCGGGCGCGCTGGTGCCGATGCCCACGATGGTGAGGCCGATGATAAAGTTTGATATTTTGGCCCGTTGCGCAATTGCCACCGATGAGTCGACAAGCATATTTGCGCTAAATAGGAGCATGCCAAGGCCAATGACCAGTAACAGGTAATCCATTCGAAAAGTTGTTTTTAACCTAAACAACGAGGGTCAATAATCTGTCGTGCAGAATATTAACCCTCGCGTGTGATAATCGTTTATTCCATTCCGCTCACGGCCACGTCGCGGCATGTGCGGCCGATGAGGCCTTGCAGCACCTTGCCGGGGCCGAGTTCCATGGCCTCAGTCATGCCGTCAGCAACCATGTTGGCCACGATGTGGCTCCAGCGCACCGGGGCGGTGAGTTGGGCGACGAGGTTTTTCTTGATCTCCTCGGGGTCGGTGTGGGGCAGTGCGTCAACGTCCTGGTAGATGGGGCAGATGGGCACATTGAAGTCGGCCTCCTCGATGGCTTTTGCGAGTTCGGCGCGAGCCGGCTCCATCAGCGGCGAGTGGAAGGCACCACCCACCTTCAGCGGCAGGGCGCGCTTTGCGCCAGCCTCTTTGAATTTCACACAGGCTTCTTCAATGGCCTCCATCGAGCCACTGATAACCACCTGGCCGGGGCTGTTGTAGTTGGCGGGGACACACACACCGTCGATCGACGCGCAAATCTCCTCCACCTTAGCATCGTCCATGCCGATGATTGCAGCCATGGTCGACGGCGCAGCCTCACAAGCCTTCTGCATGGCGAGCGCGCGGGTCTCAACCAGTTTCAAGCCTTGCTCGAAAGGCAGCACGCCGGCTGCCACCAGAGCCGAGAACTCGCCCAGCGAGTGGCCAGCAACCATGTCGGGCTTGAACTCCTCGCCCATAGTGAGTGCCAAAATCACCGAGTGCAGGAAAACTGCCGGCTGAGTGACCTTGGTTTGCTTCAGGTCGTCCTCGGTGCCGTTGAACATCAAATCGGTGATGCGGAAGCCCAGCACCTCGTTGGCCTTCTCAAACAATTCGCGAGCCTTGGCGTTGTTTTCATATAAATCCTTACCCATGCCCACAAACTGGGCACCTTGTCCGGGAAATACAAATGCTTTCATTTTCAGTTGTTTATTTGATAAGTAATTGTTTTTGTTACAAAAATCGGCTGCAAAATTAGTGCAAACCGAGCGCAATGGCAAGAAAACGCAAACAAAAATTTATTTTTGATTTGCGGAGACTTGACATTGCCGAGGCGCCGCCTAATTTATGAAACATTAGTGCAAGTTGAGCGAAATGCCAAATTTATTTGAGCATTTCCGAAGCGCCGCCTAATTTATGCAACATTAGTACAAACCGAGCGCAATGGCAAGAAAACGCAAACAAAAATTTATTTTTGATTTGCGGAGACTTGACATTGCCGAGGCGCCGCCTAATTTATGCAACATTAGTGCAAGTTGAGCGAAATGCCAAATTTATTTGAGCATTTCCGAGGCGCCGCCTAATTTATGCAACATTAGTGCACTACTGTCTTTGTTTTCCCTTTTTTATAAGGTATAAGCAAATTCGTGGCGGTTTTGTTTTGCCGTTCAAGCGATTTACACTAATTTTGCAGATTATTTTAAAACAGTGCCTTTTCCCGGTCGTGAGGGGGCATTGACAGAGTGGAAATATGAAGAAATTTAACGAATATAACAAGTTTAACCTCTCAGATATCAATAAAGAGGTTTTGGAAAAATGGGATGCTGAGGGCGTGTTTGCGCGCAGCATCAGTGAGCGTGATGGGCAACCGTCGTTTGTGTTTTACGAGGGACCTCCCAGTGCCAACGGCATGCCGGGCATCCACCATGTGATGGCCCGCACCATCAAGGACATTGTGTGCCGCTACAAGACCATGCAGGGCTACCAAGTGCTGCGCAAGGCAGGCTGGGACACCCACGGACTGCCCGTGGAACTGGGCGTGGAGAAGGCTCTCGGCATCACCAAGGAAGACATCGGCAAGACCATCAGCGTCGACGAGTATAACGCCACTTGCCGAAAAGAGGTGATGAAATACACCCACGAGTGGGAAGACCTCACCCACAAGATGGGCTATTGGGTCGACATGAAGGACCCCTACATCACGTTTAAAAACGGTTATATTGAAACCTTGTGGTGGTTGCTCAAGCAACTTTATAACAAGGGCCTCTTGTATAAGGGCTACACCATCCAGCCTTATTCGCCCGCTGCCGGAACCGGCCTGAGTTCGCACGAACTTAACATGCCGGGCTGCTACCGCGACGTGAAGGATCAGACGGGCACCGTGCAATTTGAGGTGCTCGACACCGACCACCCCGTGCTCAAGACCATCAAGGCTAACGCCGACCAGGGCTTTGAGAACGTTGCAATCCTGGCTTGGACCACCACACCATGGACCTTGCCCAGCAACACCGCACTGTGCGTGGGCCCGAAGATCGACTATGTGGCCGTCGAGAGTTACAACCCCTACAACGGCCAGCCCGCCATCTACCTGTTGGCAAAGGCTCGTGTCGACGCTTATTTCAAGCCCGAGGGCGCTGAGAAGCCGCTGAGCGAGTACAAGCCGGGCGACAAGGTGATTCCTTACAAGGTCATCGCCGAGTTCAAGGGCACCGACCTGCTCGAGTTGCGCTACAAGCAACTCTTCCCCTGGGTGAAGCCAGTCGACAAAATCGATGGCAAGATTGTTGCCAACGAAAACGGCTTCCGCGTGATCCCCGGCGACTACGTCACCACCGAAGACGGTACCGGTATTGTGCACATCGCACCCACCTTTGGTGCCGACGATGCCGCTGTGGCTCGCGCCGCCGGAGTCCCTGCTTTGTTTATGATTAATAAGAAACAGGAAACGCGACCCATGGTCGACTTCAGCGGAAAGTATTACAACATCGAGGATCTCGACGAGGACTTTGTGAAGAACTTTGTCAACGTCGACCTCTACAAGGAATATGCCGGTGCTTGGGTCAAGAACGCTTACGACCCGCAGTACACCGTCAACGGAAAATACGACGAAGCAGCCGCCAACAAGGCCGAGGACCTCAACGTCTACATGTGCGTGCGCATGAAGCAAGACGGCCAGGCCTTTAAAATCGAGAAGCACGTGCACAACTATCCGCACTGCTGGCGCACCGACAAGCCCGTGCTCTATTATCCGCTCGACAGTTGGTTTATCCGCTCGACGGCCGCACGCGACCGCATGGTGGAGTTAAACCACACCATCAAGTGGAAGCCCGAGCACACCGGTACCGGACGCTTTGGCAAATGGCTCGAGAACCTCAACGACTGGAACCTGAGCCGCAGCCGCTATTGGGGCACACCGCTGCCCATCTGGCGTAACGACGATGGCGAGGAGAAGTGCATCGGCTCGATTGAGGAACTGTACAACGAAATCGAGAAGGCTGTCGAGGCTGGCGTGATGACGTCGAACCCCTACAAGGACAAGGGCTTCATCCCCGGCGACTACAGCGAGGAGAACTATAACAAAATCGACATCCACCGCCCGTACGTCGACAGCATTGTGCTGGTGAGCGACACTGGCAAGCCCATGAAGCGCGAACTCGACTTGATCGACGTGTGGTTCGACAGCGGTGCTATGCCTTACGCCCAACTGCACTATCCGTTTGAGAACAAGGAGGCTGTGGACAGCGGGCGCTTCTTCCCGGCCGACTTCATCGCCGAGGGCGTGGACCAAACGCGTGGCTGGTTCTTCACGCTTCACGCAATTGCCACAATGGTAATGGATAACGTGGCCTATAAGAGCGTGATTTCCAACGGACTCGTGCTTGACAAGAACGGCAACAAGATGAGCAAGCGATTGGGCAACGCCGTCGATCCTTTCGGCGCCATCGAGCAGTACGGCTCCGACCCCTTGCGCTGGTACATGATCAGCAACTCGTCGCCCTGGGACAACCTCAAGTTTGACGAGGCTGGCGTGGTGGAGGTGAGCCGCAAGTTCTTCGGCACGCTCTACAACACTTACTCGTTCTTTGCGCTCTATGCCAATGTCGACGGCTTCGATACCGACCTGCCGCAGGTGCCCATGCAGGACCGTCCCGAGATTGACCGCTGGATTATCTCGCAACTCAACACTCTGGTGAAGGAAGTGCGCGAGTACTTCGACGACTATGAGCCTACCAAGGCTGCCCGCGTCATCAGTGAGTTTGTTGGTGACCACCTGAGCAACTGGTACGTGCGCCTGAACCGCAAGCGCTACTGGGGTGGGGAGATGACCACCGACAAGTTAGCGGCTTATCAGACGCTCTACACTTGCCTCAAGACCGTGACCCTGCTCATGGCTCCCGTGTCGCCCTTCTACAGCGACAAACTCTATCGCGACCTCACCGGCAGCGCCGATTCGGTACACCTGGCACTCTATCCCGAGGCCGACGAGAGTCTTATCAGCACCGAACTCGAGGAGCGCATGCGCCTGGCTCAGGCCATCACATCGATGGTGTTGGCTCTGCGCCGCAAGCAGAACATCAAGGTGCGTCAGCCGCTCACGAGCATCATGGTGCCCGTGGCCGACGAGCGTCAGCGCGACACCATCATGGCTGTGAGCGACCTCATCAAGAATGAGGTGAACGTCAAGGAACTCAAACTCGTGGGCAACGACGAGGGCGTGCTCGTGAAGCGCGTCAAGCCCGACTTCAAGAAACTCGGCCCGAAGTTCGGCAAAATCATGAAGGGTGTGGCACAAGCGCTCACCACCATGTCGCAGCCCGACATCATCGAGTTTGAGAAGAATGGCGAGGTGACCCTCGACATTGCTGGCCAGCAGGCTGTCGTCCAACTCGCCGACGTGGAAGTCATCAGTGAGGACATCCCGGGCTGGCTCGTGGCTAACGATGGCAACGTGACCGTGGCTCTCGACATCACAATCACCGACGAGTTGCGCCGCGAGGGTATGGCACGCGAACTGGTGAACCGCATCCAGAACGTGCGCAAGGGCAAAGACTTCGACATCACCGACCGTATTGTGGTGACAATCGCGCCCGACGAGCGTACCGATGATGCCGTGAAGCAATATGGCGACTATATCGCTCGCCAAGTGCTTGCCGACGACATCACCGTGGAGCCGGTGAGCGGCGACGACGTGGTCATGCTCGACATGGACGGCTGGGATCTTGCCGTAAAAGTTGAAAAAAGTAACAAATAATAATAACCACTTCTGGGCTGGGACCATTCCCGGCCCAGATAAGTATACGTATAACAAATCGTTATGAGTGAGATTATCAGATATAGCGATGAGGATTTGCAAGAATTTAAGACTCTGATTCTTGAAAAACTCGAACAGGCTAACCAAAACCTTGAGATGCTCAAGGCCAATATGATGGCCGATGACACCACGCCAACCTTCAAGGCTCTTGAAGAGGGTGCCACCACGCTCAATAAGGAGGAAGCCGGCCAGCGCGCACAACGCCAGCAGGAGTTCATCAACAAGTTGCAGGCGGCACTCACACGCATCGAGAACAAGACCTATGGCATCTGCCGCGTTACTGGCAAACTGATTCCTAAGGGACGACTGCTCGCTGTGCCTCATGCCACCACCTCGCTCGAGGGCAAAGAGATTGAGCAAGCACGCAAGCGCCGCTAAACGGTTGACGATGAAACGACTCTCTAATGGTTGCTTTGCCGCTATTCTAATAGCGGCCGTGATTATCATCGACCAGGCCGTAAAGATTTGGGTCAAGACTCATTTCTACTACGGCGAGGAGTTCGAGATAACATCCTGGTTCCGGCTGTTGTTTATCGAAAACAATGGCATGGCTTTCGGCATGGAGTTCGGCAGCAAGATGTTGCTCACCTGGTTCCGCATCATCGCCGTCATCGCCTTTTGCTACTACTTGTTCAAGATACGCCACCGCAGCGACATCTCGCGTGGATATGTCGCCTGTGTGGCACTGATTACCGCCGGGGCTTTGGGCAACGTGCTCGATTGCATAGCCTATGGCATGATTTTCGACGCACCGCTGCCGCCCGATGTGGCGCAATTGTTTCCCGAGGCCGGCGGTTACGCCTCGGCGTTCAACGGACGCGTGGTCGACATGTTCTATTTCCCCCTTGTGGAGTGGAACTGGCCTGAATGGGTTCCCAAAATCGGTGGCGATCACTTTATCTTCTTCCAGCCGGTATTTAACGTGGCCGACGCTGCCCTGTCGGTAAGCGTGATTGTGCTGATTCTGTTTTACCGACGCTTCCTCGCTCCCGACGACGCAAAAGAGGCCGACGACGACCAATCAACCCCCGACGACGATGCTAACTCGACGCCTGCTTAACACACTCGCCATCATTGCGGTGATGATAATGCTGGGTGCCTGCAACAAGGCTCCCAAAGGCGTTATCAGCGAAAGCGATATGACCGACCTGCTCGTGGATTTGTGTAAGGCCGAGGCATATACGCAAATCCGGTCGGCGGATTTCCCCGACGACTCCTCGATGATGGTGCTTAAGCAGTCGGTTTTTGAGAAGCACGGCGTTACCCCCGAACTTTACGACAAGTCGCTCGAGTGGTATGCCCACAATATGGACGTTTACACCGACGTATACGACAAGGCTATCAAGAAACTGCGCGATGAACAGGCCAAGACCGACCGCACCGGAGGCCCGTCGCGCACCGAGCCCACGCCCGACGTCAACCCCGTGCCGCATCAGCGCCCCATGACTGTGGGTGGCGACACGGCCGACATCTGGCAAGGTCCCGCTCAATGGACGCTTACGCATGCGCTGACCGACAGTTACTTGCCGTTTGACTTCCAACCTGACCAGGACACCAAGTCGGGCGACCGTTACGAACTTAACTGCAAACTCACTGGTGTCGGGGCATCGGCAGTGGCTCTTGTGGCTGTCGATTATGGCGACGGTGCCACGTCGATTGTTACCCGCAACAAGTTGTCTAACGGCTGGACGCGCATCGTGCTGCAGGCCGACACCGCGCGCATCGTAACTCGCATCTATGGCTATTTCCGTTGTCAGGTGCCGCGCGACTCCTACCTGTATCTCGACAGCATCAGCATGATACGCACACACTTCGACGCGCGCAATTTCGGTGCGTTTGCCCGCCAGGTGCTCTACGAGCGTCGCCAAGCGCCAGCGCCTCACAGCGTCACCACGGCTGCTCCGCCGGCCATACCCGACAACCGTCAGCGCTTCAAGCCCAAAGAGGGTGTCAACAAGTCGAGCGTGCAGCCGCATGTCGTCGCATCGCCCAACGCCACACACATGCCTTCAAAACGTGAGTGATGCTGAAGTTTATCGCTAATTACACGCTGCTTCCCGGCAAGTTGCTTATTAACAATGTGGTGAGCATCGACGGCGGCCGTTTGGTGCAATGCCAGGCGTGCGATGTCGAGATGGCCAACACGCGCTACGTCGACGCTGTGCTGTGCTTGGCACCAAAATTGCTGATAACGCATATAATTGAACTTGCGACAAAGGCGAGTTCACGTGAGCAATTCATCGACGCCTTTCTGGCCGATACCCATCGGATGACAATCGGTGATGAACTGCTTACAGTCTTATTTGTTGATCCACCTTATTATAATATTGTATTTGACGAAGATGAATAATTTTGAAAAACTCATTGCCAGCGATCGACCCACTCTCGTCGATATGTTTGCCACCTGGTGTGGCCCTTGCAAAATGATGCATCCTGTGCTCGAAGAGGTCAAGCAGGCAATAGGCGACCAAGCGACGATTATCAAGGTTGATGTTGATGAAAATCAGGCGTTGGCCCAGCAGTATCAAGTTCGTGCGGTGCCCACATTGATGATTTTTAAAAGTGGCGCTCTGGTGTGGCAACAAAGCGGTTACCAACCTGCCAGCGCGATAATGGATGCCCTGCGACAATTCATTTAACTTGAGTTACTAAATTGAGCAAAAGGGTCGTTTCATTGATTAGCGTCGATGACTCAAGCGGCTCGTAGATCCGACTTTGTGTGTGAGACCATGTGAGTGCCTCTGAGGGGGTCGACGCTTGGTCACATGACAGCGATAGGAACGTGCCTCGAAGAGAAACTTTTTTGCGGAATAAAGGGTATTTTACACTTTAGAGGTTTTAACATAAAACACTGTATAACAGGGTTTTATATTTGATGGTTGATTTTTGTTATTAAAAATGTAATCAGTTCGCCAATTATTTTGTAAATTTGCACGAAATTTTGGGCTTGACGCCAAAATGATACTGGGTTCCGTAGCTCAGTTGGATAGAGCAACAGCCTTCTAAGCTGTGGGTCTTGGGTTCGAATCCCAACGGAATCACATTCTGAGTTTCATTTTGAAAGTGGTTAATCGCTACTGGTTGCCACTTTTCTTTTTTTATTCCCCTCACAGATCCCCATACAGCGATGTAAATTTGTAGGGACGCGCCATGGCGCGTCGTGGAGTAAAGGTCGTAAATACCTGGGATTGTGCACGACGTGCCATGGCACGTCCCTACATTGTTAATGCCGCCCTTTGATGTTCTGTGAATAGTTTTCTTGGACACCAATGTGAATTTGTAGGGACGCGCCATGGCGCGTCGTGGAGTAAAGGCCGTAAATACCAGGGATTGTGCACGACGTGCCATGGCACGTCCCTACATTGTTGATGCCGCCCTTTGATGTTATGTGAATAGTTTTCCTGGACACCAATGTGAATTTGTAGGGACGCGCCATGGCGCGTCGTGGAGTAAAGGCCGTAAACACCCAGGGATTGTGCACGACGTGCCATGGCACGTCCCTACATTGTTGATGCCGCCCTTTGATGTTTCATTATGACATACCCTAAATAAGGATCGTACATTTGTAAGTCTGTGAATAGTTTTCCCGGACAGCAATGTAAAATAAATACAATGAATGCCTATTTTAGATGATAGGAGTGTCCTTACGGGCAGAAATCTTACAAATCTATTCAAATCTAACAATTTTTTTTCATTAGGTCGTGAAATTTTTATAATTGATAAATTTACTGCGCTTCGCTTGCCCTTCGGGCTCCCATGCGGTCGTGAGCACTTCGTGGTTCCGCCCGTTAGGGCGCACTTTTTCTGCCAATGTGAGATTTTGTTAAGATTTGTTCGATTTACTGCGAAGCGACTCAGATTAATCCGTAGTTTTGAAAAATTGAAAAATTATGTTTTTTCATTTTGTATTGCACTCGCCTTGCAGTAATGTTGACTATCGTCGAAGTTACGCGGCGTTTCGGCAAAAACCAAATAAATTTGGTTTTGCGCTCAACTTGCAGTAACTTTGCAGGCCGAATGCAGTGGGGTGGCTTGTCGCTCGTCACTTGGCAACGGGTATCGAGAGGAAAGTCCGGGCAACACAGAGCATCGCACTTCTTAACTGGAAGCCATGGGTGACTGTGGGGCAGGGTGACAGAAAATAACCGCCTGGCACATTGTCGGGTAAGGGTGAAAAGGTGGGGTAAGAGCCCACCGGGCGCGATGGTGACACCGCGTGCCGCATCTCCTGCGAGTTGCAAGGTCAAGTATACCGTCGAATAAGGGTTGCTCGCTCTTGGCGGAGGGTAGACCGCTATACCACGTCGGCAACGGCGCGGACAGATAAATGACAGGCGGCCACACTTCGTTGTGGCTACATAACCCGGCTTATAGCCTCACTGCATTTTTTGTTTTTTTACTAACAACAATGACTTATCAGGAAACAATCGACTTCCTTTTCGCCCAGCGCCCCTCGTTTGAGCGGCAGGGCGCTTCGGGCTACAAGCCAGGCCTCGAAGTGACGCAGCGCCTGGCCCAGGCCTTCGGTAATCCGCAGGACCAACTGCGCGTCATCCACATTGCCGGTACCAACGGCAAGGGTTCGGTGGCGCATATGCTGGCTGCCGTGCTGCAAGCACAGGGATATAAGGTGGGGCTGTACACCTCGCCTCATTTCGTCGATTTTACCGAGCGAATCCGCATCAACGGTGCCATGATTCCGCGACAATACGTCATTGACTTTGTTGAGAAATATCAAACACTCCACTCAGCCGACACACCCACCTTTTTCGAGTTTACCACGGTGATGGCCATGCGCTATTTTGCCGACAACAACGTCGACTATGCCGTACTCGAGACTGGCTTGGGAGGTCGCCTCGACAGCACCAACATCGTGACCCCGATGCTGAGCATCATCACTAACATTGGGCTTGAGCACACCAATCTGCTGGGCAACACAATCGAGGAGATTGCTGGCGAGAAAGCCGGCATAATCAAGCGGGGAGTGCCCGTTGTCATTGGCGAGGCACCACAAGCCGGCGTCAGGGAGGTGTTTGCTAAGCGTGCTGCCAAAATGAAGGCGCCCATCACCTTTGCCAGCGAGCAGCCTTACGTACAAGGGTGGCACAAGCGTGGCAGGCTGATGCTGTTCCATAATCGCCCTTATGGCACATTGTATTGCGACCTAATCGGCGACTATCAAGTAAAAAATGTCGCTACCGCTCTCACGGCAATCGAGGTGCTCAAGAGCGAGGGTGTGGCCATCGACATGGCAAGTGTGAAACATGGACTCCGCAACGTGCAGGCATTTACTGGCTTCCGTGGACGATGGACCGTGTTGGGCCGGCGTCCGTTAATCTTGTGCGACTCGGCACATAACCCCGACGCTATGCGCCAGGTGATGTCGCAACTCAAGCAACTGCGATATCGCACACTGCGCATGGTGCTCGGTTTTATGGCCGATAAAGATGTGGAGCGGATTCTCAGCATCTTGCCCGCCGACGCACAATACTATTTCACACAGGCTCAAACACCAAGGTCGCTCTCGGTGACCTCGCTCACCAAGCGGGCTCACATGCATCGGCTCTATGGCAGCCCTTACGGTAATGTGAGCGAAGCCCTGGCTGCTGCAAAGCGCGATGCTTTGGCCACCGACGTGATATATGTGGGTGGAAGCATGTATTTGCTCGCCGAACTTTTCAGCGCCATCGACAAGCAATGACACTTTATTGGCAACTCTTCATCACGTTTTTCAAAATTGGCCTGTTCACCTTTGGCGGCGGATGGGCGATGATTGCTATCATTCAACGCGAGATTGTCGACAACCACAAGTGGATTGAAAAAGAGGAGTTCCTCGACCTGCTCGCTGTGGCGCAGTCGATGCCGGGAATCCTGGCGGTAAACATCAGCACCGTGATTGGCGACCGGCTGCGCGGCTTGCGCGGCAGCATAGTGGCGGCATTGGGCACCATACTGCCGTCGTTTTTCATTATTCTGGCGATAGCGATATTTCTGACGCCCGATGTAATCAAAAACAACGACATTGTGAGCCGCATCTTCAAGGGAGTACGCCCAGCTGTGGTGGCCTTGATTGTTGCGCCGGTAATCACTACGGCGCGCGCTGCCGGCATCACGTGGCGCACGGTGATAATTCCAGTGGCCGTAGCGTTGCTTATTTATTCGGGAATACCCGTCATCTCCAGCCCTATACTCTACATTGTGCTCGGCGCGGTGGTGGGCTATGTGATGCATGTGCGCAAGTTGGCTAATCAACGTAAAACCCCGGTGAGCCATGAATGAGTATTTGCGACTGATATGGGCCTACCTGAAAATCGGGCTTTTCGGCTTCGGTGGCGGCTATGCCATGCTGTCGCTCATCGAGCGGGAGGTGGTGCAGAGCGGCTGGATTTCGAGCCAGATGTTTACCGACATTGTGGCCGTGTCGCAGATGACGCCCGGCCCGATAGGCATCAATAGCGCCACCTACATCGGCTACGTGGTCACCGGCAGTGTGTGGGGCTCGATTGTGGCGACGCTTACTGTGGTAATCCCGCCGTTTATCCTCACTCTCTTGGCAAGCCACTATATCACCAACCACAAAGAGAGCGTCCTTATTCAAGGCGCTTTCAAAGGGCTGAGGCCCGTGGTGGTGGGCCTGATTGCCTCGGCGGCATTGTTGCTGATGAACAGCGAGAACTTTGGCTACGACATCTCGCAGCGGCTCATTTCAATAGCGCTGTGCGTGGCATCGTTCTGCGTGGTGTTTTTCACCCGCATCCATCCCATCGTGGTGATAATTCTCGCCGGAATCGCAGGCCTGCTGATTTATTAGTCCATGCGCGACTTGTAGTCGTCGTAGGTGAATTCGCGCATCACCACACGCGCGCCGTCCAGGCGCTCCAGCACCATGGCGGGGTGGTGAATTCCATTGAACATGTTAGTTTTCACTGTTGTGTAGTGGTTCATGTCCTCAAAGGTGAGCCGCTCGCCCACTTGCAGTTCGTGGTCGAAACTCCAGTCGCCCACATAGTCGCCGCTCAGGCACGAATTGCCGCCCATGCGGTAGGTGGGGAGTTTAGGGTCTACCTCGTTGAGAGCCTGGGTTATACGCGGCTTATAGGGCATCTCCAGGCAGTCGGGCATGTGGCAGGCGAACGACACGTCGAGAATCGCTGTGCGCACGCCGCTGTTCTCCACGATGTCGACAACGGTGGCCTCGAGGTCGCCCGTTTCCCAGCAAAATGCGCTGCCGGGCTCCAAAATCAGTTGCAGGTTGGGATAACGCTGCCCAAAGTCTTTCAGCAAGCCGATCAGGTGCTCTACATCGTAGCCTTTGCGGGTCATCAGGTGACCGCCGCCCATGTTCAGCCATTTCAGTTGCGGCAGGAATTGCCCGAATTGCTGCTCCACGGCGCGGAGCACCTGCTCCAGGTCGTACGACGTGCTCTCGCACAGGGCGTGGAAGTGGAAGCCCTCGATGCCGTCGGGCAGCGACGTCAGCGCGTCGGCCGTGATGCCGAAGCGCGAGCCGGGGCAGCAAGGGTTGTAGATGTCGGTCTCCACAATCGAACACATGGGGTTGATGCGCAAGCCGCAACTCACGCGCTCGGCGGGCTTGGCGGCGTTGTGGCGCTCGACCACATCGCGGAAGCGCTCATATTGGGCCACCGAGTTGAAGGTGATGTGCGAACTGCCGGCCACGTATTTCTCGATGGTCTCGGGGGTGTAGGCCGGGCAATAGGTGTGAGCCTTGCACTGCAACTCATCGTTGGCAAGCAGCATCTCGTTGACCGAACTGGCCGTGGAGCAGATGCCGTAATCGATGAAGATGGGGAAAGTGCGCCACAGCGCATTGGCTTTGAACGCCATGATGATTTTTGCGCCACTCTCACGGCTCACGCGGCTAATCAAGTTGAGGTTGCGCCGCAACTTCTCTTCGTATACGATATAATAAGGTGTAGGTATCATGGTTTTATTGTTGCAATTATATATTCTGAACAGGTGCCGATGCGGAACTTGCCGCCCCAGATGCCCATGCCGCTACTCACGTAATACACTGTGTTGCCGCGTGTCCACGGGCCGTAGGCGTCTTCGTACATCGTGCGTGTAAGCATGTTGATGGGCGTCACTTGGCCATAGTGGGTGTGGCCGCTGAACTGGAAGTTGATGCCGCACTGCTCGGCCTCCTCGAGGTTATATGGTTGGTGGTCAAGCAAAATTGTGTAGGTGTCGGGCGACACGCCTGCGGTGAGTTCCTTCAGCGTCTTGCGGTGCCGGTTGCTGCGGTCGTCGCGGCCGATGATGGTCAGCGGGCCTACGGTTGCCACCGTGTCGCGAAGCAGGTGTATGCCGGCTTCGTCAAAGAAGTTGCGCGCGCTAATCACCCCCGAGATGTATTCGTGGTTGCCCAAGCAGGCATATACTGGCGCTTTCAAGCGTTTCCACTCTTGCGCAACATTTTCAGCCATAAGGGGAAAGACGTTGCTGTCGATAATGTCGCCGGCAATGAGGATCAGGTCGGGATTCTCGGCGTTGAGGATGTCGACCCAGCGTGCGAACTCGTTGCGGTCGATATGATAACCCAAGTGCAAGTCGCTGAGCATGGCTATCTTAATCGGTTTCTCCACCTTTCCCTGCGATGCCAGTTGCAGTTGTTGCCGCACTTTGTGCCGAAACTGGTAGTTGCCCCAGATTAATACCCCGGCCATCACGGCCAGCAGTCCCAGCGACATTGCCGCATTGCTGTGCAGCAGCGACGACGGCACCAGGCGGCATAGCCGGCCCAGGTCGAGCACCACAAATATCATGAAAAGGTAGAGCATAATCACCATCCACGAGGTGCTCACTTCGTAAATCGTTCTCGAAAGCCACAACGGCATGCGGCTCTGGTCGGCGGCAAACAGGATGAAAAAACTGAACAGAATCACCGTGGCCAGGACCACGGCAAGCCAGCGCAGTGCCGGTGTCAAGGGCAATAGGTGCCACAGCCGCCAGCACACATAGGAGTGTCCCAAGATGGGTATTAACAGAAAAAGTAAGAATCCAAATTTCATATCTGGTGCGTAAATGATTGGCAAATTTACTTCAAAAAAGTCAATTTCGCATCGTTTTTGTTGTCAAAATGGTGGCGTCGACTCGATGGTGATGCGCTCGCCGGTGGCCGGATGAGTTAAGGTGATGCTCGCGGCATGCAGCATGAGTCGCGCGGCCGGCGTGCCATACAGGCGGTCGCCCACGATGGGAGTGTTCAGCCCGGCGTGGTGCGAGGCATGCACGCGCAGTTGGTGGGTGCGGCCGGTCAATGGGCGCAGCAGCACGCGTGTTACGCCATTCTCGCGAGCCAGCACACGATAGAGTGTGAGGGCTGGGCGGCCGTGCTCATGGTCGATCATCTGTCGCGGCCGGTCGTCCACGTTGGGCCTCATGGGCAACTCAACTTCGCCCTCGTCGCTCGCCAGGATGCCGTCGAGCAGCGCGATGTAGCATTTCTCAATGTCATGCTTTGCAAATTGCTCTTGCAGCGCCTTGTGCGTGGCTTTGTCCTTGGCAAACACCAGCAGGCCGCTCGTCTCTTGGTCGAGACGATGCACCACAATGGGGCCGGTGGCTTCGGGATGGCGCTCGCGATAGCGGGTGTAGGCCGAGTCATCCATCAGTTTGCCAGGCACGCTGAGCATGCCGGCGGGCTTGTCGACCACGGTAAGCCACGCATCGTCGTACAACTCGTGTAACTCAGCGTCACGCACTGGCGTGGCGAGTTGGTTTGCCTCAACGTCGAGTCCTTGAAGCATAAAAGTGAGCATTGGCAGGCACTTGCTGCGGCAAGCGGGGTAGTAGTGGCCGTGACGACGCACCTCGCCCTGTGGCGAGTCGCCCCACCACCACTCGGCCATGCACACAGGGCGCAAGGCGTTGCGGTAAGCATATTCAAGGAGTTTGGGCGCACAGCACTCGCCGGTGCCGCCGGGCGGGATGGCCGGAGCGAAGATGCTCGCCACGTTGCGGCACTCGCCACGCGCGTTGTGCACGGTGTAGAGCGCAAACAGTTGCTGCTGCAGGCGTTCGCTCAGGGCATGTCGCTGCCGGCGATGTTGTGCTATCTCGTCGTCGAGGGCTCCCAACTGCCTCTGGATGTCGTCGATAATGGCTTGATGCCGCTTGCGCAAACGCTTGTATTCGGCCTTTTCGTGCTGACTTTCAAGCAGTAGCGCTTGCTGCTTGCTGTCGCTGAGTGCCTGTGTGGCGCGCAACTCATGGCGGCGCTCCTTGGCCACGGTGATGGCCTGCTTGGCAGCCTCCACCTCGCGCTGCATAGCCTCTTGTGCGTCAGTGAGATTGCGCAACAGGGCGGCTCGCTCGGCCGACTCTTCAAGCCCACTGATGTGGCGCGACATGGCGTTAAGTTGCTCTTCACCAGTCTTAAACACGCCATCCTTGGCCAGCAGGTCGTAGATGGGCGGCACAAAATAGTCGTGATCGTTTCTGCCGGCCAGCAGGCCCGAAAAAGCGGCCACAAAGCCCAGCCGGCCAACGGTGTCGCTAACCACAAGCACACCCAGCATCTTGCCACGGCGCAACTCGTCGTGCCACTGTTGCTGGCAAGAGATGTAAGAATTTACGCGGCTTGCAGCAAACGTGGCAAGAGGGTGGGGCACATAGTGGAACGGCCAGGTGAATTGCTTGGGCAACTCAATCCCGGCCACAGCGGCAGTGTCGAGCAAGTGCAGGCGCGACGGCGTCATCAGGCTTGCTCCTTCTCGGCTTTCTCGTCCTGCTCGGTTTCCTCGTTTTCCTCGGCTTGGTCGGCCTCCTCGGCTTCCTCGTTCTGCTTGGCTTTTGCCATCTCGGCCTCGTAGGCGGCAATGAGTTCGCGGTTCAGGCGGCGTGCCTTCATCAGCGTTACAAGCGACCATATGAGCAGCAGCAGCGCTATGATGGCGCCCGTCACCAGCCACGGAAAAGAAATAATGCCGTTATTGGCAAGATACAGCACAACTAGCGCCACGGCGATGCATGCCATGTCGAGGATTAACGCACGTTTGAAATATTTGTTCATTGTCGTAAAAATTATCAAGTTATTGTCAACTCCACTGGGCAGTGGTCGCTGCCGAAAATCTCGGTGTGGATGGCGGCGCCGGCCAGTCGTGGCAGCAGACGCTCGCTGATCAGGAAATAGTCGATACGCCAGCCGGCGTTCTTCTCGCGGGCACGGAAGCGATAACTCCACCACGAGTACACATCGGTCACGTCGGGGTTGAGGTGACGCCAGGTATCGACGAAGCCCGAGCCTAACAACTGCGTCATTTTCTCGCGCTCCTCATCGGTGAAGCCCGCATTGCGACGGTTGGTCTTGGGGTTTTTCAAGTCGATTTCTTGATGGGCAACATTCAGGTCGCCGCACACAATCACCGGCTTTTTCGCATCCAACTCATGCAGATAGCGCGCAAAATCCTCTTCCCACGTCATGCGGTAGTCGAGGCGGCGCAGACCGTCCTGACTGTTGGGCGTGTAGCACGTCACCAGGTAGAAGTCGGCCATCTCAAGCGTGATTACACGGCCTTCGTGGTCGAGCTCGTCCTTGCCGATGCCGTAAGCCACGCTCAGTGGCTCGTGGCGTGTGAAAATTGCCGTGCCGCTATAGCCCTTCTTGTCGGCGTAATTCCAGTAACTGCGGTAGCCGTCAAACTCAATGTCGAGTTGGCCAGCCTGCATCTTAGTCTCCTGAAGGCAAAAGAAGTCGGCATCAAGATTGGTGAATATATCGCTGAACCCTTTGCCAACAACGGCTCGCAAACCGTTAACATTCCAAGATATAAATTTCATAACTCGTCATTTTTCGGCAAATTTACAAAACCATCCCGTAATACACAACCCATCGCCCAAAAAACTATCATAACGCCAGCCGTTTCACCCACCCGACAGGCCGATGCAGTGCGTTATGTGGTATACATTATTCGTTGAATGGTGGTACTCGGCGTTGGTGGGGTGAGCGTGGACGAATTGTGGTTGAGCCGTCGACTGATGAGTTTGCGGCTTTAGAATAAAATGTGTAGTTTTTGTGAAACTTTTTAGGGCAACAAAAAACCAGCCTGCTGAATTTCAGTAGGCTGGCCTTGCTGTTAGAGGTCGCAAGCGGACTCGAACCGCTGTGCCCGGTTTTGCAGACCGGTGACTAAACCACTCATCCATGCGACCTTACTCAAATGTGACTGCAAAATTAGTATTATTTTCTGGATTGTGCAACTTTCTCGTCACATTTTTTTATCGCCCCACTTTGAGCGCGCGTGCAACTCTCGCGCAAAGCACATGACTGGCAAGCGTTTAATGCCGATTTCTTGCCCCGAACCAAATTCACCGCCGCTCGCACCGCGAGGAGCACTGCGCATGCCACAATGACGATGGCAAGGGCATACTGTAACTGTGCGCTCATTGTTGCTTGAACTCTTTATTGACCATATTGCGTAACTTGGCGGGCGTGAGGTCGGCAGGGTATTTGTCGAAGGGAAGCACGGTGTGGCAGCCATTGCGATACTCGCTGCACCCGTAGGCTGTGCGACCTTTCACCAGATGGCCGCGGTGGCACACCGGGCAGGGAATCTCCTCGACGCTCTTGATGCGTGGCTGGCGGGGGCGCTTGGCAGCGCCGGCACCGCTCTTGGGCGGCTTGGGCGTGTCCTGCTCGATGACGATGCTTGTGCCCTGGTCGCGAATCACATTGCTCACGATGTCGGTAACCATCTGCTTGAGTTCGTCGAGAAATTGCTTGGCGTCAAACTCACCGCGCTCAATTTTGCGCAACTTGTTCTCCCACAAGCCCGTCAGTTTGGCGCTCTTGAGCAATTCTTCCTTGATGGTGTCGATGAGTTGCATGCCTGCGGGGGTGGGGATCACACTCTTGCGCTCCTTGCGGATGTAGCGGCGGCGGTAAAGCGTCTCGATGATTGCCGCGCGTGTCGAGGGCCGGCCGATGCCGTTTTCCTTCATGGCCTCGCGCAGTTCCTCGTCGTCGACGGCCTTTCCAGCGGTCTCCATGGCGCGCAGCAGCGTTCCCTCGGTGTAGTTCTTGGGTGGCTGCGTGGCTTTCTTGAGCAGCGACGGCTCGTGCGGGCCATGCTCGCCCTCGTGCATCTCGGGCATTTCGCCGTTGTCGTCATCGGTGCCCTTGTTGTCGTCGGCCGTGGTGTCCTTCTCCTTTTTATATATGGCTCGCCAGCCGTCTTTCAGAATCACCTTGCCGGTGGCTTTGAACTCCTGGCCGTTGATGTCGGCCATGACGGTTGTGGTGGCAAACTCGCAATCGGGGTAAAACGCTGCGATAAACCGCTTGGCAATCAGGTCGTAGACCCGCTTCTCGTCGTGGCTCAGCGTGGCGTTGCGCGGATCGACGTCGGTGGGTATGATGGCATGGTGATCGGTCACCTTGCTGTTGTCGAACACTTTCTTCGACTTCGGCACCTTGGGCGCTGCCAAGATGGGTGCGGTGAGCGGCTGATAGGGCACCATGGCGCGCAGAATGCCAGGCACCTTGGGATAGATGTCGTCGCTCAGGTAGGTGGTGTCGACGCGAGGATAGGTGGTGACTTTTTTCTCATAGAGCGACTGGATGTGCCTGAGTGTCTCATCGGCAGTGAACGAGAATTTTTTGTTGCACTCCACCTGCAGACTCGTGAGGTCGAACAGGCGCGGCGGTGCCTCGCGGCCGTTTTTCTTCTCGATTTTTCCCACCGTCAACTCGTGGGGCTTGATGAGTTCCATGGCCTGGGTGGCCTCGGCCTCGCTCTTGTAGCGGCCGTGGGTCGAGTTGAACGTCACGCCGCGATACAGCGTCTTGATCTCCCAGTAGTCCTCGGGGGTGAAGTTTGCAATCTCGCGATAACGGGCCACGATGAGCGCGAGGGTGGGTGTCTGCACGCGCCCTATCGACAGCACATTGCCCGGCTGAGAATATTTGTTGGTGAAGAGCCGTGTGCAGTTCATGCCCAGCAGCCAGTCGCCGATGGCGCGCGACAAGCCGGCATAGTACAGGCGGTCGAAGTCGCTGGCGGGCTGCAGATGGTTGAAGCCCTCGCGGATGCTGTCGTCGGTGAGCGACGATATCCACAGTCGCTTCACTGGCTTGTCGCACCCCGCTTTTTGGTACACCCATCGCTGTATCAACTCTCCCTCCTGGCCGGCATCGCCGCAGTTGATCACCTCGTCGGAGGCGGCAATAAGGTTTTTGATGACGTTGAACTGCTTTATGTAGTTTTCTTCGTCGATGAGTTTGATGCCGAAGCGCTGCGGAATCATCGGCAGGGCCACCAGGCTCCATTTGCGCCACCTGTCGGTGTAATCGCCCGGGTCTTTCAGGCAGCACAAGTGGCCAAAGGTCCACGTCACCTGGTAGCCATTGCCCTCGAAGTAGCCCTCGTGGCGGTCGTTGGCTCCAAGCAGACGCGCGATGTCGCGTGCCACGCTGGGTTTCTCGGTTACACACACTCTCATGGCGTTATTCTCCTAAATGCATGTGTTTTGCTTCGTTCCACAATTCGTCCATCTCAGCGAGAGTCATCTCGTTAAGGTTTTTGCCCATCTCCTTGGCACGGCTCTCGATATAGTTGAAGCGGCCGATAAATTTGCGGTTGGTTTTCTCCAGGGCATTGTCGGGACGCACGCCGTAAAGCCTGGCGGCATTGACAATCGAGAAGAGTAGGTCGCCGAATTCTTTCTCGCGATCCACCTCGTTGTCGCTGCGCAGTTCGGCCTCTACCTCGGCAAGTTCTTCCTTGACCTTGTCCCACACGTCCTCGCGTTTTTCCCAGTCAAAGCCCACGTTGGTGGCCTTTTCCTGAATCCGCTCGGCCTTGATGAGCGATGGCAGCGACTTAGGCACCCCGCTAAGCACGGTCTTGTTGCCGCCTTTCTCCTTGGTCTTTATGATTTCCCAGCGGTTGAGCACCTCCTCGGCGGTGTCGGCATGCTCGTTGCCATAAATGTGTGGGTGACGGAAAATTAACTTGTCGCACAGTGCGTTACACACATCGGCGATGTCAAACTGACCCTTCTCGTCGCCAATCTTGGCATAAAACACCACATGCAGCAGCACGTCGCCAAGTTCCTTGCGGATGGCCTGCGGGTCGTCGGCCAGGATGGCGTCGGCCAGTTCCATGGTTTCCTCGATGGTGTTTGGGCGCAGGCTCTCATTGGTCTGCTTGCGGTCCCAGGGACACTGTGCGCGCAGGGTGTCCATCACGTCGATAAGGCGTCCGAATGCCGCCAGTTTTTCTTCTCTGCTACTATTTGCCATTATTTATTCTTTTCAAGTCCTTGTGTTAAGAATTTCATAAATTCGTCCTTGTCCTCCTTGTAGAAGAAGGGACCCGAGAGCAGGTCGCCGCGGTCGTTGAGCACCACGTAGTAAGGCTGCGAGTTGGCGCCGAACTTGTGGCGCTGCAAGTAACTCCACAGGTCGCCGTAGGTGATGAGTTCCACTTGCTTGCCGTTTTCTTCGACAAAGCGCGACTGCGGCATCTCGGTCTTGTCGTCGACCATCAACTGGATGGTGATGAAGTCGTCGGCGAGTTTTTTCTTCACCTCGTCAAGGTCGAGCACGGCGCCTTCCATCTTGCGGCAGTTCACACAGCCGTAGCCCGAGAAGTCGAGGAACACGGCCTTGCCGCTGCGCCTTGCTGCTTCGAGGCCGGCGTCAAAGTCGTCGTAACTGCGCTGCCCGTCGTCGTAGAGGTTGAAGTCCTGGGTGTAGAGCGGCGGCACAAAGGCACTGGTGGCACGCAGCGGCGCACCCCACAAGCCCGGTATCAGATACACGGTGAACGCCAGCGAGATAAGTCCCAAGAAGAAGCGTGTCACGCCTATTGAGCCGTCGCCTGCCGAGTCGCTCTTGAAGCGGAAACCGCCCAGCAAATACACGCCCAGCAAGCCGAATATCACAATCCACAGCGACAAGAACACCTCGCGGTCAAGGATGTGCCAGCCATAGGCCAGGTCGGCAACCGAGAGGAATTTCAGCGACAGGGCAAGTTCGATAAAGCCCAGCACCACCTTCACCGTGTTGAGCCATCCGCCCGACTTCGGCATCTTTTTCAGTGCCGAGGGGAACAGGGCGAACAGCGAGAACGGTATGGCCAGCGCCAGCGAAAAGCCGAGCATGCCCACTGCCGGACCCATGTGGCTGCCCTGCGTGGCGGCTTCGACAAGCAGTGTGCCGATGATGGGGCCTGTGCACGAAAACGACACCAGCACCAGCGTGAACGCCATGAAGAAGATGCTCAGCAGGCCCGTAGTGTTTTCTGCGGCGCGGTCCATGCGGTTGGCCCACGACTCGGGCAACTTGATGTCGAACGCGCCAAAGAACGATATGGCGAATACTACCAGCAGGACGAAGAAGATGATGTTGAACACCGCGTTGGTGGCCAGAGCGTTAAGTGCGCTGGCGCCATATATGCTGGTGACGATGAGTCCAAGTGCCACATATATCACCACGATGGCGAGGCCGTAAATCACCGCATTGCTGATGGCACGGGCTCGGCTGCCGCTCTTTTTCAGGAAAAAACTCACCGTCATGGGGATGATGGGCCACACGCAGGGGGTGAGCAGCGCCAGCAGGCCGCCTACGAAGCACAGCCAGAACAGCGTCCACAGGCTCACCGACGATTGGCTCACCTGCGCATTACCGTCTGCCGACCCTGCGGCGGCAAAGTCTACCGGTGCCCAGGTGTCGACGTCGCCACTCGGGAGTGGAGCGGGGGCGGGCACGCTGTCGGGCGCTTGAGCCACGGCGCTGTCGTTAGCCTCGGGCTTGGCCTCGGTCTTTGCCGTGCCTTTCACGCTGATGGCTTCGGTTTCGGGTGCCAGGCACGTGACATCGTTACACGCCATGAAGCGCACCGAGCCTTTGAGGTCGAAATTGGGTTGGGTGGCAACAAAGGGCTGGGTGAACGTCACGTTGTCGCTCCACCATTTCAAGTTCATGTCGAACGTCTTGTCGTGTTCTTCATGGGCGGCTCGGCTCGGCTTGAGTTTGCCGTCGAGTTTCACGCCGTTAAGTGTCTTCCACTCCACGCTGGTGGGGACCGGGCCGCCATCGGGCAACTCGAGGCCGTAGATGTGCCAGCCCTTGTCGATGGTGGCTGTGATGTTCACCACGCCGTGAGTGTCGTCATTCATCACAATCTTTGAGGTCCATTTTACCGGAGTCACAATCTGCGCCACAGCGATAGCGGCGCAACTCAGCATTATGGTGAGGAGTGATAATAGTCGTCGTGTCATTGTGCTATACATTAATTAAAATGCAAAATTAAGCATTGTTGGCTATCCACGACACAGCATCACGCACAAAAATACTTAAAATTGCACTAAAAAATATTATTCTCTTAGGCTGGGGGAGCATCGTATGAAAAATTGCATTATCTTTGCTGATTAATTCGAACTGAGAGTATGATACGATCCATTATACCTGACGATGTGATTAAGCGGGTGCGCTCACTTATCAACGGCGTGCGCGACATTGTAATCACATGCCACCTCTCGCCCGACGGCGATGCCGTGGGGTCGACGTTGGGGTTGTGCCATGTGCTGCGTCGCCTGGGCAAGAATGCCAATGTGGTGACTGCCGACATGGTGCCGCGCTCGCTGCACTTCGTGCCGGGCGTGCGCGACATCACTGTGATGTCGATTAACGAGTCGCTTGCTCGTCGCCTGGTAAGCGAGGCACAACTGATTTTCTGCCTCGATTTCAACACGATGAGCCGCATCGACAAACTCGGCGAGTGCATCGAGGGCAGCCGCGCTCCACGCGTGCTCATCGACCACCATCTCGACCCCGACAACCAGTTTGATGTGATGATTTCGTATCCCGAGGCATCGTCGACGGCCGAACTCGTGTTCCGCGTGCTTATGCAACTCAGAATGCTGAATATGGTCGACAAGGTGGCGGCGCAGTGCTTGTATCTGGGCTTGATGACCGACACCGGCAACTTCACTTTCGGTTGCGAGAACCCCGAACTCTATGAGATTCAGGCCGTGCTTATGCGGCGACGCATCGACAAGCAATGGCTCTACAACATGGCTATGAACACTTTCAGCGCCGACTGCCTGCGGCTGCGTGGCTACGCGCTCAATGAAAAGATGGTGCTCGACATGGACCATGGCGTGTCGCTCATCACGCTGTCGCTCGACGAGTTGCGCCAGTTCAACTATCGCAAGGGCGACACCGAGGGCCTGGTGAATGTGCCGCTGGCTATCCCCGGAATCTATTGGAGCGTGTTTTTGCGCCAGGAAGAAGACCGCGTGAGGGTGTCGTGTCGTTCTATAGGCAACTTCACCGTCAACGATATCTGCGCACGCTATTTCAATGGCGGGGGCCATGCCAATGCTGCCGGGGGCGACTACTACGGCACGCTCGACGGGGCTGTGGAACAATTCCACCGCATACTTAAAGAACTTGATGAAAACAATAACGATAATTAATTGAATATGAAAAATATAATCAAATCATTATCCCTGATTTTTTGCGTGTTGGCTTTAGCGGCCTGCAGCGGCGGCGAGAGTTATAGCGACCGCCTGAACGCACAGCGAAACGCATGCAACGCTTATCTGTCGAACTTCCGTGTGATGAACGAGATTCCTGCCGACACAGTGTTTGAAACCGGTGCCGACGCTCCTTATTACCGCATCGATCCCGACGGAAACGTCTACATGCAGGTGATTAATGCCGGCGACCGCAAGAACGACCGCCCGAAGGCGTCGCAGACAATCTATTTCCGCTTTACGCGCTACAACATCGAGAATTGGTACAGCACTGGTGTGATGGCTGCTTACCAGAGCAATGAACTCGACATGAGCGCCGAGCCCACCTATTTCCTGTACAAGGACTTCACCTTGCCCACGTCGTCGCAGTGGGGCTACGGCATCCAGTTACCCATGAACTATCTTGGCGCCGAGTGCGAGGTGAACCTGATCGTCAAATCGCAGTACGGCATGACACAGGAGTTGTCGTACGTCGTGCCGTTCTTGTGGCACGTGCGCTACTTCCATTCGCAAATTTAACGCCTCTTTAATAGGGTAATATTCAATAGAAATGTCTCTGATTAAATCTATTTCCGGAATCCGCGGAACTATCGGCGGACCAGCGGGCGACGGGCTGTCGCCGCTCGACATTGTGAAGTTTACAACGGCCTATGCCACCTTTATGCGCCGCAACAGCAAGGTGGAATCGAATGTGATTGTAGTCGGTCGCGATGCGCGACTGTCGGGCCGCATGGTGCTTAACATCGTGGTGGGCACACTCACCGGCATGGGATTCGATGTGGTGAACATCGGCCTGGCTACCACGCCCACAACCGAGTTGGCTGTAGTGGCCGAGCGCGCTTGTGGCGGTATCATCATCACCGCCTCGCACAACCCCAAGCAGTGGAACGCGCTGAAACTGCTCAACGAGCATGGCGAGTTTCTTAACGATGCCGAGGGTAAGGAGGTGCTGCGCATCGCCGAGGCCGAGGACTTCAATTATGCCGACGTCGACCATCTGGGCCGCGAGCAGAAGAACTATACTTATCTGCGCCGTCACATCGACGCTGTGCTGGGCCTCAAACTGGTCGACCGCGACGCCATCGCGCGTGCCGGATTCACTGTGGCCGTCGATGCCGTGAACAGTGTGGGCGGCGTGGCAATCCCCAAACTGCTGCAAGCGCTGGGTGTGAAAAACATCATCCCGCTGTTTTGCGACCCCACAGGCAATTTCGGCCACACGCCGGAGCCGATTCCTGAGAACCTTACCGCCATCAGCGACCTGATGAAGCAGGGTAGGGCCGATGTGGGCTTTGTCGTCGACCCCGATGTCGATCGTCTGGCCATCGTCATGGAGAATGGCGAGTTCTTCGTCGAGGAGTACACTCTGGTTGCCGTGGCCGACTATGTGCTGTCGCATACGCCGGGTGCTACGGTGAGCAACTTGTCGTCGTCGCGCGCACTGCGCGATGTCACCGAGGCTCATGGATGCAACTACACGGCAGCTGCTGTGGGCGAGGTTAACGTTACCACCGAGATGCGTCGCACCGGAGCCGTGATTGGCGGCGAGGGCAATGGCGGCGTAATCTATCCTGAGTTGCACTATGGCCGCGACGCCCTCGTGGGTGTGGCCCTCTTCCTCACCTTGCTGGCCAAGAGCGGCAAGACGGTGAGTGAACTCAAGGCCACTTATCCCCAGTACAGCATCGCCAAGACCAAACTCGAACTTAAGCCGAGCATGGACGTCGACGCCATCCTCAAGGCCGTGGAGCAGCACTATGCTGGCTGCCGCGTGACCACCATCGACGGCGTGAAGATTGATTTCGACGACTCGTGGGTGCATCTGCGCAAGAGCAACACCGAGCCCATCATTCGTATCTACAGCGAGGCTCACACCATGCAGCGTGCCGAGCAACTGGGCGAGGAAGTGAAGAAAATCGTGCTTTCGCTCATCTGACACCTTATATAATTAAATAATCGCGAGTATCGCGCATCACACAGTGCCATCAAGGGACCATCCTTTGATGGCATTTTTTGCACCGAAATTTTATCCTGTGCAAAGAAAATTCATAAAGAATGTTAAATAATTTGCAAAACCGAATCTTTTAGTATTACCTTTGCAGTGTACTAATAAAGTAGTACACTATGACGCTATGAAAATAGCACAGTAAAGCGACTTCAAAAGTAATTATAAACACTTAAAAATAAAGGATATGTTGCAAATTTCGAATCTCAGTTTCAGTTATGGCAAGTCTTCCGGTGAGTTGTTCAATAACTTCTCCCTCGACTTGCAACCAGGAAATGTCTACGGACTGCTTGGCAAGAATGGGGCAGGTAAGTCGACCCTCATCTATTTAATGACGGGTCTGCTTACGCCCAAGGACGGGGTGGTCACTCTTAACGGCGACAATGTGCGCCAGCGACTCCCCAAGACGTTGAACGACCTCTTCCTCGTCCCCGAGGAATTTGATTTCCCGAACATCTCACTCTCGCAGTTTGTCAAACTCAACTCGCCATTCTATCCGCGATTCAGCGTTGAGGACATGAACCGCTATCTCGACATCTTCGAGATGGAGCGCGACGCACGCCTGCACTCGCTGTCGATGGGCCAGAAAAAAAAGGTGTACATGAGTTTCGCTTTGGCGGCCAACACCCAGGTGCTCATCATGGATGAGCCGACCAACGGCCTCGACATCCCCAGCAAGAGCCAGTTCCGCAAAATTGTGGCCCAGGCCATGAGCGACGACAAGATGATGCTCTTCTCCACTCATCAGGTGCGCGACATCGAGCAGATTATCGACCATGTCGTCATTATCGACCACAGCCGCGTGCTGCTCAACGCCAATCTCGCCGATGTGTCGTCACGCCTCGCTTTCCGTCCGATGCGCCCAGGCGACCAGCCGCTGTTGACGCAGTCGAGCCCCATGGGCACGCTCGCCGTTGTGCCGGCAGCGCCGGGCGAGGAGACGCAGCCCGATTTAGAGATGCTCTTCAATGCCACCCTGTTGCAACCCGACGTGGTCAACACCTTGTTTGCACAATAAGAAAAAAACGGTTACTCACACATTAAATTTAGATATTATGAAAAATCAGATATTCGATTGGAGCCGTTTTGTGGCTACCCTTCGCAAAGAAGTTGTGGAGAACTGGCGAATGATGCTGTTCTCGATCTTGGGCATTTATGGCATACTTGCCTTGCTGATGATTATCGGCAACCTTATCTTTGGCGCCGACAGAACTATGCCCGCTTATATCATGCGCTATACGATTGTCTACATGGTGTTTACTTACGCCAGTGTTATCTTTGCTTCGCTGGCATTCAGCGGAATTAAAGACAAGGCAAAACGTGTTGAGTATCTCTCGTTGCCCTCGTCGACCTTCGAGAAATTCATGGCCAACTTCTTGATATATGTTATTGGTTTCATTGTGGTGTTCCCCATCTGCGCTCAACTCGCCGACTTAACTCGCATTGCCATCCTGTGGCCCTGGAGCGGTGGAGCCGATGTGGAAGGGCCGATTAATTTCCTGCCCACGTTTCATGAGTTTGCTGCCAATATTAATTATCCTGGCGGTGGCAAATGGCTTGAGGCAACCTTTTGGATTGCCGTAATCGCGACTCCGGCATTATATTTCCTTGGTAGCGTGGTGTGGCCAAAACTGTCGTTCCTTAAAACTTTCGCAGCCGTTTATATCCTTGAAATTGTCATGATCGTAGTGCCAATGGTGATTATTTCAATCTTCTGGAATTTGAAGGATATGGCTTTGTGGTTCTCTCAACACGTACAGCCAGGCTCATTAATGACCGCGATTACATGCTTGAGCGTTGTGCAACTCGTCGTTTGCCTCGCACTGTCATGGTGGCTCTGGAAGCGTAAAGATGTTGTTTCACTTAAATGGTGGTTGTAATGAACTTTAATGACAACAAAGCAATTTATCTGCAAATAGCCGACCGCATTGGCGACGACGTACTCAACGGACATTTGCAGACCGACGGCAAAATCCCCAGCGTCAGGGAGATGGCCGCTGAAATTGAGGTGAATGCCAACACCGTGGCACGAACCTATGAATACCTGCAGCAAAGTGGCGTAATCTACACCAAGCGTGGCCTGGGCTACTTTGTCAGCGCCGACGCACGTGACATCATCGTGCGCATGCGTCGCCAGCAACTCATGCAGGGCGAGATGGACTACTTCTTCGGGCAACTCCGGGCTGTGGGCATCACCCCCGACGACCTGCGCGACAGTTATCAGCAATTTCTCACCAAGTAATAACACGGCCTTGAGCCACAAATATTTAGCGTTATGAAAAAGCAACTATGTATCTTCCCGATTGTTTTCGTCATCATGATGGTGCTTGGCGGAATCACCACTACTGCGCTCTGGTAATGTGTTATCCCGGAATGGAATAATATCTCTCATCATGAGGGTGCGTCGACAATCTCGGCGCACCCTCAATTTTTATCACGAGTCAAGACTGTGCAATCTTCTTGATTTATAAGGTTTTGTAATACTATGGGGTGGGGTGGGCAACAATGGCATTATGGGTTAGATACACTTTTTAATGATTTTTTGTTTTTCTGCAACTTACATTACAAAAAAAAATCGTAAATTTGCCTATCCTAAACAGTTTGAAACTATGAGACTGAAAAAATTGATAATGATATCACTTGCCCTGATGGCGGCCCTATGTGCCACAGCCAAGGGCGATGACAACTGGACGGCGACCGTTGACCAGATGATTGCGCGCGGCGAATTTGCGCAGGCACAGAAGTTTATGAACAAGTTGCCGTCGAAATTGCGCAAAGCCGAGGCCGTGCGCATCGACTCGTTCAACACCATCATGCAGCGCATCCGCAAGGACTTCAACATGACGCCCGACCAGGGAAAGACGTTGATTCGCGAACGCATGCCCGAGGCTACCGACGCACAAATCGCCAACTGGATTGCCAACCGCAAAATCGAGGTCATGGACATCGACGGCACGCAGTGGTGGTTCCGCAAGAGCGTGCGCAACCTGTGGCTGCTCGGCGACGAATTTGCGCAAACCAACGCCCAGGACGATTCGGTGACGTGTGCCAAGCGTCGCAGTTACTATCTGCAGGCCATGCGCACACCGGCCGATGCCAATGGCGTGCGCGACTGGCGCCACGTCGACGTCACCTTCAAACTTGATGTCGATGCCGATGCCGTGCCGGCAGGCGAGACGTTGAGGGTGTGGATGCCGTTCCCCTACGAGAACCTGCGCCAGCGCAACATACGCCTCAAGGGGTCGAACCGTCCGGTGACCATGAGCGAGGGCAGCAAGCATCACACGGTGTATATGGAGGCTGTGGCTGAGGCTGGTAAGCCCACCCACTTCGAGTATTCCTTTAGTTACGACGTGGGCGAGCGCCACATCGCTCAGCAAGACCTCATCGCCATGCTTGAGCCGTACAACACCAGTAGCGACCTGTACCAGCGCTATACGGCCAGCGAGCCGCGCCACATGATTATCACCGACGAGATGCGCGCTCTGGCGCGCCGCATTGTGGGCGACGAGGAGAATCCCGTGCTGCAGGCATCGAAAATCTATGAGTGGATTTCACGCACTTATCCCTGGGCCGGCGCGCGCGAATACAGCACGCTGGCCAACATACCGGAGTATGTGCTCGCCAGCGGGCACGGCGACTGCGGCCAGGTGACGCTGCTTTACATCACCCTGGTGCGTTCGCTCGGCATCCCGGCACGATGGGAAAGCGGATGGATGCTGCATCCCGACGAAATCAACTGGCACGACTGGGCCGAGACCTACTTCGAAGGCGTCGGCTGGGTGCCTACCGACCAGTCGTTCGGACGTAGCGCCGTGGGCACGGTGATGAACGACTATTACGCTACGGGCATCGATCTCTATCGCATGGCAAGCAACGAAGCCGTTGGCGACGTGCTCAGCCCGCCCAAGACCTTCATCCGCAGCGAGACGGTCGACTTCCAGCCCGGCGAGGTGGAGTGGCGCGGCGGCAACCTCTACTACGACGTGTGGCACTCGCACCTCGAGGTCGACGGCATCACGCCCCTCCGCAACCTGATTCATTAATACGGATTATGTAAATTGACTTACGATATGAAAAAATTTCTCAGTTGGTTATTGATGGTGCTCGTGGCGACAACCGCGATGGCAACCGACATCAATAAGATTATCAGCGACGTGAAAGCCCGCGTGGCGCCCGACAAGCGCACCGCGCTGTGGGACGTAAAGACCACGAAAAAAGGCGGCAAGACAGTGGTTGTGGGCACCGTAAGCACGCGCAACCTTAAGCAGGCGCTCGACGAGGCGCTGAAAGACACCGGCGTGGCCGTGAAGGTTAAGGTGATGGAAGACCAGCAGGCCGATGGCCAGCGCTGGGGACTGGTGAAACTCGCTGTCGCCTCGCTGCGATGCGAGGGCGCACATGCCGCCGAAATGGCCACACAGGCCGTTATGGGCACACCGATAAAAGTGCTTGAGAAGAGTGGCGACTGGTATCGAGTGATGACCCCCGACAACTATATCAGTTACATTCCCAGCAGTTCGTTTGTCTTTAAAACCGACGCTCAGATGAGCCAGTGGCGGCAGGCACACCGCGTTGTGGTGAACGTCTACGACACCCGCATGGTCGAGGCGCCCGAGAGCGACGCCACAGTGTCCGACCTTGTGCTTAGTTGCATCCTGGTGTGCAAAGGTCAGCAGGGCGATTGGCTCGCTGTGCAGACTCCTGACGGACGCGAGGGATATGTCGAAAAATCGGCTGTAATCGAATTCGACGCTTGGAAAAACCAGTCGTTTAACGCCGATTTGCTTGAGAGCACCGCCCGCCGCATGATGGGCTCGGGATATCTGTGGGGCGGCACGTCGACCAAGGTTACCGACTGCTCTGGCCTGATGAAAATCTGCTATCTGAACAATGGCATAATCTTGCAGCGCGATGCCTCGCAACAGGCATTGACGGGCAAGAAAATCTCCAATTGGCACGATTGCCAGTTGGGCGACCTCCTCTTCTTCGGCAACGCCAATACAGGGCGCGTGACGCACGTGGGAATGTACTTGCGCGACGGCAAGTATATCCACTGCTCGGGCCAGGTGAAAATCAACAGCCTCGACCCCAGCGCGAGCGACTATCTCTACTCGCCGCTGTCGATAAGCCGCATCCAGGGCATGATAGGCACCGAAGGCATCACTACCGTTGCCGCTCACCCCTGGTTTACCGAAAATGCACAGAATGTTTACATCTATTTCAATCCACAATAACACTATGAACAGAAGAAATTTCATTGCAAGTGCCGGCCTGGGGCTCATTGCCGCCGCGTCGCCAATCTCCATCTCGGCATTGGGCGAGCCCACTCGGCCCACCGCCAAGAGTGGCTGCCTGAACCTATCGTTCTTCCCCTATGAGTTGAAACTGCGTCATGCCTTCAACCTGGCTCGCTACAGCCGCACCACCACGCCCGACGTGCAGGTGCAACTTGAGTACGACGGTGTGATAGGCTACGGCGAGGCTTCCATGCCGCCTTACCTGGGCGAGAGCGTCGAGAGCGTAACCAAGTTCCTCAGCAGCCTCGATTTGCAACAGTTCACCGACCCGTTCCGCATCGACGACATCCTCACGTACGTCGACAATGTGGCTCCCAACAACCGCGCCGCAAAGGCCAGTATCGACATCGCCCTGCACGACCTGCTCGGCAAACTCATGGGGCAGCCCTGGTACAAGATTTGGGGATATAACCCCGACAAGACACCGAACACCAGTTTCACCATCGGTATCGACACTGAGGAAGTGGTGCGCCAAAAAGTGGAAGAGGCTCGGCCCTACAAGGTGATTAAGGTGAAGATGGGTCTCGACAAGGACCAGGAGACCATCAACATCATCAACGAGATGATGCCCGATGTGCCTCTGTGCGTCGACGTGAACCAGGGCTGGACCAGCAAGGAGCACGCCCTGGAGATGTGCCACTGGCTCAAGGACCGCAACTGCATCTTCGTCGAGCAGCCCTTCGACAAGGAGATGATCGACGAGACGGCATGGCTGCGCGAGCGCTCGCCGCTGCCCATCATCGCCGATGAGGCATTCCAGCGCCTGCCCGACATCCTGCGCTTCCAGGGTGTGTACGACGGCATCAACATCAAGTTGATGAAGAGCACCGGACTCTACGAGGCTCACAAGATGGTGACTCTCGCCAAGTCGCTGGGTATGAAGGTGATGATTGGCTGTATGACCGAAACGTCGTGCGCCGTGACGGCAGCCGCCAACCTCTCGCCCGTGGTCGACTTTGCCGACCTCGACGGCAACCTGCTCATCGCCAACGACCGCTTCGACGGCATGACGGTGGAGAACGGCAAAATCACCCTCCACGACATCCCCGGCCTCGGCATCACCCCGATTCCCGGAAAGTAAAGTAATTTTTTAGAATAGATTTATGCGGTGGCAAGCGGCCCTACTGGGTGCCCTTGCCGCCGCTTTTTGCTTCAGTCATGAAATGCTGCCCAGACAAGGTTTTTTGTGAGTCGCAAGCCCTCAAGATACTCCACCAACAAGCCGTGAAAATAAACTCAATACATTCTTGAAATTTGAAAGAGGCGAAATGAATGGTTTTATTTGCATTTCTGCACAGATGTTTGTAATTTTGCATTTTATAACCATTATGACCGTTTTTTATGCTTGACTACAACGAGATAATGCTGCCTGTGGGCACTGTGCTGCGCCAGCGCTACCGCATCGAGAAATACCTCGCCAGCGGCGGCTTCGGCAACACCTATTTGGCCCGCGACATCCTCTTCGACGAGCCTGTCGCCATTAAGGAGTTTTTCATGCGCTCGGTGAGCAATCGCGATACTCAAAGCCTCACGGTGAGCGTGAGCAATCCGACGAATTTGCATGACTTCACTTCGCAACTCGAGAAGTTCCGCAAAGAGGCCAAGCGGTTGCGCAAACTGCAAAACGACCACATTGTGAAGGTGCACGACCTCTTCGACGAGTTCGGCACAAGTTACTATGTAATGGATTATGTCAGGGGTGAGTCGCTAAGCGCAATTATGAAGCAACGCGGCATGCCATTCGACGAGCCGACGGTGCTGGGCTTCCTCGACCAGGTGCTCGACGCACTCACCGAGACGCACAGCCACAGCATATGGCATCTCGACATCAAGCCGGGCAACCTGATGATGGACGCCACAGGCAAACTGACGCTCATCGACTTCGGCGCGAGCAAACTCACCGATCCCACGGGCGAGCACTCGACGTCGGCCATGATGGCTTACACGCCGGGGTTTGCCCCCATTGAGCAGATGGAGCAACGCCTCGAGGCTATCGGCCCGTATACCGACTTCTACGCCTTGGGCGCTACGCTTTACAACCTGCTCACGTGCCAGAATCCGCCCGAGCGGTCGCTGATCGACGAATACGGTGACGCGGCATTTCACTACCCCGTCGCCGTCTCGCCAGCGATGCGCAATCTCATCCGCTTCATGATGAAGCCCTTGCGCCGCTTCCGTCCGCAAAACATCGAGCAAGTGCGTAAGTTTATCGCCTACAACCACTTGGCACCCGCCATGCCGGCTCAAGCCGATGATGTGGTGATGGTCGACGACGTGACGGTTCAATTGCCCGTCAACCAACAACCGCTGCAAGCGCCTGCAAATACAAGTGCTGAGAGAATACAAGTCGCTCCTGTCGAGCGGCCTGTTAACAATGTCGCTCAACCGGTGCCGAAGCAGCAACAGTCGCGCAAGTTGGCTCTCGGCATTGGCATCGCTGCCGCAGTGGCGATTATAGCGGCTGTTGTCGCATTTAGTTTGAGTGGCGGACACACCGATGACACCGCCTCGACAACCTCGCAGGCCGACAACACGGCACAAGAGCAGACACCGAAGGTCAGTGACCAGGAGTTCACAGTGAATGGTGTAACATTCACGATGGTGGGTGTCGAGGGCGGCACGTTCACCATGGGAGCAACGGGTGATGGTGGCGATGCCCACGAAAAGCCGGCACACGAGGTGACGCTGGGCGATTTCTGCATAGGCCAGACCGAGGTCACTCAGGAACTTTGGGAGGCGGTGATGGGTAAAAATCCCAGCGGGTTCACTGGCGAACTTCAGCAACCGGTGGAAAACGTAAGTTGGGACGACTGCCAAAAGTTCATTTCGAAGTTGAACGAGGCATCGGGTCAGAATTTCCGCTTGCCCACCGAGGCCGAGTGGGAATATGCAGCGCGTGGCGGCAACAAGAGTTCCGGCTTCGAGTATTCGGGCAGCAAAACCGCCCGCGACGTGGCGTGGTACGAGAAGGACACCACCAAACCTGTTGCTATGAAGGGGCCCAACGAGTTGAATTTGTATGACATGAGCGGCAACGTGGCTGAGTGGTGCCAGGACTGGTATGGAAGTTATGACGGCGACGCGCAGACTAATCCCACTGGTCCCGATTCAGGCTCCGAACGCGTGTGCCGTGGCGGCAGTTGGGCCAACTACGGTAAATACTGCACTGTGTCGACCCGAGATAAATACCCCCAGTCGTTCAAGTTTAACGGCATAGGGCTTCGCTTGGCTCTATAACACCTTTTTCTGAAACTGGAATACTGGGAGGTCTGGTAATACTGGGAATTCTGGGGTTTGCCCAAATTGCGGTTTTTGTTGTGGGGCTCGAAACAATAATGGTTTTTTTTTGGCGTTTTTGCTCAAATTTCGCTACCTTTGCAAAAAAATGTGATTTTATGGATAATTCAGACAATATGCTTCCGTTGGGTCTGATGCTTCGCGATCGCTATCGTGTTGAGCAGTATCTGGCCAGCGGCGGCTTCGGCAACACCTACCGTGTACATGACGTGCATCTCGACGAGGACTTTGCGCTTAAGGAGTTCTTCTGCCGCACCATCAACAGCCGCAACCGCTCGACGCAATACGTCACGGTGAGCAATCCCGGCAATATGGCCGACTTCCAGTCGCTGCACAAAAAGTTTCGCAAGGAGGCGTTGCGCATACGTCGCCTCAGCGGTGACCATATCGTTAAAGTGCACGACCTCTTCGAGGAGTTCGGCACAAGTTATTACGTGATGGACTTCATCGACGGCTATTCATTGCAGACGCTGGTAAAGCAGCGCGGCCCGCTGCCCGAGGTCGAAGTTAGGGGATACCTCGACCAGATGCTCGATGGTCTCGACGAGATACACCGCGAGAGCATCTGGCACCTTGACCTCAAGCCTGGCAACATGATGCTCGACAAGCGAGGGTGGCTTCGCCTCATCGATTTCGGGGCCAGTAAACTCGTGGACTTTAGTAGCGGCGCGATGACCAGTTCGATGGCCATGGCCTACACGCCCGGCTACGCGCCTATTGAGCAGACCGAGCAGAAACTCGAGGCCATAGGTGCGCACACCGACCTCTACGCCATCGGCGCCACGCTCTATAACCTGCTCACCGGCGAACGTCCGCCGTCGACCGTCGACCTTATGAGCATGGGCGACAGCGCTTTCAACTATCCAAATAATGTGTCGCAGCCCATGCGCAAACTCGTGTCATGGCTGATGCAGGTTCACGGTGAGAACCGCCCACAAAACGTGGCCCAGGTACGCCACTTCCTTGCAATGACAACATCGGCCGTACGCAGCGAAACGCCACCCCCGCCTCCACCTCCACCTTCACCAGTAATGACCGAGCCAGAGCCTCTGCCATCAGAGCAATCGAAATCAAGCAAAAAGGGACGATATATTGGCTGCGCCCTTGCCGCAGCACTGGTCGTGCTGATTGTTGCCATTTTCTCAAATCAAAACGGCCTACAAGAGGATGGAGGCGGAACTGACGCTGGTGCTCAGTCTGGGTTGGTGAAAGAGGCCGGTGCACAAACGTTTACTGCGAACGGCGTGTCGTTCGCCATGGTGGATGTCGAGGGCGGCACCTTCACCATGGGAGCGACTGCCGAACAAGGCAATGACGTGTTGGAAAACGAGTTGCCCGCTCACCAGGTGACGCTCAGCAGTTTCAGCATCGGGCAAACCGAGGTCACCCAAGAACTGTGGCAAGCAGTGATGGGCAGCAACCCCAGTTGGTTCAAGGGCGACTTGCAGAGGCCAGTGGAGACGGTGAGTTGGGACGACTGTCAGGAGTTCATCACGAAGTTGAACCAACTTACGGGCAAGACGTTCCGCTTGCCGACAGAGGCAGAGTGGGAGTTCGCCGCCCGCGGCGGCAACAAGAGCCATGGTTACAAATACTCTGGCAGCAACAACTTTGGCGTCGTGGCATGGTTCTTTGATAACAGTGGTTCACATACCCATGTTGTCGGCACTAAAGCCCCGAATGAGTTGGGCCTGTACGACATGAGCGGCAATGTGTTGGAGTGGTGCCAGGACTTGTATGGCAGTTACAGCATCATTTCGCAGACCGACCCCACTGGACCTTCCGAGGGCCCTGGCCGTGTGTTTCGTGGCGGTGGCTGGAACAACCCCACCGGGTTCTGCCGTGTGTCGTACCGCTACGGCGACTTCCCGTCTCTCTACCTCAACGGCCTTGGCTTCCGCCTCGCCCTATAGTTCACTTCCTTGAAACTAAAAAATACTTGAGTTTTAGTGGGCAATGTGCGCCCGCCTCTGCGGGAGCAAGCACATAGATTAATATCACGGAAGCCCGTTAGGCCCGTGCAAGGTTGTAGGGACGCGCCTGGCGCGTCCCTACATCATCCCTACATCAAAATCGTAATTAATTGTTTTTTTTTGTCATTTTTTTTCGGTTTTTGGAAAATTATTGCTAAATTTGTAACCTATAAAATGTGCGCACGCGTGTACACCCTCCCGTGCGTATCATAATTGTTACGCTAACACGTTGATAATGAATAACAGCGAAAAGAATATTGTTATTTTTAACTCTCGCGATTTGCTCTTGCGCATCGATATTGACAAGATTGTCTATTTCGAGGCCGATGGCAATTACACCAACATCGTTACGGTAAACAAGTTGCCCGGAGCAGCCGTGGGCATGAACCTGGGCAAGGTGGAGGCATTCATGGCCGAGCAACTCGGCTCTGACGCCTCGCAGTTCCTGCGACTGGGCAAGCGATTCATCATCAACCTCGATTATGTGTATCAAATCAACGTGCAGCGACAATTTATCGTGCTCAGCGACTATGACCACTTTGCTTACAAGGTGGGTGTGTCGAAAGACGCGCTGAAAAAGTTGAAACAAATCATGGTCAGCGCACGACGCTAACTAACCGAATTAATAAAAACTAATACAAAATATTATTATGGAAGTCATAATAGGACGTAAAGATGGAACCAATCAACTCAGTCTCAAAGTAGGCAACAAAGTAAGTATCAAGGGACCACAACAGAGTGTTAACGACGGTGTGAGCCGCGAAAACCATTGCAAACTCACCGTCAACGACGATGGCACGTTCACCATCGAGAATCTTAAACCACAAAACCAGACTCTGGTGAATGGCCTGCCCATTGCCAGCAAGCGCATCACACCCAACGATGTGGTGGAACTGGGCTGGAAACGTTACCGTCTCGACTGGAACCTCGTGTTTGAGGTTATACCTAAGATGGTCAACATTAGCCACTTGAGGCTGGTAAAACAGCGCTACGACGAGGAGACGCAGAAACTCACCGTGAAGCAAGGCCGCGCCAACGCCCTGCGCAGCATCACCAGTGTGCTCTCGATGGGTGCCATCGCCTTAGGTATCTTTGGCGTTGCCAACAATAGTGGTTCAGACGGTGGTTTCGACATACGCATAGTGCTCTATGCTCTTGCTATCTTGCTTACTGTGGGATTCACCATCAAATCGTTTATCGACGCCAGCAAGTTGCCCCAGCAGCGCAAGGACTTGCAGGACTGGTTTACACGCAATTACACCTGCCCCAACTGCGGCAAGTTTATGGGCAACCAGGACTATGACCACGGCGTGAGCCTGATGGAATGCTGCCCGGCATGCAAGGCGAAGTTTATCAAGGGGTAGGGGAAAAACGCCCGAAATGCTTCGGCGACCGAAACCGCGCATTTCGTACAGAATCCCCCTCACTTGGTGGAGAATGAGTTTAAAAATTTGGAGAGCGGTGTTTCGCGATTGTAATTTTGTAATGTCAAAATCAACGAAACATTAACTCTTAAAACATACAACAATGAACGAATCAACAATCTACAACAGCAACGCAATGGGCGCTTATGCTCAAGGTGAAGAAACGGTGTTAACCAACAACGACGGTCAAATGATCGAGGAGCCCCGTCAGTCGAAGAGCATCCTCAAGCCCGTCATGATTGGCGGCACCGCCGGCCTGCTGGTGGCCGGTGCTTCGGTGTTGGCATTCAACGCCTATGCTGGTGAGAACAACGATGGCGACATCCTCGACGAAATGCCCGAGGGCATCCAGATGGCTCACGGCGTGACCGACGACATGTCGTTCGACGAGGCATTTGCCGCCGCCCGCGAAGAGGTGGGTCCCGGTGGCGTGTTTGAGTGGCACGGCAACGTCTACAACACCTATCTCAACTCGGAGTGGGACGCCATGACTCCCGAGGAGCAAAGCGACTATGCACAACTCGTTGAGCCGCTGACTCGCGACAGCGACTACAGCACCACGGCTCACCACAGCAGCCACCACCACGACAACGACGACGCAGTGGTGGTCAACGTTACCGTTGAGGATAATGGCCGCGACGAGGCTCCCGCAGCACGCAACACTGTGGAGAACAACGATGCCAACAACGCCAGCAATGTCAATGCCATTGCACAAAACAATGTGGTCGACGACGACGACGTCTCTGACGTGCACTTCGTGACCTCGACCGAGGTCGACGGCTCGCCAGTCGACGTGTATGGCGCCACGGTGCACGGCCACGATGCTTACATCCTGGATGTGGAGCAGGACGGCGACCCCGACATCGCCATGATCGACCTGAACGACGACCGCGAGTTTACCGAGGGCGAGGTGCTCGACATGCACACCGGCGAACTCGTCAGCATGGGCGATGAAGAAGAAGTTATTGAGGACTACGTCGACGACATCAGCGAGGACGACATGATTGCCGACGACACCGTTATGGACGACGGCATGGACGACTACGCCGATAACAATGCCGATATCGTTGACGACTTCGATCCGGGCATGGTATAATCGCAACTATGCACAACGGCTTATGCAAATAAAATATTCAACATAATCACGACTCAAAGTGCATGAGTATAGGCTTGTCCCAGCAAGGGCAGGCCCATACTCATAGCACCGAGTCGGCATTTTAAATGATTTACACTATGGAGATTAAACGAATAAAGTGCCCCAATTGCGGAGCAGTACTCGATGTTAAGAACTCTAAGAACGAGGCAGTAAAAATAATTAAGTGCCCCAACCCGCAGTGCGGTGTGCAGATGCGTGTGCCCTTTGGAAACGCTCCGAAGGCCGCTCCGGCTGCCCCCGCAAAGAAACCGGCGATGCCATCTCCTGGTGAGACACAATATGGCCCCATGGCAGGCCCTATGGCATCGCCCCAACCACGCCCCGCGGCTCAGCAGCCACGCCCGGCAGCGCCTAAGGCCAAGCAACCGGCTACTGCCGGCGAGACAGTGTACGGACCAATGAATGGCCCCGCCGCACCGGCTCCTCAGGCCGGACCCAGACCGCCTCGCATGGCATGCCTGCAATTCAACGGACAAAACTATCCGCTGCACATCGGCACTAACACCATTGGACGTGCCGCAAACACCTCGCGCGCCACGGTGCAAATCCGCACCACCGACATGTTTATGAGCCGCCTGCACTCAATGATCATCATTTCGCCCGACGGCAACCAGGCCCTGCTCAGCAACGGTGAAAACAAAAACGAGATTCGGGTCAACGACCGCCTGCTGCTGCCCGGCGACCAAATCGTGCTGCAGCATGGCGACCGAATCAAGATGGGTGACACAATTGTCAACTTCATCTTCTCATAATCAACGCGATAATTCACACACCATATTAAATAATTAAAATAGATTGAAATTTTTTAGTTATGAAAATCAAGATATTACAACCACAGGCCATTCATGAACTCGGACAACGCGGCAACCAGGAAGACTCGATCTATCCCGTGCTGGGTGCTGCAACGACCGACGATTGCCTCTTTGTGCTCTGCGACGGCATGGGCGGCCACTCCAAGGGTGAGGTTGCCAGCGGCACCGTGTGCGAGGCCATCGGGCATTATTTCAGAGAGAACGTCAATCCGGGCGACGTGATGCGCGACGAGAGTTTCAGCAAAGCCCTCGAGTACGCTTACCGTCAACTCGACATCAAGGACGACAACTCGTCGAAAAAGATGGGCACCACGCTCACCTTCCTCTATTTCCATCGCGGCGGATGCACCGCAGCGCACATCGGCGACAGCCGCGTGTACCACTTGCGTCCCGCTACCGACACCATCCTCTACAAGTCGCGCGACCACTCGCTGGTCTACGAACTGTATCAGGCCGGTGAAATCTCCTTCGACGACATGAAGACGCATCCACAGAAGAATGTCATCACTCGCGCCATGCAACCCGGCGAGGAAGCACGCGTGAAGCCCGACATCGTGCACATCACCGACATCAAGCCCGACGACTACTTCTACATCTGCTCCGACGGCATGCTCGAGGAGATGGAGGATGATGAACTGCTGTCGATCCTCAACAATAACGAGAGCGACGAGGAGAAGCGCCAGCAACTTATCGAGGCTACCAAGAACAATAAAGACAATCATTCGGCTTACCTGATCCACATCGCTGAGGTAGTGGGTGAGATGAGCGACAGCCGCCTGCTTAACGACGAGCAGACCAGCCACTGGAACGCCGTCAATATCCGTCCCATCGCCAACGATGTGCAATTGGTGATTAACGACGTCCCCTTTTCCGAGGCCAACAAACTCGCCGACTCCGAAGCGACGCAGCCCATGCCCAACCAGCAGAAGCCTCAGCAGCCTGCTTCCGGCGCTCCCCAGGGTGCTCCCCAAGGGCCTCGTCCCCAGCAGGCTCCCCAAGGGCCGCCGCCCCATCGTCCCCAGGGAGCCCAGCAGCCCCCGCAAGGTGGTCCCCGTCCTCAAGGACCTCAGCAGGCTCCCCAAGGGCCGCGTCCCCAAGGACCCCAGCAGCCCCCGCAAGGCGGGCCCCGTCCCCAAGGACCTCAGCAGCCCCCGCAAGGGCAGCGTCCTCAAGGACCTCAGCAGCCTCCACAAGGCGGGCCGCGTCCCCAAGGGCCTCAGCAGCCTCAACAAGGGCCGCGTCCTCAAGGACCTCAGCAGCCTCCCCAAGGCGGGCCGCGTCCTCAAGGACCTCAGCAGCCTCAACAAGGGCGACGCCCCCAAGGGCCTCAGCAGCCCCCACAAGGGCCACAGCAACCCGGTAAGCCAGCCGGAGCAGTTGCTCCGCAAGGTCAGCCAATGGTGCAAAAAGGTGCTGAAGGACCTGTAAAGCCCGCTGCCGTGCCGCCAGCCGCCGTGCCGCCCGCTGCTAAGGCCGAGCCGGAAAAGAAGAGTTCGCCAATGCGCCTAGTGCTTATCCTGGTGTTGGCCGCTCTGCTCGCCGCAGCCGGATATATGGGCTATAAATATTGGCAAGAGAGTCAGGACGCAAAGCAGGCCAAGGAGGATACCGAGAATATCCAACTGCCGCAACGTGACAATGACGAAGAATCCACTTCGTCGTCCTCGTCGTCGACTCCCACTCAGCAACGCGTGGTGGTGAAAGAGCAACAGCAATCACAACCGCAGGCCCAGCCGCAGGCTCGCCCCGCCCAGCAGTCGCAAGCTCGCCCCGCCCAGTCACAGCAAAATCGCTCTGCAACTACACGTAAGGAAGCAGGTAAGGGCAACCCCAGTCGTGAGAGTGATGCGCAAAGTGCAGCAAACAAAGTTCAACAGAACCAACAAGAAAAAGCTAAAAAAGATAATACTCCTCAACCAAAACTCGATACACCTAATGATAAACAAGGTCAACAAGGTCAACAAGGAGGAGGACGTCAAAGGCGAACTTTATAATTTTTGTGTTCTTAAGTTGTTTCAAACATTAGTTGTTCACAAGCTATTCAAAGTTATTTAATCATTTAAATAATTGGGTTATGAATAAGTTATCAAAAATTGCAGTATTATTTCTTTCTATTGTAGCATCTGCTTGTATTTTCTTCGCTTTTGCTGACGATGAAGTTAGCAAGGCAATTGATGTTGCTACCAATGAAATGAACTATGACAAGCTCTACGATAAAGCCTTAGAGTATTACGACATTGGCGATTTAAACAACGCCTTGCTCGTGTTTGAACAAGCTTACAATCTTGATAAGACTATAACAGATGCGCCATATATGATTGGCCTCTGTTATTTCAAAGCAAATAAGTTTGACAAGGCAATGGAGTGGTTCAAATATGCTGCTAATCGCGGTGATGCCGACTCTAATTACTATCTGGGTCTTTGCTATGAAGAAGGCAAAGGCGTGGAGGTTAATAATAATATGGCATTGATGTACTACGAAAAAGCTGCTGGGTCAAACAAAAAGGCTGCACAGCGTGCTGAGGTGCTCAGGAATGCCAGCAAAAGTTCTGGACGCGCAGCCCTTGAGCGCGAAACCGAAAGAAATATCGCTGACGGTTCTGTGCAAGAAGTGGCAGCCATGCGTGAAGCTTTGGCTAATAGGAAGCGAATCGAGGAGCAGAATGCAATGATCAACGGCACTCTAATCCAAACAACTACTCAGCCTGAGAATGCCGACCCTAATATTCGCGCAGCCGAGGCTTACATGAAGCAGAACAACTTCTCGGCCGCGATTAGAGAGTATGAGAAAGCCGCCAATAACGGTAGTATTGAGGCAATGCTTATCCTTGGCGATATGTATCGCGACGGATGTGGCGTCAATGTCGAGGACTTCAAGAAAGCCGGTGAGTGGTACAGCATGGCTCTTAACAAAGACTGTAGCGATGCCGCCATCCGACTCGGCGACCTCGAGAAGAAGAAGGGCAGCGAAAAGAAGGCTTGGGAGTGGTATGAAAATGCCGCCAAGATTGGCAATGCCGAAGGACAGGCACTGATGGCACAAAAGGCTTTCGAGGCGGCGCAAAAAGCAAACTATGGCTCTGATGAGCGCGAAAACAGGATGAAAGAGGTCAACGACTGGCTCGCAAAAGCCCTCGCTACCGCCCCCGATAACCAGCGCGCAAACTACTACCAGGGTCGCATACTCTATGAGGATTTTGAATATGAAAAGGCTATCACTCACTTTAAGAAGTCGACCTTTATGGCCGATGATGCCATTTCTCACGAGGCCAACTATTTTGCCGGCCTGTGCAATGAGCAGTTAAACAACTTTGGCGATGCATATACATTCCTTACTGCTGCCACAAATGCCAAATATGCCCCCGCTATAGGTGCTATGGCGCGCTGCTACTACGAGGGCAATGGTGTGGTCAACTTTGAAAAGAATGAGACGATGGCCAAGAAATATGCCGCCGAAGCATCGCAACTTGGTGACCCGGAGGGCCTGTATTACAACAGCAAACTCAACAGTGGCAAGTTAGCCGAAAAATATCTTAAAGCGTCGGCCGAAGCCGGTTATGCCCAGGCACAATTTGAAATGGGGTTGAAGGAGAGCAGTGTTGTCGAGTCACAAAAGTGGTTCCACAAGGCTGCCGCCCAAGGCCACAAAGGAGCACAAGATAGACTCTCGAGCATGTAAAAATCTATTTGAGCAGGACATCGTATTTCGTGTCTGCGCAAATAATGATGGAAGAAAACGAAAAACATCAGCATCGCATCGACGAATCGTCGATGCTCCAAGTAGGAGCCACGCTGCAAGACGGCAAATATCTATTAAAATATTATTTGTTTATACTTTGACGTATTACATTAATTGAATAACAATGCATTTACTTGAAGGAACATTGCTGCAAAGCGGCAGATACAGAATTGAGAGTGTGCTTGGACAAGGGGGCTTCGGCATTACCTATCGTGCAACACAAGTCATGCTTGGGCGCACTGTCGCTATCAAGGAATTTTTCTTCAGGAGTTGCTGTAGTCGGGAGTCAAACACTAACTCTGTTACCGTCCCTACAGAAGCCAACAAGGAACTGGTCGACCGCTTCAAACGTAAGTTTATTAAGGAAGCTCAAATTATCTCCAGTCTCAACCACAAAAGTGTGGTACAGATTTATGATGTGTTTGAAGAAAACGGCACCGCTTATTATGTGATGGAATGTATTGAAGGGCAGTCGCTATCTGAGATGGTCGAAGCCCGTGTTGTCATTCCACAAGCCGAGGCGATAGACTACATCACTGCAGTTGGCGACGCGCTTATGTATATACATGCAAGGCACATCAATCACTTGGACGTGAAGCCCAATAACATTATGCGATGCAATGACGGTCGCATAGTGTTGCTCGACTTTGGCGTGTCGAAACAATATGATGCCGTGACCGACAAGGGAACGTCGACTACACCAGTGGGCATTAGCCATGGTTATTCGCCGTTAGAACACTATCGTCGTGACGGTGTGCAGACATTCTCGCCGCAAAGCGATGTTTATGCTCTCGCCGCGACGCTTTATAAACTTCTAACCGGTGACACTCCTCCCGAGGCGGCTTCAGTCCATGAGGATGGAATACCGCTTGAACCACTGCAAATCCGAGGTATCGCTCCGAATGTTATTCAAGCAATTGTGACTGCGATGATGCCCCGTCGTCAACGTACTCAATCGGTCGCTGAGTTTATCTCACAACTCAAGGCCACTCCCGCTGTAATTCAACCACAGACCAGCCCTGACAATCCTTTAAATGATGTGACGATTGTTGGCGACGCACCACGACCAGTTATCAATGATACATCCACACCATCAATACGTCATAATCAAACAAATCCGCAGCCACGGCCAAATCCTCAGCCACGGCCAAATCCTCAGCCACAACAGGCAAGGCAACAGGAAGCAAATCCACAGCCACAGCAACGAATTGTACGCCACGATTCTCCGTCCCATGTAGCGGCACCTCAGACCGAACAGAAAAAAAATGGATTGCCAAGGGTTGTCATTTTTGTGCTGGTGTTGGCCGCTCTGCTCGCTGCAGCCGGATATATGGGCTATAAATATTGGCAGGCAAGCCAGGATGCCATTCAGGCTCAGGAGGATACCGAGAGTATTCAACTGGCGCAACCTGACAATGGCGAAGCCCCCACTTCGTCGTCCTCGTCGTCGACTCCCACTCAGCAACGCGTGGTGGTGAAAGAGCAACAGCAATCTCAACCACAAACAAAGTCGCAATCTCGCCCTGCTTCGAAACCTGCTCAATCCACAAATTCACGTGAATCATCTAAAAAACAAACCACCACAGATCATTCAGGTGAAGCAAAAAAGGCTGCAAATAAGGCTGCCGATAAAGCACAAGAGAGACGTGACGCTGCTAAAGGTAACACTCAGCCTTCGGTTTCAACGCCCTCTACAACTGAGAAACCAGGTAATCAGCAAAGTCAAAGACGTCGTGAAGAATAAGTAACTTGTTAACCCTCAAACCACTTAGCCGTGGAGCGTGGGTTCTAATAGATATGCATCTTTAAAACACAAGATTATGAAAAAGTTGTCAAATATGGCTGTCGTAATTGCAGTGCTTGTGCTGTCGTCAAGTATCTTTCTTACTTTTGCTGATGATGATGTGACAAAGATAATTGGTGATGATGCGCAAGAGATGAGCTATGATAAGCTTTATGACAAGGCCTTCGATTATTACGATAAAGGTGATTATAACAACGCCTTGCTCGTGTTCAATGAGGCGTTCAAACTTGACAGGACTATAACAGATGCACCATATATGATTGGTATCTGTTATTACAAAGCAAATAATTACGACAAGGCAATTGAGTGGTTCACCTATGCTGCTAATCGCGGTGATGCCGACTCTAATTACCATCTGGGCCTTTGCTACGAAGAAGGCAAAGGCGTTGAGATGGATAAAAACAAGGCATTAGATTACTACGAAAAAGCAGCTGGGTCAAACAAAAAGGCAGCGCAGCGCGCCGAGGTGCTTAGGAATGCTAGCAAAAGCTCAGGACGTGCAGCCTTTGAGCGCGAAACCGAAAGAAATATCTCTGACGGTTCTGTGCAAGAAGTGGGTGCCATACGCGAACCAATGGCAAGGAAGAAACAAATCGAAGAGCAGAATGCCAGAGTTAATGGCACTGTGCCTCTGCCTGTTGAAGAACAGCCTGAGAATGCCGACCCTAATATTCGCGCAGCCGAGGCTTACATGAGGCAAAACAACTTTATAGCTGCGATTAGAGAGTATGAACAAGCCGCCAATAACGGTAGTATTGAGGCGATGCTTATCCTTGGCGATATCTATCGCGACGGAAGTGGCGTCAATGTCGAGGACTTCAAGAAAGCCGGTGAGTGGTACAGCATGGCTCTTAACAAAGGCTGTAGCGATGCCGCCATCCGACTCGGCGACCTCGAGAAGAAAAAGGGCAGCGAAAAGAAGGCTTGGGTGTGGTATGAAAATGCCGCCATGAATGGCAATGCCGAAGGACAGGCGCTGATGGCACAAAGGGCTTTCGAGGCGGCGCAAAAAGCAAACCTTGGATCTTTTGAGCGCGAAAACAGGATGAAAGAGGTCAACGACTGGCTCGCAAAAGCCCTCGCTACCGACCCCGATAACCAGCGCGCAAACTACTACCAGGGTCGCATACTCTATGTGGATTTAGAATATAAAAAGGCTATCGCTTACTTTAAGAAGGCGACCTTTATGGCCGATGATGCCATTTCTCACGAGGCCAACTTTTTTGCCGGCCTGTGCAATGAGCAGTTAGGCAACTTTGGCGACGCGTACACATTTCTTGCCGCCGCCACAAATGCCAGATATGCTCCTGCTATCGGTGCCATGGCACGCTGCTACTACGAGGGCAACGGCGTGGTTAACTGGGAAAAGAATGAGACATTGGCCAAGAAATATGCCGCCGAAGCATCGCAACTGGGTGACCCGGAGGGCCTGTATTACAACAGTAAACTCAACAGGGGCAAGATGGCCGAGAAGTATCTTAAAGAGTCGGCCGAGGCCGGTTATGCCCAGGCACAGTTTGAAATGGGGTTGAAGGAGAGCAGTGTTGTCGAGTCACAAAAGTGGTTACGCAAGGCTGCCGCCCAAGGCCACAAAGAGGCTCAAGATCGACTCTTGAGCATGTAAACACTTTTTGAGCAGGACATCGTATTCAGTGTCTGCGCAAATAATGATGGAAGAAAACGAAAAACATCAGCATCGCATCGACGAATCGTCGATGCTCCAAGTAGGAGCCACGCTGCAAGACGGCAAGTACCGCATCGAGCGGTACTTGTCGAGCGGCGGTTTTGGCAACACCTACGAGGCCACCAACACCTTCTTCGACGAGACGGTTGCCATAAAGGAATTCTTTATGAGCAGCCTCAACGTGCGTGACCGTGAGAGCAACCACGTGAGTGTGGGTAACAGCGTTAACCGCGAGCACTTCGAGACTCAGCGCGAAAAATTTAAGAAGGAGGCGCGCCGACTGCGCACCCTGCACAGCGACAACATTGTGGCCGTGCACGACATGTTTGAGGAAAACGGCACCGCCTACTATGTGATGGACTTCATCGACGGCGAGTCGCTGGGCGAGCGCCTCACGCGCCTGGGGCATCCGTTCACGACCGACGAGGTGCTTGACTACCTCGACCAGACACTCACGGCACTCGACGTGGTGCACGCCCAGGGCATGTATCACCTCGACATTAAACCCGGCAACTTGATGGTCGACGCCACCGGGCACCGCCTGCGCGTGATTGACTTTGGCGCCAGCAAGCAGGTGAGTCCGGGCACAGCAGTGTCGATGTCGCAGTCGTCGTTTACTTTCACCAATGGCTATGCCGCCAACGAGTTGATGCAGCACCTCACCAAACGCATCGGGCCGTGGACCGACCTCTACGCCCTGGGCGCTACGGTATACAAGTTGCTCACCAACCACGAGCCGCCGTCGCCCACAGAAATCTTGGAGGAGGGTAGGGATGCCTTTGCCGGGATTCACGACATCGACGAGACGCTCAAAACGCTCATCCTGTGGATGATGCACCCGCTGCGCAACGACCGTCCTCAAAGTGTGGCCGAGGTGCGCGCCTTCCTGGCCAATCCCAACGATTTCGAGTTGCCGGTCAACCTGGGTGAGCCGCAGATGAGCGACATCACCACCATGGCACCGGTTTCAAGGCCCCGTGCCAAGCGCCACATCACCAATTCGCCAGCCGACTCGTCAGGCGACACACAAGAGTCGCTCGGCGAAGTCGCTACACCGCGTAGCAAGCGCGCGCTGTGGATTGGTGCGGCTTTGGTTGCCGCAATAGTTGCGGCAGTGGGAATTTGGATGGCTACGCGCCCGGCGGCAACGCCCGTGGCACCCGTTACCGTGCACGACACCATCAAGGTCACTCAAGTCGACACCGTAGCGCCGCAACAGCAAGAGCAACCACAGCCTCAAGCCACAACCCAGGCAACAAAAGAAACCAAGAAAAGATCATCCAATAAAAGCGCTCGTGACGAAAAACCGGCCAAAAAGGTTGAAAAACGCCAAAAAGAACGCAAGGCCGACACATCGCCAAAGAAGGACAACGTGGAAGCAGAGAAAACCAGGATACTCAAGCGACAAGGAATAGATTAACAAAAGAGTGTGTTATGAGATACCGTTTTTTCTACATAATCATCTTTTTGCAGATTGCCGTATTTGCTTTTGCTCAGAGCAATCAAGACCGTTCGCTGCAGGCCTATCGGCTTATCGACCAAGGTCATGTGGCTCAGGGTGTTGCAATTCTTGAGGAATTGGTGGCGATGCCCGGCGGCGACAATCCCGACGACATGTTTATGCTCGCCGTACAGTACTATAAAGGAGCACCCGACCTGCAACGTGACTTCACGCGCGCTTACCAGTATTTCCTGCGTTCGGCCCAAAAGGGCAACGAAGAAGCGATGTATTCGCTGGGTGTGATGTACGAGAAAGGTGAATATGGCGATCCCGACTACCGCAAAGCCCGCGAATGGTTTGAGAAAGCGGCGGCCCAGGGCCACACCAAGGCTCAACAGCGTGTGCATAATCTGCAGGCTATGAACCAGGAAGCACTTGACCTTTATGAGAGCGCGCTTCTCGACATTAAGCGTTTTGAACGCAACAGTGCCCTGAAAAAACTCAAACAGGCACATGAGATGGGCTTGATTGAGGCCACTGTAAAACTGGGCGACATGTACGCACAGGGGTTGGGCACACGCAATCGGTCGGGTTCGAATATTACCGAGGCAAAGCGCTACTACGAGTACGCAGCGCGCCACGACCATCCGCACGCAATGTATCTCTATGCCTTCCTGCTCGAGAACAGTGGCGACAGCCGCGAGTTGCGCTCGGCCCACGACTGGTATCTGAAAGCCGCCGAATATGGCGATTCAACCGCGCTGACCCACTCAGCAATCGTTACTTATAAGACCGCCTTGAGGCTCAGTGAAAGCGATGAGGAATTTCGCGGCGACAAGGGTCGTGACCGCTTTGTGGCCGAGCGTGGCGAGTTGCTCACCGAGGCCAAAGAGTTGCTCGAAGAACCTGCCGCAATGGGCGATCCCCTGGCTTGTTTCTATATGGGCCTGATGTGCCGATATGACTACGCCAAGGCACAACAGTATTTGCTGCAAGCCACAGGTCGACTCTATGACACAAGGCTTGAAGACGAACTTCAGGTGCTGCTTGGCGACTGTTACCGCTTTGGCAACCACGACTATGCCAAGGCCAATGCCGCTTACGAGAAGGCGCGCCGTAATGGAAACACCCATGGCATTGTTGCACTGGCTCTCAGCCAGGTGGAGATGAACAACAAGAATTCGTCAAATCGCAAAAAAGCCGAAAACGATGCGTGGACACAACTCGATATTGCCAGCCGGCAAGATAATATGGGATACGCTCTTTACGGCATCGCGCTCTGCTACCGCGACGGCATAGGTGTGAAAAAGAACAAAGACAACTATCGCACCTATCTTGCCGAGGCTGCCGTCACTTACCACTTGCCCGAGGCGCTATATGAGTATGCCAACACCTTCTGCATGAAGGATAAAAAGACGGTCAACGATCCGGACCACGGCTTTGCCGCCGGCGTCAATTATGTAAAGATGGCCGCCCAAGAGGGGTATCCTCCCGCCGTCGACCAAGTGGCCAAAGCCGCCTGGCCCGCCTGGCCGCATTGAGCACCTTGGATTCAAGATAAATTAATGTAAGGACGCAGGCACGTGAACTGCGTCCTTGTTGTTTCATGGCGGCTACAGATAAGCCCTTATAATCCAATTCTTGACTCAGTAAAAAAATAATTGTCATTTTTCGTGAAATTGTTGCTCATTTCAAGGTTTTTTTGTTACTTTGCAATAGAAATGTGTATAATGGGCAAATAGTGTGCTTTTTGCCCACTAATCACATATAATATTTAACATTGAATTATTAACTAACAAACTGATATAGAAACTATTATGAAACTCTTTAGCGTTAAGTCTTTATTGTCGCTTACAGTGGCGGCAACTCTCGCACTCGGTGCGCCGGTATTTACCATGTCGGCCAGCCCACAAATCAACAAGGTGTCGTCGGGCGACAACAAGAAAAGTAAATCTACCTCACCAACTGTCAAGGTCAACAAAGTTAACGAGAAGAAGTCGAGCAGTTCATCCAGGAAGAGTTCTACTGTTGACGAGGCTACCAAGCGTCGCAACCAGGAGCGTCTCGAGGCTCAGCGCGAGAAAGACCGCCTGGCACGTGAAGAGCGCGAGCGTGAGCGCCTCGCCGAGGAGCGTGCTCGTCAGGCCGAGCAGCGCCGCATAGCCGAAGAAAAGCGCCGTGCCGCTCTCGAAGCCGAGATGGAGGCACAGGCCGAGGCCAAGCGCCAAGCCGCTGAGGCTGAGCGCGTGCGCGCCGAGATTGCTCGTCAAGAGGCCGAGCGCCGTGCCGAGGAGCAACGCATCGCTAAAGAGATTTATAACGACTACATCACCGGTTACAACAGTTACTACGGCATTGGTGGCAGTCAAGACTATGAAAATGCCGCTAAGTACTTCCGTAAGAGTGCCGAGCGTGGCTTTGCCGAGGCACAGTACATGCTGGGACGTTGCTACTACGAGGGAAATGGTGTCGAAGAGGATAACGACCAGGCTGTGGCATGGCTCGAGAAGGCCACCAAGCAAGAGCACGCTCGCGCTTACAAGTTGCTGGGTGACTGCTACTACGGTGGATATGGCAAGGCAAAAAGCGAAAGCAAGGCAATAGAGTGCTATCAATTTGCTGCCGACCACAACGATTTCGAGGCAATGCGAATGCTTGGCGTGGTGTACTTCGAGCAAGAGAAATACGACAAGGCTTTTGTCAACTTCAAAAAGGCTGCCGACCTTGGCGACAACGACTCGCAGTTCATGACCGGATACTGCTACCAGAACAACTACGGAGTGCGCAAGAGCGACGACAACTACAGCAAGGCGCTCGACTACTATCAGAAAGCCGCCAACAACTTCAACCCCATGGCAAGTGCAATGCTCGGTTACTTCTATCGCGAGGGATTGGGTTGCTCGCCAAATGCCACCGTGTCGGCCGACAAATATGAGAACGCCGCCCGTTGGGGCTTTGCCGACGCACAGTATGTCACCGGCCTCAACTATGAGGAAGGTAATGGCGTGATGAAGAGCGAGGTGCTGGGCAAGTACTGGTATGAGAAGGCTGCCGAGCAAGGATTTGTCGAGGCTTACACCAAGTTAGGCGACTACTACACACGCGGCACAGCCGAGTCGCCAAACTATGACCTCGCCGTGGCCTACTACCGTGTGGCTGCCGATGCCGGTGAAGACAGCGATATCGACGCTCAGGAGAAACTTTGCGCAGCTTATTACAACAATATGGGCGCCGAGGCTGACTATAGCGACCAAGAAAACCTTGAGCACACCACACAGATGGCTTTTGATGGCAGTGGCTGGGCACAGACGCTGCTTGGCATCATGCAGATGCGCGGCTATCACTACACCCAAGACTTCAAAGAGGCCAGCAAGTGGCTGCGCGCCGCACTCAACGGCGACGAGCCAAACTCTTACACTATCATGTGTATGGGTGACCTCTACTACGACGGTAACGCTTACGACGGTAACCGCAAATTGGACGTGAACTACGACCGCGCCGTCGAGTTCTACCAGAGTGCTGCAAAACTCAACAACACGTCGGCAATGATTGCTCTGGCGAAGTGCTGCCTCAGTGGCAACGGAATGCCTAAGGATTATGCCAAGGCTGTAGGTTACTACCAGCAGGCTGCCGAACTCAACGATCCTTACGGACAATATGCTCTGGCACAATGTTACCAGAACGGGCTGGGCGTTTCAGCCAACCCCGAGAAGGCTCTGGAGTGGTTTGAGAAAGCACGCTCGTGGAACATCCCCAGCATCAACGAGGCTTCGCAGCCTATGGTCGACGAGTGCTACGGCCTGGTGCTGGAGAAAACATCCGACCCTGCCAGGGCTCGCAGTTTTATCGAGTCGGCATCTAAGAAGGGTCACCGCGCCGCTCAATATCACATGGGTTGCATCCTGCGTGACCAGGATCACAAGGACAATTTGGCTGCCAAGTGGTTCGACTCTTCGGCACAGCAGGGCTATGCGCCTGCCATGGTCGCCCTGGCCGACTGCTACCGCGACGGCCGCGGCTACAAGAAAGATTTGGACAAAGCGCGCCAACTCTACAACCAGGCAGTTGCTGCCGGCAACACCGAAGCACAGTCGCGCCTCGATGAGATGGACAAGAAAAACAAGAAGAAATAATCCTGTTTTTGAGTCCACAACGCAGAAATCAGCATAATCATTTTTCCATCATCATATTATGAGTGATAAACAAAAGTTTGACATAAAATCGATGCTCAAGGTGGGCACTACGCTGCAGATGGGCAAGTATCGTATCGAGCGCTACTTGTCGAGCGGCGGATTCGGCAACACCTATGTGGCTCGAAATACAGCCTTCGATGAGATTGTCGCCATCAAGGAGTTCTTTATGAAGGGCGTCACACAACGCGAGAACAATAACACTACCGTGAGTGTGAGTAATTCGGTCAACCAGGACCAATTTGCCGAGCAACGCGACAAATTCCGTAAAGAAGCACGTCGCTTGCGCGTGTTGCACAGCCCCAATATCGTGTCGGTGAGCGACCTCTTTGACGAGAATGGCACCGTATACTATGTGATGGACTATATCGACGGCTACTCACTCAGCGAGCGTGTGAAAGGCGGTGGCCCGATGCATGAGAACGAGGTGATTCCTTACCTGCATCAGGTGCTTAACGGACTCGAGGAAGTGCATAACAAAGGCATCTGGCACCTCGACCTCAAGCCGGCCAACATTATGGTTGACCGTGACGGTCGCCGCGTGCGCATCATCGACTTCGGTGCCAGTAAGCAACTTACCCCCGAAGGCTTAGCCACGTCGAGCGCGCTGTGCTTTACTGCCGGATATGCGCCGCGTGAGCAGATGGAGCAAAACATGTCGAAGTTCGGTCCGTGGACCGACCTCTATGCCTTAGGCGCAACGCTCTACTACCTGCTTACCGGCAAGCGTCCGCCCATGCCCAGCGACATCGAGGACGACCACCAGGCCGCCCTGCCATTCCCTCCCACGGTGAGCCGCCCCATGCGCGACCTCATCTATTGGATGATGACGCCGTCACGCAGCAAGCGTCCGCAGAATGTGAATGCTGTGCGAGGCTACTTGGCTCAGATGCCACAGTTGCAAGCCGCCGCGCAGCAATCGATGATGGGGCAGCAACCGCTGCGTCCCATGCAACCGATGCAACCGCAACAACCCATGCAACCTATGCAGCCGCAACAGCCTATGCAGCCGCAACAGCCTATGCAGCCTATGCCTGGCGTTGCCGCTGCCGGCGCAGGATTTATACCCCCCATGCCTCAACAGCAGGCTCAGATGCAGGCTCAACAGCAGGCAAGGATTGAGGCTGAGCGCCGTGCCCGCGAGGAGGCAGAACGCAAGGCTCGTGAAGAGGCCGAGCGCCGTGCAGGCGAAGAGGCTGAGCGTCGTGCCCGTGAAGAGGCAGAACGCAAGGCTCGTGAAGAGGCAGAACGCAAAGCCCGCGAGGAGGCAGAACGCAAAGCCCGCGAAGAGGCTGAGCGTCGTGCCCGTGAAGAGGCAGAACGCAAGGCTCGTGAAGAGGCAGAACGCAAAGCCCGCGAGGAGGCTGAGCGTCGTGCCCGCGAGGAGGCAGAGCGCCGTGCCCGCGAAGAGGCTGAGCGCCGTGCCCGCGAAGAGGCCGAGCGCCGTGCCCGCGAGGAGGCTGAGCGTCGTGCCCGCGAAGAGGCTGAACGCAAGGCTCGTGAGGAGGCCGAGCGCCGTGCCCGCGAGGAGGCTGAACGCAAGGCTCGTGAAGAGGCAGAACGCAAGGCCCGCGAAGAGGCCGAGCGCCGTGCCCGCGAGGAGACAGAGCGCAAGGCTCGCGAAGAAGCAGAACGCCGCGCCCGTGAAGAGGCCGAGCGTATGGCTCGTGAAGAAGCAGAACGCCGCGCCCGCGAGGAGGCTCAACGCAAGGCCGCTCTTGAGGCTGAGCGCAAAGCCCGCGAGGAAGCCGAGCGTCAGGCACAAGAGGCTGAACGCCTGCGCATTGCAGCCGAGCAAGCCGAGCAACGTCGCCTCGAGGCTGAGCGTAAGGCACAGGCTGCTGCATCGCAACTTGCTCAGCAACAAGCCGCAAAGCAGGCTCAGAACAATATGCCGTTGACCGATGAAAAAACCATTATCCCTCAACAGCCCCAACAGCAACGTGGACCGCAGCCCCAGCAGCAACGTGGACCGCAGCCCCAACAGCAACGTGGACCGCAGCCCCAACAGCAGCGTGGCCCGCAACAGCCCCAACAGCAGCGTGGTCCGCAACAGCCTCAGCAAATGGGAGCCCCGATGCAGGCGCGTGGCGACGAGCGCACCGTAATTACTGGTCCTGCAAGACCTGGAGGTCCTCAACAGCAGCCCATGAGGCAGCAAGGTGGCCAGCAACCCATGAGACAGCAAGGCGGCCAGCAACCGATGCAACAACGTCCGGCAACCGGACCGGCACAACCGCAATCCAAGGGCGGCAAAAAGACAGGGCTTATCATTGGAGCCGCTCTCGTGGCCGCTGCTCTGCTCGGTGCCGGTATCTTCTTGGCTCTGAACGGCAATTCCAAGCCCGATGCCGCCACCGAAGAGAACAAAACCGAAGCCGTCGCTACTACGACTACCACCGACGTGAAGAAAGTTATCGATCAGCAGTGTAAAAACGATGTGCTGGGTGGCTATAAATATACTGGAGAGGTCGATGCCGACGGAAAGCCGCACGGCAAGGGCAAAGCGACCTTCGTGTCAGGCCCCGCCGAGGGTGCTGTGTACTCTGGACCGTTCAACCATGGTGTCTTTGAAGGTGAAAATGCCCATTATGAAATGGGTGGCGATACCTTCGACGGCAGTTGGAAAAACAACGGCTTCGACAAGGGTAAATACGTGAATAACTCTGGTAAGGAGTACTTCGTAGGAACCTTCAAGAATGGCTCGGCCTATGATGGCACGTGGTACGAACTGGGTACCGACAAGAAGAAATTTGACGTTAAAAACGGAAATCAACAATAATGGAAAAGCAAATTAATGTAGGCTCGATGCTCCAAGTGGGGGCAACTCTGCAGATGGGCAAGTACCGCATTGAGCGGTATCTCTCGAGCGGCGGATTTGGCAATACATATGTGGCAACCAATGTGCCTTTCTCGGAAACGGTCGCGATAAAGGAATTCTTTATCAGCGGTGTTACCGACCGCAACCAGATGGACGGCAAGGTGACGGTGAGCAACTACGATAACTCATTCATGTTCACCGAGCAACTCAACAAATTCCGTAAAGAGGCCCAGCGACTCCGCAAACTCCACAGTGCCAACATTGTGGGTGTGTACGACCTCTTCGACGAAAACGGTACTGCCTACTATGTGATGGACTATATCAAGGGCGAGACGCTGGCCGAGCGCATGCAGCGCACCGGAAAGACCATACCCATTCCGCTGGTCGAGAAAGCAGCCACGCAAATCCTTAACGCCCTCGATGAGATACACTCGCAGAAACTGTTCCACATGGACATCAAGCCGGGTAACATCATGATTGATGAGAACGACCAGATGAAACTTATCGACTTCGGTGCCAGCAAGCAGGTGAAAAACAGTTCGGGCGAGAGCATCGACTCGGTGAGCGACACCGCATTCTGCTACACCCTGGGCTATGCCCCCAGCGAGCAGGTGCAGCGCTCGTCGAAACTCATCGGACCTTGGACCGACTTCTACGCATTTGGTGCAACGCTCTACAATTTGCTTACGGGCGAAAAGCCGCCCATGACTGGCGAGATTCTGGAGGACGGCTTCGACGCTTTCCATTTCCCAGAAAATCTTAATCCGTTGCTGCGCACACTCATCTTGTGGTTTATGCAGCCGTCGACGCAACGTCGTCCGCAGAACGTCAATGAGGTGCGCCGATTCCTCAAGACAGGCCAACTGCCTCATCGACAGCCTGGTCGTGTCGATGATGAAGAGGAAACCCCCGTGGCACCGAAAGCCGAGGAACCTCAGATTCGCGTCGTTCCTCCTGCAGGAAAAGCACAAAAGCCTGCCGAGCCTAAGGTGATGGATGCCGTGATTATGGATGCCGTTGTGCTCGACGGCGTTCAAGAGGCAATTCCGGTAGGCGACGACGATGTGGTGATGATTGCCGATGACCAGCCGGTCGAAGCGCAAGTGGCCGAAATTTTGGAAGCCGAGCCGGTCTATGAGGCTCAGCCGGCCGCTCAGCCACAGGCTGTTGAAACCGTCACACCCGGGCAACAGCAACCGCCTTACCAGCCGCAACAACAGCCGCAATACCAGCAGCCCGCTTATCAACAGCAGCCACAGTATCAGCAGCCTGCATATCAACAGCAGCCGCAATATCAGCAGTCGCAATACCAACAACAGGCTTATCAGCAGAGGCAATTCGGCACGCCGTCGCGGCCTGCTGCACCCCAGGATTTGGGACTGTGGGGCTACTTCGTGCAGTGCCTCACCAAGAAGTATGCCAGTTTTAGTGGCCGTGCACGCCGCAAAGAGTATTGGTCGTTCTTCTTGTTCAACATGTTGATATCAATCGTTTTGTATGCATTCTTAATGTATGCAAGTGTTCAATTATTTACATCTGGCTCCGAAACTCTGTACTACATTGCTATGGCGTTGATGACTATTTTTAGTCTTGGCACTCTTGTCCCCGGCCTCGCGGTGATGGTACGGCGTCTGCACGACATCGGTAAGAATGGCGTTTACATCTTGATGGGACTTATCCCATTAGTGGGAGGCATCATCCTTCTTATCTACGCTTGTACCGAGGGTACCAAGGGCCCCAATGAGTTTGGCCCCAGCCCCAAGTAAAATATTAAAAGACACTCACTCCTGCGCGAGTGTCTTTTTTATATAATATGATTGAAGAACTGCAAATACGCGTAACTCCTCGTGTTGCCGCCAGCGACGATGCCATCAAGGGCGTCGCCGCCAGCGAGTTGCGTGTGGATTCACGTCGAATATCAGGAATACGCATCATAAAGCGCTCAATCGACGCGCGCAAGCGGCAAGTTATGGTCAACCTCAAACTGCGTGCTTACGTCGACCAGCCGCTGACCGACGATTATCTGGTGCCCCCCATCGAGTATAAGCCGGTTGACGGTTCGCGTCAGGCAGTCGTGGTTGGAGCAGGCCCGGGAGGCCTGTTTGCCGCGTTGCGACTAATAGAGTTAGGCGTGAAACCCATTGTGCTTGAGCGCGGAAAAGACGTAAAAAGCCGGCGTGTGGACGTGGCGCGCATCTCCCGCGAGAGCATCATCGACCCCGATAGCAACTATTGCTTCGGCGAGGGTGGGGCAGGAGCCTATAGCGACGGCAAACTGTACACTCGCAGCAAGAAACGCGGCTCGGTGGAGCGCATCTTGGGCATCTTTGTGCAACACGGCGCCAGCGAGAACATCCTCGTTGACGCGCATCCGCACATTGGCAGCGACCGCCTGCCTGCCGTGATTGAGTGCATGCGCAACACCATTATCGGATGTGGCGGCGAAGTGCTTTTCAATCATCGTGTTACGGCTCTAACTCTCACTGATGGCGAGGTTACTGGCGTCACTTGTGCCAATGGCGAGTGCTTCGAGGGCCCAGTGATTCTTGCCACGGGCCATTCGGCACGCGATGTCTATGAGATGCTGCATGGCCTGCACATCAATCTTGAGCCGAAAGGTCTTGCCATAGGAGTGCGCCTTGAGCACCCACAGCACATTATCGACCAAATACAATATCACAACCCGGCCGGCCGCGGCGAGTATCTGCCGGCTGCCGAGTACAGTTTTGTCACTCAGGTCGACGGCCGTGGTGTGTACTCGTTCTGTATGTGCCCGGGTGGTGTGGTGGTGCCGGCGGCAAGCGCACCGGGCCAGTTGGTGGTGAACGGTATGTCGCCCAGCCGCCGCGACACTTATTGGGCAAACTCGGGCATGGTGGTCGAGATTCACCCTGAGGACTTGCCACCGCAATATGCCCAGCATGGTGTGATGGCGATGATGCGTTTTTTGCAGGACGTCGAGGCTCGAGCCTTCGAGCAAGCCGGACGCACACAGTGTGCTGGAGCGCAACGCATGCTCGACTTTATCGAGGGACGGCCGTCGAAACTCATACCACCGTCGTCGTATCCCGCAGGCCTGCAGCCCTCGCGACTCGACCAGTGGCTGCCCAGCTATGTGAGTGGACGTCTGCGTAAAGGCTTCAAGACCTTCGGACGTGCGGCACGAGGCTTTGTCACCAACGACGCCATCGTGATTGGCGTGGAGACACGCACATCTTCGCCATTGCGAATACCTCGTGATCAACTCACACTGTGCCACCCCGACATTAAGGGACTTTATCCCTGCGGCGAAGGGGCCGGATTTGCAGGCGGTATTGTGTCGAGCGCTATCGACGGCGAGCGATGCGCCGAGGCGCTCTGCAACCAATTAGGATTATTAACCACAATTCAATAACCAATTATGAAGAAGTATCTCTTATTGTTTTCCATGGCGCTGGTTTTGCTGCTCTCAATCAGCAGTTGCCGCCCAAAGGAGAAAGAACCTTACAACGTCGTCGAGGCAAAGGACGTGGTGATGTATCAGGTGAATCCGCGAGTGTTTGCTCCGCAGAACTCGCTGAAAGCAGTCACTGCGCGTATCGACTCGATTAAGGACCTGGGTGTGAACGTAATCTGGATAATGCCGATTTATCCCATCGGCAAGGAGAAAACTAAAAATTCACCTTATTCAATCAGCAACTACACTGCTATCGCCCCTGAGTTTGGTACGATTGAGGACCTGAAAGAACTCGTCGACTCATGCCATGCTCGTGACATGGGCGTGATACTCGACTGGGTGGCCAACCACACCGCTTGGGACCATCCGTGGGTGACAGAGCACCCCGATTGGTACACACATGATGAAAAAGGCAACATCATCTCCCCGCCGAACACCGACTGGTACGATGTCGCCGACTTGAATTACGACAGCCCCGACCTGCGCAAGGCAATGATCGACGCCATGACATTCTGGATTAAGGATGTGGGCATCGACGGTTTCCGCTGCGACGTCGCCGACTGGGTGCCGGTCGACTTCTGGAAGACGGCCATCGCCACCCTGCGCAAGGCCGCGAAGCCCCGCCGCATACTCATGCTTGCCGAGGGTAACCGTGTCGACAACTTCACCGTGGCTGGCTTCGACATGAACTATGCTTGGGACTTCAAGAACGCTCTTGTCAAGGTGTTCAACGGTGCTCCGGTCGACTCGCTCTTCGCTGCCGACAAGGCTGAGTACGACAGCATCCCCAAAGGCAAGATGAAACTGCGCTTTACCACCAATCACGACTATGCCACACACGCCTCGCCCACAACCGAGTTTATCAACGAACGTGGCTCGATGGCCGCTTGGGTCACTTGCGTGATGCTGCATGGCGGACCGCTCATCTACGGGTCGCAAGAGGTGGCTTACCCCGACACTATCAATTTCTTCCACTATGTGCCGGTCGACTGGAGCGCATGCCCCGAGATTTTCAATGAGTATAAGCAGTTGATTAAACTCTACAAGGAGAATTCGGCCCTGCATCGCGGCGAACTTAAGCCTTTTGCCAACCGCGATATCGTGGCATTTGAGCGCATCGACGACAAGGAGCGCGTGCTCGTGCTGGCCAATGTGCGCAACGACTCCAAGCAGATTAAGACACCTGTGGGCTGGATTGATATCGACCTGATCGATATGGTGACCGGCAAGGCCATCGTACTGCCCGAGTCGTTCACCCTCGACCCATTCGAGTACTACATCCTCCAGCCAAAGTAATTCAGATAACAGATAACAGTTAACAGATAACAGTTTACAGTTAACAGATAACAGATAACAGATTTTAAACTACGGATTATTCTGATTATGCTGAGTCTGGCCGTATATGGCTCGGAGAATTCTCAGATAAATCAGATTAATCCGTAGTTTATTGTTTGTGTCAGAGTTGTTTACTCGGTGGGGGTGTCGGTGGTGGGTGGGGCTGGTGTTGGCGCCGGTTCGGGCTTTGGCTCGGGAGCCTTGACAGGCTCTGGAGTCGGTTGCTCAGGCGTCTTCACTTCCTTGATTTCGTCGTATACGCCCTTGGCTTGGTTTTTCACCTCGTTGGGGGCTTGTTGTTTTTGGGTGGCAGGAGTGGTAACCGCCGGAGTGGCTGGAGCAGCAACGCTGTCGCTCTTGCCATGATAGATGATCGAGTCGCCACGCGTGGTCACAATGTCCACACTGTCGGGGCTGGCCAGTGGCAGGGAGTCAACCTCGTTGCCACGGTTGAGCGACGACAGCAAGCCCGGTAATGCCGAGTACAGGGCCACGCCGGCAGCGATGATAGCCGCTAAGCCCACAATCCACAGTAGCAGGCGTTTGCTTACACCGGCTCGTGAACTACCGCTGGCCGATGCCACACGCAGCATGATGCTCGACGGTGAGTCGCCCTGCGGGTCTTTTAATAGGTGCAGAATGGCGTCGGCACGCTGTTCGCTGTCGGCATCGGCGTTGGCGGCGGCTTTCACCACCTCGTTAACGTCGCAACGCTGGGCCAGTGTGGCAATAAAGAAGTCGCCATGGCGAGCCGATGTGATTTGCATCACGCGCGCCTTGTTGCTGAAGATGTCGAGCACCTGGTCGCGAGAGTCGTAGCACACCTCCTCGCGGCTGGCGCCGATGTGCATCACACGGCATTTGCCCATTTGCACTGCCAAACAACCTGCGCGGTTAAAGAGCAGCATTGCCACGTCGAGGCGGCAATCGCGGTTGCCGTCGGCATTCAGGCAGTCGTCGATAATCGAGTTGATTTCTTCAACGTCGATATTACGCCGATTGGCCAACTTTTCGTTGACGGCCTCGGCCAGTGAGCCGGCAAAGCGCGCATCGTTGCTGGTGATAAACAATTTGCTCTCAGCCGACATCTCGCTGGACTCGGGGAGCATATAGTCGCCCTTACGCTTGTAAAAAAGCGGTTTTTCTATTTCAATTCTCATTATTACAGATGTTTAATCTTCTTTTAAGTCAGTTTTGGCGAAGTGCACATCGAGTTGCGGGAACGGGAAACTGAGTCCGTTCTTGGGCAGTTCGTTGTACATATCCTCATTGATTTTGTAAAGCACAGGCCAATAGTCGGCGGTGGCACACCAAGCTCGCACCACGAGCACAATGGCGCTGTCGGCCATCTCTTCGAGGGCCACCGATGGGGTGTAATCCTTCTTTGGCAATTTGCTTTTGATGTCTTCGATTTGCGCCGTTTTCCATTGCTCGGCTTTCTTGCGATGCCAGTGGAAAATGCGCTTCCACCATTTCATTTTCTTCGTTTCATCGCTCTGCTCGGTAGTTCCGGTGGTTTCGATCGGCGTGTCCTCAGGAATATCGGCGCCGGCTTTCACGATGCGGTCTTCGGCCTCAAGGATGCCAAGGATCACCTCGCGGGCCTTCTGCACACTGTCGCCGTAACTCAGCGACACGCGCCACTCCAGACGTCGGTAAGACTCCGACGTGTAGTTGTTGATGGTGCCTGTCGACAGGCCACCATTGGGAATGATGATGCGCTCGTTGTTATAGGTGGTGATGACTGTGTGGAAAATCTGAATCTCCTTCACAAAGCCTTTAAAGCCTTCAAACTCAATGTAATCGCCCACCTTGTAGGGCTTGTTGAGCAGGATGAGCACGCCGCCGGCAAAATTCTGCAGCGTGCCGCTCAGGGCCAAACCCACGGCAACACCGGCCGATGCGAAGATTGCGATGAACGAACTGGTTTCGATGCCGAGCACGCCAATTACGGTGATTACAAGCAGGAACAGCAGCGTAATCTTTATCAGACTGAGCAAGAAGGTCGACAACGAGCGGTCAAACTCCTTCTTTATCATCAGTGCGTTCAGCAACTTGTGAATCTTGTTGATGATAAACTTGCCCACGGTGAAGATGAGCACCGCGGCCAGGATGCGCAGCGTGAGCGAGACTGCTGTCGACGAGAGCGTGGTGATAACGCCCGACCAGTCGAAACTTGTAATCTCCGACACCACCTTCTTGGGCGTGATGTTGGCCAGCGAGTCGGGGTTGACGAGCACTTGCGTGATTGAGTCGACGTGCGCCTTCACCGAGTCGGTGGCTGCCTGCAGTTTGCTTGCCGCCACTGTGTCGGTTGCCATAGGTGGTATTTGAATCAAATGTCCTGTCATATCGTTATAATTGTGCGTAAATGTCATTGCGAGGCAATGTTCAGTACGCTGAAACTTGAAATGCGGTGCAAATTTAGTCAATATTCTCGTTATGACAAAATAAACCCGAATCGGTAATGGATGAATCGGGATAAAGGTGTTTGAAATGTTAAAGTTCCACAAATAATGACATTCAATGTAAAATCTGCGTGTATCTTTTTTGTAATATTACTACTTTTGGTTATCTTTGTTGATTGAATTATAAATGGGTAATGCTTGGGACGGCTCAACGACAGAGCGGCGTCCCGCCTATTGTTGCATATAACCCTCATACTGCGGCCATTAGGAGGCACGATAAGCCATCCTTGACAAGGTCGACAACATATATAATACCATTGGGACGATGACCGCGCGCTTGGCGGCACCGACAACCCTAAAGTCTCAGGCGCCAGAGGGCGAGAGACGTGCTACAGCACATAAAAAATAACAACATAAATGATAAGTAAATGGAATTACTTACCACTAACATCCGAAGAACAAAAGATCGAGGAGCAATTGCTGCAACACTTTGCCAATTGCCCCGCGATTGCACGACTTTTGGTTTTGCGGGGCATGAAAAGTTACGAAGACGTTCGGGCTTTCTTCAGTCCTTCGCTAAGCCAAATGCCCGATCCTTTCCTGATGAAGGGTATGGACAAGGCCGTGAACCGGCTCAACAGGGCGTTAGGGGCGAAAGAAAAAATCATGGTCTATGGAGACTATGATGTCGACGGAACAACTGCTGTAGCACTGGTTTACCGTTATTTGCAAAATTTCTATTCCAATATCGAGTATTACATTCCCACACGTGACGACGAGGGTTATGGAATATCGCTGCAGAGTATCGACTATGCCAGCAGTATTGGAGTGAAACTGATTATTGTGCTTGACTGTGGCATCAAGGCAATCGATGAAATTGCCTATGCCAAGTCGAAAGGCATTGATTTCATCGTGTGCGACCACCACGTGCCCGATGACATCCTTCCTGATGCTGCTGCCATCTTGAACCCCAAGATGGACGATGACACCTATCCCTACAAGGGCCTCTCGGGCTGTGGCGTGGGCTATAAGTTCATGCAGGCTTTCGCGTTGAGCAATGGCATCCACAACATGTACGAGTTGGAGAACATGCTCGACCTAGTGGCCGTAAGCATCGCTGCCGACATCGTGCCGCTCACCGGCGAGAACCGAGTGATGGCATTCTTCGGCTTGCGGCGCCTCAACAGCAACCCCACTGTGGGACTGAGGAGCATCATCCGCTTGTGCGGGCTCTCGGGCAAGGACCTCACCATCAGCGATATCATCTTCAAAATCGGGCCACGCATCAACGCCTCGGGTCGCATGGAGTCGGGGCAGGAGTCGGTGGAACTGCTCGTGACGAAAAACCCGTCGCAGGCCTACGAAATCAGCAAGCGCATCGACCAGCACAACCGCAACCGCAAGGAGTTGGACCGCCAAATCACCGACGAGGCCAACGAGATCATCGAGCGCCACATCACCGCGCTCGAGGGCAAAAAGCCTATCGTGATCTACGACCGCAACTGGCACAAGGGCATCATCGGCATCGTGGCGTCGCGCCTGGCCGAACTGTATTTCAAGCCGTCGGTCGTGCTTACCTACAGCAATGGCTTTGCTACCGGCTCGTCGCGCTCGGTAAGGGGCTTCGACGTGTACAGCGCCATCAAGTCGTGCCGCGACTTGCTGGAGAACTTCGGTGGCCACACCAATGCCGTGGGCCTCACGCTGCGCGAGGAGAACATTCCCGAGTTCCGTCGCCGGTTCACCGAATATGTCGAGGAGCACATCCACGATACGCAGGTGACACCGTCGATCGACGTTGACTGTGAAATCACTTTCGACCAAATCAATAACGAGTTTTTGCGCTGCTTGCGCTTCTTCAATCCCTTCGGTCCCGAGAATCCCAAGCCGGTCTTTGTCACGCGCAATGTGCGCGACTTCGGCACGAGCAAGTTGGTGGGCCGCAACGAGGAGCATATCAAACTCGAGTTGGTCGACAACCACAGCAAGCGTGTGATGAACGCCATCGCTTTCGGCATGGCCGAGCACTTTGAGAAAATCAAGGCTGGAGCGCAATTCGACATTTGCTACACTATTGAGGAGACTCGTCACCGCAACAATTCGTCGATTCAACTCCAGGTCAAGGGCATCCACGTGAGCGACACACCCGCGCCTGTCGAGGAGTAATCGTTGAGCATCGCCGATGCCTGCCGATTAACACGCAAGCCATGAAATCGATTCACGACGTACTGGAGCGATATTGGGGCTTTACGTCCTTTCGCGACCTGCAGGAAGACATCATCAACAGTGTCCTGCAGCGACGCGACACGCTCGGACTGATGCCCACCGGCGGCGGCAAATCAATCACTTTTCAGGTGCCGACCATGGTGCTCGACGGCATGGCGCTGGTGGTTACGCCCATCATCTCGTTGATGAAAGACCAGGTCGACCGCCTGAACTCATTGCAAATCAAAGCCACGTATCTGTGCGCGGGACTCACCATCGCTGAGATGCGCCGCACCTACGAGAAGTGCCTCTATGGCAACTGCAAGTTCCTGTATGTGTCGCCCGAGCGCCTGGCGTCGGCCAGTTTCCTTGAGCAACTCAAGCACATGCCGGTTAGGCTTATCGTCGTCGACGAGGCCCACTGCATCTCGCAGTGGGGCTATGACTTCAGGCCGTCGTTTTTGAAAATCGCCGCGGTGCGACGTCTGTTTCCCGATGTGCCCGTGCTGGCCCTCACGGCAACTGCCACGCCACTTGTCGTCAACGACATCATGGACAAGTTGGAGTTTCGCCAGCCTTGCGTGTTCAGCAAGAGTTTTGCCCGCGACAACATCAGTTACGTGGTGCGTGGCACGACCGAGAAACTGAGCGAATTGGTGCACATCGTGTCGTCGGTACCGGGTACAGCGATTGTCTACGCCCGCAGCCGCAAGCGCACCAAACTCATCAGCGACCACCTGAACGGCATGGGCATCCACGCCGATTTTTACCATGCAGGCCTGTCGCGCGAAGAAAAACAGGACAAGCAAGACAAGTGGAAAAGCGACCAGTGCCGCGTGATGGTGGCCACCAACGCCTTCGGCATGGGCATCGACAAGCCCGACGTCAGGCTGGTAATACACGTCGATGTGCCCGACTCGCTTGAGGAGTACTATCAGGAAGCCGGACGCGCCGGGCGAGATGGAAAGCCATCCTATGCCGTGCTGCTCACCACCAGCACCGACCGCGGAAAGTTACACCGCCACCTCACCGAGTCGTTCCCCGACAAGGATTTCATCAAAAACGTCTATGAGCGCGTTGGAGCCTTTCTCGACCTTCCGGTGGGGCAGGGTTACGACAAACTTTTCCCCTTCAACTTCAACCTGTTCTGCACCACGTATAACCTGCCGGTGCTTGCAACGCACAGCGCGTTGCGAATCCTCACCGCAGCCGGGTATATCGAGTTTATTGAGGAGGTCGACTCGCAGTCGCGCGTGATGATTCTTGCCCGTAAAGAGCAACTCTACGACTTGCAGACCACCACTCCTGGTGCCGACCGCGTGCTGCAGGCTATCCTCAGGATGTACACGGGGCTGTTTGCCGACTACGTCTTCATCAACGAGCAGGCCATCGCATATCGCACCGGCCTGGATGGCGAAACCATCTACGCCTCGCTAATCGAACTCACACGCATGCACCTGCTGCACTACATCCCGCGGAGGCGCACACCTTATATTTATTATCCCACGTCGCGCGAGGAGACGCGGCACATAATTCTGCCCAAGGCGGTGTATGAGACGTTGCGCGAACGCATGTCGCAGCGTATCGAGGCGGTAATCCAATATGCCAAGCCCGACAGCGAGCAGTGCCGCGAAGCGATGCTGCTGAACTATTTCGGCGAGACCGACCATGCGGCATGCCAGCATTGCGACGTGTGCCGCCGTCAGCGCCAGCGTAGCCGCTACACGGCACGCGACGTGCAAGACGGCATCACTTACATGACCAGCCTCAGACCGCGTACCCTTCAGGAGATTACAGCCACGTTGTCGTTTCCAAAAGAGGACGTTTACAACATGATTTCGCTCCTGGTCGATGAAGGCGTGATTGACCACGACCTGGATAACGACACTTATTCACTTCATTCACACGACAATAACAACTCATGATATCAGTACAGCACATCTCGGTTGAATTTAGCGCAAAGCCTCTGCTCGACGACATCAGTTTTGTGGTCAACAAGCGCGACCGCATTGCCCTTGTGGGCAAAAACGGAGCCGGCAAGTCGACCCTGCTGAAAATCATCGCCGGGCAGCAGTTGCCCACCGCGGGCACCGTGGCAAAGCCTCACGACATCACCATTGGTTATCTGCCGCAGCAGATGAAACTTGGCGACTCGCTCACTGTGCGACAGGAGGTGATGAAAGCGTTTGAGCACATCCACGAACTCGACGCGGCTATCGACCGCCTCAACGATGAGATGGCTCAGCGCACCGACTATGACAGCGACAGTTATCAGGACCTGATTGAAACTCTCGCGCTCAAGACCGAGACGCGCGCCATGATGCAGAGCGAGAATTATGAGGCCGAGATTGAGAAAACGCTGCTTGGACTGGGCTTTGAGCGCACCGACTTCGACCGCCCCACGGCGGAGTTCAGCGGCGGCTGGCGCATGCGCGTGGAGATTGCCAAAATACTGCTGCAAAAACCCGACGTGCTGTTGCTCGATGAGCCCACCAACCACCTCGACATCGACTCCATCCAGTGGCTCGAGGCATTCTTGAAAAACTGCAATGGCGCGGTAATCCTGGTGTCGCACGACCGAGCGTTTATCGACAACGTGACTAATCGCACCATCGAGATTATGCTGGGCCGCATCTATGATTATCAGGTGAATTACTCGCACTTCATCGAGTTACGCCAGGAACGCCTTGAACAGCAGCGGCGAGCCTACGAAAACCAGCAGAAACTCATCCACGACACCGAAGATTTCATCGAGCGATTCCGTTACAAGGCCACCAAGGCCGTGCAGGTGCAAAGCCGCATCAAGCAACTCGAGAAGATTGAGCGTATCGAAGTCGATGAGATGGATAATAAGCACTTGCACCTAAAGTTCCCGCCGGCACCGCGCTCGGGCGACTATCCCGTTATCGCCGAGGACCTTAGCAAGAGTTATGGCGACCATAATGTGTTTCACGACGTCACGTTCACCATCAAACGCGGCGAGAAGGTGGCTTTCGTGGGAAAGAATGGTGCCGGAAAGTCGACTCTCGTTAAGTGCATCATGCACGAGATTGAATACGACGGCGACTTGAAAATCGGCCACAACGTAAAGATTGGCTACTTCGCTCAAAATCAGGCACAACTGCTCGATGAAAACATTTCTGTGCACGACACCATCGACTATGCCGCCACGGGCGAGATACGCACGCGCATCAACGACCTGCTGGGAGCGTTCATGTTTGGTGGCCCCGAAGCCGACAAAAAGGTGAAAGTGCTTTCCGGTGGTGAGAAAAGCCGACTGGCAATGCTGAAGTTGCTGCTTGAGCCAGTGAACCTGCTCATCCTCGATGAGCCCACCAACCACCTCGATATGCGCACCAAGGACATCCTCAAGGATGCTCTGATGAGTTTCGACGGCACGGTGATTGTGGTGTCGCACGACCGTTTTTTCCTCGACGGCTTGGTAGAGAAAGTGTACGAATTTGGTGGGGGAGTGGTGAAAGAGCATCTTGGCGGCATCTATGAGTTTCTTGAAAAGCGCAATATTGAGTCGCTGCAGCAACTCGAGGCACTCACGCCAGTGGCCGCTGCCGCTGTGCCTGCCGAGCAAAAAGTGTCGGAGGGCAAACAGAGTTATCTGGAGCGCAAGGAGCTGGAGCGCAAGGTTAAACAGGCCGCTCGTCGTGTGCAGAAACTTGAGCAGCGCATAGCCGACATTGAGGCAGAGATTGCCGAAATCGAGGACCGCCTGGCAAAGGGCGACACCAGCGACCCGACAATCTTCGACCGCCACGCCTCGTTGAATGCCGACCTTGAGGCAGCGATGGATGAGTGGATGAATTCTAACGAACAACAACCGCTATAAATCAATTATGTAACAATGAAAATTTCAAGTAATACTTTAATATGTGTTTTGCTCGCAGTGGCAGCATCATGCGCATTGATTTCGTGCGACAATGGCAAGGTGGCGAGCACCGAAACATCGACGACGACCGACACAGTCGCGGTGCCCGACACCATCACGCTGGCTATGACTGGCGATGTGATGATGGGCTCGCTATATCCCCATGAGCGACTGCCGGCCGACAGTGGCGCGCACATCTTCGACGATGTTACGCCCATCTTACGCAGCGCCGACGTGACGCTTGGCAACTTTGAGGGCACATTTGCCTACTCGGGCAAGAACCGAAAGAATCCCGCCAGCCCCATGGCGTTCATGTTTATGATGCCGCCTCATTTTGTCCACCTGCTCACCGATGCCGGTTATGACTTTATGGGCTTGGCCAACAACCACATCTACGACTTCTGGGAAGCCGCGATGACGACGACCGAGGAGACTCTGGAGAAGGCCGGTATCGGGTATGCCGGCGCCAAAGACCCCACGGGGCGCAATCAGCATCAAGAGTATTGCGTGAAGGAGATTGACGGTGTGCGCTACGGCTTCACCGCCTTTGGCCACGAGGACTACTCGCTGCGCACCCAGGACACCGCCACCGTGCGCCGCATCATCACCACGCTGCGTAAGATGAGCGATATCGTGATTGTGAGTTTTCACGGCGGTGCCGAGGGCTCAGGAGCCCGTCACATCCCGTTTGCCACCGAATACCTGCAGGGCGACGACCGCGGCAATGTCTACGAGTTTGGGCACTTCTGTATCGACGTGGGTGCTGATGTGGTCTACGGTCATGGCCCACACGTGGTGCGAGCCATAGAAATGTATAAGGGCAAATTTATTGCTTACAGTCTGGGCAATTTCTGCACTTGTGGCATGGGTGTGGCAGGCCTGACAGGCTATGCGCCCATCATCACCATCCGCATTAACGATAAGGGTGAGTTGATCGACGGCCAAATCCACTCCTTCCTGCAGGAGCCCATGCGCGGCCCCAAGGTCGACAAATCCTGCCGTGTGGCAAAGGAAATAAAGACGCTGACCCAGGAGGACATCCCCAACTCGCAGTTGAATATCAGCGACGATGGCGTGATTACGCGCCGCTAAGCGTGTGGCTCAGCCTCGAGGCATTTGCGCAAGAACTTGCCGGTGTAACTCGTGGGATGCTGGGCCACCTGCTCGGGTGTGCCGGTAACTACCACTTCGCCACCTTGGTCGCCGCCTTCGGGACCCAGGTCGATGATATGGTCGGCACACTTGATTACCTCCATGTTGTGCTCGATAATTACCACTGTGTGGCCACGCTCGATAAGCCGGTCGAACGACCGCATGAGCGTGTTGATGTCGTGCATGTGCAAGCCGGTTGTCGGCTCGTCGAAGATAAACATTGTCTTCACGTTCTCGCTCTCGCCACTCAGGTAGTAGGCCAACTTCACACGCTGGTTTTCGCCGCCCGAAAGGGTGGATGACGTCTGTCCCAACTTGATGTAACCCAATCCCACATCCTGCAGCGGCTTGAGTCGCTGCACGATTTTGTTCTGTATCGAGCCGGTGTCCTCACCAAAGAAATCGATGGCTTCGTTGACCGTCATGTCGAGCACGTCGCTGATGGTCTTGCCACGGTAGGTGACATCGAGGGCGTTGCGGCTGAACCGCTTGCCGTGGCATGCCTCACAGGGCAGCGTGATGTCGGCCATAAATTGCATCTCGATGGTGATGGTGCCCTCGCCCTTGCACTCCTCACAGCGTCCGCCGGGTGAGTTGAACGAGAAAAATCCGGGCTGATAGCCCATCTGCCGCGACAGTTGCTGCTCGCTGAACAGGTGGCGCACCTCGTCGAACGCCTTTAGATAGGTCGCCGGATTGCTGCGCGTCGACTTGCCGATGGGGTTCTGGTCGATAAACACCACGCGCTGCAGGCGATGCAGGTCGCCGCTCAACTGCGAGTGGCTGCCAGGGCGCTCGGCGGCTTCGTCGAAGTGGCGGGCCAAAGCGCGGTACAGGATATCGTTGACCAGCGTCGACTTGCCGCTGCCGCTCACTCCTGTCACCACGGTCATCACGCCAAGCGGGAACTTGACGTCGATGTTTTTAAGGTTGTTCTCGGTGGCGCCGATTACATCGATGTGGTCGGTCCAATGGCGGTGGCGCTTTGGTAACGGAATATTCAGTTCTCCGGTAAGATACTTGGCTGTGTAGCCCTTGCCGCTGCTCTTGAGAGCGTCGAGGGTGCCTTGAAACACCACTTGTCCGCCGCGGCGCCCGGCCTCGGGACCGATGTCCACAATATAGTCGGCGGCATTCATTATTTCCTCGTCGTGCTCGACCACCACCACGGTGTTGCCCAACTGCTTAAGGTGCTGAAGCACGCTTATCAGGCGGTGTGTGTCGCGCGAGTGCAAACCAATGCTGGGCTCATCGAGAATGTAAATCGACCCCACCAGCGAACTGCCCAACGAGGTGGCAAGGTTGATGCGCTGGCTCTCGCCGCCCGACAACGTCGACGAAAGGCGGTCGAGGGTTAGATAGCCCAGTCCCACATCTTCGAGAAATTGCAGGCGGTTGTTGATTTCCGTGAGCAGGCGCCGAGCCACGGTGGCATCGTGCTCGCTCAGCGTGAGGGCCTTGAACCAGGCATGCAGTTCGTTCACCGGCATGGTTACCAACTCGGTGATGTTCTTGCCTCCCACGCGCACGTAGGTGGCTTCTTTGCGCAAGCGCGAGCCGTGGCACGTGGGGCATTCGGTCTTGCCGCGATAGCGCGCCAGCATCACGCGGTACTGTATGTTGTAAGATTTGCTCTGAATCCAAGCGAAAAAGCCGTCGATGCCCGTCCATCCGTGTCCGTCGCCGTGCCATAGCAGGTCTTTCTCCTCCCTTGTGAGTTGGTAGTAAGGGCGGTGTATGGGGAAGTTGTGCCGTGCTGCCACATGGATAAACTCCCGCTTGGCCTCGCTCATGACGTTGCCACGCCAGCACATCACGGCATCGTCGTAGACCGAGAGTGCCTTGTTGGGCACTACCAGGTCCTCGTCGACACCCACAATTCGCCCGAAGCCCTCGCACGTGGGGCAAGCGCCCATGGGGTTGTTGAAGTTGAACATCAGTTCGGTGGGCTCGGCAAAGGTCATCCCGTCGGCCTCGAGTCGTTTCGAGAATCGGTGTTCGACCACTCCGTCCTCGGTCCACACCATCAGCACACATTCGTCGCCACCCTCGTAGAAAGCCGTTTGCAGCGAGTCGAGCAGTCGCATCTCGTCCTCCTTGCGGTGAGTCACCGCCATGCGGTCGATGAGCAGTCGGTAGGGCAGGGCGTCGGCGTCGTCTTGCTCGAGCGCCTGTGCGATGTTGACCCAGTTGCCGTTGAGTTCCAGGCGCGAATATCCGCCCTTGAGGAGCACCTCGAGTTGGGTGCGCATGTCGCGGCCCTCAGGCCGGTGTATGTCGGTGACGATGGCAAAGCGTGTCCCGTCGGCATAACTGTTGATGCAGTCGATCACGTCGTTCGACGTGTGCTTTTTCACCAGCGTGCCGCTAATTGGTGAGTAAATCTGGCCCAGGCGTGCAAAGAGCAGGCGAAGATAGTCGTAAATCTCGGTCGAGGTGCCCACAGTGCTGCGCGAGTTGCGCGTGTTCACTTTTTGCTCGATGGCAATGGCGGGCGGCAGGCCACGAATGAAGTCGCACTCGGGCTTCGACAGGCGTCCCATGAACTGGCGGGCGTAGGACGACAGGCTCTCGACGTAACGGCGCTGACCCTCGGCGTAAAGCGTGTCGAATGCCAGCGACGACTTGCCCGAGCCCGACAGGCCCGTGATTACCACAAGCGAGTTGCGCGGGATATTTACGTCGATGTTTTTCAGGTTGTTGACGCGAGCGCCCTTAACTACTATTTCGTTTGATTTCATTGTGTCGTGAAAATTTCTGCAAAATTACTGAATTATTGCCGAAACGTCGCGATAAAACGTCACTTTTGAGAATAATTTGCAAAAAACGGCATGAAAATTTTGTCAGGTGACAAATAATTAATAATTTTATGCCTCGATTTTGACATGTGGCATGAAATTTGCCACTTAAGTTGTTGACTGAAAAATATTAACACTATAAACACTATAAAGTATGAAACCGATTCACATCATCATGTCAGTTTTGGGTGGCGCCATTGCGGGTGCCGCCGTGGGCCTTTTGTTTGCTCCCGAAAAGGGCAAAGACACACGCAGCCGCATTGCCGACCTGCTTCGCGAGAAAGGAATTAACCTGAAGGGCAGCAAGATGGATGAACTCGTCAACGAGTTGACCGATGAGATTAAAGAAAGTTTGTAACACCAATTAAGTAAATAATCATGAATAAAGGAGTAACCTTATTGTATTCATTCTTGGGTGGAGCCCTCCTGGGCTGTGCTGCCGCTTTATTGTTCGCTCCCGAGAAGGGCAGTGACCTGCGCTCACGCATCAAGGAGATGCTCAAGAAGAAAGGCATCGACTTCAGCGACGACGAGGTTGAGCAACTGGTAAAGCAAATCAGCGCTCAAATCGAGGAGTGATCTCGCCGCTTGAGCCAACCGACCACACACCCGCGTGCCGCACTGCACACAGCGCCGAGGCGCGGGTGTGATACTTCATTTTATTGACTATGGACGAAAACGTTGACTACAAGAAACTTTATGATGTGACACGTGACTATTTGTCACGTGAACTGAACTATAACAAACTCACTGCAGTAGAGAAGTTGTCGATATTGCTCTCGGGCATCGCCGTGGTGGCAGTGATTGCTCTCCTGGGTGCCATCGCATTATATTTCATAACGTCGACAGTGGTCATGCTGCTGGCCGACGCATTGGGTAGCGAATGGGCCGCCAACCTCGTTGTGTCGCTATTGATGGTAGTGATTATCGTTATTGTTGTGGCATCGCGTAAATCGCTCATCGTCAATCCCATCACGCGCTATATTACACGTCTGTTCTTAAATCCGAACAACAATGAATGAGAATGCACCAATCGAGGCCACCAGCGAAAAGCAGATTAAGGCGATAGCCGCCACCCCTGCCGAAGAGACCGAGTGGAAGGGATACACCCTGGAGCAACTGCGCATGAAGCGTGCCATGGCATTGGTGCGCCGCGAAGTGGGGCGCGAGCGCCTCGACATGGCCTTCGGAAACATGAAGACACGCGTGAACGATAATGGCATTCGGGGCCTGCTCTTCGACAACAAGACCATCGGACATCTCAAGACGGCCGACTATATGCTGCTGGGATGGAAACTCTCGCAGGCACTCGTCAAATTGTGGGCGCGGTCGCGCAAGTGATGGCCACAAAATGACTCTCCAAAACGGCAAATTTTGATGAAAAATCGCTTTTTTTGAGAAAAAATTTGCAGATATTAGAATTTCATAATAAATTTGCCACGTTTTTCGCCCCATGTGAGAGCGGAAACAACGGTTAAGTGATTATTAACAGTTAATTATAAACGAAATACATCTGCCTATTGACGTGAACATTACTTAGTAGAATCAAAAACAAGTAATGATGAACTTAAAAAGCATGAGCGACGAGGTTCTCGTCGCCAAGTATGTTGAAGGACAGAACGAGGCATTTGATGTCTTGGTCGATCGTTATAAAGATAGGGTATTCGCGCAGATAATGAAAACTGTGAAGGATTCCGACGTGGCCGACGACATCTTCCAAGAGACTTTTGTTAAGGTCATTACGACCATAAATCAAGGCCGATACAACGAGTACGGCCACTTTGCGTCGTGGATTATGCGCATCGCCCATAATGTGGCGGTGGACTACTTCCGCGTTAACCGCCGCGCCATCACCGGCATTTGCGACGTCCACGAGGCCGAGGTCATCAACCGTGACGAGTTGCGCGACTACAACATCGAGGAGAGCATCATCAACACCCAGATTCACGACGATGTGCGCCGCCTGATGTTGCAGTTGCCCGACACGCAGCGTGAGGTGCTTATCCTGCGCTACTATCACGACATGAACTTCAAGCAGATTGCCGAGCGCACACGCGTGAGCATCAACACCGCACTGGGACGCATGCGCTACGCGCTCATCAATATGCGCCGCATGGCCGAGGCCCAGCACGTGGCACTGTCGATGTGACACTTTGCCACACCACAGCACCAACACTTGCCGTCGTGCACGACCATTAATCACTTTGGCCGTGCACGGCGGCATGATTTATGACCTAATGTCAGTCGCCGGGTGGAATGGCACGGTATTTGTCAACTTTATTACTTCATTTATAAAAAAATAACACCATAAATTTGTGTGACGCAAAACGATGATGTAACTTTGCGCCCCGATTCCAAAAACATAAGATATATATCAACAATGAACGTAAATTTTGAGAAAATCGACAACGTAAATGCCACACTTACCATTTCGATTGTCGAAGACGACTACAAGAGCGAGGTAAAGAAACGTCTCACACGCTATGGCGAGCAGCGTCCGCTGCGCGGCTTCCGTCCCGGCCACGTGCCCATGGGCTTGCTGCAAAAGTATTATGGCCCTCAGGCAACCACCGAGGTGGTCGACCGCCTGGTGAGCGAGGCAGTACACAAATATATCAATGATAACAAGTTGCACCTGCTGGGTGAGCCCATGCTCAACGCCGACACTCGCATCGACATCAACAAGGAGAAGGACTTCGACGTTAAGTTTGACCTGGGTCTGGCTCCCGAGTTCTCCATCACTGCCGACAAGAAAATCTCTATACCTTATTATAAAATCGAGGTCACCCAAAAGATGATCGACGACCAGAACGAGCGCTATCGCGAGCGTTACGGCAAGCAAGTCGACGGCGAGGAAGCCACAATCGACTCGCTGTTGCGCGGATCGCTCACCGAACTCGATGAGAATGGTGAGGAGAAGGCCGACGGCATCAAGGTCGAGTCGACCGTAATCTCGCCGCAGTATCTCAAGAACGATGACCAGAAGAACCTCTTTGTGGGTGCAAAGGTCGACAGCGACGTGGTGTTCAACCCCAACATTGCCGCCGACGGCAACCTCACCGAACTCGCTGCCATGCTCAATGTCGACAAGGAGAATGCCGACGTGAAGAGCGACTTTAAGATGCACGTCACCAACATTATGGTCAACGCTCCTGCCGACATGAACCAGGAGTTCTTCGACAACGTGCTGGGCGCAGGCCAAGCCAAGGACGAGGGCGAATACTTTGAGAAACTCAAGGACATCCTCGCCAAGCAACTGGTTAACGACAGCAACTACCGCTTCACCATCGACGCCGAGCGCATCCTCAAGGAGAAGGTTGGCGAGTTGGAGTTGCCCGAGGCATTCCTCAAGCGCTTCCTCAAGACCAACAATGAGAATATTACCGACGAGCAGGTAGAGGCCGACTTCCCCAACGCCAAGTCGCAACTGCAGTGGCAACTCATCAAAGACAAACTTGCTTCGCAACTCGATGTGAAGATTGAGAAAGAGGACACCATGCGCCTGGCTCGCTTCTTTGCCGCACAGCAGTTTGCACAGTACGGCATGACCAACCTGCCCGACGACGTGATCGACAACTATGCCAACAAGATGCTCGACGAGGCAAAGACTCGCGAGCAAATCGTTGAACGCGCTTTCGACGACAAGTTCTACGCAATGCTCAAGGATGCTGTCACCCTCGAGGAGAAAAATGTGAGCGTCGACGAGTTTAACGCGCTGTTCAGCGCTGAAAAAACAGCCGAATAACCGTTTTCATAATTTGTAACATAGTTTTATGTGCGGTCGCCAAATTCTGGCGGCCGTTTTTTTTCAAAAAAAAGTGATAATCATTGCGCATTATTGAATATTTTGTTGTACCTTTGTAAAGAAACAATAATCCATTTACATCATACATCATGAACAACGATTTCAGAAAATTTGCAGTGCACCACCTGGGCATGAACGGACTTGCCCTGGACCAGTACAGTAACGACATAGTGGACAACTATATCTCGCCCACCATCATGGAGGAGCGCAAACTCAACGTCACACAGATGGACGTGTTCTCTCGCTTGATGATGGACCGCATCATTTTCCTGGGCACTCAGGTCGACGACTACACGGCCAACGTGATTCAGGCCCAGTTGCTGTATCTCGACTCGGCCGACATGGGCAAGGACATCTCGCTCTACATCAATTCGCCTGGCGGCAGCGTGTATGCCGGCCTGGGCATCTATGACACGATGCAGTATATCCAGAGCGACGTGTCGACCATCTGCACCGGTATGGCCGCTTCGATGGCCGCTGTGCTGCTGGTGGCTGGCGAGAAGGACAAACGCTTTGCCCTCAAGCACTCACGCGTGATGATACACCAGCCTATGGGCGGCATCCAAGGCCAGGCATCCGACATCGAGATTACCTCGCGCGAGATTCTCAAACTCAAGAAAGAACTGTACACCATCATCAGTGACCACTCGGGCCAACCTTATGACAAGGTGTACGCCGACAGCGACCGCGACTACTGGATGACATCAGCCGAGGCCCTGGAATATGGCATGATTGACAAGGTTCTCGAACGCACTAAGAAGTAAACGCGTCGCACACATGGCTAAAAAACGTACCACAGAACTTCATTGCGACTTCTGCGGGCGCAGCGAGAAAGAAGTGAAGTTGCTGCTGCCCGGCCTCAATGCGTGCATCTGCAACGATTGCGCCGACCGTGCCGTGGAAATCACTCACCAGTATCTTAATGAACTGAAAAAGAATACGGTGCCTGACATCGAACTGGAAACACTTCCGAAACCAGCCGAAATCAAGGCATTTCTCGACGAATATGTGATTGGGCAGGAGGCTGCCAAGAAATATCTGTCGGTGGCCGTCTACAACCACTACAAGCGTCTGGCGCAAGGCGAAGACGATGTCGACATCGAGAAGTCAAACATTATCATCGTGGGCCCAACAGGTACTGGCAAGACATTGCTGGCCAAGACTATAGCGCGGATGCTCAAAGTGCCATTTGCCATCGTCGACGCCACGGTGCTCACCGAGGCCGGCTACGTGGGCGAGGACATCGAGAGCCTGCTCACACGCCTGCTTGCCGCCTGCGACTACAACGTCGAGGAGGCTCAGCGAGGCATCGTGTTTATTGATGAGATTGACAAAATCGCGCGTAAGGGCGACAACCCCTCCATTACGCGCGACGTAAGCGGCGAGGGTGTCCAGCAGGGCTTGCTGAAACTCCTCGAAGGGTCGGTGGTCAACGTGCCGCCACAAGGCGGGCGCAAGCACCCCGAGCAGAAGATGATTGCCGTCGACACAAAGAACATCCTCTTCATTTGCGGCGGCGCATTCGAGGGTATCGAGCGGCAAATCGCCCTGCGACTCAACACCCACGTTGTGGGTTATGGCTCGTCAAACCAGATGACACGCCTCGAGCGCGAGAAGATTCTGCGCTACGTGGCTCCGCAAGACTTGAGGTCCTACGGGTTGATACCCGAAATCATCGGGCGCTTGCCAGTGCTTACCAACCTCGAGCCGCTCGATCGCGACGCGTTGCGGCGCATCCTCACCGAGCCCAAGAACGCTATCGTGAAGCAATACATCAAATTGCTGGAGATGGATGGCGTGAAATTGAAGATCGGTGATGATGTTCTCGACTTTGTCGTCGACAAGGCCATAGAGTTCAAACTTGGCGCTCGTGGCTTGCGCGGCATCTTCGAGACCATCATGATGGACGTGATGTACGACTTGCCGTCGACCAAACGCAAGGAGTACACGCTCACGCTCGATTATGCCAAGAAACAACTCGAGAAGTCGGGCTTCGAACTGATGCACAGCAGCGACTAAGTGCGAGAAAAGTGGTAAAAAATGAAATTTTTGCTAAAAAGGCAGGCTTTTTTTTGCCAAGTCAAAGTTTTGCATTAAATTTGTATGGTGGGTTAGCAAGTCACCCACAACACGTAAAAAGGCTGCTTGCAAGCCTTGACATTAAGAACACACACACCTCTCAATACCACACCTCATGATAAAGGATATCACACTTACGGGCGAGTTAAAGCGATACTTTGGCTTTGACACCTTCAAGGGCAATCAGAAAGAAATCATTGAGAACCTCCTCAATGAGAATGACACATTCGTTCTGATGCCCACCGGAGGTGGCAAGTCGTTATGCTACCAGTTGCCCTCGCTGATGATGGAGGGCACGGCGATTGTCATCTCGCCACTCATCGCACTGATGAAAAACCAGGTGGACGCCATGCGCAACTACAGCGAGGAAGACGGCATAGCGCATTTCTTGAACTCTTCGCTCAACAAGCAGGCCATTGACCAAGTGAAGGAGGACATTCTCTCGGGCAAAACCAAACTGCTGTATGTTGCGCCTGAGTCGCTGACCAAGGACGAGAACGTGGAATTCCTGCAGGGTGTGAAAATCTCGTTCTACGCGGTCGACGAGGCGCATTGTATCTCGGAGTGGGGCCATGACTTCCGTCCGGAATACCGGCGCATTCGCCCCATCATCAACAAGATTGGGCCGCGCCCTATCATCGCCCTTACCGCCACGGCGACCCCCAAGGTACAGCACGACATCCAGAAGAACCTCGCCATGACCGACGCCCGCGTGTTCAAGTCGTCGTTCAACAGGCCCAACCTCTATTATGAGGTGCGCCCCAAGACCAAGGACGTGGACCGCGACATAATCAAGTTTATCAAGGAGAACGAGGGCAAGTCGGGCATTATCTATTGCCTGAGCCGCAAAAAGGTTGAAGAACTTGCCGAACTGCTGCGTGTGAACGGAATTAAGGCGCTGGCTTATCATGCCGGCATGGACAGCAACACGCGGTCGGCCAACCAGGATGCGTTCTTGCTCGAGGATGTGGACGTGATAGTGGCAACCATAGCGTTCGGCATGGGCATCGACAAGCCCGATGTGCGATTTGTCATTCATTACGACATCCCCAAGAGCCTCGAGGGGTATTATCAGGAGACCGGTCGCGCCGGTCGCGACGGCGGCGAGGGAAAATGCATCACCTTCTATGCCAAGAAAGACTTGCTGAAACTTGAGAAATTCATGCAAGGCAAGCCCAATGCCGAGCAGGAGATAGGCAAGCAACTGCTGGTGGAAACGGCCAACTATGCCGAGTCGTCGGTGTGCCGTCGCAAGTCGTTGCTGCATTATTTTGGCGAGAATTACGACAAGGACGAGTGTGGCAACTGCGACAACTGCCTGCATCCGCCCAAACGCATCGAGGCCAGCGACCAATTGTGTGCCGCCCTCGAAGCCATCGTGGCGCTGAAAGAGCGTTTCAAGATTGACTACGTGGTGAACGTGATCAAGGGTAACGCCACACCATTAATCACCGACTATCGTCACGACGAACTCGAGGTGTTCGGCTCGACGAGCAAGGACGAGTATAAATTCCTGCACTCGGTGGTTCAGCAAGGTGTTATCGATGGATATATCCACAAGGACATCGAAAACTATGGCGTGCTGAAAATTACCGACAAAGGACGTGAATTCCTCAAGCACCCGCACTCGTTTAAGATTGTGGAGGACCGTGACTTCTCAGACAGCGACACCAGCGACGCACCCAGTGGCGGCGGCGCTATCGATCCCGAGTTGCTGAGCATCCTCAAGGATTTGCGCAAGGAGATTGCGCAAGCGCACAAGTTGCCTCCGTATGTCATCTTCCAAGACCCCTCGCTCGAGGCAATGGCAACCACTTACCCCATCACGCTCGACGAACTCCGGCTCATCCCCGGCGTGGGCGAGGGCAAGGCAAAGCGCTACGGCAAGGACTTTGTCGACTTGATTAGGTTCCACGTCGAGGAGAACGAGATTGAGCGGCCCGAGGACTTCAGGATGCGCTCTATCGCTAAGAAGAGCAACCCCAAAATCTACCTCATCCAGGGAATCGACCGAAAAGTGTCGCTCGACGCATTGGCACAGAGCAAAAACATGAACTTTGAGGAACTGCTCGACGAACTTGAGGCCATTGTGTACAGTGGCTACAAAATCGACATCGGCTACTATCTTGACCAGACGATGGATCAAGACATGCAAGACGACATCTACGACTACTTCCGCAGCAGCGACACCGACGACCTCGCTGCGGCCGTCGAAGAGTTGGGCGATGATTATACCGAAAACGAGATACGCCTTACGCGCATCCGCTTTTTGAGCGAAATGGGAAATTAATGGTTTTAAAAATGATATAAACAATAATAGGAGGACTCGATATGTTGACTTGACGTTTCACGACACAGCGCGACAGAGCAACATATCGACTCCTCCATAGTTACTTTATTCAAAATGAAAGAAAGAATCAGCAAATTATTCAACGAGCGTTTTGGCACCAAGGGCCAATTCTATGCTTCGGCAGGACGTATCAACTTGATTGGCGAGCACACCGACTATAACGACGGTTTTGTGTTCCCTGGTGCTATCGATAAGTACATCATGGCTTGCATCAATGTTAACGGTACCGACCGCGTGCGCGTATACAGTGCCGACATGGATGCTTATTGCGAGTTTGGCCTCAACGAGGCCGACGCTCCCGCCGAGCAGTGGGCACGCTACATCTTCGGCGTGTGCCGCGAGGTAATCAAGCGCGGTTTTGTGGTGCGTGGCTTCGATGTGGTGTTTGCCGGTAATGTGCCTCTGGGTGCCGGTCTGTCGTCGAGCGCTGCTCTGGAGTCGTGCTTTGCCTTCGCAATGAACGACATGTTCAACGACAACAAGATTGAGAAATTTGAGTTGGCGCTTATCGGCCAGTCGACCGAGCATAACTACTGTGGCGTGAATTGCGGTATCATGGACCAGTTTGCCAGTGTGTTTGGCAAGAAGGACTGCCTGATGCGCCTCGACTGCCGCTCGCTTGAATATGAGTATTTCCCCTTCAAGGCCGATGGCTACAAACTGGTGCTTCTCGACTCGAAGGTTAAGCATGAGTTGGTTGATTCGCCTTACAACAAGCGCCGCCAGTCGTGCGAGCGCGTGGCCGCCACACTGGGCGTGAAGAGTCTGCGTGATGCCGACATGGCAATGCTCGAGGCCGCCAAGGACCGCATCAGCGAGGAGGACTTTATGCGCGCCCGCTACGTCATCGGCGAGAAGCAGCGCGTGCTCGATGTGTGCGACGCCCTGCAGCGCGACGACTTCGAGACCGTGGGCCGTTGCATGTACGAGACTCACAATGGTTTGTCGAAGGACTACGAGGTGAGTTGTGTCGAACTCGATTATCTTAACGACATCGCACGCGAGTGCGGCGTGACCGGATCGCGCATCATGGGCGGTGGTTTCGGCGGCTGCACCATCAACCTGGTGAAGGACGAACTTTACGACAACTTCATCGCTACGGCGAAGGCTAAGTTCAACGAGCGCTACGGCCACGAGCCAGTAGTGTATCCTGTGGTTATCAGCGACGGTGCTCACAAGTGCGAAGACTGACACATGAAAAACACTATTGAAACCATCAATACCAAGCATGGAGTGGTGACACTCTACACGCTGGTCAACAACATGGGTGCCAGCGTCACGCTCAGCACCTTGGGTGCCGGCATCACATCAATCATAGTTCCTGACCGCGCTGGCCAAATGGCCGACGTGGTGCTGGGCTACGACGATGTGGAGTCGTGGTTCTACGATGGCCCGTGCGCGGGCAAGGTGCCTGGCCGCTATGCCAACCGCATTGCGCGCGGACATCTTGAAGTGGACGGTAAAGTCTATCAACTCGCTATCAACAACGGCCCCAACGCATTGCACGGAGGGCCCGAAGGCTTCCAGAACAAGATATGGGAAAGCGAGGCCGACAGTGACGACCGCGTGGTGTTCACCCTGGTGAGCCCCGACGGCGACGAGCACTATCCCGGCCGCCTTGTGGCTCGCGTGGCCTACACGTGGACCGAGGACTGCGTGCTGAAAATTGAACTCAGCGCCACCACCGACGCGCCTACCGTTGTCAATCTTACCAACCACACCTACTTCAACCTCGCCGGTGAGGGCAGTGGCACGGTTCTCAACCACGAGTTGCAGTTGAATTGCAGCCGCTACTTGCCCACCGACGACACGCTGATTCCTACAGGCGAGATGGCCCCCGTGGAGGGCACGCCCATGGATTTCACACAGCCAAAAGCGCTGGGCCGTGATATCAAGGCTGATTTCCCGGCGTTGAACTACGGCAAGGGCTACGACAACTGCTGGTTGATTGACGATGCCGATGACCAGCAACTGCACAAAGCCGCCACGCTCACCGACCGTGGCAGCGGCCGCGTGCTCGAGGTGGTCACCGACCAGCCCGGTGCACAAGTTTACACCGGAAACTGGCTCAGCGGTTGCCCCACGAGCAAGAGCGGAAAGGCTTATGCCGACTACGACGGCGTGGCCATTGAGTGCCAGGGATTGCCCGACGCACCCAATAAGCCTGAATTCCCGTCGCAGTTGTTGCTGCCCGACGAGGACTATGTGCGCAACATCTTCTTTATTTTCAAAACAACCGATTAACTTTAACATTACACACAATACATTTTAAAGCATGAAACCAACATTATTTGTCTTGGCAGCCGGCATGGGTAGCCGTTATGGCGGCCTCAAGCAACTCGACGGGCTGGGCCCGCACGGCGAGACGATTATGGATTATTCGATTTATGATGCTATCAAGAGCGGATTTGGCAAGGTGGTCTTCGTTATTCGTAAGGACTTTGAAGCCGATTTCCGTGAGAAAATCCTCTCGAAATACGAGGGACACATTCCGGTGGAGGTTGTCTTCCAGTCGGTTAACGACCTGCCCGAGGGCTTTACCTGCCCTGCCGAGCGTGTGAAGCCATGGGGCACCAACCATGCGCTGCTTATGGGCAAGGACGTTATCAACGAGCCTTTTGCCATCATCAACAGCGACGACTACTATGGTCGCAACAGTTTTGAGGTGATGGCCCGTGAACTGTCGAACCTCGAGCCCGGTTCTTGCGGAAAGTATAGCATGGTGGGTTTCAAGGTGGGTAACACCATGAGCGAGAGCGGCACCGTGTCGCGTGGCGTGTGCGAGACGCGCGACGGCAACCTGACCGGTGTCGTGGAGCGCACCAGCATCGGCTACAACGACAAGCATGAGATTGCCTTTACCGACGAGAACGGCCAGGAGTGCATCCTCGGGTTCGACACGCCGGTGTCGATGAACTTCTGGGGTTTCACGCCCGATTATTTCAAGCACAGCGAGGACTTCTTTGTAGAGTTCTTGCGCGAGAACATCGATAAGCCAAAAGCCGAATTCTTCATTCCCACGCTGGTCAACAAACTGGTGAACGACGGCACGGCAACAGTCAAGGTTCTCACCACCGAGTCGAAGTGGTTTGGGGTGACTTATTCGGCCGACCGCCAGGGCGTGGTCGACAAGTTTGCCGAACTGCATGCCACGGGAGTGTATCCAGAGAAAATGTTTTAAATAAAATTTTCGCATGGCCGAAGTCACGGGCAATAGCGCGCTGGCAAAACGATTCGACGAATATCTTACGCAGCACCGCATGCGGCACACTCCCGAGCGTGCCGCTGTGTTGCAGCGTGTGCTTTCCACGTCGCGCCCGTTCAACATCGAGTCGCTACGTGCGATGCTCGAGGCCGACTCCTACTATGTGAGCCGCGCCACGCTCTACAACACCATCGAACTGTTGATTGACGCCGGCATCGTGCGCCGCCTGAAACTCGACGGCAACCATGCGAGTTACGAAAAGGTCGTTTCAAACATTCGCATCAGGCTCATGTGCGATGAGTGCGGAAAGGTCAAGGAGACGCGCGATCCAAACTTTATCGCGTTTATCAACACCCGCAAGTTCACCGCGTTCAACGCTACGGGGTTCGACCTGTACGTTACCGGCACTTGCAGCACCTGCGCACGCAAACTCAAGCGAATGAAGCGCCTTAAGCGTGACAACAAATAACAATCAATTTTACCCGTAATTTTAAATGAAAGTTGACGTATTACTCGGGCTTCAATGGGGCGACGAGGGCAAAGGCAAAGTAGTGGACGTGCTCACGCCGCGCTATAACATTGTGGCTCGTTTTCAGGGTGGACCGAATGCCGGGCACACACTGGAGTTTGAAGGCAAACACTATGTTCTGCGGTCGATACCGTCGGGCATCTTCCAGAGCGGCCAGGTGAACATCATCGGCAATGGCGTGGTGCTCGACCCGGTTCTCTTCATGCAAGAGGCTCAAGACCTGGAACGCAGTGGGGTAGGACTGAAGAGTATCCTGAAAATATCTCGCAAGGCCCACCTGATTTTGCCCAGCCACCGCCTTCTCGATGCCGCCTGGGAAAGCCTGAAGGGCGACAGCCGCATCGGCACCACCGGCAAGGGCATCGGCCCAACGTATACCGATAAGGTGGGGCGTAACGGCCTCAGGGTTGGTGATATAGGCGATGATTTCACTGCTCGCTACAACACCTTGAAAAAGCGCCACATTGCTCTGCTTGACGCATTGGGCGCATCGCACGACCAACTCGATGTCCTCGAGGCTGACTGGCTCCGGGCGGTGGACTATATCAAGCAATTCGACCTTATCGACAGCGAGATTTATATCAACAAGGCGCTTGCTGCCGGAAAGAGCGTGCTTTGCGAAGGCGCGCAGGGCAGTATGCTCGACGTGGACTTCGGGTCGTATCCCTTCGTGACGTCGTCGAGCACTGTGTGCGCCGGAGCATGCACCGGCCTGGGTGTGGCACCGCGCAAGATTGGCGAGGTGTTCGGCATCTTCAAGGCCTACTGCACACGCGTGGGAGCCGGACCATTCCCCACCGAACTTCATGATGAAGTGGGGGCAGAGATGCGGCGCATAGGCCACGAGTATGGTGCAGTGACCGGGCGGGAACGCCGTTGTGGATGGATCGACTTGGTGGCCCTCCGTTATGCAATCATGCTGAGCGGTGTCACCCAGTTGATTATGATGAAGAGCGACGTGCTCGACGGTTTCGACACCATAAAGGCGTGCGATGCCTACAACGTTAACGGCACAGTGACTCGCGACATGCCTTACCGCCTCGACGACAATGTGACTCCCGTTTACGACGAGTTGCCCGGCTGGCGCACACCCATGAGTGGCATGACCAGCGAGAGCGAGTTGCCGCAGCAGTTCAGCGACTATGTGCGCTACCTTGAGCAGAAACTCGGCGTGCCCATCACTATCGTATCGGTTGGTCCTGACCGTGCACAGACAATTATCAGAAACAATAAATAAATTAATTAACATTCTAACACCAATCTAATTATGGCTAATGTAAAACCATTTCGTGGTCTGAGACCACCCCGTGAGTTAGTTAAGGAAGTAGCATCGAAACCTTATGACGTTCTCTCAAGCGATGAGGCTCGCATCGAGGCTGGCGACAACGAGAAGTCGCTCTATCACATCATCAAGCCGGAAATCGACTTCGAACCGGGCACCGCGGAGAACGACCCCAAGGTGTATGACCGTGCTGTTTTAAACTTCAAGAAGTTCCAGGACAACGGCTGGCTGGTGCAGGACAAGAAGGACTGCTACTATATCTATGCGCAGACGATGGACGGCCGCACGCAGTACGGCTTTGTGGTTGGCGCCAGCGTCGACGACTATCTGAATGGCCGCATCAAGAAGCATGAACTCACCCGCCGCGAGAAAGAGGTTGACCGCATGCACCACATCGAAATCAACAACGCAAACATCGAGCCGGTGTTCCTTGCTTTCCCGCACAACCCTGCTCTGGAGGCAATTATCGATGCCACCAGCAAGAAGGCACCCGAATATGACTTTGTCAGCGAGGACGGTATCGGCCACACTCTGTGGGTGATTGACGATGAGGCAACTATTGCCCAGATCACTGCTGAATTTGAGAAAATTCCTAATCTCTACATCGCCGATGGTCACCATCGCACCGCTGCTGCGGCTCACGTGGGTGAGGAGAAGGCTAAGGCCGACCCCAACCACACTGGCAAGGAGGAATACAACTATCTGCTGGCAGTGTGCTTCCCGCAGTCGCACCTCAAAGTCATGGACTACAACCGCGTGGTTGTTGACTTGAACGGCCTCACCGAAGAGCAGTTCTTGGCACGCATTGCCGAGAAATTTGATGTTGAGGATAAGGGCACCGAGATTTATCATCCCGCCAAGTTGCACAACTTCTCGCTGTATCTGGGTGGCAAGTGGTACTCGCTCACTGCTAAGCCGGGCACCTACAACGACAATGATCCCATCGGCGTGCTCGACGTTACCATCTCGAGCGACTATATCCTGCGTGACATCTTGGGCATCACCGACCTGCGTACCGACAAGCGTATCGACTTCGTGGGCGGTATCCGTGGCCTGGGCGAACTCAAGCGGCGTGTCGACTCTGGCGAGATGAAGATGGCTCTGGCACTGTATCCTGTGACCATGCAGCAAATCATCGACATCGCCGACAGTGGCAAGATTATGCCTCCCAAGGCCACTTGGTTTGAGCCCAAGTTGCGCTCGGGACTCATCATCCACAAACTCGACTAAGGTCGTCACACAGTAACAAAAAAGCCACGCAACAGCGTGGCTTTTTGTTGTTTATGGTCGCTTTTGTAAATGCTTAGTGTTGTGTGTTGGTGAGCAGGCTGCCTTGCTCAATACGTTCGAGGCTGCGAGTGACGATATTGAGTGCAGTTGTCACATTTTCAGCCGTGAAGTATCGGTCGGTTGCTGGGTCGTGTCCTGGTATGCCCTGAAATCCTGTCAAGTCATAAAGATAACTCAGTTCCAGCGGTGAGAGCGAGTGGTCAAAGCGATAAGCAATGGCGGCGCCGAGAAGGAATGGATAGCGCATTGCGCCTACGTAACTTAAAAGTTCGCCGGCTTTATTTATATTCTCAATTTTGTTGAAAATCTCTCCGGCTAAGCGTGTGAGTTGTTCGGGGCTATATACTTTGCTGTCGACAGCGGTCATCGCCACAAGGCTGAGTGCTGATAAACTGAAATAATTGTCGGCGGCCTCTTTCTGATAATTGAGATAACTCAAATAGGTATGGAATGTACCATCGTGGGTGAGCGGATAGGTGAGTTCGCAATACAGGTCGAGCAGGTTGTCACCCCCGGTTTCACGCACCATCAATTCTTGCCAACAATTCGCTTTCATTGCCGACATGATTCCGATATACTGATTGTCGTAGGCGTTATAAATGGAATTGTAGGGATGCATGAAACACGTAAGCACAAGGTTGTGTGTCGACATGTCGTCGAGCGTCTCTTGTGGCACTTCACACATGTCCAGAAGCCCCTCTAATGATTTTGCTTCTCCCTTATGTTCGTACCAATAGTCATAACTAAACCCTTCGCCTGTTAGGCTGGCATCGGCTTTATTCTCGGCCGGCCACAGTGTGTAGCCAACGATTCGGTCATAACCATTGAACAGAGGCACATTGGGGTCAAGCCCAGTGAGTGGCTGATACTGCTCGTCGGTGGTGCCAGGCACGTCGGGACCGTCAGGCTCATCTTTCTTGCTGTCGCCGCAGCAGCAAAGCATCATTGTGGCGGCAGCCAAGGCGGCGATGACAGTAATATTGAATAATGGATTATGTCTCATATCCTTATGATGAAAAAAATCATATGATTCCTATAGGAACTGTATGATTTTTGTGAGTTAGTGATTGAGGTTGCAATTAATGCAAGTTCATGCGGATGACTCCTCGCTTGCTCGAGCGGATGAACGAGACGATTTCCTCGCGCACGTCGCTGGCGGGGAACTCGGCCTCGATTTTTGCAACGGCATCGGTGATGTTGAGCCCCGAGAGATAGAGCGCGCGATAAATGGCCTGGATGCTGTTGATTTGCTCGTCGCTGAAGCCGCGGCGATGCAAGCCTATCGAGTTCACGCCCTCGTAACTGATGGGGGTGCGGCCGGCCATGGCGTAGGGCGGGATGTCCTTAGTCACAAGCGACCCACCTTGTATCATGGCGTGCGCGCCAATCTTCGAGAATTGGTGTGCCAGTACACCGCCGCCAACCACCGCATAATCGCCCACCTCAACCTCGCCGGCGAGTTGCACGGTGTTCGACATGATGATGTTGTTAGCCAGCACGCAGTCGTGTGCCACGTGGCAGTAGGCCATGATCAAGCAGTTGTTGCCAATGACGGTCTTGCCACGCGATGCAGTTCCGCGGTGAATGGTAACAAACTCGCGAATCGACGTGTTGTCACCGATGATGGTCACCGTTTCCTCGCCCTTGAACTTGAGATCCTGCGGGATATCGCTCACTACAGCACCTGCGTGGATGTGACAGTTGCGTCCAATGCGCGCACCGGAGCGAATCACGGCGTTGCTGTCGATGATGCAGCCGTCGCCAATCACCACATTGTCGTCGATAGTGACAAAGGGCCCGATTTTCACGTCGTTGCCAATCTGTGCTCCGGGGTGGATGCAAGCCAGCGGTTGAAGTTCTTGATAATTCATATTGTGTGATTATGGATTATTTGTTCTTAATGATTTGAGCCATAAACTCAGCCTCGGAGACGATTTTCTCGCCCACGAAGGCATAGCCCTTCATCACGGCACAGCCGCGGCGAATGGGCGACATGTAGGAGATGTGGAACACCAGCGTGTCGCCGGGCACCACTTTTTGGCGGAATTTCACGTTGTCGATCTTCATGAAATAGGTCGAGTAGCGCTCTGGTTCATCGACGGTGCTGAGCACGAGCAGTCCGCCCACCTGAGCCATTGCCTCGACTTGCAGCACGCCGGGCATGACGGGCTCCTCGGGGAAGTGGCCCTGGAAGAAGGGCTCGTTGCCGCTCACGTTCTTCACACCCACGATGTAGTCGGGGGTCATGTCGATGACCTTGTCGACGAGCAGCATGGGGTAGCGGTGGGGCAGTTTCTTGCGAATCTCGTTCACGTCGTAGATGGGGGCCACGTTGGGGTCGTAGATGGGCGCCTGAACATTCTGCTTGCGCAGTGCTTGGCGTATTTTCTTCGAAAGTTGTGTGTTGAGCGTGTGGCCGGGGCGTGTGGCGATAATGCGTCCGCGCAGGGGGCGTCCGATGAGCGCCAGGTCGCCCAGCACGTCGAGCAGTTTGTGGCGTGCCGGCTCGTTGTTGTGAGCGAGTGGCTTGTTGTTGATATAACCCAACTCGCTGGCGTCTTTGTGCTGCACCTGCATCAGGTCGGCGAGTTTGTCGAGGTCGGCCTGCTCCATGGGCGTGTCGTAGATGACGATGGCGTTATCCAGGTCGCCGCCCTTGATAAGGTTGAGTTGCAGCAGTGGCATCACCTCGCGCACAAACACGAAGGTGCGGGAAGCGGCAATCTCGTCCTTGAACTTGCTCAAGTTGTCGAGCGAGGCAAACTGGTTGGTGAGCACCGGTGAGTTAAACTCAATCATCACGTCGATTGAGAAGTCGTCGTCGGGAAGCACAATCAGGCTCGACCCGGTCTCGGGGTCGACCACCTTGATGCGCTGCTTTACAACGTAGAACTCTTTGTCGGCCTCCTGCTCGACAAATCCCACTTCTTCGATTTTCTCAGCCCAAACGATTGCGCTGCCGTCGAGAATTGGCAGTTCGGGGGCATTGACCTCGATGAGGCAGTTGTCGATACCGGCGGCGTACAGTGCGGCCAGCGCGTGCTCGATGGTGCTCACGCGAATGTCTTTATTGGTGCGGCTGGCAATCACGGTGCCACGCTTGGTTTCAACTACGTTCTCGGCGATGGCCTCAATGATAGGCTCGCCTTCCAGGTCGATGCGCTTGAAGACGTAACCAGTGTTGACCTCGGCGGGCTTGAATGTAGCGTCGATATGAAGGCCGGTGTGCAGGCCCTTGCCCGATATTGAAAATTCCTTGGCTATTGTTCTTTGTTTCATGATAATGAAATTGCACGCAGAAAACTGTGCCGGTGCTTATTATTGCTGTTTGTTGATTTCTTTTTTGATACTCTTAATGTCGTTGTACATATCTGGCAGACGCTTGAGCAGGCTAACCTGTCGCGCGAAGTCGAATGCGTTGATTGCCGGAGAGCCCAGCACGCGCTTGTTGTCGTCGATGTCCGATGGCACGCCCGACTGCGCTCCGAAGCCACAGTTGTCGCCCACAGTGATGTGGCCAGCGAAGCCCACTTGGCCGCCAACCATGTTGTGCTTGCCAATCTTGGTCGAGCCGGCAATGCCCACTTGTGCTGCCATGACGGTGTTATCGCCAATCTCCACGTTGTGTGCCACCTGAATGAGGTTGTCGAGTTTCACGCCGCGGTGAATCACCGTAGCGCCCATCGTGGCGCGGTCGATGGTGGTGTTGGCGCCAATCTCCACATCATCCTCAAGGATGACGATGCCCATTTGGGCAATCTTCTCGTAGGTGCCGTCGGCCTTCGGTGCAAAGCCGAAGCCGTCGCTGCCAATCACTGTGCCGGCATGAACAGTGCAGCGGTTGCCAATCTTGCAGCCGTGATATATCTTAACGCCGGGATACAGAATCACATCATCGCCGATCACGACATTGTCGCCGATGTAGACCTGCGGATATATCTTCACGTTCTTGCCCAATTTTACACCCTGTGCCACGTAAGCCATGGCGCCGATGTAAGCATCGTCGGGCACCTCGACTCCCTGTGCTATAAAGCAGGGCTGCTCGATGCCGCGACGCACCACCGCGGTTTGACTTGCGGCAATGTTGAGCAGGTCGGCCAGCGTCTTATATGGGTCGTCGACACGGATAAGCGTAGCACTCACGGGATGCTCGGGCACAAAGTCCTTGCTCACGAGCACTGCCGTGGCCTTAGTGTCGTAGATGAAATGTGTGTATTTCGGATTTGCAAGGAAGGTGAGGCAACCTGGGCCGGCCTCTTCGATTTTGCCGTAGTTGTTGATTACCACCGATGCGTCGCCCTCTACGGTGCCATGTACCATAGTGGCAAGTTGTTGAGCGGTTATTTCCATTGTCTGATTTTCAATTTTTAAATTCTTTGCAAATTTCGTAATTTTCATCGAGTTGACCAACACAATAATGCTAAAAATACAAAAGATGGACATTATTGAGGATAAAAAGGCCATTAGAAACGCCGTGCCTAAAACCCGAAACGCTGCAATAGGCGATAGGTTCTCGCTTTTTATGGCAGTTCTCATAATGCTATTTTGGAAAATTGTAGTAATTTTGCACTTCAAAATTTGCAGTTACACATGGACGAAATAAGAAATATATTTAAGCGCATAAAGCAGCAACCAGGATTTGTCATGGTTGTCAACTTCTTGATAATGATGGCCATCTACATGCTTTGCCGATGGTTCTTCTATTACGTCAACCGCAGTTCTTTTCAGGATGTGACATTCGGCGAACTGATGACCATGTCGCTCGGTGGCTTGCGCTTCGACCTGAGTGCGCTGTGCTACCTGAATGCGCTGTGCGCGCTATTGCAGTTTTTACCCATCAAGGCACGCCACACGGTAAAATACCAACGTGTGGTGAAAATTTTGTTCCTCGTAATCAACGCAATAGGCATCGCGGTGAATGTTGCCGATGTGGTCTATTACGAATTTGGCGGCCGACGCACCACGTTCACCATCTTCTCAGAGTTTGGCGGCGAAGGCAACCTGGGCAAGGTGTTCCTCGACAGCATGACTGGCCACTGGATGGCGTGGCTATTTGGCGTGTTGATGATTGCCGCTGCGATCTTCCTTTATTACAACCCCATAAAGAAAGACCGTGCTGCCGACGATTTCCCGCCAAGCAAGAAGTATTACATGTGGCACGGAATTGCATTTTTGGTGGCTGCAATATTGACACTTGGAGGACTGCGTGGCGGACTGACGTGGAAGATGCATCCGCTGCGTCAGGACTCGGCCGAACTTTACTGCCAAAAGCCCAACCAGACGGCTATCGTGCTCAACACGCCGTTCACACTGCTCACCACCATGCACAAGGGCAGTTACAAGAACCCGCATTTCTTCGACGACAATCAACTTGACGCAATATTCAACCCCATTCGCAACACTCAGGTTGATGGCGGTGAGATGAAGAAATACAATGTGGTGGTGTTTCTCCTCGAGAGTTTCTCGATGGAGTATACCGGTTTTTACAATCGTGACCGCGATGGTGGCAAATACCAGGGTTACACTCCATTTCTCGATTCGCTGCTGAGTCAAAGTTACAGTTTCCGTTACAGTTTTGCCAACGGTACGCGGTCGGTCGACTGCATGCCGGCATCGTTTGCTGGAATTCCGCGATACATCGATCCATACTGTTACTACGCTTACTCCAACAACACACTGCAGGGCTTGCCGCAGATGTTGCGCGATGAGGGTTACACCACAGCGTTTTTCCATGGTGCGCCTAATACCACGCTTGGTTTCCAAAGTTTTACCAACGTCATCGGCTTTGAGCACTACTATGGCATGGACGAGTATCCTCGCAAGGAAGATTTCGACGGCACTTGGGCGATCTATGACGAGCCTTACCTGAAGTATTTTGCCGACAAGAGTTGCGAAATTGCCAAGCAGGGTAAGCCGTTCTTCCTCACCGTGTTCACCGCGTCGAGCCACGAGCCGTTCCCCATCCCCGACGAGCATAAGAATCACTTCACACGCGGCGACATACCGATGCATCGCTCAATCAGTTACTCCGACTACTCGATTAAGCAGTATTTCGATAAGATTAAGGACGAGCCGTGGGTGAAAAACACCATTTTCGTTTTCACCGCCGACCATTGCGGCGTGGTCCATCGCGACGATTATAACAATGAGATGGGCCGCTTCCTGATACCGATTTTCTTCTACACTCCTGGCGGCCAGTTGCCCGCAAAGTGCGACTCCACGCGATTGATGCAGCAAATCGATATCACTCCCTCACTGATGGCGTTGCTCAATTATCAGAAACCAATCTTCTCGTTTGGAAAAAACATCTTCGACGAGAGCCCGTCGTATGTCAACTATGTGTTCAACGACCGCAATGCCACCACGATGTATTATCTTGACGACCTGATGATTGAGTATCACGGCTACAAACTTTACGGCATCTTTGACTATAAGAACGATTTCTCGCTGAAAAACAACCTCGTCGGCCAAAAGTCGCGTTACCCGCAAGTGCCATTTATGGAGCGGCAGATGCAAGCCATCCTACAGCAATACATCACGCGCATGGCGCGGAACGACCTCACGGCTCACTGAAAGTGATAGGTTTAAGGGCTATTTTTTGCCAACAGAGAATTATTTTGTAATTTTGCAATAGTTTTTGGATTAAATAATGTTTTAATTATCAAACAATGAAGAAGATTATCTTTACATTAGTTATGTTGCTGAGCGTTGCTGCTGTTAACGCTCAAGTGACGTTGACCGGTAGCAAGACTACCGACAACTGGTCGATTACTCTCAAGGGCGGTGCTGTGTCACCCTTCCAGCATTATGCATTCTGGCCCAGTTCGCGTGGCATTTTCGGCGCTGAACTGCGCAAGCAAGTGACTCCCGTTCTGGGACTGGGAGTGGAAGGTGAGTGGACCATCAACACCTCGAGTTGGGACAAGCAAGTTCCCACCTGGGGCATGCACAGCGCCACAATGATCGACCACCAACTGGTGGGTGGATTCGCCACTATTAATTTTGCAAACATGCTCTTCGGCTACAAGGGCTATCCCCGCACACTCGATGTGGACGGTGTTATCGGCTCGGGCTGGTGGCATGCTTACAAGACTGGCGAAATCGAGGGTCACAAACTCGCCGATCAAAACTCGTGGTACACCAAGGCTGGTGTGAACGTTAACCTGAACCTGGGTCAGAGCAAGGCTTGGACTGTATCGCTGAAGCCCGCCGTGGTTTGGTACATGGGCAAGGGCGCCACTCAGGCTACCTCGTCGTTCAACGCCAACAATGCTTGGGTCGAGATGGAGGCCGGTTTGACCTACCACTTTGGCAACAGCAATGGTGAGCACTACATGACCCTGTGCGACAAGCGTTACACTCAGGACGATATCGACGCTCTGAACGATGAGATCAACAGACTGCGTTCTCGTGAACCCGAGACTCGCATTGTTGAGAAGGTCGTCGAGAAGGTTGTTGAGAAGCCTGTCGAGGTTGAGAAGGTTAAGGAGATTGCCGGCATCAACACCGAGTCGCTCATCATCAACGTTTACTACACCGTTGGTAAGAGCAACGTTGCTGCCGACCAACTGCCTAACGTTGAGCGCGTGGCTTCGTTCTTGAAGAGCCACAGCGATGCTACTGTGACCGTGCGTGGTTATGCTTCGCCCGAGGGCAGCAAGGAACTCAATGAGCGCCTGGCCAACGAGCGTGCCGCTTCGGTTAAGAATCTGCTTGTCAACAAGTATGGCATCAAGGCCAGCCGCATCGACGCCAAGGGTATGGGTGTTGGCGACTTCTTCAGCGAGCCCAGTTGGAACCGCGTGAGCGTGTGCCGCATCATCGTGAGCGACTAATTCGCTACACTTAAAACCTGAGTCCGGGATTAGTCTGATTTGGGTTTTAACCCAAATCGGTCATTAGAAATTATGTCAGAACAGAATTTGTTTTGAGAGTATTGCTGTTAGTGAAATCGAAGGCATAGCGGGCTATGGCGAGATTTCAGTGGCTATAATTAGGGAAAAAAATAACATAACTCCGTTCTAATGACCGATTCGGGTTTTAATCACCACAAAAATGGAGGCCTCCAATTTCGGGGGCCTCCATTATATTAATAAGGAGTAGGGTGGAACTGATTACATTGCTGCAATCTCCTTGAGCAGTTCCACGGTGAAGTCCCAACCCTTCTGCACTGCGGGGATGTGGCAGCGCTCTTGCGGCGAGTGCACATCTTGCAGAGTGGGTCCGTAGGAAATCATCTCCATGTGCGGAGCGGCTTTCAGGAATAAGCCACACTCCAGACCGGCGTGGATGGCCTCGACAACAGGCTTGACGCCATAAAGTTTCTCCCAACTTTCAACAGCCAGGGCAAGCAACTTGCTGTCCATGCGGGGCTCCCAGCCTTCGTAAGCACCCTCGTTGAGAATCTCGTCGGCTCCGGCGAGTTCAAAGACGGTCTCGATTTGCTTCACCAGTTCTTCCTTGCGGCTTTCCACAGCCGAACGCGAGAAGGCCTCAACCACAATCTGGTTGCCCTCGCGCATCTTGATGCTGGCAAGGTTGGTCGAAGTCTCAACCAGGCCCTTAATCTCCATGCTCATCGACGACACACCATGAGGTGCGGCAAACACGGCGTAAATCACGCGGCGTGCGGTGTCGCTGTCGATGATGGTCTCAGGAGCGTCGACGCTCTCGATTACCAACTCCTCGTTCTTCTCGGTGTTGCGATACTCGTTCTTCACGTCGGCAACAAACTGGTTGAACTCAACAGCGAGTTTCTCCTTGTCGGCAGGGTTGATACCGATAACAGCCACAGCGTTGAATGCTAATGCGTTGTGCAGGTTACCCGAGTCGATGCAAGCGAGTTCGCAGCGGTCGAGTTTCTTGCTCAGGGTCACCAGCAGGCGCGACATCAGTTTGGTAGCGCTTGCGAAGCCCTTGTCGATGTCGGTGCCCGAGTGGCCGCCGTGGAACTTCGAGAAACTAATCTTGAAGTACTGCAGATCCTTCGGAGCCTCAACAGGCTTGTAGTTAAACTTGAAGATTGACACCAGACCACCAGCGCAGCCCACGGTAATCACACCGTCGTCCTCGCTGTCGAGGTTCAACAGATAGTCGCCGCGAAGCATGTCGGCCTTGATGTTCGAAGCACCGGTGAGTCCAGTCTCCTCGTCGACAGTAGCGAGGGCCTCCATGGCTCCGCACTTGATGTCGGGGTCGGTGATTGCAGCCAGGGCAATAGCCAGGCCCATACCGTCGTCGGCACCCAGGGTGGTGTTGTTAGCGCGTACCCACTCACCATCCACGATGGTCTCGATGGGGTCGGTGTCGAAGTTGTGGTTCGACGTAGCGCTCTTCTCAGCCACCATGTCCATGTGTCCTTGCAGCACAACAGCCTTAGCCTTCTCGTAGCCAGGGCTGGCGGGGCGGAACATAGCCACGTTGCCAACTTCATCAACCTTGTACTCAAGCTGGTGAGCCTTTGCAAAGTTCACAAGCCATTCACGAATTTTGTCTAACTTGCCAGAGGGGCGGGGCACCTTGGTAATCTCGTCGAAGATTTGCCAAACGCATGCCGGTTTTAAATCTCTTACGGTCATAGTTTTTTAATTAATAATATTGAGGTTAAATTGTAATTAATCTTTCGGTGAACGAAATTTTGTTAAATCATCGTCTTTCCAGTCGCTAAGTTACAAAAAAGTTTTGAATTGAGCGACAAAATTCCGCAAAAGTGCTGTATATTTGCACAAGTTTTGCAAAAACAAAGATTAAATGCAAGGCGAAACTATGGCAACATTGGTAATTGTTATCGTTCTTATTGCTCTGGCAGTGATGCTGTTAGGGGTAAAAATATTTTTCGTTAAGGGTGGTCGTTTCCCCAATACTCACATCCACGACAATGCCGAGATGAAAAAGCGAGGAATTACCTGTGCACGTGATAGCGAATTTTATAAATAATTTAACATTATACACATCATCTACGCAATGAATCTGATTACGATTTCAAAGTATGCTCTTGTTGCAGCAGTAATTGTTGCAGCAGTTTCGTGCAACAACACTCCACAAAAACCGGCTAACGACGCCTCGAAACCCGCAGCAGCCATCGAAAAGATGACAATCCGCTACATCGACGAGGACTCGATTATGAACAACTACAACTTTGCCAAGGAACTCAGCGAGGCCATGCTGAGAAAGCAAAACCAATTTGACGCCGCACAGCAGCAACGAGGCAGCGAAATCAATAAGTTTGGCAATGCCATGCAGCAAAAGATGCAAAACAACCAGTATCTTAGCGAAGACAGTTACAAGGCCGACCAGCAGAAACTCATCAAGATGCAGAGCGAAGCCGAGAACTATCTTTCAGGCCTGCAGCAGAACATCCAGAACGAACTTAACCAAAGCAATATGCAACTCATGGACTCAATCAACAACTTCATGAAGGATTATGCCAAGGCTAAGGGCTTCGACATGGTGCTGCGCAAATCGGCAGCCCTGTATATCGACCCCAAGTATGACATTACCGACGAGGTGATTGAGGGCCTGAACAAGCGCTACGTAAAAGTTAAGAAATAACACCCGGCCACGTGTTGGGAACATAGTCGCCGCGCCCTGTGGTACGGCGGCTTTTTATTGAAGATATGGGACTTATCGACGACAAAAAACGCGCCATCAGCGACCTTGAACATGAGCATGCTGTGCTCGTGGGACTCATCACGCCCCAGCAGGGCGAGGCCCGGGCACGCGAGTATCTCGACGAGTTGCAATTTCTTGCCGAAACGGCCGGCGCAACAACGGTGAAGCAGTTCACTCAACGCTGCGACGCGCCTAACCGCGCAACATTTGTGGGCAGCGGAAAGTTGCAAGAAATCGCTCAATATGTTCACGACAACGATGTGTCGCTCGTGATTTTCGACGACGACCTGTCGCCAAAGCAGGTGTCGAACATCGAGAAAGAACTCAAGGTCAAGGTGCTCGACCGCACCACGCTCATCCTCGACATCTTCGCCAAGCGCGCACAGACGGCAAATGCCAAGATGCAGGTGGAACTGGCACAATACCAGTACTTGCTGCCGAGGTTGGCGGGTATGTGGACCCACCTCGAGCGTCAGCGAGGCGGTATCGGTATGCGCGGACCTGGTGAGGAGCAAATCGAGACCGACCGCCGTATTGTTAAGACGCGCATTGCGCTGCTTAAGCAGAAACTGCAAGACTGGGACAAGCAGAAGGTGATTCAACGCAAAAACCGTGGCAAACTCACACGCATCGCGCTTGTGGGCTATACCAACGTGGGCAAGTCGACGCTGATGAACGTGCTGAGCAAGAGCGACGTTTTCGCCGAGAATAAACTCTTTGCCACGCTCGACACCACGGTGCGAAAGGTTGTTATCGAGAACTTGCCCTTCTTGCTGAGCGACACGGTGGGCTTTATCCGCAAGTTGCCCACGCACCTGGTGCAGTCGTTCAAAACCACGCTCGACGAGGTGCGTGACAGTGATATCCTGGTGCATGTTGTCGATATCTCGCATCCACAGTTCGAGGAGCAGATCGAGGTCGTCAACCGCACGCTCCAAGAGGTGTGTGACGCCGGAAACAAAGAGATGATCATGGTGTTCAACAAGATTGACCAGTTCAGTTATGTGCCCAAGGATGAGGATGACCTCACACCTCGTGAGCGACACAACATCTCGCTCGACGAGTTGCAGGCCACGTGGATGGCCCGCATGGCGGGCAACTGCGTCTTTATCAGCGCCAAGAAGCAGCAAAACATCGACCAACTCAAGCACATGCTCTATGAGAAGGCGCGCATTGTGCACACTCAGCGATTCCCTTACAACGATTTCTTATACCAGCAATACGACGACCTGGGCGAGTTGCAACAATAGCCTCTTGCCTTACCTTATATATAAACTGTGAGCCCCATGCGCATCAAGCGATTAGACATATTCATGCTCAAGACGTTCTTGCCGCAGTTCATGATGACGTTCTTCATCTGTCTGTTCATCGTGATGATGCAGTTTTTGTGGCGTTATATCGACGACCTGGTGGGCAAGGGCTTGAGCATCGATGCCGTGGCCGAACTGTTTTTCTACGCCGCGCTCACGCTTGTGCCCATGGCGTTGCCACTGGCCATATTGCTGGCATCGATTATGACCTTCGGCGACCTGGGCGAGCACGTCGAACTCACCGCCATGAAGTCGTCGGGCATCTCGCTTGTCACGGTCATGAAGCCGCTCATTGCGCTCATGGTGCTTGTGGCCATCGGTGCGTTTTTCTTTCAAAACAATGTGTTGCCGCACTCGCAGGTGAAAATGTGGACGCTGCTGTTTTCTATGCGTCAAAAGTCGCCCACACTCGACATCCCCGAGGGCATCGTCTACACTCAAATCCCCGGCTACAACCTGTATGTGAAGCAAAAGAGCAAAACCAACGATATGCTCTACGACCTCTACATCTACGATGTGGCCAATAGCGGAGGTTATCCGCGCATCGTCGTGGCCGACTCGGGCAGCCTGAGCATGACGCCCGACAAGCAGCACCTGGTGCTGAACCTGTATCATGGCAATTGGTATGAGGACATGCACGGCAATTCCACGATGGGCAACAATCTGTATCGCCGCGAGTCGTTCCACGACAAGGAAATCATGATTCCTTACGACAACACCTTCACCCGCATGGACGATGATGCCATGCGCCAGCAATACGTGGGCAAGAACATCGCGCAGTTGCAGCACACCATCGACTCGGTGCAACTGCGCGTCGACTCGGTCGGCGACAACATCACTCGCGACCTGCGCTCGCAGCCTGTGGTGGGTGTGCCCACACGGCGCAACACCATCAAGGATGGCAAGCCTCACTATGAGATGGTGCCACCCGTGAAGGTTACCACCCACATCGACCTCGACTCGTTGTTGGACGCCCTGCCGGGATCCATGCGCGGCGCTGTGCTCGACCAGGCCATCATGAAGGCTGTAAACGAGAAGCAGGACAATATGTTCAAGGGCTACACGCTCAGCGACGACAATTTTGTGATTCGCCGCCACATGATTGAAATGCAGAAGAAGTTCACCCTGTCGCTGGCTTGCCTCATTTTCTTCTTCATCGGAGCGCCACTGGGCGCCATCATTCGCAAAGGTGGCATGGGTTATCCCATCGTCATCTCGGTGCTGCTGTTTATTGCTTACTATATCATCGACAATATGGGCTACAAACTTGCGCGCGACGGGCGTTGGCCCGTGTGGCAGGGTATGTGGCTCAGTTCGGCTGTTCTGCTGCCGCTGGGCGTGTTCCTCACCAAAAAGGCCGTCGACGATTCGGCGGTGTTCAATCCCGACGCTTGGATGAACTTCCTGCGCCGCATCGCAGGCATCCACCAGACGCGCAAACTTGCCATGAAGGAGGTGATTATCAACGATGTGGAGCAAGAGCACGCACTTGAACTCTTGAGCCATCTGCGCAACTCGTGCACCGAGTTTCTCGAGCGTTACAAGGGTCGCCAGTCGTATATCGACTACCTGTGCAAGGGCTATGACAAAACCATGTTGCGCAACCTGGCGCAAGAAGTGGATGATGTGGTCGACTACCTCTCGAACTCGCGCGACCAGATGGTGCTCAACAAAGCCATGGATTTCCCCATCATCAGGCAACTGCTCACTTACCATGTGACCAATTATCCAAAGTTGGGCATCGCCTTGGCTGTCCTGTTCCCCGTCGGACTGCCGTTGTGGCTGGTGGGCATGCGTCACCAGCGCAACCTCAAGCGCGACGTCAAACTCACCGCCAAGGTTTGTGATCAGATGTCGGCTATTTTCAACGACAATTACACTCGCGATATGGAGTATCGCGACTAATTATTCTGATATTATGACTCTTAATACTATGATTTTAAGCGAGATTCGTCCGTGGATGATTATTCTCGCAATATCCGTAATTCTAGGATATTTTGTGAAAAAACGACAGTCGGAACGCGAGGCTGAGCAACGCCGCAGGTCGCAGGGCCCGCAAGCGCATCAGGTGGCGCAGCGATCCGAAGTGCCCCTGGGCCGGATTATCGTTGACGCCGTGCGGCGCAATGATCCCGATGGGCATATCGTGGTCTATCCAAGTTTCATCGTGTATAACGGGATGCGCATCGACAAGTCGCAAATCCTCAACGTGACGCTCAGTTCCCCCAACGCTTATCCCGCCGGCGGCTATCATTTGGTGATTGCCACAAACATGCCGTCACTGCCTTACCTCAACATTCCGGTGGGCAGCGATTTAGCGTGGGCGCAAAATGTGGCGCAGGACCTTGCCAACAACCTCTACCACTAACCACCAACAATCACAAAAAACGCCATCAAAGGGGACGGTTCCTTTGATGGCGTTTTTATATGTATAACCCGAATCGGGTTTGGACTGGTCGTGGGGTGGGGCGCTTAGTTGGCGAAGGTGAGTTCGCCACCGGCGGCGTCGACCACGATGGGCCGCTCGCGCGTTACGCGCTGACCGATGATGTCCTTGCTCAGGCGGTTGAGCAGCATCGATTGGATGGCACGTTTCACGGGCCTTGCGCCGAATTCCGGGTCGTAGCCGGCCTGTGCCAGCAGGGCGATTGCCGAGTCGCTTACCTGCAGCGTCACGCCGTTGCTTGCCAGCATGCGGCACACACCAGAAATCTGCATCTTCACGATTTCACGTATCTGCTCCTCGGTGAGCGGGGTGAACATGATAATCTCATCGATTCGGTTCAGGAACTCCGGCCGGATGGTCTGCTTGAGCATTTCCATCACCTCGTTACGGGTCTGGTCGATGATGCTATCGCGGTTGGCGGCCGTGAGGTGCTCGAAGCGTTCGCGAATCAGGCTCGACCCTAAGTTGCTGGTCATGATGATGATGGTGTTCTTGAAGTTGACGGTGCGACCCTTGTTGTCGGTGAGTCGTCCATCGTCGAGCACTTGCAGCAACACGTTGAACACGTCGGGGTGAGCCTTCTCGATTTCGTCGAAAAGCACCACGCTGTACGGCTTGCGGCGCACGGCCTCGGTGAGTTGGCCGCCCTCGTCGTAGCCTACGTAGCCTGGAGGCGAGCCGATGAGTCGAGTAACCGAGAACTTCTCCTGATATTCGCTCATGTCGATACGTGTCATCATGTTCTCATCGTTGAACATATAGTCGGCCAGAGCCTTTGCCAACTCGGTCTTACCTACGCCCGTGGTACCTAAGAAGATAAACGAGCCGATGGGTCGGCGCGGGTCGTTCAGTCCGGCACGGCTGCGGCGCACGGCGTCGCTGATGGCCTTGATGGCGTCGTCCTGACCCACCACGCGCTTGTGCAGTTCCTCCTCGAGGTGCAGGAGTTTGCTCATTTCGCTTTGCAGCATCTTCGTCACGGGGATGCCCGTCCAGCGGCTCACCACCTCGGCGATGTCGTCGCTGTCGACTTCCTCCTTGATGAGCGCACCCTCGCCTTGCATCTGCTTGAGTTGCTCTTGCTTGGCGCGGTTTTCGTCCTCCTTCTGCTTGATGAGCGAGTAGCGGATTTCGGCCACACGGCCATAGTCGCCGTTGCGCTCGGCGCGCTCGGCCTCGTAGTTGAGTTGCTCAATGTCGATTTTGTTCTGCTGGATGCTGTCGATGAGCGATTTCTCGCTTTTCCAACTTGCGCGGTACTCGCTCTCGCGGTCGCGCAGTTCGGCCAACTGCTTGTCGAGTTGTGCGATGCGCTCGCTGTCGCCGTCGCGCTTGATGGCGGCACGCTCAATCTCCAGTTGGGCGATTTTACGGCTCGTCTCGTCGAGTTCCTCCGGCACACTGTCCATCTCTATTCGCAACTTGGCGGCGGCCTCATCGATCAGGTCGATGGCCTTGTCGGGCAAGAAACGGTCGCTGATGTAGCGCTCGCTCAACTGCACGGCGGCGATGATGGCGTCGTCTTTGATACGCACCTTGTGGTGGTTCTCGTAGCGCTCCTTCAGGCCACGCAAGATGGCGATGGCGCTCTGCTCGTCGGGCTCGTCGACCATCACAATCTGGAAGCGTCGCTCCAAAGCCTTGTCTTTCTCGAAGTATTTCTGGTACTCGTCGAGTGTGGTTGCACCGATGCTGCGCAGGTCGCCTCGTGCCAGGGCTGGCTTTAGGATGTTTGCCGCATCCATGGCGCCGCTGCTCTTGCCTGCACCCACCAGGGTGTGAATCTCATCGATGAAGAGGATAATCTCGCCCTCGGCTTTGGTAATCTCGTTGATTACCGCCTTCAGACGCTCCTCAAATTCGCCTTGATACTTTGCTCCGGCAATCAAAGCGCCCATGTCGAGCGAATACACCTGTTTGCGCTTCAAGTTCTCAGGCACGTCGCCACGCACGATACGCTGTGCAAGCCCCTCGACGATTGCCGTCTTGCCGGTACCCGGCTCGCCAATCAGGATGGGGTTGTTCTTGGTGCGTCGGCTTAAAATCTGCAACACACGCCTGATTTCGTCGTCACGGCCAATCACGGGGTCGAGTTTGCCCTGCTGGGCGCGCTCGTTAAGGTTGATGGCATATTTGCTCAGCGCCTGATATTGTTCCTCGGCTTCTTGCGACGTAGCCTTGCGGCCCTGGCGCAGTTCCTCGATGGCTTTTTTCAGCGCATCCTCGGTGATGCCAGCGTCCTTCATGATGGTTGCCGCGGGCGACTTCACCTGCAGCAATGCCATCAGCAGAGCCTCGACGGTAACATATTGGTCGCCAAGTTTGTGAGCCACATCGCCAGCCTTGTCAATCACCTTGGCCGACTCGTTGCTCAAGTATGGTTCGCCGCCTTCTACGCGCGGTAGACGCTGTAGTTCGGCGTTCAGTGCGCGGTCGAGCATCGTGGCGGGGATGTCGAGTTTCTGAAGGATGAACTTCATCACCGTCTCGTCGCCCGAGAGCAAAGCCGCCAACAGATGCACTGGCTCCAGAGCCTGTTGGCCGCCGCTCCGCGCCAGGTCCACCGCCCTCTGGACGGCCTCCTGGCCTTTAATGGTAAAATTGTTGAAATTCATATCGTGTTTCTCCTTTCTTTCATTTTTTACATTCATTAATCACATAGCAAGTGATGTGCCACGACATTGATTTTGTTATTTAACTGACTGATTGTCACTATAAAAAACAAATTGTCAACACCCCCTCTGCCAATTTGTCACCATCACTTTAACACTGTTTTGATCACCGAATATTTTTGTTTGCAGAAAAAACAGCAGACTTGCTTGCTATAATTTCGAAAAACTTAGTAATTTTGCAAGTTAAACGACGAATAAAAGATAATTACTATGAGATATTTCAACACATCAGTCCGCTTGCTTGCCAAGTGCACCCTCCACCGCTGGCTCCCTCTGGCCATCTTAATGCTCACCCTGCTACCCACACCAGCCCACGCCTACGACTTCATGGTCGACGGCATAGCGTACGGAATAAAGTCCTTCACTGATGAGGACGAAGTGGAAGTGACATATACAGCGCTCTTTAGTTCAAGTAACTACACTGGGTTAACAACAGCAGATATTCCTAATGCAGTAAGCTATAATGGTAAAACCTATTCAGTGACGTCAATTGACAGTCATGCGTTTTTTCGTTGCACCACTTTGACAACGGTATTTATAGGAAACAATGTTACAGAAATTGAATATAGTGCGTTTGAGGATTGTTCGGCACTTGCATATGTAGATATCCCGAACTCTGTTGCCACGATTGGCCAATCTGCTTTTAATGGATGCGGGAGTCTTGATTATATCTATATACCCAGTTCTGTCACTTCAATTGGTACACGAGCATTTAAAGATTGTAAATTATCTTCGATAACCATCCCCAACTCCGTGAATTGGATTGGTTTAAGTGCTTTTGATGGTACTGAATGGTACAAGAATCAACCAGACGGGTTGGTCTATGCTGGATTGGTAGCTTATAAGTACAAAGGCTCAATGCCAGCCAACACCGCGATAACCATACAAAATGGGACAAAAGGAATTGCTTGCGCTTGTTTCAGCTATTGTAAAAACCTTGTCTCTGTAAGTATTCCTGGCACTGTTGAAACAATCGGGTATTATGCATTCGAAGATTGTGAAGGCTTAACTTGTGTCACGATTCCTAATTTGGTTACTATAATTGAAAGTGGCACTTTTGAGAACTGCAGCAATTTATCTTCGGTACAATTGCCATCTTCTATCACTTCTATTGAAAGCAATGCTTTCGAGGATTGTACAAGTTTAATATCTATCACAATTCCTGGTTCTGTTGAGTCTCTCGGTATGCAAGCATTTGAGGGTTGTACAGCTTTGACATCAATAACCATACCAAGTTCAGTTACCACAATCGATAATCAAGCGTTCTGGCGTTGCAGCGGCTTGGAAACTATTAAAGTTGATGCTGGTAACCCAAAATATGATTCTCGAGACAACTGTAATGCTCTCATCGAGACTTCGACTAATAAATTGGTTACAGGCTGTAAGAATACTATTATTCCTAATACTGTTACGAACATTCAGTACTGTGCTTTTTATGATTGTATTGGCTTGACTTCGTTAACTATACCAAGTTCTGTGACTTCAATTGATACGGATGCCTTTACTGGCTGTGCGGGACTGTCGAGCATTAAAGTTGCAAGTGCCAACACTGTATATGATTCTAGAAATAATTGCAATGCCATTATCAGAACCTTCGACAATACGTTGATTACAGGTTGTAAGAATACATATATTCCCAACACTGTCACTGCTATTGGAATGAGCGCATTCGAAGGTTGTTCTGGATTGACATCACTTACAATCCCCAACTCAGTAACTTTAATTGGGCGGTATGCATTCCGAAGTTGCAACGGGCTCACCTCGGTGACTATCCCCAGCTCGGTCACTGTTATCGACAACTACGTTTTCTTTCATTGCGACAACTTAATCAATTTATATAGCAAATTGGTTGATTTCAGCCAATTGTCAATGGAAAGCGAGGTGTTCTATGCCTGCCCTTCTTCCACTTGCGTGCTTAAGGTGCCGATGGGGACGGCTGGGGCTTATCGGCAGACGGCTCCGTGGAGCGATTTCACGAATATCAGCGAGGTGTTTTATAAGAGCGACACACTTGGTGATTTGAACTGTGACGAAGTGGTTAATGGCACTGATGTGAATTATTTGGTGAACCAGCTGCTGAAAAAGGATGTGTATGAGGACGTGGACGGTGCTACCGACCTCAATGGCGACGGACGCACAAGCGGCCTCGACCTCAACCGCATGATTAGCATTATCTTAGGTCAGTGATTAGAATTTAAATAGATTTCAAATGACAAAGAAATATATAGCAATGAGAACTCTATTAAAAACCATATTACTGCTGGCTGTGATGATGGTCGCCACCGACGGCGCAGCCCAACTGGTCGACCGTGCGACGTTTGAGCGCCACCAGGCGGCGGCTCGTGCCGTTAGCGCCAAGCAACGTAAAGCCAACGCTGCCGCACCCTACACAATCACACAGAACCCTTACCAAATCGAGGAGTTCACCCTCGAGCCTGGCAACTCGTCGGCGCAAGTCAAGGTCTATTTCAACACTGCTGTGATGGCTTCTTATCGCACACAGCGCTGCCCGCGCGTGGGTGAGTTTGAACTTAAATTACCGGCCGGCTACACCGTTACTGCGGTCGCTGCCGGCAGCGGACTGCAATACACCACAGGCGGCAATGTTCACACTCCCATCACCGTGACGGGATATTTTGTCGAAGAGACCAATACGCTTCAATTTCTGGCTTACGGCATCTGCGATGCCGCCGAGATGGCGTTGATGCCCACCGGACGCATCCACTACGCCACCCTCACAGTCGCGGCCACTAATGCCACTACCGGCAACTACTCGATGACGATGAGCAACGCCTGCTTCGGCATGGCCGACGAGCCGATGGATTTCAATATCTCAGGCACCTCCAACTTCGGCTTTAGCGTGCGCTCTACTTTGGCTACCGGTATTTCGCTGAATAGAACCTCGGCAACGATTGATGTTGGCCAGACACTGCAACTCGCCGCCACCATCACGCCGAGCAAAGCCAGCCAGGCCGTTACGTGGAGGTCGAGCAACACCAGCGTGGTCACCGTGAACAGCAACGGCCTGGTGACCGCCAAGGCCCCCGGCACGGCCACCATCACTGCCACCACGCAAGACGGCACTAACCTGAGCGCCTCGTGCCAAGTGACGGTCAAGACACCTTCGGCCACTGGCATCAGTCTGAACAAGACCAGTTATACAATGAGCGTCAACACTTCGTTCCTGCTCGAGGCCACCGTCACGCCGAGCAATGCCAGCCAGGCCGTCACCTGGACGTCGAGCAACCCCAGCGTGGCCACCGTGAGCGGTACTGGCCAGGTGACAGGCAAAGCCCCGGGCAACGCCACAATCACCGCCACTACAACCGATGGCACAAACCTGAGCGCCAGTTGTCAGTTCACCATTACTCAGCCGGCCACCGGGGTGACGCTGAATCAAACCACGGCGAGCCTTGTCGTAAACCAGACGCTTCAACTCACAGCCACCGTCACGCCGAGTAACGCCACTAATAAGGTCGTTACCTGGTCGTCGAGCAACACCAGTGTGGCTACCGTGAGCAGCAACGGCATGGTGACTGCAAAAGCCCCGGGCAACGCCACAATCACCGTCACCACTACCGACGGCAGCAATAAGAGCGCCACATGCGCTGTGACCGTATCCGCTCAGTTGGCCACGGGCATCACGCTCAACAAGACCTCGGCAACAATCAATAACGGCGAAACGCTGCAACTCACCGCCACCGTTACTCCGAGTTCGGTCAGTCAGGCGGTTACTTGGTCATCGAGCAACACCGCCGTGGCTACCGTAAGCAGTAGCGGCGTTGTGACCGCCAAAGGCCCCGGAATGGTAAATATCACCGCAACAACCACCGACGGCTCCAACCTCAGTGCCAGTTGCGCCGTGACTGTGCGTCAACTGGTTACCGGCATAACCATGAGCCCAACCGAAGCGAGTGTGGCGATAGGCAACACGCTGCAACTCACGGCTACCGTAACGCCGAGCAACGCCTCCAACAAGGCCTTGACATGGACGTCGAGCAACACCAGTGTGGCAACAGTAAACTCCAGCGGTCTTGTCACAGCCAAGGCCGTTGGCACGGCAACCATCAGCGCGACCACCAAGGATGGCACCAACTTGAGCGCCACTTGCGCTGTGACCGTGACACAGCAACTGGCCACGGGCATTACACTCAGCCAAAGCGAGGCTGAAATCGGGGTGGGAGAGACCATAACCCTTACGGCCACAGTGACACCAGCCAATACGCCTAACAAAAATGTGGTGTGGCGCAGCGACAACAGTGCTATCGCCACCGTGGTGCGTGGCGTGGTGACCGGCGTGGGTGTGGGCGAGTGCATTATCAGCGCGACGACCACCGACGGCAGCAACCTCAGCGCCTATTGCCTTGTGATGGTCACTGGAGGCGGCACCGTCACCGAAATCCCTGTCACCGGAGTGACACTGAACTATACCAACATCAGCCTCGGCGTGGGTAACCAGCGAGTTATCAGGGCTACTGTCACGCCCAGTAACGCTACCAACAAGGGCCTGGCATGGAACACAAGCAAGGCCTCGGTGGCCACCATCGATGCCGATGGCGTTCTTACTGCCGTTGGTGCCGGGCAGTGCGACATCACGGCCACATCGATCGACGGCACAAACATCAGTGCCACCTGCCATGTGACTGTGACCGACAGCAGCGTGCCCGACTACCTCAGCGCCGAAGACATCAACGATGTGGTTGCCGGACAGTCGTTTGTCATTCCTGTGGCACTGACCAATCAGGATGACATCACTGGTTTGCAAGCCGACCTGTATTTGCCTAATGGCATTATCCTGCCCGATTACAACGATGACGATGAATTTGTCACCCTCGAACCCTCGCGCAAGGGCCGCGGCCATTCGGTAAATGCCACTGTGACCGCTGTGGCGACGCGCATCGTGGCCTCGTCGGGATATAACAGTGTCTTCCAGGGCAACTCGGGCACCGTGATGTATATCTACCTGAGGATGAGCGATAATGCCAGTCCCGGACGCTATGGCATCGACTTGAAGAATATCCAACTTACCACTCCCACTGGTCAAATCATCAGTGCGCCCGACGTGGCTGTGAACATTGGTTCCATGACCCACCATAGTGGTGATGCCAACGGCGACGGCGTGATTGACAACCCTGATTACACCATCACAGTCAACTATCTGCTTGGACAAAGTGTGAGTAACTTTATGTTTGACGCTGCCGACATGGACGGCAACGGCCGCATTATTGTCAACGACCTTCCGCTTATCATCGATGCTGCGTTGCACTTCGACTTCGACAGCCAGTCTAATGCTCCGCGCCGCGCCCCCAAGCAGGCCTCGGCAAACAATAGGCTCTATATTAACGATTTCGACCTTGCCGGCAACAAGACTGTGACGCTCAACTTGAATTTGAACAACAGTACACAGTTTGTGGCTTTGCAGTGCGACATCTTGTTGCCGCAAGGACTGTCGATTGTCGAGCAGACCGATGCCGACGGTTATCCGACTTACGCCACGCTCGTGGCCTCGCGCAGCAACGATCACCTGCCGTGGACCGATATTACCAACCACGGCGATGTACGCATGATTGCCGCCAACAGCACCAATAAGACCTTCAAAGGCAGCAGCGGCGCTTTGGCGAAAATTAAGGTGAAAAGTGCGGCAGGCTTCAGTGGCGAGCACCAGATTCTCCTGAAGAATATTGTGTGCTCCGATGCCAATGCCGCACGTTACGCGCTGCCCGACGCCATCTGCCGCATCAATCATGTTGACAGCCTTCAGGGTGATGTGGATGGCAATGGCGAGGTGAACGGCACCGACCTGAACATCCTTATCAACATCATCCTTGGCAAGGACAACGCCGCCAACTACGATGGCCGTGCCAACGTCGACGGCAATGGCAGTGTCGACGGCAATGACCTCAACGCAATGATCAACATCCTCTTGGGAAAATAACAATCACTAAGGTCGTTAAAGCCCTTAAGGCCCTTAACGACCTTAATAACTTCAAAAAGAAAACAATGAGTGATTTCCTGCCACAAAACGGCAATTATCGGAATTTGATTGCTTATCAAAAGGCCGAATGCATCTACGATGTGACGTTCTTCTTTGCTCATAAGTATTTGGGCAAAGGTGATCGCACTATCGACCAGATGATTCAGGCTGCTCGCAGTGGCAAGCAAAATATTGCTGAAGGCAGTGCGGCGTCGGCAACCTCGAAAGAGACCGAAATCAAGCTCGTGAATGTGGCAAAAGCGAGTATGCAGGAGCTGCTTGTGGACTATGAGGATTATCTGCGAGTGAGGAACTTAGAGCGTTGGAGTGACACCGACAAGCGGTTTTTACAGACCAAAGAGGTGGCTGCACGCCATAACGATTCGGAGTTTTATCGCCAGGCTATCGAGAGTCGCTCCGACGAAACGATAGCCAACATCGCCATCATCCTCATCAACCAAGTGGATTACCTGCTTTTCCGCTTGATAGAGCGCCTGAAGAGCGATTTCCTGAAGAATGGTGGCATCAGGGAAGCAATGTCGCAAGCTCGCAAAAACTACTTAAATAACAACAATAAATCAAAAGGCCATTAAAGTCCTTAACGACCTTAAAGCCCTTAAGGCCAATAAGGTCACTAAGGTCGTTAAGGTCCTTAAAGCCCTTAATGACCTTATTTTTTGTGGTGATTCGTGAAATTCTCGTTAAAAATCGGGGGTGGTTGTAGAAAAAGTGGGGTGGGGTGTTTCGGGTGTCGTGGAATAGTCGTAATTTTGTAAGTTTTTAAATACACAGTATGGACTATAAAGTGAATGCTACTGCGCCGGGCTCAGCCGCTCGTGCCGGACTGATTACGACCGACCACGGAACCATCGAGACACCCATCTTTATGCCGGTGGGTACGCTGGGTGCCGTGAAGGCTGTGCATATGACTGAGTTGCGCGACGACATCAAGGCGCAAATCATCCTTGGCAACACTTATCATTTGTATCTTCGCCCGGGCATGGACATCATTGGCCGTGCCGGAGGTCTGCATAAATTCAACGGCTGGGACCGCCCGATACTTACCGATAGCGGCGGCTTCCAGGTGTTCTCGCTGTCGGAGAACCGTAAACTCAAGCCCGAGGGTGTGACCTTCCGTAGCCATATCGACGGCTCGAAGCACCTGTTTACGCCCGAGAATGTGGTTGACATTCAGCGCATAATCGGCAGCGACATTATGATGGCGCTCGATGAGTGTCCTCCGGGCACCAGCGATCGCGCCTACGCCGAGAAGTCGCTACGCCTGACGCAGCACTGGCTCGAGCGTGGCTGGAAGCACTTCAATGCCACGCAGCCGCACTATGGCCACCGCCAGGCCTATTTCCCTATTGTTCAGGGCTGCGTGTATAAGGACTTGCGACAGGATGCCGCCAAGCATGTGGCCGACTTGGGAGCCGACGGTAACGCTATCGGCGGCCTCGCTGTGGGTGAGCCCACCGAGGTGATGTACGACATGATTGAGGTGGTAAACGAGATTCTGCCGCAGGACAAGCCGCGCTACCTGATGGGCGTGGGCACTCCGGCCAACATCCTCGAGGCCATCGACCGCGGTGTGGACATGATGGACTGTGTGATGCCCACCCGCAACGGCCGCAACGGCATGTTGTTTACCCAGCACGGCATCATGAACATGCGCAACCTCAAGTGGGCCGACGACTTCTCGCCCCTGCAGGAAGACGGCGCCAGCGTGGTCGACCGCCTCTACACCAAGGCTTACCTGCGCCACCTGTTCATCGCGCAGGAACTGCTCGCGCTGCAAATCGCCAGCATCCACAATCTTGCCTTCTACTTGTGGCTGGTGGGCGAGGCGCGCCGCCACATCATCGAGGGCGACTTCAAGTCGTGGAAAACCGACATGGTGGAGCGAGTGACCCGTCGCCTGTAACCGCTTATAACCGAATACGATGAGCGACGAAACTACACATATCCTGCCCGACGCACCCGAGGCCACTGACGAGGCCACGAAGGTTGCCGACGAGGCCGTGGTTAATGCCGACGCCCCCGAGGCCGCTGACGAGGCAACGAAGGTTGCCGACACCCCCGCTGAGGCGCCTAAGGCCGAGAAGCCCGCGCGACGACCGCTGGTCAAGAAGTTCGATATCTACATTATCAAGAACTTCTTGGGCACCTATGTGTTTGCCATTCTGTTGCTGTTTGCCATCGTCATCATGTTTGACGTTAACGAGAAACTCGACGCCGTCATCAACGCCCCGTGGAAGGAGACAGTGTTCAAGTACTTCCTCAACTTCTTGCCCTTTGTGGCGAGCCAGTTCAGCCCCCTATTCACGTTTATCGCGGTGATTTTCTTCACCTCGCGCCTGGCCGACCGCAGCGAGATTATCGCCATGCTCTCGAGCGGCATCAGTTTCAACCGCCTCGCCATCCCATACATCGTGAGTGCCGCGGTGATTGCCGCCAGCAGTTATGCGCTGTCGGCCTATGTGATTCCGCCCGCCAACGTCAAGCGCATCGAGTACACCAACCAATGGGTGAAAAACAAGGCGGTGGTGTATGCCGACAATGTGCAGATGCAGGTGCGCGAAGGCCTGATGGCCTACCTCTCGCGCTACGACAACACCACTCGCACCGGATTCCGCTTCAGTCTCGACGAGTACGACGGCAAGAAACTCAAGTCGCGCCTCACTGCCGAGAACGTGCGCTACGACAGCATCGGGCGCTGGACGCTGAAAAACTATGTCGACCGCAATTTCGACGGTCTGCACGAGACCATGACAACAGGGGCGTCGCTCGACACCCTGCTGGGCATTGAGCCGCGTGATTTCCTGATTTCGAAAAACGATGAGCAGACGCTCACCTCGCCCGAACTGAAATACTACATCGACCGGCAGAAGGCGCGTGGCGTAGGCAATATCAAGTCGTTCGAGATTGAGTATGAGCGTCGCTTGGCCATGACGGCGGCGGCATTTATCCTTACCATCATCGGACTCTCGCTGTCGTCGCGCAAGGTGAGGGGAGGCATGGGCAAAAACATTGCCATCGGTCTGTTGCTGAGTTTCTCCTACATCCTGTTTATGCAGGTGACCTCCACCTTTGCCATCTCGGGCTACACCTCGGCGCGCGTGGCGATGTGGATTCCCAACGTGCTCTACACAATCATCGCCGTCGTCCTCTACCGCCGCGCCATGCGGTGATGCCAGGGCTGGTGACATGATTTTAAACAATGATGAAACACATTATTTATATAATTGTTGCATGCTTGGCCGTCACGACAGCCCAAGCCCAGGTGATTACGCAACTCGCCAAGGAGGCCATGCAGATTCCTCGCGGCGACCGCCCCGACGATGACAAGGGTATCAACCAACTTGAGAAATACACGGTAAACGTCGACACCACGAGTGCCTACAATGCTCTGCTTGACTCGGTGCAGCAAGCCACCGACGCGCAGCAGTGGAGCCGCGCCGAGCAGTTTATCAAGCAGATGGTGGCCCTTGATCCCACCAATGTCAACAACTCGTTGCTGCTGTCGAACCTCGGCACAGTGCAGCGAATGCAAGGCAAATTCGACGACGCTCTGCGAAGTTACAACATGGCCCTCGACATGACGCCTAACGCTGTGGCGATACTTACCAACCGTGGCGTGCTGCACATTCAGCGCGGCGAACTTGACGCTGCCGATGCCGACTTGCAGCGCGTTGTGGAACGCGACGCCCAAAACGAGGAGGCGCTGTTCTGGCTTGCCTTCATCGCCATGAACCGCGGACAAGCCGATGTGGCAGCATCGCGCCTCGACGAAATCCTGGCTTTTAACCCGCGTTCGGTGCAGGCGCTCGAGGGAAAGGCCTTGTTGGCCAAAGCCACTGGTGATTACACTAATGCTTTAAGTTTGTATACTCAACTGATTGAAAATGCGCAGGATGCCGACTATTACGCTAATCGTGCCGACTGCGCTCTCATGTTGCGCAATCTGAGTCAAGCCAGCGAGGACATCCAGAGCGCGCTAAACATCAATCCCGATGATGGTTACCTGTACTTGCTGCGCGCCAAACTCAATAAGATGCGTTTTAACTTCGACGATATGGAGCGCGACATAAAACTCGCTGAGCAACACGGCGTTGACCCTGAAGAGATACAAAATTCCTTGAAATAACGTTTTTTTGCATTGTCACTTCAGAATATTTTTGTAATTTTGCAGTGATGACATCAATTATTCAACACATCGAATATCAGATGACCCTGCACGACTGTGTGGTTGTGCCAGGGTGGGGTGCGTTGGTGGCCCAGCATGCCCCCGCCAGTTATGATGCTGACGCACGCGTGTTTCGTTGTCCTCACCGCGCCATCGCCTTCAATGCGTCGGTCAATCACAACGACGGCTTGCTGGTGAACTCCATCATGCGCCGCGACGGCCTCACCTACGACAATGCCATGCGCACTATCGACGATCAGGTTAGTACCTATCGCCGCCAGATTGCGCAAGGCCGCGAGGTGGCCTTTGGCCGCTTGGGCGTGTTCAAGGCTGCGAAGGGTGGGGCAATGGAGTTTGTGCCCTTCGGCGGTGCCGGCCGCGATGAATATTTCGGCCTCGCCGACCTGCACGTGGCCACGCTTGAGCAGAAGTCGCAACCGCTGCCCGCCGCATCGACACAAGAACGTGCCCGCGACGAATTTATGCGCTATGTGAAACGCACTTGGCAGGTTGCTGCATCGGTGGTGGTGCTCGTGGCACTTACCATCATGCTCACAACGCCCCGTGTGGTCAATACCAACGATACTGTGCAGGCCTCGCTTAATGTGCCGGCCATCCATACTCCCGCTGCTCCTGCCGCTCCCGCAGCACAACCGGTGGCGCAACCCGCTGTGGAGCAAGGTCGCTACTATCTTGTGGTGTGCACAATGGGTAGCCAAAATCAAGCACAGAAGTTTATCAACCGTCATAATGCCGACTTCCAGGGCAACCTGCGTGTGTATCACCGTGGCCGTCACTACTTTGTGTACGTTGCACGAGGCAATAACAAGGATGCGCTTCACGAGCAAATCCACAGTCTGCCCCCGAAGTACCACGACGCTTGGATAGCAGAGTAATTAACTCATCATAGAAGTGTATTTCCTCACTGCTGCCGGACTGCCGGAAGTGGTGAGGTTTTTTATTGTGTGATGGTGATTGAGGAATCTAACACTCGAGTGGTGTTTGGGTTAGGTGTTGGTGGGCTTTATTGGCTCGACGTGCAGTGTGATGTGCGCGGCCTCGCCAAAGCGTTCTTTCAGTTTTTTCTCGATTTCTGTTGCGCGGTCGTGAGTGTGGCGCAGCGTCAGGTCGCCATCCATGCGGATGTGCACCTCGATGGCCACGTTGTTGCCGATGCGGCGCGTGCGCAGGTTGTGCGGCTCTACGACATCGGGAAATGCGCGGATAATGTCCTCGATCTCGCGCTCGGTGTCTTGCGGCAGCGAACTGTCGGTGAGTTCGCCTATGCTGGTGCGCAGCAGCCCCACCGCCACCTTGACGAGCATTCCGCCCACCACCACCGAGGCCAGCGGGTCAAGCACAGTCCAGCGCTGTCCGAGCAAGATGGCGCCCGCGATGCCGATAGTTGCGCCTATCGACGAGAGTGCGTCGCTGCGGTGATGCCAGGCATTGGCAATCAGTGCCTGCGACGACAGTGCCTTGCCGCGAATCACGGTGTAGCGGTAAAGCGCCTCCTTGCAGAGCACCGAGAGCAGCGCGGCCCACAGCGCGAGCATGCCTGGGGCCTCGAGTTGCTCGCCACGCAGCCAGTCGGCAATCTTCAGCACCCCTGACACGATGATGCCTGTGGCGGCGGCAATCAGCGCCAAACCTATGAAAAACGAGGCTAAGGTCTCGAATTTTCCGTGACCATAGTCATGCGATTCGTCCTGTGGCTTTGCGCTGATGCGCACAAATGCAATTACAATAATGTCGGTGATAAAGTCAGAGAGCGAGTGCACGGCATCGGCAATCATAGCCGAACTATGTCCCACAATACCAGCAATAAACTTGAATGTGAGCAGTGCAATGTTGCCAGCACTACCCACAAGAGTCACTTTGTATATGTCGCGTTCTCTACTCATAAATCATATTGACTCGCAAAAATAAACTATTTTTTACTGATGTGCAAGAAACTCGATATAAAAAGAATACTCATGCTCAACTTGCATTTATACGTGGGGTGGGAGTGTTTTTTGCGTGGTGGGTTGTGAGATTCGGCAGACTTTTGTAATTTTGCGAGGTTTTAGCCTTATGGCTTAACCATAACATGGATATTAACCTCAAAATAGAATAAAACTATGGCAAAACGCATTACCGACCGCGTGACGTGGGTCGGCAAAATTGACTGGGAATTGAAGCATTTTCATGGCGAGGAACTGTCGACTCACCGTGGCTCGAGTTATAACGCCTATCTCGTTCGTGACGAGAAGGTTGCGCTCATCGACACTGTGTGGCGTCCTTACGACCGCGAGTTTGTGTCGCGCCTTAAGGAGGAAATCGACCTTCACGCTATCGACTATGTGATTATGAACCATAACGAGGTGGATCACAGCGGCGCCTTAGTGGAACTGCTGCGCGAAATCCCCGACGTGCCCATCTACTGCACGGCAAAGGGCGAGGCAATACTGCGCGGACAGTATCACGCCGACTGGAACTTTGTGCGCGTCAGGACGGGCGACACCCTGTGCTTGGGCGCCACCACGCTCACATTTATTGAGGCACCGATGTTGCACTGGCCCGACACCATGTTCACCTACATGAGCGGCGACAACATCCTGTTCTCGAACGACGGTTTCGGCCAGCACTATGCCAGCGAAAGCCTCTACAACGACTGCGTGGACCACGAGGAGATGATGTATGAGGCGTTGAAATACTACGTCAACATCCTCAACCCGTTCAGCCCGATGGTGATGCGCAAAGTCAAGGAAATCTTAGGCATGGGCCTGAAAATCGACATGATTTGCCCCAGCCACGGCGTTGTGTGGAAAGAGCATCCCGAGCAGATTGTGGAGAAATATCTGCAGTGGGCCGATGCCTATCAAGAGAATCAGGTGACAATCGTCTACGACACCATGTGGCAATCGACCCGCCTTATGGGCGAGGCCATCGCCGAAGGAATACACGAAGTGAGCCCCACCACCACGGTGAAACTGATGAATGCCGGCAAGGAGGACAAGAACGACATCCTCACCGAGGTGTTCCGCTCGCGTGCTCTGTTGCTTGGCTCACCCACCATCAACAATGGCTATGGATATGGCGTGGCAGGCTTGCTCGAGATGATTCGTGGCCTCAAGTTCAAAAAGAAACACGCTGCGGCTTTCGGCTCTTACGGCTGGAGCGGCGAGGCCGTGAAGCAACTCAGCGAGCGCCTCGAGCAGGCAGGCTTTGCTATGCTCAACGAGGGCCTGCGCATGGCTTGGGTGCCCGACGATGCTTCGTTGCAGCAGTGCCGCGACTATGGCCGCAACATTGCACAAGCACTTAACGCATAATAAATTATCCAATTCAATATATGAGTAGGAAACGAAAAGAGTTACCGATTGTCGAGAATTTTGAGATTACCGGTGTGGCTGCCGAGGGTAAGAGTTTGGGTCGCTGGAACGACCTGGTGACCTTTATCCCTTACGGCGCGCCTGGCGACATTGCCGATGTGAAAATCACTCGCAAGAAGCACAATTTTGCCGAGGGCACCATTGTCAAGATGGTTACTCCCAGCCCATTGCGCGTGGATCCGGTGTGCGAGCACTTCGGCCTGTGCGGCGGTTGCAAGTGGCAACATTTGCCTTACGACTACCAGCTGAAGTGCAAACAACAGCAGGTGGTCGACGCCTTGCAGCGCATCGGCAAAGTGGAGATGCCTCCCATCAACACCATCTTGGGGTCGGAACACACGCTGCATTACCGCAACAAACTTGAGTTCACCTGCTCAAACCGCTGCTGGCTCACCGCCGAGCAACTGGCCACGGGCGAGCAGTTTGACCGCCACGCCGCCGGATTCCACATCCCTGGCGCTTTCGACAAGGTGCTCGACATAAAGCGCTGCTGGCTGCAGGATGACCTGTCGAACGAGATACGCCTGTTTGTGCGTCAGCATGCAATCGACATGGGCTATTCGTTCTACGACATCCGCAACAATGCCGGTTTCTTGCGCATGATGATGGTGCGCATTGCCAGCACTGGCGAGGTGATGCTTGTGGTTGTTTTTGGCGATGACAACAAAGTGGCCGTGAACGAGATGATGACAGCCATCAAAGAACGATTCCCGCAAATTACCAGCCTGATGTACGTCATCAATCTCAAGGTCAACGACTCACTTGCCGACCAGGACATCATCCTATTTGCCGGACGCGACTATATCGAGGAGGCGATGGAGGATCTGCGCTTCCGCGTTGGGCCAAAGTCGTTCTACCAGACCAATTCGCTCCAGGCTTACGAACTGTATAAGGTCGTGCGACGTATGGCGGCACTCACCGGCAATGAAATGGTCTACGACCTGTATACCGGCACCGGAACCATAGCCAATTTTGTGGCTCACCAGGCACGTCAAGTGGTTGGCATCGAATATGTTCCCGAGGCTATTGAGGACGCAAAACTCAACTCACGCGTCAATGGCATTGAAAATACCGAATTCATCGCTGGCGACATGAAAGACGTGCTTACCGACGACTTCGTGGCCCACCACGGCCGCCCGGAGGTGATGATTGTCGACCCGCCGCGCGCCGGAATGCACGAGGATGTGGTAAAAGTGATTCTCAATGCCGAACCGCAGCGCATTGTGTATGTGAGTTGCAATCCTGCTACCCAGGCACGTGACCTCTCGATGCTCGACGCCAAATATCGCATAACCGAGATACAACCGGTGGATATGTTCCCACACACACATCACGTTGAAAACGTGGTGTCGCTGCAACTGCGTTGATAATGAGTTGTTTGCATCGACACATCGCCCTGCTTCTTGCGTTAGCACTGCCTCTTGCAATGCTGGCGCAAGTGCTTACGCCACGCACTCGCCTGGCGTTGCAGCAGCAGCCGTTGAAAAGAGTTGTGGCGAGCGCCAACACTCGTGTGCCGATGTTTATCACCGTTGACGACGATGATGCTTTGGCCCGCCTCGCCGAGCAAGGGGTGACGCTGAATGCGCGTTTTGGTCGACTCTGCACTGCCCAGGTGCCGCTGCGCAGCGTTGGGGCACTGCCGGGCATTGCCGGGCTGCGCTCGGCACAGATAGCCACCACCATGTCGCTGAGCAATGACAGCGCACGCTTCTACAGCAACGTCGATGCGGCGCATGTGGGTACCGCCTTCGAGTCGCCATATCTGGGCGAAGGCGTGCTTGTTGCAATTATCGACACCGGCATTGATTTCAACCATGTGAATTTTCGTGACGAGGATGGCAACTCGCGCGTCGAGGCTGTCTATATGCCCGATGACAGCACGGGCGTTGCGCCAGTGGTCGAGGGACTTACGTTGCCAGGCAGTTGCTACGAGAACCGTGAAGCAATAGCCGCCCTAACCACCGACACACCCAACGCCTCGCATGGCACCCACACAACCGGCACTGCAGCCGGCAGTTATCGTGGCAACGCTTACTACGGTGTGGCTCCAGAAGCACGTCTGCTGCTGTGTGGACTCACCGAACTTACTGACGTCAATATCGCCAATTCGCTCAAGTATATCGCCGACTTCGCCGACCGCAAACAAATGCCGGTGGTGGTCAACATGAGTTTTGGCAGTCACGAGGGCGCTCACGACGGCACGTCGCCACTGTGCCAGGTGTTTGACCATGTGTCGGGTCCGGGGCGCATCTGCGTGATTTCGGCGGCAAACGATGGCCACCTGAAGATGCATCTGAGCCGCACATTCGGCACAGCCGACACGCTGCGCACAACCATTGCGTCAAACAGCAACCGCGGCGGTCGTCTGCCGGGTTATGTCTCGATTTGGTCCGATGACAATAGGGCTCACGACATGCGCTTGGCATTTGTCAACCGCAACACTGGCGAGGAGGTTTTTCACACGCCGTTTGTGTCGGAAATACCTACTGACTCGGTGCTGATTATTACCAGCGACGAACATCCTGAGATGGCGCCATATTTTACCGGAAAACTCCTCCTTGCCGCTGGCCTGGAGGACAATGGGAAATATCATTCGGTAGCCGAATTTGAACTGCAAGAAACCAGCAACGTCTACCGCTTGAGTCTGCAACTCACCGGACCGCGCGGCAGCAGTGCCCAAGCCTGGGTTGCGACAGGCAACGTGTTTACCCGCAGCAATATATCGGGTTATGAAACGGGTACTACCGTGGGCTCGATCAGCGACCTGTGTACTGGCGAGCAAGCCATCTCGGTGGGTGCTTATTGCTCCAAGCGCACTACACCGTTGGCCACAGGCGGCCTCTATTGGCACTCGCGCAGCACTCCGCCTGACATCGCTTATTTCTCGTCGTACGGACCAGATGCACGCGGCATCTCGCGCCCCGAAATTTGCGCTCCAGGCTTGAGTATGGTATCCTCGGGCAATCGTTACGACACCAATCCGTCATCTTCGATAACAGGCACCGGAGCATTGTCTGAAATGGTGAACGAGGGTGGGGTGGATTACCCTTACGGCCCGCAGGGTGGCACATCGATGTCGGCCCCCGTAGTTACCGGCACAATAGCATTGTGGCTTCAGGCCAATCCGCAACTAAGTCCTGCCACAGTGCGCGAGGTGCTGAAAAACACTGCGTTGCGCGACAGTTACGTCATTATGGGCGACGAGCAACGCTGGGGCTATGGCAAAATCGACGCCGAGGAGGGCCTGCGCTATCTCACTCAAACCGGAGTCGCCACAGTTGCCGCCAGCACAACACTGTTACCGCCACTGCGCGTTTACGACATGATGGGGCGCCTGGTGAGCGTTCTCGACAGCGAATCGGCTACGTCGGCGCTCGCTCCGGGCATCTACATGCTGGTTTCATCGCAAGGTGGCGCCAAGCGCATATTAATCACTAATTAGAACCATAATACTACACAAATGTTTGACTATATCAAAGGCAGTATCGCCGAACTCAACCCCGCCTATGTCGTAATCGACAATCATGGCTTGGGCTACATGATAAATATCTCGCTGTCGAGTTACGACCAACTGGTAAAACTCGGCAACGATGCCACAGCGCATGTCTATGTCTATGAGGCTATCCGCGAGGATGCTCATGTGCTTTACGGTTTTACTACCAAGCGCGAGCGCGAACTCTTTGAACTGCTTATCAGTGTGAGCGGAGTCGGCCCCAACACGGCGCGCATGATTCTCTCGGCAGCCCCTGCCGACCAACTCGAGCAGGCCATTGCGTCGGGCAATGTGGCACTACTCAAATCGGTCAAGGGCGTAGGTGGAAAGACGGCCCAACGAATCATTGTCGACCTGAAAGATAAAATAAATAGCACAGTAAATACGTTAATAGTTGGAACAAATGAACCGAAGAGCGAAATCTTCGACGAAGCATTGGCCGCCCTAACCATGCTGGGCTTCACCCAGCAGGCCTCGGTCAAGGCGTTGAAGAAACTCTTTGAGAAACAGCCTGATATCACCATCGAGCAAGCCATCAAGCAGGCTCTGAAGATGATGTAACAGCGCTGGTCAACTACAGCGTGGACTCAAAATAGCGTCACGCAACAGATGGCACATGGCATTGTGCCAAATGATGATTATTGTGTTAAAAAAATGAAAAAACTCGGTATTTGGTTTTGGGTATTGGCCTGCTGCATAGCGGTGGCCGCATTAACCAATCAGGAAGCACTGGCGCAGTACGTTAAGTCGCAACTGACGCCACCGCCCCCTGTACCCGACCGTACTGTGCCGACACAGCCGCAGCACTCGAAGCGCACGTCGCCCAACGACACGCTGCATACCGACTTTCGCGTTCACAACACAATTCCCATCGGATATGACGACGTGATGGGCCAGGACGAGTACTCTATCGACCTGAAAACACCGTCGAACATCACCACTGAAGCTGAATATGACTACGAAACTGGCACCTACATTGTGCGCACCAAACTGGGCGAGAACGAAATAGTAACCCCATTTGTGCTCAGTCCTGCTGAGTACAACAATATTGCCATGCGGCAATCGATGATGGAGTATTATCGCCAAAAAAATGCCGAGAGTGCTGCCGAAAAAGAGAAAAATCCGTTCAACTTCTTGGATATGCAGTTCGGCCTTGGCCCGCTGGAAAGCATCTTTGGCCCTGGTGGTGTGCAACTTAAGACACAAGGCTCGGTCAACATTAGCATGGGTGTGAAGTCGAATAAGACCGATAACCCAGCCCTCTCAATGTCGGCACGCCGTAAGACCTACTTCGACTTCGACAACAAGATTCAGGCCAACATCAATGCGTCGGTCGGCGACAAGATGAAGTTCAACATGACTTACAACACCGACGCAACATTCGAATTCGACAACAAGAACCTCAAACTCGCATATGAGGGCAAGGAGGATGAAATTATCAAGAGCATCGAAGCCGGTAACGTGAGTATGACCACCGGCTCGTCGCTCATCCGAGGTAGCGCGGCGCTTTTTGGTATGAAGACCAAAATGCAGTTTGGCAAATTCACTGCCACCGCGTTGGTTTCGCAGCAAAACAGTGAAACACAGTCGGTGAGCACACGTGGTGGAGCCCAAACCACCAACTTCTACATCACCGCCGACAAGTACGACCAGAACCGAAACTTCTTCCTGTCGCACTTCTTCCGCGATAACTACGACAACTGGTGCAGCCGCCTGCCTCTGGTGTCAAGCGGTGTCAATATCACCCGAATCGAGGTTTGGGTCACCAATAAGCGAGGCTCATTCAGCGAGTCGCGTAACATCATGGCATTTATGGATGTTGGTGAAACTGACCACATCTACAACAGCCACTGGCAGCCCTCGGCTGATAAGGCTCCGAGCAACCAGTCGAACAACATGCTCGACGAAATCAAGGAGCAATATCCCGACGCGCGCTACATCAGCCAGGCATCCACAGCGTTGCAGCCATTGCAAGCCTATGAATTTGAGGGTGGCCGCGATTATGAGAAGATTGAGAGCGCCCGCATTCTCAACTCATCGGAATATACACTGCATCCGACGTTGGGTTACATCGAACTGAAAACGACGCTTAACCCCGACGATGTGCTCGCCGTGGCTTTCCAGTACACTTACCACGGACGCACTTACCAGGTGGGTGAGTTCTCGAGCGACGTTACCACCACCGACCAGTCGCTGTATGTGAAGATGCTTAAAGGCACCACTACGTCGCCCAACTTCCCCGTGTGGGACCTGATGATGAAAAACATCTACTCGCTTGGGGCAAACCAAATCTCGAAACAGAACTTCAAACTTAACATTAAGTACCTGAGTGACACCACCGGTACTGAACTTACCTATATCCCTGCTGGAAACATCAGCGGCAAGCCGTTACTGCAAGTGATGAATCTTGACCGACTCGATGCCAACAACGAGGCAAACATCGACGGACGCTTTGACTATGTTGAGGGTTACACCGTCAACAGTTCCACCGGTCGAATCATCTTCCCCGTTGTCGAGCCTTTCGGTACTCACCTGCGCAAGGCATTCAACGATAACACATTGGCCGACCGATACGTGTATCAAGAACTTTACGACTCAACGCTCACCGTGGCCCGTATGGCTCAGGATAAGAACAAGTTTGTGCTTGAGGGCGAATATCAGTCGTCGGCAGGCAATGTTATCAGGCTCAACGCCATGAATGTGCCGCGCGGATCGGTGGTCGTCACCGCCGGTGGTGTGACACTGACCGAAAACAGCGACTATACCGTCGACTACAACATGGGTACGGTAACCATCACCAACCAGAGCATCATTGACGCCGGAACAAACATCAACGTGTCGATGGAGAATCAGTCGATGTTCAGCACGCAACGCAAGACGCTGCTTGGCCTCGACCTTGATTATGCCTTCAACAAGAATTTCCACATCGGCGGTACCGTGATGCACTATGGTGAAAAGGCGCTTACCGAGAAAGTGTCGATTGGCGATGAGATTGTCAACAACACCATTTGGGGCGTTAACCTGAGTTACAACACCCGCTTCATGTGGCTCACCAACTTGCTCAATAAGATTCCTACAGTCAATGCCACGGCACCGTCGACGCTGACCTTTAACGGCGAGTTTGCCCAACTCATCCCGCACCAGGCGCGCACCGGCTCTAACCGCGGTAGTTCATATATCGACGATTTTGAATCGACACAGAGCGGTATCGACTTGCGCTCGCCTTACTCGTGGTTCCTGGCCTCGACGCCCTACGATAATACGTCGAGTGCCCTCTTCCCTGAGGCTTCCCTGAGCAACAATGTGGATTATGGCAAGAACCGCTCGCTGTTAGCGTGGTACTACATCGACCGCATGTTCACGCAGCGCAACTCGTCGTATGTGCCGGGATACATCAAAAACGACTTGGAGCAACTCTCCAACCCCTATGTGCGTGAGATTCCTTACAGCGAGGTGTTCCCCGGACGCGAACTCAACTATGGCGAGGCTTCGACCATTCAAACACTCAACCTCTCGTTCTATCCCCGCGAGCGCGGACCGTATAACCTCGATGCCGAGAATATCGACGATGAGGGCTATCTGCTTAACCCCGAGAAGCGTTGGGGCGGCATCATGCGCAAACTCGACAACACAAACTTTGAACAGTCGAATATCGAGTATATCCAGTTCTGGCTCCTCGACCCCTTTATGGACCCCAACCTTAACAACCAGGACGGCGGTTACCTGTACTTCAACCTGGGCGAGATCAGCGAGGATATTCTGAAGGATGGACTCAAGTTCTATGAGAACAGTATCGGCACCAATGTCGACTCCACCTATTTGCGTGAGACCAATTGGGGTAAGGTATCGACTCAAACGTCGCTCACCTACGCCTTCGACACCGCCAACGGCTCGCGCATTGCGCAGGACGTGGGTATGGATGGCCTTCGCACCGAAGAGGAGATGGCCTTCTCGAGTTATAAAGACTTCACCGATGCTCTGCGTCGCCGCCTGCCGGCCAACACCTTGGCCGTGATGCAAGAGGACCAGTTCTCGCCGCTCAACGACCCCGCCAGCGACAATTACCATTTCTTCCGCGGATATGACTACGATGAGCAGCGACTGAGCATCCTCGATCGATACAAGCACTACAATGGCACCGAGGGCAACTCGCTCTCGCAGGATGATGCCAGCGATGGTCTCTATCAAAGTTCTCGCTCGGTGCCCGATGTGGAGGATATCAACCAGGACAACACGCTCAACGAGTATGAGCGCTATTTCCAATATCGCATTGCAATCCATCCCGACTCGCTCGAGGTGGGCCGCAATTACATCATCGACAAGCAACGCGCTCGCGTGAATACGCGCGACGGTAAGGTGCAAGAGGCAACTTGGTATCAGTTCAGCATACCTCTGCGCTCCTATGAGAAGAAGGTTGGGTCGATCAACGATTTCTCCACCATTCGCTTCATGCGCATGTTTATGACGGGCTTCCGTGAGACCACCCACCTGCGTTTTGCCACGCTCGAACTCATGCGCGGTGAGTGGCGCAACTACGACTACAACCTGAACTCGCGCGGCGATATGCCCGCAACGGGTAGCGTTAACGTGAACACGGTGAACATCGAGGAGAATGCCTCGCGCGAGCCGGTGAACTACGTGCTGCCCCCGGGTGTGACGCGTATCGTTGACAGCGGACAGTCGCAAATCACGCAACTTAACGAGCAGTCGGTGCAAATCAAGGTCGACGGCTTGCAGGCTGGCGACGCACGCGCCGTGTATCGCAACACGCAACTCGACCTGCGCATCTACCAGCGTCTGCAGATGTTCCTCCATGCCGAGGCTCTCATCGGCGACAACTTACTGCGCAGCGGCGAAGTGTCGGCATTTTTGCGACTTGGCTCCGACGTGAAGAACAACTATTATGAGTATGAGATTCCGTTGCAACTCACCGCCCCCGGCCACTACAACACCAATAGTGAGTCCGACCGCTACAAAGTATGGCCCGAGGAGAACATGCTCGATCTCGACCTGGATGTGCTCACCACTGCCAAGAAGGAGCGCAATGCCGCCAAACTCGCCGGTGATGTCAGCGTGGCTTACAACCAGCGTTACACCACGCAAGACCCGAATATGCCTAACCACCGCGTGACGGTGATGGGTAATCCCTCGCTGGGCGACGTGCGCGTGATGATGATTGGTGTGCGCAACAATGCCTCCAGCGAGCGCAGTTGCGTCGTCTGGGCCGATGAGTTGCGTGTGACCGACTTCGACAACTCGGGCGGCTGGGCAGCAAAAGCCAATATGACCCTCAACCTCAGCGATGTGGCAACAGTCAACGTGGGCTTCCATAAGGAGACCTACGGCTTTGGTGGCGTCGACCAGTCGTTGGCGCAGCGTCGCCTCGACAACCTCGACCAGTACAATATCGCTGTGCAGGGCGATGCCGGACGTTTCTTGCCTGAAAAGGTGAAACTGAAAGCACCCATTTACTATAGTTACAACAACGAGAAGACCACGCCGAAGTACAACCCGCTCGACCAGGACATCCTCCTGCAGGACGCTATCGATATCTGCGAGAACGACCACCAGAAGGACTCTATCAACGAGTATGCCGTGACGCTGCGCACCACAAAGAGTTTCAGCATCTCGGGCTTGAAATTCGACGTTAAGAGCAAGAACCCCATGCCTTGGGATCCTGCCAACTTCACGTTCAGTTACTCGTTCAATAAGCAGCATCTCAATGACCCCAACAACGTCTACGAGAACACCAACGACTACCGTGGCAGTTTCCAGTACAACTGGACTCCTTACAACAAACCGTTCACGCCGTTCAAGAAGTTAATCAACGACAAGAACACCAGCATGAAGTTCTTCCGTGAGTGGGAGTTGCATTACTTGCCGGCCAACATTACGTTCGGCACCAATATGTCGCGCTACTACTATGAGCAGCAAACGCGCAACGAGACGGGTATCGACGTCGAGTTGCCCGTGGCGGTGAGTAAGAACTTCCTGTGGGACCGTCAGTTTGCCATCACTTGGAATTTCACCAAGTCGCTTACGGCATCGTTCAATAGCAACACCACTGCGCACGTGCTCGAGCCTATTGGCCAGGTGAACAAAAAACTCTTCCCCGATGAGTACCGCGACTGGCGCGACTCGGTGATGCAATCGATACGCGACCTGGGTACGCCATGGGCTTACCGCCAGACGTTCAACGCGTCGTATAAGGCGCCGTTCAACGCCATCCCCATCCTGAGTTTCATTACCGCCTCGGCAACCTATAATGCTACCTATAACTGGGACCGCGGCACAGTGATTGAGGACATCAACAGCGGTAACACCATCAGCAACCAGTCGTCGTTTAACATCGACACTCGCTTCTCGTTTGAGCAGTTGTACAACAAGGTGAACTACCTCAAGGAGGTGAACAAGCGCTTTGGCAACAACAGCACCGGCAACAAGACTGAGAAGAAGGCTAAACCTAAGAAGTTTAACCGCACCTTCAAACTCTCGCCCGACAGTGCCATAACCGTGAAGCACAACATGAATGTGAAGAGTGTCAAGGCCTCGGCAACCACAACCGATAACAAGCCTTACGCGCTGAAATATAAAGTGGTGGATGCAAACAACATCCTCATCGAGAATCTTGACTCAATCAATATCAAACTCACCGTTAACGAGGTGCAAAAGACTCACGAAGGCTTCTGGTGGGACCTCGGACAATATGCGGCACGTTTCGCCATGAGTCTGCGCAGCGCTTCTGTGAAGTGGCGCAACACGCGGCAGATGTCGATTCCGCAGTTCGTTCCCGAGATTGGCGACGTGTTTGGTCAAAGCACACGCTACGACGTTATGGCGCCGGGTCTCGACTTTGCCTTCGGCCTCGTGGATGAGAGTTATGTCGACCGCATCAAGGAGCGCGGCTGGCTGCTGGGCGACCAGTCGATGACCACACCGGCACTGTTTGCGCGCACCCAGGAGTTCAGCGCCGAGGTGCAACTTGAGCCGGTCCGTGGCCTTAAGATCACCCTCACGGGTAATCGTACCGACAACCGCACCAGCCAACTGCAGTTTATGTACGACGACATGACCACGCTGTACTCGGGTAGTTACACCAAGACGCACATGATGCTTGCGTCGGCATTGCGCTCAATCAGCGCCGACGACGGTTACCACAGTCAGGCATTCGACGACTTCTTGGCCAATATTCCCAAGATTGCCGCACGAATCCAGAACCAATATATCGGCACCACATATCCCGAGCGTGGCTTCTTTGCCGGCACTATCATGGCGGGCAATGAGTTCGATCCGTCACAGTCGCTGGTCAACACCGCCAGCAGCGATGTGCTCATTCCGGCATTCTTGTCGGCCTATTCGGGCAAGAACCCCGACAAGATTGACCTCAATCCGTTCCCGAGCATTAAGGCAATCCTGCCCAACTGGCGCATCACATACGACGGCCTGACGAAGATACCATTCTTCAAGAAGTGGTTCAAGAGTTTCACGCTCACTCACGCTTACCAGTGTACGTATGCGGTGGGGCAGTACAACTCGTTCACCGACTGGGTGTCGATTGGCAACGGCTTGGGATTCACCCAGGACGCTCTTAGTGGCGCCGCCATTCCCTCGAGCCCCTACAACATCTCGTCGGTTACCGTCACCGAGAAATTTGCTCCGCTCATTGGCATCAACGGCACACTCAACAATGGCATGACGCTCAACGTTGAGTATCGCGACGGTCGCACGCTGACGCTGAACTCGGCAGCCGGACAGTTGGTCGAGGCCATCACGCGCTCGTTTGTCGTCGGCATGTCGTACAAGATTGCCAACTTCTCGTCGGTGCTGAAACTCAAGGGCAAGGGCACAGGTGTGAGCAACGACCTGACGATGAACCTCGACATTCAGATGAACAACAACACATCGCTCATCCGCAAAATCGAGAACAACACCGCTCAGGCCACCAACGGCACCAAGACCCTCGGCATCAACTTTAAGGCCAACTACCAACTTAGTAAGCGCGTCACCCTGGGAGCCTTCTTCGACCACCAGGTGAACACGCCGCTCGTCTCGGCGTCGGCTTATCCTACCACCAACACCAATGCCGGCCTGACGATGAACATGAGCCTCACACGCTAACCATCGTTCAATATGACTCCAGTCGAACTTGAATATGGCGTAATATATGTTTTCACTAACTTGTATGCGCCTACGCAGTTGCTCAATGACTACATAGCCAGCGCTGGGCGGGCTCGTGGACAGACCGACGCATTGCAGCGATTCAAGGTCGAGGTTAACTATGTCGATTCTGCGCCGACTTTGGTCGCACGGCGTTTCAATGCCGGCAACATTGGCAAGGTGGCCGTTGTTACCTGTCCTGTGTGTGGCGATATCAACATCGACGGCCGCCTAGTAAACGAATTTGTACGCTGCTTGTTTGACTTCAGTAGTATCGACAATGGTGACCATTTCATCAAACTCGATGACTTCTTGACGCGGGCCGAGAAATCCCAGTGGCAGAACCGCCTTGAGCATCCCGACTTGGGGGCAAAGTTAGAGCATGCCCGCATGATGGCCGTAGCCACCGACGATTCTGTTGAGGAGCGCGACCTGCAAAACTCTGAAGAACGTGAGTTGAGCGAGGCCGAGCGCATGCGCAAGCAATACCTTACCATAGTTGGCCAGTTGGTTATCAACTTTGTCGCGTTGACCCATTCCGACCCTCATCAGTTGCTTGGCGACACGTTGCGCGACACACCCATTGTCTTTGCCGCACAACAGTTAAGCCCGCTGGTGATTGACAGCGATTTGCGGCTCCGGCTCACCGACTATGGCAATGCCGAGATTAGGCTTTTACCTTGTTGTATAATAGTAATGTACTGTATAATAATATACAATGAATATATATACTTTTAAGTAACAAATAAGTAACATTATTAGATAGGTTTTATAACTGCGCTTCATCATCAAGTATTTCTTGTGACATAGCCATAAAGTGAGAGTTTTCTAAAAAATCATTCACCGTTTTAATTTGCTTAGTAAAAGCCCCCATTTATGTTGAGTAATCCCCCGTCTTAGTAACTACTAATGTATTAGGAGGGGCTAAGTTATTACCATAGAATTCCCAGATTTTGACATTTGGAGATTTCGATGAAAAATGGAGCGAATAGAATTCAGATAGAAGTCATCAACGTTTGTTCTTTTGTGAAAGTAAAAGGACAAACAGTGCAAAAGGTGTATGCTTTATGTGGCATTTTATTCAAATTTTAGAGAAAATATATGATTATCATAACTTTCCTTTGATAATAGTCGTTAATCTCATGGAATTTTAATATCTTTGCACCAAATTATAATCAATAATAGTATTATGACAAATCTGAACAGAATAAAGGTTGTGCTTGTTGAAAAGGGTAAAACTGGCAAATGGCTTGCAGAAGAGGTTGGCAAAACGCCTTGTACTGTAAGCAAATGGTGCAGTAACACCATACAACCAGATACCGACATTAGATAAGATAGCAAAGATCCTTGACATTGACGTAAAAGACTTGTTGAACTCAACCGAAAAATAAAATTAGCATATTATGGGAAAAGCAAAACCTTTTATCAAGTGGGTTGGCGGCAAGAGCCAGCTCATTGAACAACTGGATGCACAACTTCCAGCTGACTTTGATAATTGGGAGAATGTAACGTACATAGAACCCTTTGTGGGTGGTGGAGCAATGCTCTTCTATATGCTTCAACGTTATCTTAATATCCAACACGCTATTATCAATGATATAAATCCTGATTTGGCTATATGCTACCGAACTGTCAGAGATACCCCTGAACAGTTAATAGAGTCATTGATGGATATAGAGAATGCGTATTTGGCTCTTGAAACGGAAGAAGAAAGAAAAGACTTCTTCATGGCTGTTCGTTATCGATATAACGAGAAGAATCTTGATCCCATCGAGAATACAACAAAATTCTTCTTCCTGAATAGAACTTGTTTCAATGGTCTTTATCGAGTAAACAAGAAGGGATTATTCAATGTTCCTTTCGGGAAATATGCAAATCCAACAATATGCGATCATGAAACCATAAGGAAAGATAGTGAGTTGTTGCAGCGCGTGGAGATTCTAAATAGTGACTTTGAGGTGACATTTGAACATGCACGTGGCAATACTCTTTTCTACTTCGACCCTCCATACCGTCCGCTGAGCGACACCTCAAGTTTCAATGATTATGCGAAAGAAGCTTTTAATGATGATGCTCAGGTGCGTCTAAAAGAGTATTGCGACCATATTAACGAAGCAGGTTTTCATTTCATGCTAAGCAACTCGGATTGTAAGGGCAAGAATGAAAATGACAACTTCTTTGATGTTTTGTATGGCGCATATCGGATTGAAAGAGTCTGGGCATCAAGAAGCATTAACTCGAATCCTGAAAAGCGAGGAAAGTTGACAGAAATACTTGTTCACAACTATCAGGACACTAAGCATAACTATCAGACAAGCCTTTTACAATTTGTGGCAAATAAAAATGTCTAAACTTCCAAAATGGCTGTAAATCAATAATATAGCATGAGAGACTTTAACAAATTCATGTCTCAGCTTCAAGAGACGAACCAAACACTTGATTTCTTCTGCGATTTTGATAAAATTGCTGCAAATGTAGATAATATCAAACTAAGCTTATGTATGCTAAATAGTATGATTGGCACTACAGATTTAAGGAAGAGTGTTGAAACTATATGGAATCGTGACCGTACCGCATTCAGTGTAATGGATATTCTTATTGCTGTTCGTAGCGAAGGCAAAAAAGCGGTTCTTAATTCCGCTGGTCAATGTATTATTCTTGATAGACTCTTCACCACTATTGAAGGCGTGTTGGAGTATCTTGAAGGAACAGGTCTTGCAGATTTGTTCCGTCAAAAGAAAATAAACGATTTGGTTGATTATGTTTTTGGGATCGAAACAGGTCTTGATAGTAATGCAAGAAAGAATCGTAGTGGTCATGTCATGGAAAGTATGGTAGCTAACATTATGGACAAGAATGGAGTTAAGTACCGTCAGGAGGTATATTCAACGGAATGGCCAAACCTCCAGAAAGTCCTTGGCGATGATGAAAAGAGATTTGATTTCGTAATCAAAACGACTTCAAAAACCTATTTGATAGAAGTGAATTTCTATAGTGGAGGTGGTTCAAAACTTAACGAAGTCGCACGCTCTTATTCTGATATTGCGCCAAAGGTTAACTCGGTGCCTGGTTTTGAATTTGTGTGGATTACAGATGGTGTAGGCTGGAAGAGTGCAAGAAACAAATTGCAAGAGGCCTATTCAATTATTCCAAGTATCTACAACCTTACAGATATTGTCGATTTCATTAAACTTGTAAAATAATATGGCTTGTAACAAAGATCATTCTCAGATTCAAAGAATTATGGCAACTCTGCCTACTGACCAAGGTGGAGTTGGCCGACATAAATGTGCAGCTTGTGCTTACGAAGCAGGGTATCAAGCAGGGTACAATCTTAACGGCACGTTGAGTGTTGATAATGTTTTATCACACTTGGAAGAGAGTCAGGCAAAAGCTCAACGACATAAAAGTCCACATGCAGCTTTTGCATTAGGTTATTATCACGGAGTATGCCAACGAACAAACGACGACAATTAATATGATTAAAGGTGGAGTAGGTGGTGGTAATACCATCACAGGATTAATTTATGAAGGAAAGGTTGACCTATCGACCTATCTATCTCAACAAAATGATTATGAAGTAAAAGGCTCAGAAGTCTTTTATAAAGGGGATGTAGTTGCTTATGTTTTTAAAAAACATGAGTTTTACAGGTTCCTAGATGCAAAAGGCGTTGACTGGAAACAGATAATTTCTAGTCAGTTACTTCCCGACAACTGCATTTATGTAATTGTTAACAACACTTTGTTTATTATTGAAGTAAAGAATCAAAATGTTGGAGGTAGTGTTGATGAAAAATTGCAGACATGCGATTTCAAGAGAAAACAATATATTAAATTGCTATCTCAGTTAAATATCGAAGTAGAATACGTTTACATACTTAGTCAATGGTTTAAGAATCCAAAATATAAGGATGTCTTGGACTACATAATTAGTGTAAATTGCCATTATTACTTTGATTATATTCCACTTCAAAAATTGGGGTTGCCTGTACCTGAACAATGATTCCATCATACTATAAATCACCCAACAACGACTTCACCTTGATTCAAGGTGATTGCGTGGAGATTTTGTCAAAATTCAACTTTGGATTTGACATGGTCTTTGCAGATCCACCATATTTTTTGTCTGGTGGTGGCATATCATGTCAAAGTGGGCAGGTCGTTTGTGTTGATAAAGGTGAATGGGATAAACCTTCAACTCATGAAGAAATGGATGCATTTAATCTTAAATGGCTATCTGCTTGCAGAAAGCACATGAAAGATAATGCAACCATATGGATTTCTGGTACTCATCACAATATATTTAGTGTTCAGCAACAACTCCTGAAACTGGGCTTCAAAATACTGAATGTGATAACTTGGGCAAAAACCAATCCCCCGCCAAACATTTCTTGTCGATATTTTACCTACTCAACAGAGTTCATCATCTGGGCAAGAAAGTCACAAAAAGTAGCTCATTTCTACAACTATGATTTGATGAAGCAACTTAATGGAGACAAACAAATGACAGATGTATGGCAATTGCCAGCCATTGGTCGTTGGGAGAAGTCATGTGGCAAGCACCCGACACAAAAGCCCCTGGGAGTTTTGGCAAGATTGATTCAAGCCAGTACTCAACCTGGGGCATGGATTCTTGACCCCTTCAATGGCAGTGCGACAACTGGTATTGCTGCAAATTTACTTGGCAGAAAATACCTTGGGTTAGAAATTGAAGATGAGTTCCTTGCAATGAGTAAAGCCAGAAGGGAAGAAATAGAGAATAGTGCCGTTCGTAGCGACTATCTGGAAAGATTGGCTAAGGCAAAAATAATTTTGCCTCCTGACAACTTCTTTGTAGCGGATGATCCCGATATAAATTACGGAGTGCCTTGGTTATAAATTTTACTCAACAAGGATGACATTAGAAAATTTAGATGGGATTAAGGTCTTTATAATCGAATCGCTTCGTAATGGAGACAAAAAGACTGGTGAAGATTTGAAAGATAATCTTCGCCAGATTTGGTATGACCAGAATTTGATTTCTGACTTTGATTGTCAATATACTTACGTTCATGACTCAAATGGCTTAATTTGCGCTATCAAGGATATTGAAAAACAAGTCACAACAAGTAACATGTTGCCAATTCTCATGAGGGAAATATATTCAGCCCCTGTGGATGCAGCATTTAAGGCGTTGGGGATAATGTAATTATTATGAGAAATGCTGAAGATATAATATGTATGTGTAATCCAGTATTACACAAATACACTTGTGGTGACAGAAGCTTCGAATATTATGAGGCTTCTGTAATTGTACGTCCACATGTTGTAAATTTGGCTCTGCCCCGTGACGCTCTTTGTCCTGGGCCGCTATCCCAAATACCTCTACATCCGCAAGTCACAATCAACCACAAATTAACCTTAATGGATAATAACCACAAATCTTTGTGGCAGAAAGGAGTGCGTCTACGGCGCGGAACCCTTAAAACCGAATGGTCGTTGAATTGAAATTTTGGTGGTGTGGGAGGATGTAGTAATGGCGAGCCGGGTGGGGTGGCTCGCCATTGCTGCTGCAGGGTGGGGCGATGCCCGGTTCTGCAGAAATGGTGGTTGGTTGATGAGCGTTAGAATCGGTAACTGAGGCCGAGGCTGAGCACGCCTTGGTCAACCTTGCGGATGATGGTGTGGCGATACTCAAAGGCTGCGCTGAAGTGGTCGTCGATAAGATACTCAGCGCCACCGCCCACGTTCAGACCGACATGGTTCTCCTCGTCGTTGTGGCCTTCGATTTTGTAATTCACCATAGTGTAGTTGAGACCTGCAAGAGGATAAAGAATCACCTTGTCCTGATAGACTGGAATCAGATAGTGGCCGTTAACGTTGACGTCCATCCAGTTGCTGTGGTGCTTCTTGAAGAAGAAGTTGGTGCTTACCTCACCACGAATCTGGTCCCATACGTTGTACTGGAAGTGTGCTCCCAAACCCATGTTCTCAATTCCGCTGCCATAGAGGATCTTTCCGCCGACAGCAGCAACGCCTTGCTCTGTTTGAGCCCACATCGCTCCACAGGTGAGCAATGCGGCACATACCAATGTAAGAAGTTTCTTCATAATGTTATTAAAATTATATGTGTGTATTCAATTTATTGGCAAAAATAGTTACTTTTCTTCATCTTACAAAATATTCGAGGCCTAAAACGCATGTTTTGGTCAAGAATCGCTGACTTTTCGTCAAAAATGGGTGGATTTGTTTGCAAAAGTTTACAAATATTGTGTAATTTTGTCGTGTGAATTTAAACGTGCTATTTTAATTCGCCGTGTGTAGATAACAGAAAAAATTTACTACTATGAAACGAATCATAATTACAATCGCGATGTCGCTGCTTGTGTGCTTGGCAGCCATTGCACAAAACCAGCACCGGGCTAATGTTAAGAGCCAGATTGACAAGTGGGGCTTGTGCCGCACAGTTGCAATCACCAAAAAGGGTGGTGCAGTTGCCATTACGCAAACAAATGCTTATACCGCCAGTGGCATCCCCAAGGCGATGGAGAAGGCGCTGAAACGTGCCAACGAGAAAGGCTATCAAATCGACGACGTGGTGCTCACCGACAAGGGCTCGTGGCTCGTGCTCTACGCCAATAACGGTGTTGACTGCGGCAAGGTGCCCAAGAACTTGGAGAACCAACTGCGCGCGCTCAACAAAGCCGGCGAGAAGATTACTTCGGTAACCTTTAACGATGCCGGCGAGTGGATTGTGGTGACCGCCACAAAGGCCGTTTGCTCTTACGACATCTATGACTGGATTGCCGACGGCGGGCAGAAATATGGCAAGTTGCTCACGGCTCACATCACGGGCAACGGCCTGGCCATGCGCTTCGAGCGAGGCTATAAATTTGACGGCGTCGTACCCGAAGCGTTGAAGGATCGCCTGAAAAGCACCAAAATCGACGTTTACCGCATCAAGTTCTGGAGCGACGGCACGTATTTCTTTGCCGACCGCAAAGGCAACTATTCATATAAGTTATAATTCGGCTCAAATAGCATTAAGCAATTACAACCATGAGCAAGAAAGAAAACCAAACCGCTATACTGCCGGTCGATACCGAGTTGCAGGGCGGTAAATATACCATCACGGGATTTATCTCGAGCGGTGGCTTCGGCAACACCTACATCGCCCACAACAACATGCTCGACATCGACGTGGCAATGAAGGAGTTCTTCATCAAGGGTATCAACAGCCGCACTTCCGACACGCGTTCGGTGGTGGTGAGCAATGAAACCAACGCAGCCCAGTTCAACGAACAGCGCGAGAAGTTCAAGCGTGAGGCCCAGCGCATCAGCAAACTCGACAATCACCACATTGTGCGTGTGATGGACCTCTTCGAAGAGAACGGCACGGCTTACTATGTGATGGAACTCATCCACGGCAAGTCGCTCAACGACATGGTGCTGCGTGCCGGCCGTCCGCTCAGCGAATCGGTGGTTCGCGTCTATCTGCCGCAAATTCTCGATGCCCTCGACGAGGTGCATAGCAAAAATATCTATCACCTTGACCTCAAACCCGCCAACGTGCTTGTTGACCGCAATGGTCATATCAAGGTGATTGACTTCGGCGCAAGCAAGCAGTTGTCGTCGGTGAGCCACCAGTTCACCACCACCGCGGTCACCTATACGCCTGGTTACGCCCCCCGCGAGCAACTCGAGCACAACAGCAACAAGTTTGGCCCCTGGACCGACCTGTACTCGCTTGGCGCTACGCTGTATTTCTGCCTTACCGCGTGCGACCCACCATCGCAAACCGACATTATCGACTTGCGGCAAAAAGCGTTTAAATTCCCTGTCACTGTGTCGAACGACATGCGACAACTCATATTGTGGCTGATGAACGACCGTCGCACCAAGCGCCCGCAGAGCGTCGCCGCCGTGTATCAGGCACTGCGCACCTTTGCTCCGCTCGATATGCCCAGCACGTCGCCGTCGCAGCCACCTGTGCCCAACTCTGTGCCACCTTATGCCATATATGGCAGTGGTGAGCCGCAGGTACAAGCCCTGCAACAGGCGCCTGACTCAGGCCCAGCCCCCAGCCCTCAACCCAATTCTTCTCCCGTGCCCAATTCGCAACCAGTTAGCCAGCCCGTTAGCCAGCCCGTAAGCCAACCGGTGAATCAACAGGCTATACCTGTGGTCGACTCACGCGAGGTGTATTACGAGTCCTATAACGATGAGGAAGACGAGGAGAGCAAGTCGCGCAAGCGCAACATCATCGTTGCAGCAATCTCGGCCCTCGTGGCTGCTTTAGTGATACTTGCCATCGCTTTCTTTACTGGCGGCCCGAAGAATGTTAACAATGTTTCATTCACCCTTGCTAACGGTGAGCCTTATGTCTATTCAGGCACCGTCGACGATCACGGTGTGCCCAATGGCAACGGTGTGGCAAAGTTTGCCAATTCGACGAGTTATGAAGGCCAGTTTAACCACGGTGTGATGCAAGGCGACAGCGTGACGTATAAAACGCTTGAATGGACTTTCGTGGGCGCCATGAACGATAACAAGTTCTTGAATGGCACTCTCACTTATGCCGATGGCTCCTACTTCAAGGGCACTTTCGACGGCTTCAAGCCTGCCGACGGCACTTACTATAACGCCGACGGCACCCAGAAGAAGAAACGATAAACCCAAATCGGTCATTAGAAATTATGTCATAACAGAATTTGTTTTGAGAGTATTGCTGTTAGTGAAATCGAAGGCATAGCGGGCTATGGCGAGATTTCAGTGGCGGCAAGACGCCGAAACAAAACTGTTATGATATAATTAGGAAAAAAAACATAACTCCGTTCTAATGACCGATTTGGGATAAACGACATAACATAAAATAGCAATGATAGCAACTGTACCAGATACGGTTGCTATCATTGCTATAATTGGTATATGCTATTGCGAGTTACTTCAGGGCCATCCAACGTGCCTCGCTCACGAGTTGCTCATAGGCCATGACGCCTTGCTGATTCAATTCGACAGTGCGCCAACTGCCGTCGGGAGTAATCATGCGCACGTGGCTGTCGTCGACGAAACTCATAAACTTATATTCCGAGCCGTTGGTCTCGAGCGACCACGAGCGGTCGCTGGCGTCGAAGTTGAAGCGTACAACGCTCTTGTCGCTCAAGTTGGTGATGGTGTAACCAGTGGCATCGCTCTGTACAAGGTATTGCGCATCCTTGCCGTCGACAACCTTGGTCTCGCTAACAACAGGATTCTCGCCCGTCCAAAACTCGATGGAGTTGAGCACCAGCATGTCGGCCGCCAAAGTGAGTTCATACACTGGCAGCACCCAGAATGCAAAGAACACCAACTCGTTGACGTACTTGTTGCCCACTTCGCGATTCCACGTCAGCACCTTGTTGGTGAGTGAGAAACTGCCAAGGCACGACTGCAGTGGCATAGAGAGTGCAAGTGCAATAAGTACTGTGCAAGTTAAATGATATTTTTTCATTTCTGTTTTAATTATTTGGTTGATTGTCATTATCTTGAGTGTTTTCGGCCTGTGAGGTGGGCAGTGTCACCTTGACAGGCGGCTTTGCGGGTATGGAGTCGGGCGGCAGCGGAGTTTCACCCTTCATGGGGAACTTGTTGCGGTAATAACGGTAACGCTGCTCGACCTTTGCCACATAATCCACCGTCTCACGCCCACGGAAGTAACCATAACGGCACACGCGGTCGTTATAGAATTGAGGATTTGATTTCCACAATATTGCTTCTTCGACGTTGCCGTCCCACACCTGTGGGTCCTTGTCGTATTTCCGAGCCAGCGCAATAGCGTCTAGTACATGGCCTACACCGCCATTGTACGAAGCCAGGATGAACTTTACGCGCTCATTCTCATTAGCAATGAGTGGAGTGAATTTCTTAATCAGACTTTTAATCAGCAGTACGGCAGTGCTAATGTTGGCTTCAGGATCGGTGATTTTGTCCATCGACAGACCATAGTCCTTGGCCGTACTGGGCATAATCTGCATGATGCCGCGTGCTCCGGCCCACGATACGTCGTTGGGGTTGAAACGCGACTCGCAATATCCGATTGCCGCCAGCATGCGCCAGTCCCAACCGATGGTGGCACTGTAGGCTTTAAACAGGCTGTCGTAAGGCGAGATGCCGCCCGGTGGTGTGCTGGGAAGCACAACAGTGGTGTCGTGGCTGCGATGCTTGCTCATCTCGAAATAGCGCCGTAACGCCGTCTTTGAGTAGGCTTGTGCGTTGCCAGAGTTTGCCCAGTTGTTGATGCTGTCGGCAAGCCACGCCTTGTCTTTTCCCACCGCCCACGACGAGCGTTGTGCGAAACTCACGGCCAGACTGATATCAATGCTGTCGTAGTAAGTGTGGTTGAATTGCGCTATGTCGCTGTCGACCACAGTGAGCGGCAGTTTGTGGTCCGACACCATGGCAATCAGGTCCTCGGGCATGAGAGTATCGGTGTTGATTGGGTGAATTTTGATTCCACCACCCAACTCACTGTCGAGGTTCCGCAATCGCGACTCATATTTTGAGCCGCGCTCCACGTATATGTCGCGCCCCACCAATTGTGTGACGTCGGTAATCACGCTGTCGCCGCTGTGCTGAATGAGCACCTGGTGCGTCTCGTTGACGGCGCCACAACCCAGAACACGTTTTTTGAATTCTGCTGTGTGTGGTACCTCGCATGCTATGATGTCGATAGAGTCTTGCTCGAGCAACCCGATAAGCGCCTGTATGTTAGGCGCCACGCGAAAGCGCAGTGCGATGCCTTTGTCGCGGGCAAAGTCGGTGATACGGTCGAAGTCGTAGCCCAACGTATCGCCGTGAAGGATGAAGAAGCCGGTGGGGCTATAAAGCGTGCCCACCACCAGCGTGTCGGGGAGCGGGTGGGAGTGCGCTCCCTTGCCGCAACTTACCCACGACATCACCATCAATAGCCCAAATGCCGCAACAAGTAATTTTCGCATCGTGTCAATATTCAAAAGTTCCGTATTCGCTCTTGATAGTCAACCGATTGGTATCGGCCGCTTCGACATAGCCAATCACTTGGGCCTCAATGTCAAAGTTTTCGGCGATGTCGATTATTGCCTGCGCATCTTTCGGCTCGACGTAGAGTTCCATGCGGTGCCCCATGTTGAACACCTTGTACATCTCGCTCCACGACGTACCGCTGAGGCGCTGAATGAGTTGGAACAGAGGCGGTGTGGCAAACATATTGTCCTTCACCACGTGTTTGCCATCGACGAAATGCATCACCTTGGTCTGCGCGCCGCCAGTGCAATGAACCATGCCGTGGATATTAGGCCGCATGACGTCAAGCACTCGCTTGATTACGGGCGCATAGGTGCGGGTTGGCGAGAGCACGAGCCGTCCGGCATCCAGGGGAACGCCCGGCACTGTGTCGGTCAGGCGGCATGTGCCGCTGTAAACGAGATCGGCGGGCATCCCCGGGTCGTAGGTCTCGGGATAGGCTTTGGCAACGTCGCCGCCGAACACGTCGTGACGCGCCGACGTCAGGCCATTGCTGCCCATGCCGCCGTTGTAGCAATGCTCATATTTTGCCTTTCCCGACGATGCAAGGCCAACAATCACGTCGCCTGCGGCGATGCGCGCATTGTCGATTACCTCGTCGCGGCGCATGCGGCACGTGACGGTGCTGTCGACAATCACGGTGCGCACCAGGTCGCCCACGTCGGCCGTCTCGCCGCCAGTGAGCACGATGTCAACGCCCATGCTGCGAAGTTCGGCCAGGAAATCCTCGGTGCCGCCGATAATCGCGGCAATTACCTCGCCGGGAATCAGTCGCTTGTTGCGACCGATAGTCGATGACAGCAGTATGCCACTTGTGGCACCCACACAAAGCAGGTCGTCGATATTCATCACTATTGCATCCTGCGCGATGCCGCGCCACACACTAAGGTCGCCCGTCTCGCGCCAATAGGCGTAGGCGAGCGACGATTTTGTGCCGGCACCGTCGGCATGCATGATGTTACAGTAATCTGGGTCTCCGCCCAGCAGGTCGGGCATAATTTTACAGAAGGCCTGCGGAAACAGGCCCTTGTCGATGTCCTTAATGGCGTTGTGCACATCGTCTTTGCTGGCACTCACCCCACGGGCGTCGTAACGTTGTTGATTCATAGCAATAGATTATCCTTGGTTGTAAAACATCAATATCAAGTAGATGAGTACTGCGGGGGCCACCATGAGAAGGCTGTCGACGCGGTCGAGGATTCCGCCGTGTCCGGGCATCAGTTTGCCTGAGTCCTTCACACCGGCGGTGCGCTTGAAGAGCGACTCCACCAGGTCGCCAAAAGTGGCGGCTATCGACACTACCACGCTAAGCCCCACCCACAAAGTGAGGTCGGGCACCTGATAGATGTCGTTGAACCACTTGTCGATGGCAAATGCTGCTCCAATGCATGCGAGCAGTCCACCAAAGAAGCCTTCCCACGACTTCTTGGGTGAGATGCGCTGGAACAGGCGATGCCGGCCAAGTGCCACGCCCACCAAGAACGCCCCGGTGTCGTTAATCCAGATAAAGGTAAACAAGGCCAGCAGCATGCGCGGTGCCGTGATTGTGGCTATGACATTGAGCAAGCCAATGGGCACGGCAACATAGCACACTGCAAATAGCGACCGCTGAATGCTCGTGAGAGCGTTAAGTTGCGGGCGGTAAAGTTGCAAGATAAGGCGCAACACAATGTAGACACAAGGTGGAAGCAGCCACAAGTGGTGCTTTACTGCCGGGTCGCCTTCGAGATAAAAAGCGAAAAACACCGCCACGCCACCAAGCATGTCGAGCAACATGATGAGCCACGAGGCGGGCTCGCCTGTGTCGGTCATGTCGTTAATCTCTTTGATTCCCAGCACGATGATAGCCGAGAATACAATCCAATAAGTGATAGGGGAGTGGTCGAGCAACAGCAGCGACAGCACAATCAGGGCAACGTAGACGCTGCCCGAGGCCACGCGAGTTAATATATTCTTAATCATATCGTAACTATTGTCACTGCAAATTTACGGCAATTTTTTGGATTATCCCACTTCCGGCGCAAGTATTTTCTCAAGGCATCGTGCCTACGTGGCTGCTGTGTGATCAGCATCAGGCGCTGTCCCCGCTGGTTGGCGCGATAAATGGGGCTGAGGCATAGCCTGCCAACCTCGCGGCACGCCAGAGCCACCATGGGCCACGCTCAGTGCATTAATTTCAAGAGTGCTTGTGGCGGGTGATGAGGTGGTCGATGAGGGCGTAGAGGGCTGTGGGGATGGCTGCAAACACCACGTTGACCAACAGGTTGCTGCCCTCGGGGTCGTCGTGCGGCAACAGCCGGCACCACGCCACACGCAACGTGAGCACCACCACGAATACGATGGCGGCGCGCAACCACAAGTGTTCCTTGATGTGTTTCATTCTTTGTTATAATCGGCGTTGAGAACTTTCACAAAGCGCACTTGGCTGCGGTAGACGGGAAATTTCATGGCCAGGATGATGCCGTTCTCGATGGTGGCATACACGTCGCGGTCGATGAGTGTGCGGTTGCAGTCGACCCACACTGCCTCGTAATTGTCGATAAACGCTGTGCTGGTGAGGTGGCCTTTGCGCATACCTGTTTGCCACAGCGAGCGCTTAACCTGCGCACCGTCGATATAGATGATGTCGTAGCCGTCGTCAGTGGCTACCAGTGCCAGCGTATAGCGTCCGCCCAGACGCATCACCGTGTCGTCGAGATCGCGGTCTTGATATTTCCAATAGCCCTCCAAGGGGTCGTTGCTGTTGGCAAAATACTCGTTGAGCGAGTCGAGGGTCCACTGGGTCGACAAGTCGACCGCTGCATTGCTGTCGTATTTCACCACCGAGCGTTCCACGGCCACTTCGGCACCAGCACCCACCACAATGCCGGCATGCACCGGCCCTGCAGGAAGTGTGCGTGGAAGGTCGAAAACGGTGTTGGGCTGATGTCGGCCTATTTTCACTACCGTGCGGTCGTCTTCAAGCGCGACCACGATGGTGTTGAAGTCGGTGTAGAGATCCACATCGTCGGTGAGCACGGTGGTGGCTATGGTGTCGGTGACTGAGGCGGTGATGTGAAGCACACGTGCGGTGAGTTCGCGGCGGTCGTTAATGTCGTCGTTAGGTGCGGTGTTGTCGCAGCAAAGCACTAACTCCCATCGCTCGGTGGCCGTCACATCCCAGGCCACACCCCAGATTGGATGCTCGATGCGCTTCGAGCCGTCGGCAGCGGTCACGCGGTAACTTTTTCGCTCGGCGTTGTGGCGGTTGGCCAGGCGTGCCGTGTAGCGATAGTTTGGCGAGGCAATGGCAGTGGTGTCGAGCCAAGTGATGCCTGGCCCAGCAGTATTGCATGCTATGACCAGGCAGTCGCCGTTAATGCCGTAGGTGTCGGCGGCCGCAATGTGTGGTGGTTGCGACATCAACGAGGCAAATCCGTTGGCGGCAATGCTGTAGCGTGTCACCGCATGAGCCGAGACGATTGCCGCAACAGCAAATAGAGCAAATAAGGTAATGCGTTTCATGCTCTTACATTTTTTGTCATGCAAAATTAGCATTTTTCCGGAGAATTTTTGTAATTTTGCAGAGTTTTTCAAGAAAATAAACTTTGGAAATTATTATTTCTTTAATTATAGGGTGCATTTCGATTGGCATAATCCTCTCGGCACCCATGGGACCAATAGGCATATTATGCGTACAGCGGACCTTGAACAAGGGCCGCTTGGCAGGACTGCATACTGGCGTAGGCGCGTCGCTGAGCGACCTGTTCTATTGCTTGCTGGCAGGTATGGGTATGTCGATTATTACCGACTTTATTGCTACCAATGTCGATCTGTTGCAGGTGGTGGGTAGCATCATCCTGATTGTTTACGCTATCTACATGATTGTTCACAACCCCGTGAGCAAGGTGAAAAAAGACGTGCCTGAGGTAAACGACAAGTGGCGTGAGATTCTGTCGGGCTTCCTGCTCACGCTCTCTAACCCGCTGATTATCCTGCTGATTTTCCCGCTTTTTGCCCGATTCGGTTTCCCGCTGCCCGAGCATCATTGGTATCACATCATCTTAGGTTATGCCCTGATTGTGTGCGGTGCCATGCTGTGGTGGTATGCCATTACATATATTGTCGACAAGGTGCGTTCTCGCTTTAATATCAATAGTATGTGGACCATCAACCGCATCATGGGCTCAATCCTGCTGCTGGTTTCGCTCTATGGTCTTGGCACTGGATTGTGGAGACTGCTCGTAACCTATCACGTGATTTAACGCGCCCCACGCTATGGACCGCTCACTCATTATTACCTATATGCCCGGCCTCGAGACGATGACGCTCGACGAGGCCAGCGACCTTGTGCTTCGTGCCTCAGCGCCGCACCCCATCGACTGCGTGTGCTGGCCCGACGTGACGTCGTATGCCCCGCTGACAGCGTTTGCCATCGCTCGCTCCGACAGCGCGCTTTACATCCGCTTCGACGTCAAGGATATGGGGTTGCGTGCCGTGGTCGACAGCGACCTGGGCCCCGTGGCGCAGGACAGTTGCGTGGAGTTCTTCGTGCAGGTGCCCGGCAGCGACGAGTATTGGAACTTTGAGTTCAACTGCATTGGCATGCTCAATGCCAGTCATCGTGTGGAGCGCGACAAACCCACCCGCCTCACGGCTGAGCAGTTGGCGAGCGTCGAGCGCCTCAGCACGCTTGGCACACAGCCTTTTGCCGAGCGTGAAGGCATGCACGAATGGACGCTGACAGTAAAATTGCCGCTTGCGCTTCTGGGCCTCGACAGTAACAATCTGCCTGAGCAGTTGCGTGGCAACTTCTACAAGTGCGGCAGCGCAACCGCACATCCCCACTATCTGGCATGGAACGAAGTCGACGGCGACACCCCCAACTTCCATCGCCCCGACTGCTTCGGCACTCTGTGGTTTTGATCCAATACACATTTTAAATGCATAATCCACATTTTATGGGCTGTTGTCATTGTTATGGCGACAGTTTTCTTTGTTCTGTTTTCCGTCATTGAGGACAGGTGTCGGGGTAAAAAAATAATCCTCGGCTCACGCCGGGGATTGCTTAACTAATTAACCTTCTAATACCATTAACATAAACCTTTGAAAGTGCGCAGCCGCCTCTCGGCGCCTGGAATTTCATAACCTTAAAAACTAATATTACTATGAAAACCGATGCAAATATATACACATTTATTGGAATGGCAATGGCTTTGCCAAAAAAAGTGAGCATATTTAACATTTTTTGTGCAAACTGGGTGTATTTTGTGGTGATTTTAAACGAAAGTAATCAAAAATTTGATAGAATATTGCGCAATATGTCAATCCGCTTACATGCCAATCGTGAAATGCGGCAAATATACGATAAATAATTATGGATTTAACGCCCATAGCGATACTCTCAGCCACGATATGGGAGTGCGGATATTTATGATTTTGTGATAATGTTTATAGCGACTACAGAACCCATAGCGTTTGCAGCATCTATAGTGCTATTCTTTGGTGAGTGAGGGGTAGGGCGGTATCTCACTCAGAAAGGCATAGGTGCCCGTGGCGTAGTCGATGTGGCAGCAGTAGTGCTTGAGGCCGTTGCTCACCATCAGGTAACTGGCGTGAAGCACCATGTTGTAGCGCACAATCTGATCGAAGGTGCGCTGCGTGATTGCCACCGACGGCGCCTTGTACTCCACGATGACCAGCGGCCGGCCGTGCGGATCGGCCACAACGGTGTCGCAACGACGCTTGATGCCGTTCTGCGTAAGGCTGATTTCATTGCCCATCAGCGCCACGGGATATTGCTTGTCGTTAATGAGGAACTCGACGAAATACTGGCGCACCCACTCCTCAGGGGTAAGTGCGACAAAACGCTTGCGCAGACGGTCGAACACCATCGTGCTGCCGTCGCTCTTGCGGCGCGTGCGTAGCGGATATGGCGGCAAATTAAGTTGCATATTATTTGAAAAATAGCGCTAGGCAGGCGACGAAATGGGCGAAAAATTTGCATTTCATCGCGCCTTGTGCTAACTTTGCGGTGGCGAATTTACTCATTATTTTTTAAATCGCAGTTATTTTATGGCCGCAAAACGTGAAAATGTGACGTATTTCTCACTTCGCGCCGAGGTGCTGAAGGGCGAGTTCCGCCCAATTTATGTGCTTCAGGGCGAGGAGCCTTATTATATCGACCAACTCAGCGACCTGATCGTGGAGAAAGCCCTCGATGACAGCGAGCGTGACTTCAACCTGAACATTTACTACGGCAACGAGGCTGATGTGCGCGAGGTGATTGCCACCTGTCTGCAGTATCCGGCGTTTGCCCAGCGTCGCGTGGTGGTGCTTCGTGAGGCACAGTTGGTGCCCAAGCAATTGGGCAGCCACAAGAAAGACCTGGAACTCTTCAAGAACTATGCCGAGAAGCCACTCGGGACTACAGTGCTCGTGATTTGCCACAAAGGCGGCGCAATGGCCGCAAAGCCGTTTATCGACCAGTTGAAAGCCAGCAAAAGTGGCGTGGTGCTCGACTCGGCAAAGGTGCGCAAGGGGCGCGACCTGCAGGCGGTGATCAACAACTATGCCACTATGGTGGGTTGCAACATCGACGCCAAGTCGACCTCGATGCTTGCCGACAGCATCGGCAACGACCTGTCGCGGCTCTTTGGCGAACTCGACAAGTTGCGCATCATCGTGGGCGACACGATGAAGATCACCCCCGACATCATCGAGAAGAACATCGGCATCAGCAAGGACTTTAATAACTTTGAGTTGATCGACGCTCTGGTGGCGAAGAATCCGCTTAAAGTGTACCGCATCATTGAGTACTTTGAGAAGAATCCCAAAAATAACCCCGTGAACGTGACCATCTCGCAGTTGTTCTCGTTTTACTCCTCGCTGTTGCTCTATGTCACGGCCAAGAATCGCGACCAGCGTTCGCTGATGGACGCTGTGGGAGCCCGCGAAACGTGGCAGATGCGAAAATATGAGGACGCGTCGCGCAACTACAGCAAGCGTGCCTGCGTCAACATCATCACCTTTATCCGCGAGTGCGACACCAAGACCAAAGGCATCGGTTCACGCCAGGAACAATATGCGCTACTGAGCGAACTCATCTACAAAATCCTGCACGCATAACCGACGGATAAAATTTTAAACCACAAATTAAACAAATTAATACAAATGATTAGCGGATAATTTATTAACACGAATTTACCATGAATTGGCCATTAATTATCTGACTATAAAATAATTATCAAAGAAGATTTATGGATAATTTATGGATAATTCATGTTTAAAATAACCACGATGGGAGTGCGCCTAACGGCGCAGAACCACGAAGTGCTCACGACCGACCAATGGCGCGAGCCGAATGCAGAGTAAGAACTTGTTCTTGCTATGCAGAGGCGAAGCCCATTGATGCTGAAAGAACGGAGCCCGTAGGGCAAGCGAAGCGCAGTAAATCTTTCAAAATCTGTTCCAAAATCTAACAAAATAATCTTTTCTTTCAAAGTGAGATTTTGTTTCAATTTTGTTCGATTTCTCGCGAAGCGACTCCTTTCAGACATTAATCATCACTCGGCTATCGGCCTGTTTAATTTGTTTAATTTGTGGTCCAATTCACGCAGAAACGCGCCCTATTTAGTTAATTAATCTTAAAAATGGGGGGGGTAAACAGTTTTTACGTAAAACATGTAACTTTGCGACAGTTTACAAAGGGTCATGGTAAGGTTAAAAGGGTTCTTCCTTTTCCATGATTCAAAAACAGAATTGAACCCAGCCCAAAAACTATGAAAGTAAAGAGTTTATTATTGATTTTGGCGATGGCTTGCAGCTTTGCAGCCAGCGCCTACGTGCCGTTGGTGCGCGAAGGCGTGAAATGGGTGTACTTTTATTATTACGATTTAGGCCCGGACTATGATAAAGAGTTTAAATGTGAGTATTCACTTGAGGTAAATGGTGATTCCGTGATTAATGGGGTCACGTATAAAAAAGTATACTCTCAGTGGCTTAAGGTCAGCAAGGATGAAGATGCACCTAACTATGGTTCTGATAAACCTGAACTACGCGCTTTGGTTAGGGAGAATGATAAAGTCGTTTATATTCATTTGGTTACCGAAGAAGACATTTGGTATTACGAAGAATTGATGGACCGATATGGCTGTATCGCCATGGTTGCAGGTCCTGCGCCAGACGAATGGGTGCTATATGATTTCAACGACATTAACCGCACATTCTCCAACCTTCCTACGCAAGACCTCTATGGATTTGACGACTGTCTAAATAATCCTGAATTTACTTATTCAGAGACGATTCAGTTGCAAGGTGAATCAGCAAAAAAATATGTTGGAAGTGATTTCCCGGCTAAGTATATCATTGAAGGTCTTGGCTATGTAAATATGTATGATGGAGATTGGTTGTACACGGTGGCCGATCTTTTTCAACCGTGCTTGACAGGATGGCCTCAGTGGTCTTATGAACTCTCATATCTTGCTGATGCCGACGGCAACGTGTTGTTTAAAGGTCCGGCCTATACCAGAATGTGCGACAACAATAATGACGGTAAGGTTGACGGCAACGACCTAAACAGATTAATCAACTTCGTGCTTAATGGTGACAACCCATGGGAGTCTTACCCATACAGATACGACGCAAATGGCGATGCGGCGGTCGATGGGGCTGACATCAACGAGGTAATCAATTTTATCTTAAACAATTAATTAGTAAATAAATATAATTCAAGGCGGGTGCCCCCACTACCGGGCATCCGCTAATTTTATACGTAAATTTAGCAAGTGATTCGCTGGTTCTTATTTAAGCGAATAATCATGAATTAACCATTAATTATTTGATTATAAAATAATTGTCAGAAGAGATTCATGGATGATTCATGTTTCTTCTCATTTTAAATCTCTGCTCTAATTAGTGTTTATAAAAAAGTAAAAATTAATTTTGTCGTTCACTGGTTTTTGAGTAACTTTGCACGCAATAAATGCGAAACACCTTATAACAGTTTGAATTATGTCGTTTATTGCCGATAGAGTGAAAATGGATGGACTCACCTTTGATGACGTCCTGCTGATTCCGGCTTACTCCGAAGTATTGCCGAAAGATGTGAACCTCACCACACGTTTCTCACGCAACATCACCCTGAATGTGCCGCTTATTTCGGCGGCGATGGACACCGTCACCGAGGCGCGCCTGGCCATTGCCATAGCGCGAGAGGGCGGTATGGGCGTGATTCACAAAAACATGTCGATTGAAGAGCAGGCTCGCCAGGTTAAGATGGTGAAGCGTGCCGAGAATGGCATGATTTATGACCCGGTGACCATCAAGCGCGGTGCCACCGTGGGCGATGCGCTGCGCATGATGGAGGAATACCATATTGGTGGCGTGCCTGTTATCGACGACGACCGCCATCTGGTGGGCATAGTTACTAACCGTGACTTGCGCTTCGAGGCCGATATGCTTCGCCCCATCGACGAGTTGATGACCAGCGAGAACCTGGTGACCACGTCGCAGTCGACCAACCTCGAAGATGCCACAAAAATCCTGCAGAGCCACAAGATTGAGAAACTCCCCGTGGTCGACTCGATGGGCCGCTTGGTGGGCCTGGTGACCTACAAGGATATCGCCAAAGCCAAGGACAAGCCAAACGCATGCAAAGACAGTCTGGGTCGCCTGCGCGTTGCAGCGGGAATAGGTGTGACTGGCGACAGCATGGAGCGCGCCGAAGCGCTGGTGTCGGCCGGTGTAGACGCCATCGTCATCGACACGGCGCACGGCCACACGCGTGGCGTGGTGGATGTGCTTCGCAGGGTGAAGGACGCGTTTTCGCAAATCGACGTGGTGGTGGGCAACATTGCCACTGCCGACGCCGCGCGTTTCCTGGCTAACAATGGCGCCGACGCTGTGAAGGTGGGTATCGGCCCCGGCTCGATATGTACCACGCGCATCATTGCGGGAATCGGCGTGCCACAACTCTCGGCGGTCTATGAGGTTGCCAAGGCGCTCGAAGGCACCGATGTACCCCTTATTGCCGACGGCGGCATACGCTACTCGGGCGACATCGTCAAGGCCCTGGCTGCCGGTGCGCACTCAGTGATGCTCGGCGGACTCTTTGCCGGTGTCGAGGAGTCGCCCGGTGAGACGGTGATCTTCAACGGCCGTAAATTCAAGACCTATCGCGGCATGGGTTCGCTCGAGGCCATGGAGCGTGGTTCTAAGGACCGCTATTTCCAAAACAACGTCACCGACGCGAAAAAACTTGTGCCCGAAGGCATCGCGGCCCGCGTGCCTTACAAGGGTGGCCTCTACGAGGTGATTTATCAGATGCTGGGCGGCTTGCGTGCCGGCATGGGCTATTGCGGTGCTCCCGACATCGAGGCGCTGCACAGCGCACAGTTTGTGCGCATCACCAATGCCGGTGTGGCCGAGAGCCATCCGCACGATGTGACAATCACCAGCGAGGCACCAAACTACAGCCGCAACTAATTACGCACAACGTCTGATTTTTTTTCTGACGAGGTACACAATATTTAATATGTGGCTTCGTTAAAAATAAGTATGGAATAAAAATTGCGAAAATGTCGCCCCGCGCGGCGGTTTTGCAAAATGAATAACGTTTTACTATTTTTTGACAGTAATGAAAGGTAAACTTTTAATCTCTTCGTTGATTCTCGGCACAGCGTTGATGGCTCTGGCAGCCACCGACCCAGTGCTGATGACGATCAATGGCAAGGATGTCAAACTCTCAGAGTTTGAGTATCTTTACAACAAAAACAACCAGCAGCAAATCGAGAAAGAGTCGCTCGAAGACTACGTGGACCGTTTTGTCATCTACAAACTCAAGGTTGCTGATGCCGAGGCTGCAGGCTACGACACGCTGCCCGCCTTCAAGAAGGAGTTCGAGGGCTATCGCGACGACTTTGTGAAGCCCTTCCTTGAGGACACCACGGTGAAAAACCGCCTTGTCGACGAGGCTTACGACCGCATGACGAAAAATGTGAAGATTGACCACATCATGCTGCCGCTGGGAACCACCTACGAGGAGAGTCAAAAGCAGCGCGCTCTGGCCGACAGCATTCGCCAGTGCGCCCTCAATGGCGAAGATTGGGAGGAACTGGTGGAGAAATACAGCGTCGACCCGTCGAAGGCCAACAACCACGGCCACTACGGCTTTGTGACCGCCAACATGTTCCCCTACGCATTTGAGTACGCCGCATTCAACACCCCAGTGGGCCAAATTAGCGAGCCGGTGAAGACCAACTATGGCTACCATCTGATACGCGTTAACGCCATCGAGCCCGACGCCGGCATGCTGCACGTGCGCCACATCCTGCTGCTCTTCCCGCGCAATTGCACCGACAGCGCGAAAGCCGCAATCAAAGTGCGCATCGACTCGATCTACGAGGCCGTTACCGCCCCGGGAGCCGACTTTGCTGAGATTGCCAAGAAGGTGTCGCAAGACCCCGGCACACGCAACCGCGGTGGCGACCTGGTGAACTTCTTCGGCCGCGGCCAGATGGTGCCCCAGTTTGAGGAGGTGTCTTACAGCCTGAAAGACGGCGAAATCAGCAAGCCTTTCGAAACACGTTTCGGCTACCACATCGTGCAACGCCTCGAGAGCCGCCCCGTGCGCAGTTTCGAGGCTGCAAAGCCCGACATTGAAGCCCGCATTGCCCGCGACGAGCGTTCAACCATGCCGCAGGAGAAAGTGCTGGCACATGCCAAGGAACTCTACAACTTTAAGTATAACGACCGTCTGGGCGATGTGCTGCTCAAGGCCATCAACGACAATGGCGGCTACGACACCACCTTCGTGAAGGGCTTCCTGGCTAACTGCAGCGAACCAATGTTTACCTTTGCTGGCAACCAGAGCCGTCCCGTTTCGGAGATTGCACCATTGGTCAACCCGATGGCAGTGCTCAATCCCATACCCGCCCGCGATTACATCATGTCGCATATCGACCCCATCGCCAACAAGGCCGTGATGGATTATTATAAGGAGAACCTTATCAACGACAATCCCGACTATCGCAACCTCATCAACGAGTATCGCGACGGCATGCTGCTGTACGAAGTGAGCAACCGCCGCGTGTGGGAGGGAGCCAGCCGCGACACCGCAGGCTTGAACAAGTACTTTGAGCAAAACCGCGCTAAGTACCACTGGGACGCTCCGCGATTCAAGGGCATCATCCTCAGCGCCAAGAACGACTCGGTGCTCAATGCCGTCAAGGACGACGTGCGTGTGCTCGGCGCCGACACGCTCACCATCACTCTCTACAAGAAGTATGGCCGCGACATCAAGATGGAGCGCATGCTGATGGCTAAGGGTGAGAACGACCTGGTGGACTACCTGTTCTTCGCAGCCGATAAGCCCCAGAATCTTGAGTATCCAGTGTTTATGGTGCTCGAGGGTGGACTCATCAACCAACCTGAGGGTCTGGCCGATGTCAAGGGCATGGTTACCAGCGACTATCAGGACGTGCTCGAGAAGCGCTGGGTTGAGGAACTTCGCGCCAAGTATCCTGTGAAAATCAACAAGAAAGTGCTCAAGAAAATCCAGAAGAAATAAGAACTTCATTCAATAATGAAAGGCCTCAGCGCGAATGCGTTGGGGCCTTTTTAACCTAAATCGGTCATTAGAACGGAGTTGTGTTATTTTTTATTCCTAATTATACCATAACAGTTTTGTTTTGGCGTCTTGCCGCCACTGAAATCTCGTCATAGCCCGCTATGCCTTCGATTTCACTGACAGCAATACTCTCAAAACAAATTCTGTTCTGACATAATTTCTAATGACCGATTTGGGTTTAAGTTCGACACTTATAGAGTCGTGCGGTAGTTACTTGAGGGATATCACGTAAAGCCGAATGAGGCTAATCGAGTTCGTTGCGCAGGCGTTTACGCGTCTTGCCGAGCAACTCGGCAGCCTGCTCATGGCCTTGCTCGGCTGCCCTCTCAAGATAGTATCGCGCCACAATCCAGTCGAGAGGCACGCCGATGCCGTTGTAGTAGCAATAGCCCACAGTGTACTGCGACTCCATGTCGCCATCAAGGGCGAGGTCAAGCACGTTGTGGGTGACCTCGGGCATGTTGTCGCTAAGACTGAAATTCAGCGGCAGAGTGTACATCACGTTCACCGGCTGGCCGTCGACGATGCCAGGCTTGAAACGAGGTATCAATTTGCACACGCGCACAGCCTCGGCATCAATCTCGGGCGATATGCTGCGGAGAACCTCCACATCGCCGATCTCACCGGTTTTCGTGACAATAAACTGCAAAATCACCTTGCCTTGCACACCGTTCATCCGCGCCTGCTCAGGGTAATGAATCTCACCGGCGATGAAGTTCATCAACGCCTGCAAGCCACCGGGAAATTCAGGCATCACGTCGGGGGCGAGAATGGCTTTCCTGCTGTCTTGCTCCTCACATTCGTCTACTTCGCTGTCAGGCACGATAAGGAGTTCGGTGACCTTGTTTTGCGCCATTGACGACATTGGCAACAACAAGGCACACAAAGAAGAAAAGATGAAATTACGTTTCATAATCATTATTTATCAAATAAGTTAAGGAAGAGTTCGGCGCACCACAGTTGCCACTTCTGGTTGCCGGTGAGGGCTGCCATGTCGATGTCCTGGCGGAACTCTGAGCGGCTCGGTCCTTCCCAATCCTTGAAAACTGCGTCGACGGGACGAGGCATCGGAATCTTGAATGGGATGGGGATGTCGGGGTAGGTGATGGCATAAGCGTCTCGCACCAGATACTTCGGCTCGCCGTTGCGCACGCGCTGCAAGTCGAGTTCGTCGCGCATCACAAGGATTGCATATGGGTCGTAATAGGGCAGCCCCGCCACCTCAAATGCGTTGAGATACGAACTTGAACTCTCAATGGCAAACACATCGTCCATGAAGCGCATATAGTCAATCTTGCCCTCTGGAAGGCGATAACGCTCGTAGAGGTCCATCACGCTCATGTCGGGGTTGGTAAGCACCCGCTCGGGCTGCAGGAATGTGTAACGGGCAACAAAGTCGTCGTAATTCCACTCGCGTGAAATCAGTTGATCCATGCCACCGAAAATCAGGTCGGCGCTCTCGCCCACAATCATCATCTGCACGCCGTCGGCACGCGCTGCCATGGCGGCTTTGTAGATTTGCGGCTCGATGGAGTGCACTGGAGCGCATTTGTTTTTCATCACGATGGGCGTATAGCGCTCGTAGTCGTCGAAGTCAATTTCAATAAGGTGATGCTGCAGGCCGTGACGGCGGCAATACTCGGCGGCACGCGCCACATCGGCATTAAACACCTCGCTGCGCTGCGTGGTGAACGTGTAGGCATGGCTGCCGGGGCGCAAGAACGATGACAGAATGGCACTGTCCATGCCGCCCGAAAGCAGGATGCCGATGCTCTCGTAGCGCGAGTAAAGGTCGTCGAATTGACGCTGGATTTCAGCGCGAATCTCCGCGCCGCTACCCACGGGTATGCGTTTCTCCATGGGCACGGGTGCGATGTTGCGGTGATGCATGCCCTCGAAGAAGTCCATGTCGTCCTTAAAGATGTAGCGGTAAGCAATGTAACTGCTGAGGCAGAAGTCTTTGTTATACATAATATAGTGTGTGATTATTGGTTATTGTTGTGTGGTTCATTATTTTACATCCTCCAAGTTGTGGCCGCGCACAACGTCCAGCGCTTTGCGGATTTGTGTCGACGACGTGCCGTGAGTGTAGGGGAAATAGACGATTTTTATGCCGGCCTCGGCAAATTCACGCTCGTAAGCCTGCCACTTCTCAGTGCCGTACCAGTCATCGCCCACAAAGAGCATCTGTGCACCAAGTTTCTTGCATGCTGTGAGTTTGTCCATGTCGTATTGAGGCACCGCGGCGTCGACATATTTTATGCTGCGCACAATCTCGATGCGGTCCTCAAACGGTATCATGGCCTTCTTGCCCTTGTAGCCGACGAGTTCGTCGACCGTGACACCCACTATCAACTTGTCGCACATCCCTTTGGCATTCTTCAGCAAGTTGAGATGCCCGATGTGAAACAAGTCATAAACTCCTGTAGTATATCCTATAGTCATAACAAAAATGTTTTTTCTATTTAACCTGCAAATTTAGAGCAAAATTGCCGCAACGCCAAATCTTTCATGAAAAACCGCGCGATCATTGCATATGTTGCAACATAAACAGCGTCTTTTGCTTTTCAATCTCCCGGCCAAGCTCCTCTTTAGTTGGAAGTAATGGCAAATATTTTGCGGCGAACAATTGCTCGTTACCTTTTAGAATTGAATAGCGTGCTATGTCTTTGCTTGTTTCAGAGCAAAGCACGATACCGATGGTTGGATTGTCGCCCTCGGTACGTTTCAGTTCGTCGTACATGCGTACATACATGTCCATTTGCCCCACGTCTTGATGGGTGATGATACCTACTTTTAAATCGATAAGCACATAGCATTTCAGCACCACGTTGTAGAACACAAGGTCGATGAAATAGTCTTGCGTGTCGGTGCGCACGAGTTGTTGGCGTGCCAAAAAAGCGAATCCACGGCCCATTTCCATAATGAAATCTTTCAGGTGGCTGATGATGGCACTCTCTAAATCTTTCTCCGAAAAACTGTTGTCTTGTTTGAACCCAAGAAATTCGGCTACTATCGGACTTTTTAGCAGTTCCAATTTATCGGGATTTTCCTCTTTCATAGGCAACTGTGGTTGCTTGAAATGCCGTTCAAAATATTGAGTGCCGATGTTGCGATCGAGGGTTCGCACACTCCACATTTCCTGTGAAGCCGTAATTAAGTACCAGCGTGCGGCAACTTCACTGTCTACTCTTAGTGTGCGGAAAATGTGAGTCCACGTGAGATTTGGAAATCGCGATTTCCAAATCTCAATAGAGGGCACGAGTTGATAAAACCTTCTAAATGCCCGTAGATAACGGGCTGAAAAGCCTTTACCGTACTCGTAGGTTAATTGTTTTGCTAATCCTTCTATTAATTGTGCACCATATTCGGCTCGGTGTTCGCCCTGTTGCTCTTCTTCAACAATTCGACGACCAATGCGCCAATATGTCTCTATCATTGCACTATTCACTGCGCTGTAGGCCAGTTTGCGGCCATTGTCTATAATTGAGCGTAAATCGCTCATTAAAGATGCTGATAGATTATTTGATCGTAATTCGCTTGACATATTTTCATTTACTATTCTGCAAATTTAGAGCAAAATTGCCGCAACGCCAAATCTTTCATGAAAAAAGCCGTTTTGCGGTGGCGGTTTTGTGGTTTTGACAAAAATGCGTAACTTTGTAAGTTTAAATGAAGTTGTTATGGCTAATGACAGTTCTTTTTTAGGCAAGGCATGGCGCTATGTGTATCTGCACTGCTGGCAGTATAAGCGGGTGGGGCAGTGGCATGCGCGTCGCATCGCCATGGTGGAGCAGCGCGGCAAGGCCCGCGTGGTGCTGCTGGCAATGAGTGTGCCCATGTGGCGCTATCAGCATCTGTGGGAGACCCTTAAGGATGACCCGCGTTTTGAGGTGACTATCGTAATTTCGCCCAGCATCGACTACGACGTGGAGCAGCAACACCTCGACGCCCAAGGTTTGCGCGACTATTTCGAGAAGCGCAACATGCCCTACGTCGACTGCAACATTGAGGGTGAACCTTACGACATCAAGGGCCAACTCGACCCCGACGTGATTTTCTACCCTCAGCCTTATGAGCACCTGCTCGTGCCCGAGCACGACTGTATGTCGTTCTACGACCGCCTGTTGTGCTACTATCCGTATGCCTATATGACCGGCAACGGCAAGTTTAGTTACGATTTCCATTTCCACAATTTGGCATGGCGTCTCTACTATAGCAACGACGAGATTTTGCACGAGGCGCAGCGCACAGCCACCAACAAGGGTAGTAACGTGCGCATTGTGGGTTATCCCACCAGCGACGATTTTATGCGCCCCAACTTCCCCGACGTGTGGAAGCACATTGACGACGGCCGTGAGCGCAAGCGCATCATTTGGGCTCCTCATTTCTCGTTTACCGACAAGTTTGGCCAGATTCCCCGCGGCAATTTCCTGTGGGTGGCACATTTTATGGTTGACCTTGCTCAGCGCTACAAGGAGCATATCCAGATTGCTTTCAAGCCGCATCCGAGGTTGCTCACCGAACTGTATGCCCATCCGGAATGGGGCAAAAAACGCACCGACGAGTTTTACCAGTTGTGGGCCGACATGGAGAACACCCAACTCGAAATGGGCAACCATGTGGACCTGTTTATGACCAGCGACGCCATGATTCACGACAGCGGCTCGTTTGTCATTGAGTATATGTACACTCATAAGCCGGTGATGTTCATTTCGCGCGACATCGATTATTTCCTCACTGGGCAAACCGACTTCTCTCGCCAGGCCTTGGCAGTGCATTACATAGGCAAGGATGAGAAGGAAATACGTGATTTCGTCGACCTTCAGGTGCTTGGCGGCGAGGACCCGATGGCTGAAAAACGCATGGAGTTCTATAAACGTTATCTTCTGCCGCCCAACAATAAAACAGTGGCACAAAACACTATGGACGACCTTATTGAGTCGCTACATCTAAAGTAATGCTTGAGGTATGGCTGAATCGAACTTGAGAGATAAAACGGTGCGTGGTGTGGCATGGAGTTTCGTTGAGCGATTCTCGGTGCAAGCCGTCACCTTTGTGCTTGAGTTGGTGATAGCCCGCTTGGTGGGCCCCGACAATTTCGGTTTGATAGCCATGCTGGCGATTTTTATGAGCGTGTCGCAGGTGTTTATCGACGGCGGCTTCTCCAGCGCGCTCATCCAGCGCAAAGAGTGCAACGAGCGCGACTTCTCGACTGTGTTCTATGTGAACTTTGGCATCAGTTTGGTTATCTATGCCCTGCTTTTTGCTGCCGCGCCTTACATTGCAGAATTCTTTAGGCAACCTATTTTGGCCCCTGTCGCACGCGTTTATTGTTTCAACCTGGTCCTTAACTCGCTGGTGGCGGTCAACAAAACCAAACTCACCATTGCCGTTGATTTCAAGACACAGAGCAAAATTTCGCTGTTCAGTGCCATCATTTCAGGCCTTACGGGCGTGGCGCTGGCTTGGCTGGGCTATGGCGTGTGGGCCCTCGTGGTGCAGGCGCTGGTACAGGCGGTAGTGACGGTGGCGTTAAGTTTCTTCTATGTGCGGTGGTGGCCGCGTGAGCGCTTTTCGGGCGATTCGTTCCGCCGCCTCTTCGCCTTTGGCTCGAAACTGCTGGTGGCTACACTTATCAGCAGCCTATACACCAAGGTTTACGACATGGTGATTGGCCGCAAATTCTCGTCTAACAGCCTGGGGCTTTATTCTCGCGCCGATAAGTTCAACATGTTCTGCAGTGCCAACATCAGCGGCATCCTGTCGCGCGTGTCGTTCCCGGTATTGAGCAAGATTCAAGACGATGACGCCCGGCTGCGCAGCGTCTACAAGCAATATATGCAACTTGCCGCTTTGGCGGTGTTCCCGCTCATCATGGGACTTTGTGGCATTGCCAAGCCGCTTATCCACCTGCTGCTGGGCGACGAGTGGATGGGGTGTGTGCCGTTGCTGCAAATCCTGTCGTTCGCTTATCTGTGGGACTGTGTGGTTATGGTCAACCTCAACTTGATATATGTAAAGGGGCGCAGCGACTATGTGTTGCGGCTGGAAATCATCAAGAAGTCGATAGGCTTCACCATTCTCTTCCTGTCGCTGCCCTTCGACCTGATAGGCATTTGCGTAGGCCGCGTGATTTATGCCATTATTGCTTTCTATCTCAATACTTATTATACCAAGAAACTGCTCGATTACGGCTTCTTGAAGCAGTTGCGCGAGTTGTTGCCGATAATGCTTCTCGCATTGCTTGTGGCGGCCTTGAGTTTCGGCTTCTCGTGGCTCATCACCAACGACTGGCTGTCGCTCGCCGTCTCGCTCACGGTGTGCCCGGTGGTGTACATAGTTCTGTGTCGGTGGCTGCACGTCGAGGCTTTCGGCAAACTGATGGATTTAATACGTTTTCGTCGTCATGAAAAACAATAACACACTTCCCTCGCAAGTCAAGGTTCGCGACAGCAACATGGAGTTGCTGCGCATCGTGGCCATGCTGCTGGTGATGGTTGTCCACGCCAATTTCCGCGCTCTTCCTGTGCCGGGCATGGCGTGGCTGCACGCGCATCCATCGTCGGGTTTTCTAATGTTTATGACCGAGGGCTTCTCGATAGTCGCCGTCGACCTGTTTGTGCTGCTCTCGGGCTGGTACGGCATCAAGCCTCGCCTCAACCGCTTTGCTGAGTTGGTCTTCCAGGTGCTGTTTTTCGGCCTTGTGGCCATCGCCGGTTGCGCAATCTTTGTGCCCGCCGATTTGCGCCCCACGAGCAGCGTGTTCTCACGGCTGTTTTTGCTGGGCGATTTCGACTATTGGTTTGTCAAGGCTTACATAGCGATGTATCTCTTCGCGCCAGCGTTGAATACCTTTGTCGAGCATGCCACGCGCCGCCAGTTTGCCACTGTGTTGCTCTCGTTTCTCGCGTTTCAGTGCATATATGGCTGGCTGTGGGAAGGCACCAAGTGGTTTGTGGCGGGCTATTCGGCAATCTCGTTTATGTGGCTCTACCTCTTGGCTCGCTACGTGCGCCTGCATCCCGTCAAATGGCTGTGGCAGCGCAGCAAGTGGTTCGACCTGGCTGTGTATCTTGGCTGCGTGGCGTTTTTCACTATTGCCATGTTTGCGATTAAGTGGCAGGGGGGCCGAGGTGGTTTCCTGTATTTCTACAATTGCCCCATCGTTATCGTGTCGGCGTTGCATCTGCTGCTGTTTTTCAGCAAAATATCGTTGCGCAGCCGACTTATCAACTGGGTGGCGGTGTCGGCTTTTGCCATCTACCTGACCCATTCCAGCAGTTTCATCGGCAAGTATTACGACGTGTACCTGCTGCAATGGTTCACTCAGTGCAGCCGTGCCGACTTCATCGGCCGTGCCGTCCTGCTCATCGTGGGTGTCTTTATCGCCTCAATCCTCCTCGACAAACTCCGCCTCCTCCTCTGGCGCCCCCTCAACGACCTCCTCTTCAAACGGTGAGAATGACACGAGGAAACAGAAGATTTGGTGGGAGAGTGATGATGAACTCAGTTTCTTAAATATTGGTGAGTATGTGAAAAAAGTCGTATCTTTGCAAGGAAATATTGAATTAGCAACAACATAATAAGATGAAAAAAATAATGCTCGTTTTCGGGACGCGTCCCGAAGCAATCAAAATGGCACCGCTGGTGAAGGAGTTCCAGCGCTATCCACAGGATTTTGAAACAATCGTGTGCGTTACCGCTCAGCACCGTGAGATGCTCGACCAGGTGCTGAAAATCTTTGAGATTACACCTGACTACGACCTCAATATCATGAAGCAGGGCCAGGACCTCTACGATGTGACGTCGAGGGTGCTGCTCGGCATGCGTGATGTGCTCAATGAGGTAAAGCCCGACGTTGTGCTCGTTCACGGCGACACCACCACAAGCACGGCCGCCGCGCTGGCCGCTTTCTATCAGCAAATTCCGGTGGGCCATGTGGAGGCTGGTTTGCGCACATACAACATCTACAGTCCGTGGCCTGAGGAGATGAACCGGCAGATTACAGGTCGCATCGCAACCTACGATTTCTCGCCCACGCCGCTCAGCCGCCAGAACCTGCTCGGTGAGCACACGCCCGACAGCCGAATTATCGTCACGGGTAATACCGTGATTGACGCGCTCTATTGGGTGGTGGACAAGATTAAGAGCAACGCCAATCTGAGCCACGAACTTGACGACCTGCTGCGCGAATGTGGCTACGATGTGAATCGTCTGGACGAGGGCCGTCTACTGGTGCTGATTACTGGTCATCGCCGTGAGAACTTTGGTGACGGCTTCATCAACATCTGCCGCGCCATCAAGACGCTGAGCGAGCGTTATCCCGAAGTAGACTTTGTGTATCCCATGCACCTCAACCCCAATGTGCGTCGCCCCATCCATCAGGTGTTTGGCGAGTCGCTTGACAACTTGGGCAACCTCTTCTTCATTGAGCCGCTGGAATACCTTAGTTTCGTGAATCTTATGGAGAAATCGGCCATCGTGCTCACCGACAGCGGCGGTATCCAGGAGGAGGCTCCCGGTCTGGGTAAGCCGGTGCTAGTGATGCGCAATACCACCGAACGTCCAGAGGCTCTCGAGGCTGGCACGGTGAAACTTGTAGGCACCGACTATGACGCCATCGTAGGCAATGTGTCGGTTCTGCTCGACGACGCCGAGGCTTATGAGCGCATGAGTCATGCCAACAACCCCTACGGCGACGGCCATGCTTGCGAGCGTATAGTTAATCACCTGCGGTGATGTTTTTTAGTTTACAATTTAGATTATTGATATTATGAAAGGAAAAATATTGGTTACTGGTGGAACGGGCTTCATTGGCTCACACACCACTGTAGAACTTCAAAACGCTGGTTATGAGGTTGTGATTATCGACAACCTGAGCAATAGTAATGCTGATGTGGTCGACGGCATCGAGCGCATCACGGGCATTCGCCCAGCCTTTGTCGAGGGCGACTGCACTTGCATCGACACGTTGCATCGCCTCTTTAAGGAGCATCCCGGCATTACGGGCATCATCAATTTTGCCGCCAGCAAGGCCGTGGGCGAGAGTGTGCAGAAGCCCATTCTGTACTATCGCAACAACCTTAACATCCTGCTCAACCTGCTCGATCTGATGCCGGTTTATGGCGTTAGAGGCTTTGTGTTCTCATCGTCGTGCACCGTTTATGGCGAGCCCGACCAGAACCCCATCACTGAGGACGCGCCCACCAAGCAGGCAACGTCGCCCTACGGTGCCACGAAGCAGATTTCGGAGAATATCATCGCCGACGTAATACGCAGCGGCAGCCCCATCAAGGCCATTCTGCTCCGCTACTTCAATCCTATCGGCGCGCATCCCACGGCCGAGATCGGTGAGTTGCCAAATGGAGTGCCACAGAACCTTGTGCCGTTCCTGACACAGACGGCTATCGGCATCCGTCCGATGCTCAGCGTGTTTGGTGACGACTACAACACTCCCGACGGCTCGTGCATCCGCGACTTTATCAATGTGGTCGACTTGGCCAAGGCTCATGTGAAAGCCCTCGACCGCATGCTGGAGGACAAGAGCGACAAGGCGCTCGAGGTGTTCAACATCGGAACTGGCGAGGGACTCTCGGTGCTCCAACTCATTGACGCTTTTGAGCGGGCAACTGGGGTGAAAGTGCCTCATAAGATCGTGGAGCGTCGCGAGGGTGACATCGAGCAAATCTGGGCCGACCCCAAGCGCGCCAACGAGGTGCTGGGCTGGCATGCCGAAGCAAGCATCGACGACACTATGCGCAGCGCCTGGAAGTGGCAGCAACGCCTGCGTGAGCGCGGCATCATGTGATAAAACCAATACGGGCTTTGTGACGCAAAATGCCACAAAGCCCGTTATTTTTTAATAACCAAAGAAACTATATAATTGCTATGAAAAAATCACTTATTTTAAACGCTTTGCTTGTTTTGCTATTAGCCGTGACAGGTAGCGCTGACTGTCAAGCACAACATAAACAACGAGAGCGAGGTCATCAACCTTTGTCACAGGCGCAAATTGAAGCCGCGGCTAATGAGGCATATAAGCTTATAAAAGTAAAAAAATATAAAGATGCTTTTCCATTATTATGTAAAGCTGCTAATGCTGGCGACTGTGTGAGTCAAGGCATGCTCGGTACTATGTACTATGAAGGGAAGGGTGTCGATGTTGATTTTGAAAAGGCTCGGGAGTGGTGGCAAAAATCAGTTGAAGGTGGTTGTGGTGACGAAATTAAGAAATACCTTGACAAACTGGATTTTATCGAAAATGGGATTCATTATGTGGTTAAAAACGATAAAAGTGTTACTGTACTTCCACTCAACGTAAACGGAAGTAATTATAGTGGACTCACAACAGTTGTGATTCCAAGCAATGTGTCTCATGACAACCAATCCTATCCAGTGACAATAATTGGAGAGAGTGCATTCGCGGAATGTCATAGCCTTACTTCTGTTACTATCCCTAATTCTGTGACTCAAATTTGCAGTTCTGCTTTCGAGAGTTGTATTTAGAGACCTCTAAACAACCATAAACAATGAAAAACACATAGAGATAAACCATTGTATATCAACCACTTTTAGATTTTAACACTTCGGACTTGCTTTTTGTTGGTTCTCAAAAATCCGCTTATCTTTGCAACGCATTTCTACCGCGGAGAATTTTGAGGGCTTTTATTTTGCCATCTCGTGGACAAGGTTGACAAAAGTTGACAAGAGTGTACAACGGTTGACTGATGAACGAGAGGGAAAAGATCAAGGAAGTGAACTCATTTGAAGAACGCATCATCGTGGAATGAGTTGACAATGTGTGTCAATGATTGACGAAAGTTCACTCCGTGGCGGTTTGCAAGAAATTGATTGTAAAACCACATAAAAAGGAGTCAAATGAGAAAGACAAGAAAATGCGCCTTCTGTGGAAAGGAGTTCACTTGTAACAGCGGTTCGCAGAGGTATTGCTCAGAACATTGTGCCGAGGCAGCAAAGGTTCAGCGCAAGAAGAGACAACAGGACTTTTTGAAGGCTGTCCAGCCTGTTATAGACATCGCCAGCCAGGAGTATCTTACATTCTCCAAGGCTGCCATCCTCATGGGATGCTCCCGTCAGTACGTTTACAAATTGGTAAACGAGGGTAAACTTCCTGCATCCCGAATCAGCAGCCGGATGGCATTCATCCGCAAGGTAGACATTGAAAAGATGTTTGCAGGAAATCCTTATCATCGTGTCTTGCCAACATCCAAACCTAAGAATCCTTCTTCCCTTTCGTTGAAGAAGGAACATGATTCAAGTAAGACAACGAGGAAAGAGAACTCTTTTCAAGACATTGAACCACTTGAATACATCTCTGGCGAGGACGTTATGGCAACCTACAAGGTTAAGAAGTCATGGCTCTATG
>CACYRK010000003.1 GCA_902776835.1 uncultured Bacteroidales bacterium
AATCGAAAATCTCAAGGCCTTCAGCCACCACTGTACGATATACTGCACTCTCAACAGGTTGACTAGCTCCCATTGAAGCGCATTAACTGAATATCCCTAACGTAATTCGCATTTATGTCACTCACACACCACAGTGGCTGTGGTATGATGTTTTACACGAATACTCACGAATTAACCATTAATTTTTTGATTCAAAGGACTACACATAAATAATTAATGGATAATTCATGAATATTCATGTTAAACTATATCCATAGTGGATAATTCATGTTTATCCTGTCCACAACATATGAGCAGGATGTTGTGGGGGCTATATTATGCTGGGGGTTTACGTTAGTTTTACCAGCCGATTTAGTGGGCGTGGTTGGCAGTTAGCATTTATTAAATATTTTTTGGTGGGCAATAACGAGCAAAGTGAACAATAATCGCTAACTTTGCAAGTTGATACGTATAGATAAACAATAAAACATTACATAGTGATGAAACTCCGACAAGTGTTACTTGGATTGGGTGCCACCCTGGCACTTAGCGGCGTGGCGCAGCCCACGGTGATGAACAGCGACGCGCAAGCCTTTCTGGAGCGCGGCCGCCTGATGTACGAGAGTCGCAACTACGTTGGTGCCATCGACCAGTTGAGCCACATGCTTCAACTGCCGTGCACCACCGACATGGAAGAAGAGGCCGAGTTGCTGATTGCCATGAGCAGTTTTGAGCGCGGCGAGAGCCAGAGCCTCGACCTGCTGATCACGTTCGTCGAGGAGCACCCCACCTCGCCGCGTGCCCAGTTGGCCCAGGAGAAGATTGGCAACTACTACTTCTACCGCGGCGACTGGAAAAATGCCCTGCTGAGTTACTCGCTGGTGCGCGAGCGCGCCCTAAACGCCGACATGGACGAGAACGTGATGTACCGCATCGCCTATTGCCACCTGCGGCTCGGCGAGTGGGACCAGGCACGCACGCTCTATGAGCGGCTGGCACGCACAAAGCGCTACGGCAGCGCCACCGACTTCTACAACGCCTATATCGACTATGCCCAGGGCGACTACGACACCGCGCTGGAGCACTTCCAGGCCATCCCCGCCACGAGCGAACTGGGCTATCAGGCGCAGTATTACATCACACAAATCAAGTATCACCGCCAGCACTACGACGAGGTGATTGCCACCGGACAGCAGTTGCTCGCCGAGGGGCAGAACGACTACTTCACCGCCGAACTCAACCGCATGGTGGGCGAGAGCCATTACCACAAGGGCAACCGCGCCAAGGCCCGCCAGTACCTGCAGCAGTACATCGATAATCCCGACGTGGAGATTTACCGCACCGCGGCCTACACGATGGGTGTGCTCGACTACGACGACGGCAAGTATCAGCGCGCCATCGACCTGATGGGCCTGGCCATCGGCGAGAACGACGCCCTGGCGCAGAGCGCATGGCTCTACCTGGGCCAGAGCAAACTCAAACTTGGCGACAGCGACGGCAGCGCGCGAGCCTTTGAGCAGGCCGCCAGCATGAACTACGACGCGGCGGCGCGCGAGACGGCGCTCTACAACTACGCCGTGGCGCAGCACAAGGGCGCACGCACACCCTTCGGCAAGAGCATCGACCTCTTTGAGGAGTTTCTCAACGACTATCCGCGCTCGCAGTACAAGGACAAGGTGGAGGGCTACCTGGTCGACGCCTACCTCACCGGCAACGACTACGAGAAGGCCCTGGCCAGCATCTCGCACATCAAGAATCCCGGCTCCACGGTGCTCAAGGCCAAGCAATATGTGCTCTACAACCTAGGTGTGCAGGCGCTGAGCAACGGACAGACCGACCTGGCCATCGACCGCCTGAAGCAAGCCGTGGCACTGGGCGAGCGCGACAAGACGGTGCTCAACGAGGCGCGCCTGTGGCTCGCCGAGGCACAATACCGCTCGGGCAACTACAAGGAGGCCACCAGCAACCAGATGAGTTACATCAACGCCGCCGGCAAGGACGACAGCAACTACGGCATCGCCCAGTACAACCTGGGCTACTCGCTGTTCCAGCAGCGGCGCTACCCCGAGGCCAAGAAAGCCTTCCAGAACGCCATCAACAGCAAGCAACTGAGCGACGACCTCCGCGCCGACGCCTACAACCGCTTGGGCGACACGCAATATTACAATCGCGAGTTCACCGCCGCACAGCGCAGTTACGACCAGGCGATGAAGGAGGACAAAAACGCCACCCACGACTATGCCATGTATCAGAAGGGCATCATGATGGGCATGAACAACCAGTGGGCCGAAGAAGTTGCCCAACTCGACGCCATGCTCAAGCAGTACCCGGCATCGCCGCTGGCCCCGCAAGCCATGCTCGAGAAGGGCAACGCACAGGTGCACATGGGCAATGGCGAGGCCGCCTTGGCAACCTTCAACGGCGTGGCAAAGAACTACCCCAAGACCGCCGAGGCACGCAAAGCGCTGCTGCAAGTGGCGCTGGTAAACAACAACCTGAACCGCACCGATGCCGCCATCGAGGCTTTCAAGCGCGTCATCAAGACCTACCCCTCGAGCGAGGAGGCACAGACGGCCGCCGAGGACCTCAAGTTGATTTACGCCGAGCGTGGCGAGTTGTCAAAGTTGCAGAGTTTCCTGGCCTCGGTGCCTAACGGCCCGCGCATCGACGTGAGCGAGATCGACCGCCTCGACTTTGAGCAGGCCGAGAAAGCCGCCATCGCCGACACGCCCGACATCAGCAAGATGCAGGCCTATCTGGCCAAGAACCCCAACGGCACCTACGCCGCCCGCGCACGCTACTACATCGCGCGCCACAACTATATGAACGGCAATCTGGACGCCGCGCTCACCGGCCTCGACGACGCCCTGAAGGGCAACGGCGACGCCTCGTGGGCCGAGGATGCCATGGCAATGCGCTGCGACATCCTGAGCCGCCAGGGCAAACTCAACGAGGCGCTGAAGGCCTATCGCGAACTGGCCGAGAAATCGAGCAGCGACGACAACCGCATCGTGGCCGAGATGGGCGTGATGCGCACCGCCATGAAACTGGAAAAATGGGTCGAGGTGACTAACATAGCCACCAAACTGCTCACCAACAGCGCCCTCACCGGCGACGAGGAGCGCGAGGTAGCGCTTGACCGCGCCCTGGCAGCACGCCATCTGGGCGACACCCGCGGCGCCGAGGCCGACCTGAAGAAACTGGCCGCCGACCCGCAGAGCGAAGAGGGCGCGCAAGCCGCCGTCGAACTCGCCACGATACAGTTCGAGGCTGGCAACTACAAGGATGCCGAGAAGACCATCAACGCACTCATCGATGCCGGCACGCCGCACCACTACTGGCTGGCACGCGGCTTCCTCGTGCTCGCCGACTGCTACGCCAAGCAGGGCAAGACGAGCGACGCTCGCGAGTACTTGCAGAGCCTGAAAAACAATTATCCAGGCAAGGAGAAAGACATCATCGACGGCATCGACAGCCGCCTGAAAGCGCTCAAAAAGAAATAATTAACACACCGCATCATGAACTACAAAGCATATATCGCACTGGCAGCGGCAGCAATGCTCGTCATGCCCGCCACGGCACAAAATCAAGGCGGCACGCCCGACCTGAACAAGGAAATCACGCTGGAGAAGGACTTTATTCCGGTGGAGAAGAAGGCCACGAAGAAAAACACCCTTCCGCAAGTGAAAAAAATCGCACCGCCACAGCGCACCAGCGTCACCTATAGCGACTGGGCCAACCCCACCGACGTGCCCTCGAGCATCCCCACGATGATGCCTTACGGCTACCGCACGGCGCACAACTTCAGCGACAAGCGCGGCTACCTGGACATGGGCGGCGGCACGCACGCCAACTTTGCCGGCAGCGTGGGCTATCGCCTCATCGACACCGACAACCTCACGCTCAACGCCTGGCTGCAGCACAACAGCACGTGGAACGGCCGCAACGCTTCGCCACTGGTTGTCAATGAGGCCGATCGCCTGAAGCAAAAGTTCAACGACAACCGCCTGGGCGTGGACCTCACGAGCAACTTCGCCCCGGGCACGCTCACCATCAACGCCCTGGCGCACTTCGACAGTTTCAACTACTACGGCGGCTGGGACGAAGCATGGGACGACGACAACAAGCAGAGTTTCCTCGACTTCCGCGCTGGCGCAGCGTGGGAGGGCCAGGTGGCTCTGAACGACAACGAGATAAGTTACAACTTGGGCGCCAGCGTGAACCACGCCAGTTACGACATCAACCCCTTCGGCACCGGCAAGGGCGCCAAGGAGACGCTGGCCGCACTCACCGCCGGAGGTGAATACCAGTTGCCGTTAGGCACCGTGGGACTGCAAATCACCGGCGACTACTTCAAGCGCAGTTCGGTGGGCTTGGGCCTGACCAACATTTTGCCCAATTATGTGCCCAATGCCACCTTCGACGCATGGACTCTCACCCTCTCGCCCTACTACAAATGGGAGAACGAGGTGTTCCGCGCCATGGTGGGCGTCGACATGCTCTTCGGCAAGCCGTTCCTCAACATTTACAACCCCGACGACGACAGCAAGTTCCACATCTCGCCGCGCGTGAAAATCGACCTCGACATCGTTGACGGCGCGGCAATCTTCGTCGACGTGTCGGGCGGCCTTAACCGCAACACCCTCAGCACGATGGCTGCCGACAACCGCTACAGCGACCCGCTGGGCGCCTACGGCAACTCGTTCAGCGTCGTCGATGGCGAGGCCGGCTTCAACATCGGCCCGTTCCAGGGCTTCTCGGCCAAACTCTACGGCGGTTATTCAGCAGTCAAAAACGACATTAACATCGCGCTCAAGTGGCACAACACCGGCGTGGCCGAGCCCGTGCCCGACTACCGCTTCTCGACTTTTGAGGGTGTGAACCTGCGCGGCGCTCGCGTGGGTGCCGACCTGCGCTACGACTATCGCTCGCTCGTCGAGGCCAAGGCCAGTGCAGTTTATTTCCCCATCAGCGACGACGAGACCGTAATCGGCAAGTGGAACAACTGCTACACCCAGGACTGGGACGGCACGACGTTCAAGTTTAAATTCGACGTCAAGGTCAACCCCATCAGGCGTCTCAGCGTCGATGCCGGCGTGGAACTGCGCACCGGCCGCGGCGTGTACATTTACGAAAACCTGCCCACTATTGCCGAGGGTAACGACTACACCTCGCTCAGATCACTCGGCACGCTGAAAGACCTTGAGATGGAAGACTTTATCGACCTCCACGCCGGAGCCAGTTACCGCTTCGACAAGGTGGTGACCCTGTGGACTCGCGTCGGCAATCTGCTCAACCGTCGCCAGGACATCTTGCCCGGCATGGGTGCCCAGCGCATCAACATTATGGCCGGCGTAGGCCTCGTCTTCTAACTTATGGCACAGGGTTTTGTAGCGGTTATTGGTGGCGTTAACGTCGATATCACGGCGGCAATACGAGGCCTCTTTGTCGTCGGCGACTCGATTCCCGGCGAGGTGGCGCTGGCATGCGGCGGCGTAGCCCGCAACATCGCGCACAACCTGCACCTGCTGGGGCACACGGTGCGCTTTGTGAGCATGTTTGGCGGCGACGTGTTTGGCAAAATCTGCCATAACGACTGCCAGGAGTTGGGCCTCGACCTCACGCTGTCGGCGCGGCACGACAGCGCGCGCAACGGGCTGTACCTGTGCGTCAACGACAACAGCGGCGAGATGGTGGTTGCCGTGGCCGACATGGACATCGTGAAAAACATCACGCCCGATTTCCTTAGTGAGCGCATGGGCGACATCAACCAGGCCGCCGCCATTGTGGCCGACAGCAACCTCGAGACCGAATCGCTGCAATATCTGCTGGAGAATGCCCGCGCACCTCTATTCATCGACACCGTGAGCACCGCCAAGGCCGCGCGCGTGGTCACCGCGCTGAAGAGCGGCAACCACGTGCTTCACACCCTCAAACTCAACCGCCTGGAGGCGCTGATTTCCACCGAGAGCGACACCGTCGAGCAGGCCGCGCGATGGTTTGTCGACCACGGCGTGCAGCACGTATTTATCACGCTGGGTGCGCAGGGCGTGCTTTGCGCCGACGCGCACCGGCAGACGACGCTGCCGGCCGAGCCCACCCAGGTGGTCAACGCCACCGGAGCCGGCGACGCCTTCCTCTCGGCCGTGGTGCATGCCCATCTGCTGGGCGAGCCCACCGAGCGGCAAGCGGCATGGGGACTGCGCGCCGCACATCTCGCGCTGCTCTCGCAAACCGCCGTAAATCCTGAAATATCAACCTTAACACAATAATACTGACAACCTTATGATTCCAAACAAATACCTTAGCATATCACCCGAGGTGCAGCAGGCACTGAGCCAACACAAGCCCGTCGTGGCCCTCGAGTCGACCATCATCTCGCACGGCATGCCGTATCCGCAAAACGTAGAGACGGCGATGCGCGTCGAGCAGACCATACGCGACTGCGGCGCCGTGCCGGCAACCATAGCCATCATCGGCGGCAAGTTGAAAGCCGGCTGCACGCCCGACGAGATTGAATACCTGGGCAAGCGCGGCACCGCCATCACCAAGGCGTCGCGGCGCGACCTGCCCGTGCTGCTGGCTCGCGGCGAAGACGGCGCCACCACAGTGACCACGACAATGATCATCGCCCACATGGCCGGCATTCAGGTATTTGCCACCGGCGGCATCGGCGGCGTGCACCGCGGTGCCGAGACCACGATGGACATCAGTGCCGATCTCGAAGAACTGGCACAGACTCGCGTGATGGTGATTTGCGCGGGAGCCAAGTCGATTCTCGACCTGGGCCTCACACTCGAATACCTGGAGACTAAAGGCGTGCCCGTGATAGGCTATGGCACCCACGAACTGCCAGCCTTCTACACGCGCCACAGCGGCTTCGGCGTGGACTACCGCGTCGACAGCCCCGAGGAACTCGCCGCGATCTTCTCAGCAAAAATCGAAGCAGGCCTTACGGGCGGCATGCTGGTGACCAACCCCATTCCCGAGGAGTACTCGATGCCCGCCGACGTGATTAACGCCGCCATCGACCGCGCTATCGCCGAGGCCAATGAGCAAGGCATCCGCGGCAAGGCCACCACGCCCTTCCTGCTCGCTCGCGTCAAGGAACTCACCGGCGGCGACAGCCTGGATGCCAACATCCAACTCGTGCTCAACAACGCCCGCCTGGCAGCCCGCACTGCAGCGGCACTCGCGCAATCATAAAACGTCGACCTTAAATTTAATTCTTACATATGATTACCTTCATCATCAGCATTTTTGCCCTGATCCTGGGCTACGTGATTTACGGCGCCGTCGTGGACCGCATCTTTGGCCCCGACGACCGTGAGACACCTGCCGTGCGCCTGCACGACGGCGTGGACTATGTAGCGATGCCCACATGGAAAATCTTTATGATACAATTCTTGAATATCGCTGGCACGGGCCCGATTTTCGGTGCCATCATGGGCATGTGGTTCGGTCCGGCGGCATTCTTGTGGATTGTGCTGGGCTCAGTATTTGCCGGTGCCGTGCACGACTACCTGAGCGGCATGCTCTCAATGCGCCACGACGGTGCCGGGCTGCCCGCTTTGGTAGGCAAGTATCTGGGCGGCACCACGCGCAATGTGATGCTGGTGTTCTCGGTGTTGCTGCTGCTCATGGTGGGAGCCGTGTTTGTCTACAGCCCCGCTATCATTCTGGCAAGCATCGGCGGCAACGTGGTGATGTGGATGGCGATTATCTTCGTATACTACCTCATCGCTACCATGCTGCCCATCGACAAACTCATCGGCAAGGTGTACCCGCTGTTTGCCATCTCGCTCATCTTCATGGCATTGGCGCTGATGGTGGGCCTTCTCATCAAGCATCCGCACCTGCCCGAGTTGTGGGATATGGGCAACATGACGCCGTGGCTCACCTCGCAGAATATCGGTGGCAGCGACAGCCTGGGCCTGGTGGCTTATCTCCAGAAGAACCCGCTGTTCCCCTGCATGTTCATTACCATCGCCTGCGGTGCCATCAGCGGCTTCCACGCTACGCAGAGCCCCCTCATGGCGCGCTGCATGAAAGATGAGCGGCTCGGACGACGCGTGTTCTACGGCTCGATGATTACCGAGGGACTCGTGGCACTCATCTGGGCAAGCATTTCGTCGTATTTCTTCTATGCCGGCGGTTGGAAAGACCTGGTCAGCCCCGACGAGATGAATGCCTTTGTGGCCCAATTTGCCGGCCCTGACGGCAAGACGCTGATTCAATACTTCTCAGCACCCACGGTGGTGAAAATCGTGTGCACCGGTTGGCTAGGCATCGCTGGCGGCATCCTGGCCATGCTGGGTGTGGTGGCAGCCCCCATCACCAGTGGCGACACCGCGCTGCGCAGCGGCCGACTGATTATCGCCGAGGCCCTCGGCCTGGAGCAGAAATCGATAAAGCGCCGACTCTACATCGCCGTGCCGATGTTTGTGGCCACCTTCTTGCTGCTGATGTGGCAGTTGAAATTCCCCGACGGCTTCAATATGCTGTGGCAATACTTCGGCTGGAGTAACCAGACGCTGAGCGTGTTTACCCTGTGGACGCTCACCGTGTACTTGGCGCTGAAGAAGAAACCTTACATCATCACGCTCATCCCGGCCATCTTCATGACCGCGGTGTGTACAGTATTCCTGATCGTGTCGCCGCAGGCACTCAACCTGGGCGACGCCTGGGCTTTGCCCACCGCGGTGGTGGTCGCCATAGTGGCCATCGTGTGGTTCTTCGTCTGGCGCCGTCGCCACGCATAACTTCAACTAAAAGTCCGTTAATACAACCTTATTCTATATTATGCCAGAAAACAATAGTCAAAATAATCCTGCTCAGCATGAGCCACAAGAGCAAAAGGCCCTTAAGTATGGCCTGAAAGCCCACGACTATGTGCAGGTGCAATGCTGCTCGGGAAAAAAATGTCGTAAAAACGACAGTGAACGCATTGTCAACCTATTTAAAATGATGTTGCATGCCCATGGCATTGACGACATGGTGGATGTGGTGACATCGGGATGCTTTGGCTTTTGTGCCAAGGGGCCTATAGTTCGCATTCTTCCGGACAACATCACCTACACTCACGTAACGCCCGAGGATGTTAATGTGATTGTTGAGAAGCACGTTGTCAGGGGTGAACTGGTTGATGAGTTAAGATATGTGGAAGCCGCGGTTCACCACCTTGTGGTTGAGTCGCAGCATTGGAGTTCGCTCAAGCGTCCTGTCTCGCTCGACTCAATGCTTAACCACTATATCTACGAGATTGGTGGCAATCCGTTTCTTAACGTGCTGGCCTACGCTATCGACTCCGAAAAATGCCGTGGATGCACAGCATGTAAGCGCAACTGCCCTGTCAATGCCATCAGCGGGGTGGTAAAGCAGCCTCACGTTATCAATCCATATAAATGCACGTGCTGCGGCAAGTGTAAGACCAAATGCAAGTTTGGCGCCATCGATGGCCCCATCGGTGTGCTCGACGAACGCAACTCGATTAATGACGTTCTTGCCGACATAAAAAACACCGACAAGTTGGTTGTGGCTCAAACAGCCCCTGCCGTGCGTTTCGCACTGGGTGAGGAGTTTGGCTTGGCACCGGGCACAGTAGTTACCGGAAAGATGGTAACGGCCCTGAGGCAACTGGGCTTCGACTATGTGTTTGACACAAACTTCGGTGCCGACTTCACCATCATGGAGGAGAGTGCCGAACTCATCGACCGCCTCAAGCGTCACATGGCTGGCGACACCGATGTGAAACTCCCCATGACCACATCGTGCTGCCCGGCATGGGTCAATTTCTTCGAGAATGATTACCCCGACTTGCGCAAATACCCATCTACCTGCAAATCGCCGGCGCAGATGTTTGGCACACTGGCAAAATCATATTGGGCCGAGAAGATAGGCATTCCACGCGAGAACATTTCAGTGATTTCCATAATGCCTTGTGTGGCAAAGAAATACGAATGTGCCCGCGATGAATTCATCTATGACGGCATCCCCGATGTGGATTGCAGCATCACCACGCTCGAGTTAGCCGAGATGATCAGAAACCACGGCTTAGACTTTGTGAATTTGCCCGAAGGCTCATTTGACGACCCACTGGGCAATGCAACTGGCGCAGGCCACATCTTTGGAACCACCGGAGGTGTCACCGAGGCTGTGTTGCGCACCACCTACGAGCATTTCACCGGCAAGCCCCTGCCACAACTTGAGTTTACTCAAGTGCGAGGCATGGATGGCATTCGCGAGGCTACAATCGACATGGATGGCTTTGAACTTAAGGTGTGTATCGTACACACCCTGAACAACGCCCGAATTGTGATGGACAAATTGCGGAGTGGCGAACTCGACTACCACTTCATTGAAGTGATGTCATGTCCCGGTGGTTGTATTGGTGGTACTGGTCAACCTTATCACGAAGGTGATATTGGCGTCCTTGAAGCGCGTCAGCGGGCCATGTATGCCACCGACGTCACCAAGTTGGTGCGCAAGAGTCACGAAAGTCCGGCAGTGAAACAGGTCTACGAGGAGTTCTTGGGTGAGCCGCTAAGTAAACGGTCACACAAACTCCTTCACACCCACTTCCGCGACAAGTCAATCCTGTCAGATTAACACATTGAGGGTGTGGCATTGCATTATGCCACACCCTCAATGTGTTTAAGTTATAGCAACTATAGCATCTATAGTCGCTATTCTAATTCACTTGCACGGGGATGCCAGTGGCGGCGGCGATGCGGTCGCCGATGGCCTGTAACTCGTCGTGCTCAATCTTCACCAGGTTCTCGGCTGGCGTCTTGCGGTCGAGCGAATAAAGCATGATTTCGCGCGGCGCAATCTCGCGGTAAGCCTTGATGAGTGCCTCGACCTCGGCGTCGGTGGTGTTGTCGAAGTGCTTGCCCTCCCACTCGCCGCGTAGCATCATCGTCTGCACGATGCATTGTCCGGCAAACTGCTTCAGGTCGGCAATAACGCCCTCGGGCAGCACGTTTGGCGACTGCGGGCGGTTGATGGTGCGCATAGTCATCGCCACTGCCGAGTCGAGTTTCAGGATGTTGTTGTCGACGGTCTTCAGCGCCTCGGCAACTTTAGGACGGCCGGCCATCGTAGCGTTGCTGAGCACGCTCACCTTGGCCTGCGGATAGTAGCGGTCGCGCAACATGAGCACGTCGTGCACGATCTCCTTGAAATTGGGGTGCAGCGTGGGCTCGCCGTTGCCCGAGAAGGTAATCACATCGAGGCTGCGGCCCTCAGCAAGCATCTGCTCAAGTTTCTCCTTGAGTTGGTGCTTGACACCATTGCGGCTGGCAATGCCATCCTTGCCCGGGCCCTGAGCGTTGAAGCCGGCCTCGCAATATAGGCAATCGAACGAACAAATCTTGCCGTCGTTAGGCATCAGGTTGATGCCCAACGAAACGCCCAACCGACGGCTGTGGATGGGCCCAAAAATCGTGGAGTGAAAAAGAACTGTCTGCATATCTATAATCTTTAATCTATAATCTGCTCAAAGAGCCTAACGTATTGCTCGGCGATGATTCGGGAGTCGAACTTGCGGCGCGCTTCCTCGTGCAGGAAGTGACGCTCGAGCGGCGTGTCGACGGCCCACTCGATGCCCTGCGCCACATCGGCGGGCTGTATCGAGCCGGTCACATAGCCGTTGATGCGGTGATTCACGATGTCGACCTGGCCGCCCTGCCCCGTGGTGACGGGAATGCACCCCGATGCCATGCCCTCGACGAGCGTGTAGCCGAACGACTCGTAGCGCGAGGTCGACAGCACGATGTGGGCGTGGGCGTAGACGCTGTGAACATCGTTGACATAGCCCAGATAGGTGTAGTCGATGGGCAGCCGGTCAAGCCAACTGCGGTCACGCAGGTCGCCGTAGAGCACCAGGTGCAGGCGCTTGGCCAATGCGGGCTTTTCGCTGGCGATGTACTGCAAGGTGTCGACGAGGATGTCGAGGCCCTTGACGGTGTCGTCGAGGCGTGCGGCGCCCATAACCATGATTTTCGTCTCTGGAGCCACGCCCCATGGATTATCGCCCTGAAACGCGCTCGAGAAGTCGGCCGTCGGGAAGGGGTTGGCGATGACGCTCACCGGCTTGTCGGCCAGCAAGGCGCTGTTGCGGCAACACTGAGCGAGCCAGTTGCTCACGGCCACAAAGTGCATGGGCACACGCTCGTAGAGGTCGCGCTTGCGCTGCTGTGTGCGCGTCGAGAGGTCGTCGCCCTGCGAGCCCAGCAGCGGGCACAGCCGGCACAGTTGCCGATAAGCCGTGCACTCATAGGCGTGGTGACACACCCCGGTGCAGTTCCACATGTCGTGCATCGTCCACACGATGGGCTTGCCTAACGCGCCCAACCGCTCGATTGACCGTAGCGAGAGCATCGCCTGGTTAATCCAGTTGAGCACTATCACATCGGCGCGGCGCACCCACTCGTGCTTCGACACGTCGACGCCATGCGTGGCGGTGTCGATTTTGAAAAGCGTGTCGCGCGAAAAGCCGTTGTGCATGAAGATGCCCAAGCGCTCGGCAAGAAAGCGGTAGCGGTTGCCCAGCGTCGTGCCCACGGTGGCCACCTGCCGGGCGTGGGTGTCGTCGCTATGGTCCACCACGAGCATGCGCACGTCGTGGCCCATCTCGCTGAGGGCGCCAGCCAAGCGGACGCTGGCTATTGCCGCGCCGCCCAGGTAATCGCTACGGTTTATCAGAAGAATGTTCATAATGTTCACTTTCGGCCGAAGTCGGCTGGGATCTCGCCCCACAACGTGGTCTCCCACTTGATGATGCGGTTGCGCCACGTGTGCGTGGTGAGCCAACGCTCGGCGCGCGCTATGAGTTCAAACAGGCGGCCATTGCGCTCGGTGCGAGCCAACTTGCTGTTGCACTTGCGGTTGCGAACCCACGCCATCGCTGTGCGCGAGTCGCTGTAGATGGCCGTGTGGTCGTTGGAGGTGTTGTAAAAAAAAGCCAGCGCATGCACCAAGGCGAGAAACTCGCCAATGTTGTTAGTGCCATCGGCAAACGGACCCTGATGAAACAGTTCGGCGCCGGTCATCACGTCCACGCCGCGATACTCCATCATGCCGGGATTGCCGGCACACGCGCCGTCCACGGCTATGCTGTCGCGCACAATCTCGGGAAAAGCCTCGTAGTTTACCGCCTCGTGACGGCGACGCACAATGGCACGAAGCACGTTGCGCGCCTCGTCGTCGTAGCCGCGCCGAAATGCCTCGACGGCCTCTTCCTGAGTATTAAAACTCTTGTAGCGAGCGCCAGCCACGCCTTTCACACGCGCCTCGCACTCGGCCCAGGAGTCGCACACGCCAGGCTCAGTGCCGCTCCACACGACGTACCATTTTCCTCTGTTTGTCGACATATAAAATTGTGGCCTTATCTCCCACTGTGCAAAGGTAGGCAAAAAATCGCGACAACCAATAAAAAAACACCAACTTTGCAGCCCCGCCCCTGTCGCTACAACCGGGATTAAACGAATTATCCACGAATTATCCCGAGGAGAGTCGAAGATTGTTGATGAAGAAGGTCGTCTTCGACGCACTACAATCTCGCTGCAAGCAATTCGCTACAGAATTCCCCCCCGCCAAAAAAGGGGGTTATGACGTGACTGGGAGGCTACAACAAATTGAACAGATTGAAAAACCCCAATCGTAATTTTAGCACACTTGTTTTATCGGATGCGCCGGCGGGTCGAAGACCCAGTTTTGTATATAGGACCATGCAAGCGCATCAACGATGCGCGCCGCTTGGTCATAAGGGGGTGAACGGCGGTGCGTCGAAGACGAACTTCCTCATTCGCATCAAAGAAGGCATCAGCAAGGAAACAAAAAAGTGAACAAAAAAGGACCGTCCCTTTTTGTTCAAAATTCTAATTTAAACCAGTATATTCCTATGATATAAAATACTAAATATCAACCAAAAGCATTAAAAAGCGGTGCCAAAAGTGAACAAAAGGGGACGGTTCTTTTTTATTCATTTTGGAGAAATGGACTATGGGGTTTTGCAACATTTGGCGACGGTCGGCGGATGTTGCAAAAAATGCATTGGGCATTGAAGATGAAAATCGCCCCTGGGGGTTGGTACTATAAAAAGAAAAACTACGGGAGTCCGTAGTTTTTCTTTTTAGTATTGCGATTTAATTGCGGGATCAATAGTGATGGCCGCGATAGCTGAACACGCGGTAACTGCGGAAGTTACGGTCGTAACTCAGCAGCAGGTCGCCGTGCTCAAAGTCGTAGTACATGTAGTCAACCAGGCCATCGCTATAAGTAAGACGCACCGTGCGGTTGCTGCCATAACCCGAGTCCTCCCAGTAAAACTCGTAGGTATAGCCCATATTGTCCACATAGTAGCCCCATCCGTCGGGCTGGAAGACGTATGTCTCATAGTCGCGAACAGTGTATTCCGAGCCATACTCCACGACCGAAATCAGGTCCCAACGGCCTTCCAGGCTGTCGAACCACGTTGTGTCACAACCGCTTAACATCACGGTCATGACAAGCATCATTAGTGTGTATTGAATCTTTTTCATATCGTGAGTGTTTTTCAATGTGACAAATTTACAATAAAAAGGTTTAACCAGCACTATGATTGATGGATTTTTTGCGTTTTTTCTTGCATGAGCCGCCGAAATGCGCTAATTTCGCCATTAAATTATGGAAAAAGACACACACAATCGCAAAATTCTCGTCACCGGTGCGGGAGGCTTCATCGGCGGCTTTATCGTCGAGGAAGCGCTGCGTCGCGGCTACGACACGTGGGCTGCGGTGCGCGCCACCACCAGCCGCGAGTTTCTCACCGACGAGCGCATACACTTCATCGAACTCGACTTCACCGACTACGACGCCCTGCACGACACCATCGCCAAGCATGTGTCCGAGCATGGCGCGTGGGACGCCGTGGTGCACAATTTGGGTGCCACCAAGTGCACCAACTATCTCGACTTTGAGCGCATCAACTTTGGCTATATGCGCAGCCTGATTGAGGTGCTGCAAGACGTCGATGCCATGCCTGGCGTGTTCCTGCTCATGAGCAGCCTGAGCGTCATGGGCAAGGGCGACGAGAAGGGCTACACACCATTCCAAGCCAGCGACGTGCCGTCGCCCGACACGCGCTACGGCATGTCGAAACTCAAAGCCGAGACCTATCTGCAGATGCACGCCAGCGAGGTGCCCTACACCATATTCCGCTGCACCGGGGTGTACGGGCCGCATGAGCGCGACTACTACCTTATGCTCAAAAGCATAAAGCGTGGCGTGGACTTCGGCGTGGGCTTTAAAAAGCAGATGCTCACCTTTGTCTACGTCAAGGACCTGGCACGCGCCGTAATCGACGCCGCCACCCAAGAGCCCAAGCGGCGCGCCTACTTCATCAGCGAAACCCGCGGATACACGCAGCAGGAGTTTCGGCGCATCGCCAGCGAGGTGCTTGGCAAGCGGCATGTGCTGCCCATTACCTGCCCCATATGGCTGCTGAAAGTGGTGTGCACCGTGGCATCGTGGTGGGGCACGATAACGATGAAGCCCACCACGCTCAACCGCGACAAATTCAACATCCTGCGCCAGCGCAACTGGCTATGCGACACCGCCGACGCCAAGCGCGACCTGGGCTTCGAGGCACAATACGACCTGCGCCAAGGCCTCACCGAAGCCGTCGACTGGTATCGCCAAGCCCACTGGCTATAAACCCAATACATTGTTTTTTTTGCCTTTTTTCGGTGGGCTGGCTTAATTATTTGTCATTTTATTTATAATTTTGCACACTCTTTTTGAAATGAATTATGGAAAGTACACGAATACAGAAAATTAATCGACTTATACAGAAGGAATTAAGCGAATTGTTCCGTCTCGAGACCGCCAAGATGGGCGGTGTGCTGGTGAGCGTGAGTTCGGTGCGCACCTCGCCCGACTTGAGCATTGCACGCGTGCACCTGAGCATCTTCCCGAGCGAACGCGGGCCGGAAATCATCGAAAATGTCAAATCCAACGAGAAGACGATTCGCTACAACCTGGCGCAGAAAGTGCGCTACCAGTTGCGCCGCACGCCGGAACTGGCCTTCTACATCGACGACTCGCTCGACTACATCGAGCACATCGACGAACTGCTGAAGAAATAACAGAGAGGGGTGCCGCATGAACCTGTCGTTGAAAATCGCCTGGCGTTACCTGGTGTCGAAAAAGGCCCATAACGCCGTGAATATCATCAGCATCATCTCGCTGCTGGGTGTGGTGGTGACCACTGCCGCACTGGTGTGCGTGCTGAGCGTGTTCAACGGTTTTCGCGGCATGATTATGAATCGCCTGGCGACGCTCGACCCCGAGATTGCCATCACGGCGAGCCAGGGCAAGGCCATCGCACAGGTCGACAGCGTGATGCAGGTGCTCAAAGGCGTCGACGGCATAGCACATGCCATGCCTGTGATTGAGGACCAAGGACTTGCCATCTATGCCGAGTACCAGATGCCGCTGCGCCTGAAAGGCGTGCCCGACGACTACAACCGCTACAACGCCATGGACTCGCTCATCGTCGACGGCAAGTGGATTATGAACGATGCCGTGTCGCCCTACGCCGTGGCCGGTGTGGGCCCCGCGCTGATGCTCCGCCTCAACCCCGACTACCCGGTGATGCTCAAGTTGTTTGCCCCGCAACGCCAAGGGCGCGTCAACCTGGCCAACCCCATGGGTGCGTTTCGCAGCGACTCGGTGTTTGTGGGCGGCATTTTCCAACTGCAGCAGAACTCCTACGATGCCGACCTGATTTATATCCCGCTGGCCACGGCGCGCCGACTCTTCGACTATCCCACCGAAGCCACCGCCATCGAGTTGCAACTCACGCCACAGGCCGACGAGGCCGTCACGATGCGCCATATCGAGCAAGCGCTCGGGCCAAACTATACCGTGAAAAACCGACTCATGCAGCAGTCGATAGCCTACCGCCTGGTAAATATCGAAAAGTGGATGGCATTTTTGCTCTTGGGCTTCATTCTGATTATCGCCACATTCAACGTCATCAGCACGCTCTCGCTGCTCATCATCGAGAAGGATGAGAGCATCGCCACCCTGCGCAACCTGGGTGCCAGCGACCAGCAGGTGACGCACATCTTTGTGGTCGAGGGCTGGATTATCTCGCTTTTGGGTGCCGCCATCGGCATCGTGTTAGGCCTCGCGCTGTGCTTGCTGCAGCAGCATTTCGGGTGGCTGAAACTCACCGGCGACCCCGCCACGATGGTTGTCCATGCCTATCCCGTTGCCGTCGAGTGGCTTGATGTAGTGGTGGTGTTTCTGCTTGTTGCCGCCGTGGGCCTGCTCACCTCGCTGGTGACCTCGCTCACCATGCGCCGCCGCCTCCGCCGCTAACCCCACAATCCCCCAAAAAAAGAATCTTACACAGCGAGCAACGCGAGCGTTAAACAGCGAAGCGTTACCCAGCGAGCAACGCGAGCGCTAAACCGCAGCGCGTCAGCGCTGCTTATTATTCCTTGGATGGTGTGCGAGGATTTCCTTGCGCAGGAGGGTGCGGTCGATATGCACATAGATTTCGGTGGTGGCTATGCTCTCGTGGCCGAGCATCTGCTGGATGGCGCGCAGGTTGGCACCGCCCTCGAGCAGGTGGGTGGCAAACGAGTGACGCAGCGTGTGCGGACTCACCGTTTTGCGTATTCCCGCCAATTCACACAACTGCTTCACGATGTAGAACACCATGACGCGCGACAGTTGGCCGCCGCGCCGGTTCAGAAACACGATGTCGTCGCAGCCGCGCTTCACCACCTGGTGCGAGCGCACCTGGGCGATGTAGTCGTCGATAAGCCGCAGCGCCACGGGCGAGATGGGCACCATGCGCTGCTTGCTGCCCTTGCCCTCCACGAGCACGCACTCCTCGTCGCGGTAGATATGCGACAGTTTCAGCCCCACCAACTCGCTTACCCGCAGCCCGCAGCCATATAGCGTCTCGATGATGGCACGGTTACGCAGCCCCTCGGGGGCGCTCATGTCGATGCAGGCAATCATGTCGTCGATTTCGGCCACGCTGAGCACCTCGGGCAGATGTCGTCCCAACTGTGGCGGCTCGAGCAGCGCGGTGGGGTTGTCGGTGATGTATCCCTCGGTCTTCAGATAGCGGTAGAAACTTTTCACGCCCGAGATGATGCGCGCTTGCGAGCGTGGCCCCACGCCCAAGTCGTGCAGGGCCGCCACAAAGCCCTCGATGTCGGCCGCCGTGGCGTGATCCACAGCAATGCCGGCATCGGCGAGGTAGCGCGTGAGTTTGTCCACGTCCTCGCCGTAACTCACCGCCGTATTTTCCGAGAGGCCTTTCGCCAGCCGCAGATACGCGATATAGCGGTGTTTCACCTCCTGTATGTCGGTGATGGTGGGCATCGGTTATTGTGCTGTAACGGTAAACGGCACCTGCTCGACGTTGCGCATGGCGTAGTTGTTGACCAGCGTGAGCAGGCCTTTTTTGAAGTCGAAAGTGAAGGTGGTGGCGCTGTACCAATTGACGTACTGCTGCTGCACCACGAGGGTCGACCGGCTGGTCCACGCGGCATGCCCGGCGGTGCGGAAGTTATGGTTGAGCGCGCCAAAGCGGTTGCGCGCGCCGATGGAGTACGGCGGGAATTGCTGCAATGGTGCCTGCGTCCACTGCTTGAAGTCGAGCGGCAGTGCCTCCGTCCGGCCGTCGCCATAGGTGAGGCGCATGACGTCGGCCTCAAAGTTGACGGTCGCTATCCCTAACGAGTTTTTGCCGTCGAGCCGCAGTTGCGAGGGCAGGCGTCCGGCTTTTTTGCCGCTGAACGCCTTGGGCAAGGCGGCACCGGCGCACAACTTCTCCAAGCGCGCTTGCGCGGCAGGCTCGGCGGGCAGCGGAGCGTCGCTTAAAGCGGGCAAAAGGTGGTTCCAGATGCAGGCAAGTTCGTCGTGGCCGCGCATACTCGCACCGTTGATTACCACCACCACGTCGCTGTTGTCGTCAACCACAATATATTGTCCCAAAGCCCCATCGGCACGGAATGCCGTAGGCCATTTGCAGCGCCAAATCTGGTAGCCGTAGCCGGCATTGCCGTCGGTCACGGCGTCGGTGGGCTTCACATTGGCATAGTTGGTCTGTACGGCGATTGCCTGTTCCACCCAGTCATGCGGCACCAACTGCTGGTTGTTCCATGCGCCGCGTTGCAGCAGCAGCAAGCCCAGTTTGGCTTGCGACTCGGCTTGCAGGCGCAGGCCCCAGCCGCCGGTGTTCACGCCACCCGGGCTCTGCTCCCAGTCGGCCGTGGTGATGTGCATGGGCGTGAACATGCGCTCCTGCAGATATTCCAGCGTGGTCTTGCCCGTGACGCGCTGCACGATGGCCGACAGCATAAACGTCGACATCGAGTCATAGAGCAGGTCCTGTGCCGGCTTGGCGACCGGCTTGGCGAGCCACGTCTGCTCCCAGTTGTCGCACAGGTTGCGCATGGTCCAGTCGGGCGTGATGCCGCTGCCCATAATCAGCAGGTCGCGCACCGTCATGGCGGCGAGGTTGTCGCTGATGGTGTCGGGCAACTCGCCGGGGAAGAATGTCGCCACGCGGTCGGTGAGTCGCAAGCGGTTCTCGCCGATGGCGATACCCACAGCCATCGACACGAAGGTCTTGCTGGCCGAAAACAGCGTGTGAGCATCCTCGGCGGCAAAGGGTGCCGGATGCGCCTCGGCAATCACATGACCATTGCGCAGCACCATGAGGTGATGAATCTCGGTCTCGGGCAGAGTGAGCAGGGCGTCAACCATGTCGATTACCGCCTGGGTGGGCACGCCTTGCTCAGCCGGCGTGCAGCGTGGCAGGTCGCCAACCTGCGCGCGTGCCACGAGAGCGAGGCACAGCATCAAGGCTAATAGCAGTCGATGAAATCTCATATCTATTATCTATTATCTATAATCTATAATCTACAAAGTTAGAACCAAAGTTCGAAGTCTTCGCGTTGTAACTTGGCATTTGCCACGATGACGCCCAGGCGGTCGTTGGTGAACGACTGTCCGTGCTTCATGTCCCCGAGGCATTCGTCCCACAATTGCCGCATGGCCGGGCGGGTGAGGTTGCGCATCACCACCACGGCATCGCCGCTGAGCACCGTCTTGAGCCACTCGAGAGCCACCGGCAAATCGCTGTCGCATGGCAGGTCGTTGACGAGCACAAAACGTTGCTCGCCACTGGCGAGACAGCGCTCATAGTGAGCGACAGCCTCGGGCAACGCGTCGTATACATCGATAACGTCGAGAAACGGCCGCAACACTTGCGCCACCACGGGGTAGCGTTGCAAATGCGGCTCGTAGAGTGTGAGTCGCGTGGTGCTATTGACGCTCAGCATGCTCGCTGTCGACACGCCATAACTGGTGCCCACCTGCATGATGTGCTGCGGGTTGAAATGATTGGTGATGCGAAAAAGCATTTTCGCATTTTTGTAGGAGATTATGCGCTCATGGCGGCCCGCCGTTTTAAGGTTTTGCTTTACTCCCTCGCGCAACTGCTCCAGGTCGGCATAGGCATAGTATGGCAAGCGCTCGCGCAACACGTCGAGCACAAACCTGAAAGCGTGTGGCGAGTGGATGCCGAAGCCGGCGCTACGGTGGTGCCGGCTCCACGCGGTGCTAATCCTTTTCAGGCGTCGGCTCAGGTTCATCTTTTCGGCGGCGAGGCACAAAGGCCATGACGATGGCGGCCACCACCATCAGGCCGATTACCACAGTCGACGTTGTGGCAAGGGTTTCGGTGGTGCGCAACTCGGTGGGGAAGAAGCCAAACTCAATGTCGTGCTCGCCAGCCGGGATGGGCAGTGCGCGCAACACATAGTTCACGCGGCCCATCTCTGCGGGCTTGCCGTCGATGGTGATGTTCCAGCCCCAGGGGAAGTACACCTCGCTGAACACCGCCAGTCCACCGGCCGCGCTGCGGGCCTTGTAGGTGAGTTTGTTGGGCGCATAACTGGTCTCGTAGATGGTGTCGCCGGGCTGCTTGGGCTTGGCCTGGCCGAGCACGCTCTGGAACTTGGCGTCGGCCACGGCCTGACGGCTGGCGTCGAAGTGGTCGAGGAAGGCCATCTCGGCATCGGCACTGTTGACGTAGGCCAGCGTGTCGACAAACCATGCATTGCCCAGGGCTTGCGGATTGGGTTCGAACTGCTGGTCGTTGATAATCACATACTTGGTGTTAAGCATGTCGAGCACCTGCTTGTTGTTTTGCGTGATTTGGCGCTCGATAAGGTCGTTGTAGCGTGTGAGTTTTGCGGCGTGGTAGCCACCCACGGTGTTGTGGAAGTAACTGGGCATCGCCTCGCTGAAGTGCTGCAGGTCGAGCACACGGTAGTGACCCTTGTCGGCATTCTTGATTTGGGTGTCGACGGGGCGCGGCGCAAAGCCCGTGGGCGCCATGATGTCGTTCTCGACAAAGGTGTTGGCGTTGAGGTAGCGCTTGTCGACGGTGTACATGTCGACCAGCACGACCAGGGCCAGCACCAGTCCGGCGGGCAGAGCCTTGATTTTGTTCATTCCCCAAGCCATCACCACGGCAAAGCCCAGCAGCAGGAAGATGAGGCTGCGCAGGGCGTCACTGCTGACCATCGCGCCTCGCACGCCACGAATGGCGGCATCGATGGTGGGATATTGCTGCAACTGTCCCGAGGCGAGGTAAGCCTCGGTCTCCTGGGCCGAATAAGCGCCAAAGATGCTCGGGAAGAGCCACGTGATTATGCACACAAGGGCACACAGGCCAAATGACAGGAACACCGTGCGTTTATGCTTTGCCCAGAAGTCGTCCTCGGTGGCCATGGCGTGAAGCGCCAGCACCGCGAGCAGCGGCATGGTGAACTCCAGCACCACCAGCATGCTGGCCGGGGCGCGGAATTTATTGTACATGGGGAAGTAATCGATGAAGAAGTCGGTGAGCCACATCATGTTATGTCCCCACGACAGGAAGAGCGCGAGCACGCTCACCACCACCAGGCTCCATTTCACCGGGCCCTTGACCACAGCCACGCCCAGCAGCGCCAGGGCGAAGATGATGATGCCGATATACACCGGGCCGTTGGTCATGGGCTGGTCGCCAAAGTATTGCGGGAACTGCGAGAGCGCCTGCAACTCCTGCATGCCAATCTTGCCGGCATCGTGAAGTTTCTCGGCCGCGCGCGTGTCGCTGAGCGCCAGCAACTTGTTTTCGCCATGCTCGGGGATGATGGTGGCGCCACCCTTCACATTGGGAATCATCAGGGTGAAGGTCTCGTCCTTGCCATAACTCCACTGGGTGATATACTCCTTGTCGAGGCCGCCCTGCGTGGCAGTGGCCGCGCGGGTCGAATCGGCCTGCTGAGTGAGTTCGCTATGTCCGCCGCGAATGGTCTCGGGCGTGTACTTATAGGTCATGTAGAGGTTGGGCGAGTTGGCCAGCACAGCCAGCACGGCAGCCACGGCCAAAGCCCCGGTGGCGATGCACCAGCGCTTGATTTTATGCTCCTTGATGGCCTCGATGAGGAAGCCCACAGCCATCGCCACAATCACAAATGCGAAATAATACGACATCTGCACGTGGTTCGACATCAACTGCAGCGTGGCGAACACCGCGGCCACGGCAGCGCCCAGCAGATACTTGCCGCGATAGCACCACACCAAGCCCGCTATTGTGGGCGGCACATAGGCCAGCGTGAGCAGTTTCCAGATGTGGCCGGCACCCACCAGGATGAAGAAATAACTCGAGAAGCCGTAGCCGATGGCGCCAAGCACCGCCAGATACCACTTCACCTTGAATGCCATGAGCAGGATGAAGAACCCGAGCATCATGATAAAAATCCAACCCACCGGCTCGGGGAAGAAGAGTTGATAGGTTCGCGCCACGGTGGCAAGAAATCCGGAATTGGAGTATGCCGGGCGAATTTGGAAAGTAGGCATGCCGCCAAACAGCGCGTCGGTCCAGCGAGTGATTTCGCCGGTGGCCGCCTCGTGCTCCACGCCCTCCTGGCCGTTAGCGATACCCTGCAGCGTGTCGTGCTGGGCGAGCACGTCGCCATTGACGTCGCTGGGGTAGAAATAAATCCATGAAATGGCGGCAAAAGCCAGCACAGCAATTGCCCACTGCGCAATGCATGGCAGCGTGCGAGCCCCTTTGGTTTGGGCTGTTTCCTTATTGTCCTTCATCTATTTGGTTGTGTGATTTTTCGGTTTTACACGATGATGTTAAAACTCGGTGAAGCAGAGTGGCAGCAGGTCCTTAACAGTGTCAAGGACGTAGATTTTCGACTTGCCCACAAGCATCACCTTGATGGGCTTTCCGCTGCGCGTCTCAAACTCGAGAATTGCCTGCCGGCACACGCCGCACGGCGAACAGGGGTCTTCGACAAAGTCGCCCTGCGTGAATGCCGTCACAGCGATGCATGTGATGGGCACATCGGGATAATTGGCCCCAGCGTTGAAGATGGCCGCGCGCTCAGCGCATATTCCTACGGGGAAGGCTGCGTTTTCTTGATTGCAGCCCTTTATCATAACGCCGTTTTCAAGCAGTATCGCAGCACCCACCTGAAAGTGGCTGTAAGGCGAATAGGAATCCTGGGTAGCCTCTTTTGCCAGGTCAACCAGTTGCTTTTCAACATCTTTTAACTCATTATAAGATTTAACAAGTATTTTTGTTGTAATATTCTTCTCGTCCATGCCGTTAATAAGTTGTCATGAATAATAGTCGCAAATTTATTGAAAATATTTCACATGGCAAGCGATTTTGGCTTTTTTGCGCATTTTTAAGCACCATTTTTGCATTTAATGGACATGCGCAACGCCTCAGTGCTGCCTTTTTAGAATACATCGACACTTACAAGGAGTACGCACAACTCTATCAAGTGGAGTACGGCGTGCCTGCCAGCGTGACCCTGGCACAGGGTCTGCTCGAGAGTGCCGCCGGAAGAAGTTACCTCGCCACCGAAGCCAATAACCACTTCGGCATCAAGTGCCACCGATGGGAAGGCGAGGGTGTGATGCGTCAGGGCGATTGCTACCGCAAGTATGAGACGGCGCAAGACTCCTATCTCGACCACGCCAAGTTTTTGTGCATGAAGCGCTACCAGCCGCTGCACGAACTCAAGATCACCGACTACAAGGGTTGGGCCAACGGACTGCGGCGCTTGGGATATGCCGAGGACCCGGCCTACGCTTCGCTGCTGATTAAACTTATCGAGCAATACGAACTCTACCAGTACGACATCAACCCCGAAGCCGCACTGGCTGCCGCCCAGCACGCCAAGCACACCACCGAGACGTCGGGACTGCCGCAACGCAAGTCGAAGCACGACGTGCGCAACGTGCCGCCACCCAACAAAATCGACCGCAACGGCGGCAAGCAGCATCAAAACGTGCCACAACCCAAGCCCAAGGCCAAGGCCGAGCAAAAGTCGCCGCCACCACCTTCGGCATCGCAAAAGCGCACCAGCACCAACGACCAGGTGCGTCGCTCGAGCACGCGCTCACGCGGCGGAGGCTACAAGGGCAACCACAACAGTTCAGATAACGACGATTGATAAAACTGCATAAGAAATGAAAAAGTGTTTTTTGCTTGCATCGATGATTGTGGCGCTAACTATCAACGCCGCAACACCCGTCGAGCCACACAACATCACGCTCGACGTTTTGGAGTCGATGGCCGGATTTTATGCCGACCGCGGCACCATCGACCACGTAGCATTTAGAGAATATGCCAGCAGAGTGCTCACCGACCTCAACTTCCGCGAGGTAAGCAGTTACGACCTGTATCCGCACAGCGACGGCCCCGAAGCCGAGACAATGTGGTATATCAACACCTATATGGCAGCGGCTGCCAAGCCCGATGGCTACACCTTTGCACCCAGCGACGACGTCCTGGCGTGCATAGTCGACATCATGTATTACAGCCACTACCTTGAAGACGGCGAGGAGCACTCGTTCGATGAAATCGCCGTGACGCTGAGCACGCTCAATCCCGAACAGTACAATCTCCTCAAAGATGCCGCCATAAGCGCCGGCTACACGCTGCAAAAATCGCAGTCTTCTCAGCCCGAGAACACTTTTATCTACGACAACAACCGCTTTGAGTTGATGTTCGACACCATCGTGCAGCCCAACGGCATAGCCGCCTACAGCGCACGCATCACCCTCTGCAACCACTCCAATTAGCATCATAGCATCTATAGTGGCTATCGTATAGTAAGCGAGCGAAAACTAAAAAAAATTTTGGTTTTCGCTCGTTTATTCGTAACTTTGCCATCTAAACGATATGGATGAAAATCAAAATATAGACTTCAAACGCATTTGGAAAGACGAACAGATACGATGTAAGAAGAATAGGTTCCAAGAAAAACGGCAGATGGGATATCAGCAAAAAATGACCGAATAAATGACCGAATAAAAACATAATACTAGTTCATTATCAGCCTATTAAAAAATTGGTTAATTATAAATGACCGAATAAATGACCGAATAAAATTTTGGTTTTCGCTCGTTTATTCGTAACTTTGCCATCTAAACGATAAACTGACACGATGGACAATAACACCTACATAGTCTCGGCGCGGAAATACCGCCCGACAACGTTTCGCTCGGTAGTGGGCCAACAGACACTCACCCACACGCTGAAAACCGCCATTTCCAGCGGCCGCTTGGCACACGCCTACCTGTTCTGCGGGCCGCGCGGCGTGGGCAAGACCACATGCGCACGCATCTTCGCCAAGACTATCAACTGCCTCAACCCCACGGCCGACGGCGAGGCGTGCAACGAGTGCGAGTCGTGCCGAGCGTTCAACGAGAACCGCAGTTTCAACATCACCGAACTCGACGCTGCGAGCAACAACTCGGTGGACAACATCCGCGGCATCAACGAGCAGGTGCGCATCCCGCCGCAAACGGGCCGCTACCGCGTGTTTATCATCGACGAGGTGCACATGCTCTCCACCGGCGCGTTCAACGCCTTCCTCAAGACGCTGGAAGAGCCGCCAGAATACGTGATTTTCATCCTCGCCACAACCGAGAAGCATAAGATTATCCCCACCATCCTGTCGCGCTGCCAGATTTACGACTTCACGCGCATCACCGTGCCCGACATGGTGCAGCAATTGGAATATATCTGCCAGCAGGAGAACGTGCAGGCCGAGCCGGCCGCGCTCAACGTGATAGCGCAGAAGGCCGACGGCGCCATGCGCGACGCACTGTCGATTTTCGACCAGGTGACGGCAGCCACCCAAGGCAACATCACCTACCGCGCCGCCATCGACAACCTCAACGTGCTCGACTACGACTACTACTTCCGTCTGGTGGACGCCTTCCTGGCCGGCGACGTGCCCACCGCGCTGCTGATCTACAAGGAGGTGCGCGACGCGGGCTTCGACTCGCAACTGTTTATCAACGGCTTGGCCCAGCACCTGCGCGACCTGATGATGGCCTCTAACGCGCAGACGCTGCCCCTTCTCGAGATGAACGACGACGTGGCACAGCGCTACCACCAGCAGAGTTCACAACTGGTGGCGGGCTTCTACTATCGTGCGCTGGACCTGTGCAACTCGTGCGACCTGAACTACCGCACGGCATCGAGCAAACTGCTGCACGTGGAACTGACGCTCATCAAACTGTGTCAAATCTATCACCCCACCCCGCTGCCTGCCCAGCCGGCCGCCACGCCCAGCGGCATCGCAAAGATTGCCCCGGCATCACCCCAAGCCGCCCCGGCACCCGCCGCCCCGGCTCCAAAAGCCGCTGCGCCAACGGCAGCACCGGCGGCCACCCCAGCACCAAAAGCCGCCGCACCAGCACCGGCTCCCACGCCAGCGCCACAAGTCGCAGCGCCAGTTGCTGCCGCTCCGGCACCCAAGCCGGCGGCAAGGCCTCTGCGCACCACCGGCACCAAGCGAATACTCATCAATGCCGCTCCGGGAGCAAGCAAGCCCGCCGCTGCCGAGCCAGCAGCCACACCGGCACCGACAGCCACCGTAGCAGCGGCACCGTTCACCGAGCAGCAGATGCTCGATGCCTGGGACGCATATATCAAGGCCAACCCACAAGAGCAGGTCATCATCAACACCATGCTCATGGCAAAGCCACAAAAGGTCGACGACACGCACTACCAGATTTTCGTTGAGAACCAGGCACAAGTGGAGTTTATCGACAACAACAAGGAGAAAATCATGACGCACCTGCGGCACGCCGTGGGTAACGACAACCTCATGCTCGACGTGAAAATCGCCGAGCACACCTCGGAACGTCGAATATGGACTCCTCGCGAAGTCGCCGACGACATGGCGCAGCGCTACCCCAAGTTTAAAGAATTTGTCAAAGAATTTAACCTTTCCTTAGCATAAACACACAACCTACACAGCATGCCCTGTCACTGGTTTCTCTATCATAGAGATTCTAATGACAGGGCATTTCCTATCGATAGTGCTGCGACTTACTCGATGCCAAAGCAGGCTTTCACGGCGGCGCGGATGTCGCGGGCGTATTTGCTGTCGGTCTTGAGGATGTTGAGCACGCAGCGCAGATAGTCGTCCTTGCGATTGAAGCCGCACAGCGAAGCCACATTGCTGTCGCCCAGCATAAGTTTGTTGTTGTAGACGCGGAGCACCTGCATATAGTCGCGCTTTTGCAGATACTCGTGAAACTCGCGGCAGTACTGCTCGTACATGTCGCGCGGCTTAATCTCGTTCACGAGGTCGATCATGTGCTCCTCGAGCGCGCTGATTGAGTGGAACTTCATGTCGATGCGCATCTCCACATCGCGCTTCACGCGGTGGCGAACATGCTGCAGCGCCTGCGACTTGATGTCGCGGGCAAACATCTTCATCACCGAGTTGAGCACCTTGCCGAACACCTCGTCGTCGCGGCGCCGACGGTAACGTGCCACGGCGCGCACCACGCCCTCGAGCATCAGGATATTTTCAATCTCGGCCACGTTGGGCACGAAGATGTTTTTGCGTCGCAGGTAAGCCACCTCGTCCTCGGTGCGCCGGTCGCGGTCGACGATGCCGCGGCTGTCGAGACGGTGAAACGAGCGCAGGTCGCTGAACGCACGCACGCTCTCAATCACCTTGTCGCAACTGCCCAGCGGCTTGACGGTGTACTCGGGGAAGATGAGCGGATACAGGCGCGAGTCGATGCTATGCGTGTCGTCGCCCTCGACAAAGAGCACGGGCTTGCGGCTGCCCAGGATGTCGAGATATAGGGCGTCGCTCAGGTTGTTGCTCTTGGGCATTACCTCATAGTCCCACGCCTTCTGCTCGGGGTCGAAGGCCTTGACCCACACGCACTGGTTGTCGACACGGCTCGACACGAAGTCGAGGTCGTGAGTGTTGTAGATAAACGTGCAATCGGGGCGCATCTCCTCAATCACGTTCCACAGCGTGTGCATGATGTTGTGGTGAATAAACGTTTCCGGGTCGTCGACCAGGATCACCGCGTCGGGCATCGCGTAGAGCACGGCGCCGATAAAGTAAAGCACGGCCTTCTCGCCGTCGCTCAACCGCAGTGGCGAATATTTGTCGCTTTGTCCCTCGGTGGTGAACAGCAGTTTGCCATTCTCTCGCAGCACCTTGTTTTTCGGGAATACCTCCTGCCACATGCGCACCGTAGTGTCGAGTTTGGTTTTTGGGAACTCCACCGGCTCACCCAGGAGCAGGTGTGTCTTGTAGTTCATCAAGTCGCGAAACTCGTCGAGCATCATGATGTAGGTAAGGCGGTCAAACTCGGTGTTGGCCGAGTTTTTCACCTGTGGCGACATGTCGTTGATGTGCTGGAACATGGCATCGATTGAACCCTCGAGCGGCTCCTTGTCGCTGTTGATGGGAAAGAGCGCTTTCAGCGCCGACAGGCGATATGCCTTGCCGCGATGCGATGCCATGAGTTCGTTGCAGAAGCGCGTCTTGCCCGAGCCGTTGGCGCCGATTACCGTCACTTGTCGGGCGTTTTGCAGCACGCCCACCTCTCCACCGTCGATGCGTTTAGGTAGTTGTATGTCCATCTTACTGAGTGCTTTTCATTGTTTTGCCCCAAAGTTACATATTTCTCGCAACATCTCCAAAAGTTTTTCGTCAACAGGGCACAAAAAGCGGCTTTTTTCACAAGGAAAGAAGCCGCTCGGTTACGACAGGTGGCAACAGCCACCACCTCTGGAGCAAGTTTCACAACTTTTCTAAAATCCAGAGTTTGGGGATTAGGACAGTTATTTGGTTGTTTTTTTCTAAATCCTTAAGAAAAGCCACGGCGACATCCTTTTCGTCGAATGCCTTGACGATGACATAGTACACCGCCTCGCGGCTGTCGAAAAGCAGATACGACGGATAGCCATGCTCCTTGTGCAGACGGTCGCGCATGCTCTTGGCGTTGAAAATCTGCTTGAACTGCGCTACCACCACGTTATATCGCTTGGCGATATTGCTTTTCTCGTCGGTGAGGTTGCAAAACTTGCGCACAATCATCACGCTGTCGCCGTTCACCACCTCGATGTTGCGGTCTTGCTCGGCACGAATCAGGGCATAGGTCTCCTCGTCGAGGCCCTCGGGCATACGCTCAACCACACGCTCGCGCGCCTTCTCGTAGGCGGCACGATAGTTTGCCTCGTTACTGTGGCAACTGGCCAGGGCAATCGCCATCACCAGCATAATGCCATATATTGCTTTGCGTCTCATCATCAAATCTATAATCTCTAATCTATAATCTCTAATCTAATCAATTATTCCTCCTTGCGGATTATGCTTGTCGTCGCCCAATTCAATCACTTGGCAGTGCTTCACCGTTCCGGCGTCGAGGGTGAGCGTGAGCAGTGTGCGCACGCGTTGCCAGCCTTGCCGTCCGGCGGCGCCCGGGTTCACGACGAGCACGCCCAGGGCGCGGTCGTTGACCACCTGCAGGATGTGGCTGTGGCCGCACACCATCACCTTTGGCTGCGAGAGCAGCAGGCGGTCGCGCATGCCGGGAGCGTATTTCCCAGGATGGCCACCGATGTGTGTGAGCACCACCTTCACGCCCTCGACGGTGAAAATCTCGGTGGCCTTGAGGCGCAACCGCAGATTACCGCCATCGGCATTGCCGTAGACGGCGCGCACCGTGGGCCCGATGGCGCACAGGCGGTCGAGAACCGCCTCGTTGCCAATGTCGCCGGCATGCCAAATCTCGTCGCACTCGGCAAAATACTGCACGTAGCGGTCGTCCCAATAACTGTGGGTGTCACTCAGAATCCCTATTTTTTTCATCGCCAGTAACGATTTCGTCGTCCCACGGATAGCGGCGGCGCGGGTTGCGCGGGAACCAGCCCTTGTACACTCGCTCTTGCTGCTGAAACACCTCGAGGATGCTCCAGAAGCACGAAAATGCCGTCACGCCAAGCACCGCCTGCAAGGCAATGCCGTCGACCAGCATCGATGCCACAATCAGCAGCACGCCAGCGAGCAGAAACGCCCACCAGCAGCGCGTTCCCAGGTGGTACTCCGCCTTGATAACCAGCGGGTGAAACATGCCGATAATCAAGAACGTGGCCAAGCCGATGGCAAGCCCCGTGAGATGATATTGATTCAAAAATTCACTCATCGTGGCTGCGAAATTAGCACAAACCCGTCACATGGCAAAATATTTTCACGTTTTTTGGGACTAACCCCTTAGCGACCTTAAAGTCCTTAACGACTTTAACGACTTTAACGACCTTATCGGCCTTAATGGCCCTTAATGGCTTTATTGTCCTCATTTTTGAGGGGGTTTCTTTTTTTTTCGGATATTTCTTTTTAACTTTGCCATTCTTTTTGAGTCATACAGAAAAACTATAGCGATGAAACGTTTTAAATTATATGCAGTAATGCTCGTGCTGGCGCTGTCCAGCCTTGTCATGGGCGCCAATGCTCAGGTGCTTCGCGATGCCGATTTCAACAGTGTGGGCCGCATCTCGGCCAACGGTATCATCCGCGATGCCACGGCACACTCGGTGGGCAGTTTCGACCCCGACGGCACCATTCGCAGCAAGAGCGGTGAGGCGCTGGGCAAAATCGTGCGCCTCGACATCCTGGATGCTGAGGGCAACCGCGTGGGCTTCATCACCTCCGATGGTAGCGTGCGCGATGGCGAGAACAACGAGTTGGGCAAGGTGAACCTGAGCGACGGCAAGGTGACCAACGCCGAGCAGGAAGTGCTGGGCTATGCTCGCGGCATCAGGGTCGACTGGATAGCCTGCTACTATTTCTTTGGCTTCTTCGACAAGTAGACCAATGACAAAACGCACCGCCTTGCTGGCCTCCCTGCTGGCCCTGTGCCTGATGGCGCAGGGCGCTACTGTGTTGCCCAGCGACTCGGTGCTGCGGCGCTATGCCGCGCAGATGCTCATGGTGGGCTTCAGGGGCAACAGCATCGACGCCCAGAGCGATGCGGCGCGCTACGTGCGCGACCTGAAGGTGGGCGCAATCATTCTCTTCGACGTCGACCTCACAGGCAGCGCCACGGTGGGGTCGCGCAACGTCACCAGCCGCGGGCAGTTGGCATGCCTGACGCACGACCTGCGCGCGATGGCCGACTATCCGCTGCTCATCGCGCTCGACCAGGAGGGTGGCAAAGTGGCGCGCATGAAGGTGCGCTACGGATTCAGCCCCACCGTCACCGCCGAGTACCTGGGCACTACCGACAACGAGGACACCACACGCCACTACGCACGCAACATAGCGCGCGAGATGGCACAGCATGGCGTCAACGTCAACCTGGCTCCTGTGGTCGACATCAAGGGGACGACGCCCGGACTGGGCGCCATACAGCGCTGCTTCGCGGCCGACCCCGCCACAATAACGCGCCACGCGCGCTGGTGGATCGACGAGCATCACCGTGCCGGCGTGCTGTGCACCCTCAAGCACTTCCCTGGCCACGGCAGCGCGATCGACGACTCGCACTGGGGCTTCGTCGATGTCACAAACACCTGGCACGAGAGCGAACTCGAGCCTTACCGCATGCTCACCGAGCAAGGCCTGGCCGACATGGTGATGACGGCTCACATTATGAACTCCAAACTCGATGCCGAGTACCCCGCCACACTGTCGAAGAAAGTGCTGCAAGGCCTGCTGCGCGACACGCTGCACTTCGATGGCGTGGTCGTCACCGACGACATGTATATGCAAGCCATCATCGACAAATACAGCATCGAAAACGCCATCGTGCTGGCAATTAACGCCGGGGCCGACATGCTGTGCGTGGGCAACAACATCAGCACCGGCTATGAGCCCGACCGCCCCTTCCGCCTGGTGGGCATGATTGTTGCCGCAGTAAAGGACGGACGCATACCGCTGGAGCGGCTTCTCGAGGCTCATGAGCGCATCACGCGGCTGCAAAACAAACTCTCGCAACTCAACAATTGAAACAAAACCACATATTTATTATGAGCGACAATAAAACGAAAAAGAAAACTTCGAGCGCACCTTATTATAATCCCCAGCGCGGAGGCTTGCGCGAGCGGCTTGCCCGCGTGAAACGCTCACGCTGGATACGCTTCGGAATCGTGACCGCCATCTTCCTGGCTTGGGTAGTGTGGATGGGAAACCCCTGGCTGCTGCTGTTGCTGCCGCTGCTGGCCGACATCTACCTCACACAGTTCATACCCTGGACGTGGTGGAAGGGCCTGAAAAACCCCGTGGCACGCACCCTGATGAGTTGGGTCGACGCCATCGTCTATGCCCTGGTGCTGGTTTACTTCCTTTTCCTCTTCGTGGGGCAGAACTACCAAATCCCCTCGTCGTCGCTCGAGAAGACGCTGCTCACCGGCGACTTCCTCTGGGTCAACAAGATGGTGTACGGCCCGCGCGTGCCGCAGACTCCCATCCACTTCCCGCTGGCGCAGAACATGCTGCCGTTCTTTAACTGCAAGAGTTACATCGAGACACCGCAACTCGACTATCACCGCCTGAAAGGCCTGCGCAACGTCGAGCGCGGCGACATTGTGGTGTTTAACTTCCCCGCCGGCGACACCGTGGCACTGAATATGCCCAACCCCGACTACTACACGCTGTGCTACGAACTTGGCCGCGAGGCCGTGTGGGCCAACAAAGCGCGCTTTGGCGAGATTATCTACCGGCCCGTCGACCGCCGCGACAACTATGTGAAGCGCTGCATCGGCCTGCCGGGCGACTCGCTGCGCATCACCGAGGGCGTGATTTACATCAACGGCAAGGCGCTGCCCGAGCCCGACAATGTGCAGTTCCGTTATGTGGTGTCGACCACCGACCGCATCACCGACGAGGAGTTTGACGAACTGGGCGTGAGCGCCGACGACCGCAACGGCGGACGTGGCGGCTACGAACTGCCGCTCACACACAGCATGGTCAAGGCGCTGAAGAAGAACAAAAAGGTCACCAACATTGAGCGCGTCACCGACCAACTGCTTCAGGAGCGCGCCCCGCAATTCTACGAGTCGAGTGTGATGACGTCGTACCCCGTGGGCGTGGACCTGGGCTGGACGCCTAACAACTATGGCACCATCTACATCCCCAAGCGCGGCGGCACGGTAAGTTTTGCCACCCCCGAGGATATGAAGCGCAACCTGGCTCTGTATCGCCGATGCATCACCACCTACGAGGGCAACTCGCTCGAGGTGAAGAACGGCCAAGTGATCATTAACGGACAGCCGGCCACCAGTTACACCTTCAAGATGGACTACTACTGGATGATGGGCGACAACCGCGACAACTCGCTCGACTCGCGCTACTGGGGCTTCGTGCCCGAGGACCACATCGTGGGCACCCCCATGGTGGTGCTGATCTCGTTCGACAAGGACCACACGCTGTTCGACGGATGGATTCGCGGCAGCCGCATCTTCAAGACGCCCAACCCCGACAAGGCGTCGTTCCAACTGAAATAATCGCACATGGCGTTTCAAGGCTTCGACACCGTGGTGACCGGCAGCATGGCTACCGGCTCGACGCGCTATTGGGCTGTCGCCGTGGCAGCGGGCCATGTGGTGGTCGACACCGCGCAGACCCACCTGCCGCTGCGCCACAGCCACCACCGCTACGCCATCGACGGGCCTAACGGCGTCCAGCAACTCACCATACCCCTTGTGGCCGAGAGCCACACCATCGGCACCGCGATGCGCGACGTGCGCATCAGCGAGCACGGCAACTGGCGACGCCTGCACTGGGGCGCACTCTACTCGGCCTACGGACGCACGCCATACTTCGACTACGTGGCTCCCGACCTCGAGCCGATTATCCACGGCGGCCAGCACTTCCTGCTCGAGTTCAACCAGGCCATGCAGGCTCTTATTGCCGACTTCATGATGCTGCCGGTGAAGTTTACCCACGAGGACTACACGCCGCGCGACGGCGTGCTCGACCTGCGCCGCACACTCGACGCCAAGCGGGCCGACGACCTGCCCATTGACGACCTGCCCTACTATCAGGCGTGGCAAGCGCGGCACCCGTTCCTGCCGGCGCTCAGCGTGCTCGACCTGCTCATGAACGAGGGGCCCACAGCCATCGTCACACTCACCAAAATGTGCCGTCAGGATGCCAACAACAGCACCGTGGGCAAAAAAAAGTGACAGTTCGTTGGTAATTTCATTTTTTTTCTGTAAGTTTGCCCGTCTTTTTGTGAATATTAATCATCAAAACACATAACACACTATGAACGACGTAAAATTCTATCTGGATGCGGCCGAGAAAAAGATGACCGAGGCAGTTGTTTTCCTCGACGACTCGCTGGCACACATCCGCGCTGGCAAAGCCAACGTGAAAATCCTGGACTCGATTCGAGTCGACTACTACGGCAACAAGGTGCCTATCAACAATGTGGCTAACGTGAGCACGCCCGACCAGCGCACCATCGCCATCATGCCGTGGGAGAAAAACATGTTCCGCGTGGTGGAGAAAGCCATCATCGACTCCAACATCGGCATCATGCCCGAGAACAACGGTGAGGTGATTCGCCTGAACATCCCGCCGCTGACCGAGGAGCGTCGCAAACAACTCGTCAAAGACTCGAAAAACGAGAGCGAGAAAGCCCGCGTGAGCGTGCGCAACGCCCGCCGCGAGTGCATCGAGGGCCTGAAGAAGGCCGTCAAGGAAGGCATGAGCGAGGACGTGAGCAAAGACGGTGAGGCCGAGGTGCAGAAACTTCACGACAAGTACATGAAGCAAATCGACAGCGTCTTCGCCGCCAAAGAGAAAGAAATCCTCACAGTGTAATCCCCCACGGGTGCACCGCGACACCTAACAGAATCGGCTTTATTTTGCTGGCGCCAGCAGAATAAAGCCGATTTTCCATCACTTCTATATTAACTATAGTTGTCATTGAATCTACAATTGATGCTATAGTTGCAATATTTGCTATATTTCCCGAAAAAATTTTTGGCTTTTCCCACGTTTATTTGTAACTTTGCCTTTTTAGCAGAAAAGTCATGGAATTTAGGACTACCATACGGCCTGGCGAGAACAACCAGATGCTGGCACACAGCGATGCGCTGATGCTGCTGGGATCGTGCTTCAGCGACAACATCGGCGCGCGGCTGCGCGACGCGCTGATGGACGTCGACGTGAACCCCTTTGGCACCATCTACAACCCGCTGAGCCTCGACGCGGCCATCACGCGCCTGGTAACGGGCGAGCCGGTAGCGGGCATCGAGTTGTTTCAGCACAACGGCGTATGGAACAGTTACGACTTCCACTCGCGCTACTCGATGGCCGACAAGCAGGCAACGCTCGACCGCATGAACCGTCGCATTGCCGCCAGTCACGATCACCTGCTGCGATGCCGCATGGTGGTGGTGACGCTGGGAACAGCCATCGTGTATCGCCGCCGCGACACCGACCGCGTGGTGAGCAACTGCCACAAGGTGCCGCAGCACGAGTTCTCGCGCCGCATGGCCACAGTGCCCGAGATTGTTGCCGCCCTGGACCACATCGTGGCGCAAATCGGCAGTGTCAACAGCGAGGCACGCATCGTGTTCACCATCAGCCCCATTCGGCATATCGCCGACGGTCTCGACGTGAACTCGCTGAGCAAGGCCACGCTGCGTGTGGCAGTCGACGACGTGGTGTCGCGACACCGCGAGGTCACCGACTATTTCCCGGCCTACGAGATTATGATTGACGACCTGCGCGACTATCGCTTCTACGCCGCCGACATGCTTCACCCCAGCGACGTGGCAGTGGAATACATCTGGCAGATGTTCCAAGCCACCTATTGCGACGACCGCACCACACAGGCCATAGCACGCTGCGAGCGAGTGAGCAAACGCCTACAGCACAGGCCCATGAGCGCCAACAGGCAGGTGGTGGAGCGATTCCAAGCCGACACCGAAATGGTGGTGCGAAACCTGGTCAAGGAGTATCCCTACCTGCAGCCCATCGTCGACCGAATCATCGCCGGCGGTCAGCGACACAACCAACATTGAACAATAACACATCACAGTCATGAAATACTCGATTAAGGAAATTGCCAGTGTGTTGCACATCGAGAGCAACCAACTCAGCGACACCGATGCTATTGTGAGCCTGCTGCTCACCGACTCGCGCTCGCTAACCTATGCGGCCGAGACGCTGTTTTTCGCCTTGCGAACACGCAATGCCGACGGACATCAATACGTGGCGGCACTGCACGAGCAGGGAGTGCGCAACTTTGTCGTCGACTCGCTGGCCGGCATACCACGCCGGCTCGAGCGCACGGCCAATTTCCTCGTTGTTCCCGACACGCTCGAGGCTCTACAAGCCATCGCCACACACCACCGCCGCCGCTTCGACATCCCGGTGATTGGCATCACGGGCAGCCGCGGCAAGACCACCGTGAAGGAATGGCTCTACCAACTGCTCAAGGACGACTACCACATCGTGCGCTCGCCGCGAAGTTACAATTCGCAAATCGGCGTGCCACTGTCGCTGTGGGACATCGACGACAAGTGCAACCTGGCCATCATCGAGGCCGGCATCTCGACAACGGGCGAGATGGCACGCCTGCAGGCCATGATTCGCCCCACCGTGGGCATCATCACCAACATCGGCAGCGAACACAACGACGGCTTCAGTTCCATGGCCGAGAAGGCGCAAGAGAAGGCCATCATTCTCTCCAGTTGCGAGAGCATCATCTATCCGGCCGACGACCAACTGGTGACCGACACCATCAAGCCGCTGCTCGAAATCGACGTGGCGCAGCCTGTGGCCTGGTCGCGACACGACGAGGACTGTGCCGTGTGGATTGAGCGCGTGGAGCACAGCGACAAGTATTCGGTTATCACCTACCATGCCGGCGACACGCTGGGCGAGGTGGAGGTGCAACTCGTAGGCGAGCGCGACATCGAGAATGCCATCACCTGCCTGACCGTGCTCACCCATCTGGGCTACGATGCGGCCACCATAGCAAGCCGCATGGCTACGCTGCGCCCCGTGGGCACGCGCATCAACGTGATTGAGGGTGTGAACAACTGCACCATCATTGCCGACGGATACACCAGCGACTACAACTCGCTCACGCCGGCGCTCGACTTTATGAAGCGCCGCACCGGGTCGCTGCACAACACGCTCATCCTGAGCGACCTCATGTCGGAGGCCTACAGTGCCGACGAACTGTATATCCGCATCAGCGAACTCTTTAAGTCGAAACGCATTGGCCGTCTGCTCGGCATCGGCCCCGACTTTATGCGTTACGGCAAATATTTCTCGGAGTTGCCTCAGACGCGATTCTTCGCTTCGACCCACGAATTCATGCAGCACATGCTCCCCGGCGACTTCGACGACGAGACGGTGCTCATCAAGGGCGCGCCAGAATATGACTTCTCGCAAATCATCGACATGCTCGAGGCCAAGCGGCACCAGACGGTCGAAGAGGTCGACCTGAACGCCCTGGCACATAACTTCAAGTTCTTCAAGTCGTTTGTCAAGCCCACCACCAAGACCATTGCCATGGTCAAGGCCAGCGGCTACGGCACCGGCTCCTACGAGGTGGCCAAGACACTGCAGGACCGAGGCGCCGACTATCTGGCGGTGGCCGTGCAAGACGAGGGCGTGGACCTGCGGCAAGCCGGCATCACCATGCCCATCATCGTGCTCAATCCCTGCGTGGTGAACTATAAGGCGATGTTCACACACCATCTCGAGCCCGAGGTCTACAGCATCGAGGAATGCCAGCAACTGATTCGCGAAGGCGAGAAATATGGCGTAAAGAAATTCCCCATCCACATCAAGATTGACTCGGGCATGCACCGTCTGGGCTTCACGCCGCAGCAGTTGCCCAACCTCATCGCACTGCTGTGCTCGCAAGACGTCTTGTACCCGGCGTCGGTATTCTCGCACCTCTGCGTAGCCGACGACCCCAGCCAGGACGACTACACGCACCAGCAATTTGCCACCTTCGACGCCTGTGCCGACATGCTCCAGCGGGCCTTCCAGCACCGCATCCTGCGCCACATCCTCAACACCTGCGGCATCGTGCGCTTCCCCGAGCACCAGTACGACATGGTGCGCATCGGCATCGGCCTGTACGGCATCCGCACGCTCAACGACGGCAGCGAGGACAAACTGCGCCCCGTGGCTTCGCTCTACTCGGTCATCATCTCCATCAAGGAATGGCCGGCAGGCACCACCATCGGCTACGGCCGCCGCGGCGTGCTCACGCGCGACTCGCGCATAGCCACCGTGAGCATCGGCTATGGCGACGGCTTCGACCGCCATTACGGCAACGGCGCCACCAGCATGTGGGTGGGCGGCAAACTGTGCCCAACGGTGGGCAACGTGTGCATGGACGCTGTGATGATTGATGTCACCGACGCCGATTGCCAGATTGGCGATCATGTGGAGATTTTCGGCGAGCACATCGCCGTCGAAGACCTGGCCAAAGTGCGCGGCACCATCGGCTACGAGGTGCTCACCAGCGTCTCGCCCCGCGTCAAGCGCGTCTACTACCGCGAATAATCCCGCCACCCCAAAAAAATTCTCCCCAAAGGAGTATTTCGAATGCTCGAACGCTCGAACGCTCGAGTTTTTGCCCCGACCCTTTGGGGCATAGCAAAAGTGCCGCCATGCTGATGCATGGTGGTGCATTTTGTTGGTTTGGGAGGATTACCAGTTGCCGATGGTGGAGTTGAAGATTAAGTCGCTGAGGTCGGTGCAGATTTGTTCGCACAACTGGTCCTGCACGTCGGCAAGCATCTCGCTGCTGGAGAAGTCGCGGTAGGCGCTGTAGGTTTGGTCGGTCGACAACTCCGGGTTCTTGTTGTTGATGTACTTGATGCGCACGGTGATTGTGAGGCGCGTTTGGCTGGCGTAGGCATCCTCGCCGACGGCTTGCGGCGTGAGGTTGTAGTTGGTGATTTCACCCTCCATGCGCAGGTCGCTGTTTGGCGTGTCGACCACGCGCAGTCGCGTTTGCTGCGTAATCATGTCGATCATTTTGTTCTCAAACAGTTGCTGCAGTGGCGGATACACCAGCGCGGCGCGGATGGGAAAGTCGCTGAACGAGATGGTGCGATACTGCGTGTAGTCGATCGACGCGCCATTGAGCGTGTATCGCGGGATGCACGCTTGCAGCAGCACTATCGACCACACGGCCAGCAATATGGTAAGTCTACGCGTCAGCATTTCTCAGTTGCCTTTAAATCGTTGCAAAGTTACATAAAAAAAACCGACAACCCGCCTCCACACGCCCAAAAAACTTTGCACAACAAAAAAGTTGGCAAAAATTTGCACAATACCATTTTTTATGGTAATTTTGCCGCTGAACCATATCAAATAGTATCCATGCAAACCGACCAAGAAATCATCAATCGCATCAAGTTCCTCATGAAGGAACTGAAATACCGGCAGGTGGAGTTTGCCAACCGTGTCGACGTTGACCCGTCGAACCTGTCGAAGTACCTCAACGGCCGTCTGCCCATCAGCGAGGCGCTCATCAACCGCATCGTGGTGAACCTGGGCGTGAACAAGCAGTGGCTCGAAGACGGCGACGACCTGCCCTTTGCCAAAAATGCCGCCCCGGCGACGCTAAGCATGGGCGGCAACCTGAACGTGGCGCAGCCCACAGGCACGCCAGTCTACGACATCGACGTGACGGCGGGCACGATGCCCCGCGCCAGCATGTTTACCGACGACCAGATTATCGGCCACATCGACCTGCCCGACGTGGCCAGCGCGGCGCATCGCATCGTGCGCGTCAACGGTGACTCGATGAGCCCCGTAATTCGCAACGGCGACTATGTGGCGCTGCGCGAACTCACCAACCTGCAATATATCTTCTGGGGCCAGATTTACGTGGTCCTGCTCGACGACTACCGCATGATAAAATATGTGCGGCGCAATGCCGACCCGAAGTTGGTGACGCTGCACAGCGCCAACCCCGACTACGACGACATGGACATCCTGCGCAGCGACATCCGCGACATGATGCTTGTGCAGCAAATCCTGCACCTCGACACCCGCCTGTAAACCGCCAAATCGGTCATTAGAAATTTGTAGGGACGCGCCATGGCGCGTCGTGGAGTAAAAGTTGTAAATACCGGGGATTGTGCACGACGTGCCATGGCACGTCCCTACATTGTAGATGCAGCCCTTTGATGTTTCATTATGACACGCCCTCAATAAGGTTCGCACATTGGTTTTACCGGACACCAATGTGAATTTGTAGGGACGCGCCATGGCGCGTCGTGGAGTAAAGGTCGTAAATACCAGGGGATTGTGCACGACGTGCCATGGCACGTCCCTACATTGTTGATACCGCCCTTTGATGTTTCATTATGACCCACCCTAAATAAGGTTCGCACATTGGTTTTACCATACAGCAATGTAAATTTGTAGGGACGCGCCATGGCGCGTCGTGGAGTAAGGGTCGTAAATACCTAGGGATTGTGCACGACGTGCCATGGCACGTCCCTACATTGTTGATATCATCCTTTGATGTTTCATTATGACACGCCCTCAATAAGGTTCGCACATTGGTTTTACCGGACAGCGATGATTCAATAACAACAATAGCACCTATAGTTGCCATAAATGCTATAGGTGCTATTGTGTTGTAAGGTACGCGGTTAGAAGCGACGTCCGGGGCCTCCGAAGCCACCACCGGGACGACCGCCACCGGGGCGTCCGCCAGGGCCGCCAGGGCCACCGTGGAAGCCGCCATACACGCCATCCTCGCGCATCTTGGGCTGCTCACCCTTCTTGAAGGTGCTGAAGCGATAGGTGAACGTGAGCATGCCGTAGCGTGTGAGCGAGTTGTAAGCCACGTCCTCGACGTAGTTACCCGTGACGTTGCGGCGAATGCTCTTGCGCTGACCCAGGATGTCGTAGACGCTCAGCGTGAGCGCCGCCGTCTTGCCGCGCAAGAACTGGTACGAAACCGAGCCGTTCCACAGCCACTGGTCGCTGTTGTAGCCTGCCGAGTAGCCACTGGTGGTGCTGTAATTCAGGTCGGTGCTGATCACCAGGCCGAACGGTGCCGAGTAGGTGGCGTTGAACATACCGCCATAGGTGTGGATGTCGCGCGTGGCCACGGTGTGGAGCGAGTTGCGTGTGTTCTGGTAACTGTAGCGCGGGCGCAGTTCGATGTCAAACTCGGCGTTGCGGAATGCCAAGCCAGGCATTACATTCACGAAGAACGAGCCGCTGCGGTTGTACTCGCCGTTGTTGAAACCCTTGGTGACGCTGTAACGACCAAAGATGTTGTTGGTGAAGTACCACGTCTTGCTGGCGCCGAAGGGGAAACTCACCATGTTCATTCCCATCACGTTCCACACGCCGTTCACATTGGTGTAGGTGGTGTAGCGACCGCCGGTGTTGGGATCGTAGACTGTGGTGGAGATGATGCTGTTCTGCTCCATGTTGGCGTTGAACATCGCCATGATGCTGCGCTGCGACTGTTGGTCGAAGTCGTTGAAGCGCACGTTGAGGCGGTGGGTGAACGTGGGCTTCAGTTCCGGATTACCTACCACCACGTTCAGCGGGTTGCTCTCGTCGGCCACGGGCTGCAACTGGGCGATGGTGGGCTGGCTGGCGCGCATACGGTAGTCGACATTGAGGTTGCGCGTCTCGGTGAACTTGTAGCGCAAGCGGGCGTAAGGAGCCGCGCTCCAAGCCCAGCGGGCATCGATGTCGCGAGCACTGTTAATCAAGTCCTTGCTGCTCGACATCGCGCTGTTAATCGAGATACCCAAGTTCAGGTTATAGGCCTTGCGCACCTGGCGGAAGCCCACCTGGAAACTCTGGTCGAAGAAGCGGTTGCGGAAACTGTTGCTCAAGCGGTCGTTGAACAGGCGTTCCAGTTCGGGACCCAGTTCCATGGCGACGATTTCGGCCAGCAGGTTGTTGTCGTTGAGGGTGCGAGCGCCATATTTTCCGGCAATCATGTTGCGCATGCCCTCGTCGGTCATGGCGGCCAGCAGCGGGTTATCGACCAGCGGGGCCGGCGAGATGCTGGCGCGGGTGATGTCGTACACCATCTTATCGCTCTCGGCGTAGCGGTAGTTGCCGCGGTAGGCCACCTCGAGGAAGCGGGCGTTGGTGATGGCTCCCAGCGGCTCGGTCCACGACAGTCGGCCGGTGACCGAGTGCGTGAGGCGGTCGTTGGTGTACACCTGGTCGATTGTCGCCAGCGAGTCGAGCAGGAAGTAGGCGTTGCGGGTGTAGGTGTTGCCGTCCTCGCTCACCTTGCTGTAACTATATCGCGTCCAAATGCTGAAACTGCGGCCCGGATGAGAGGCAAACTTGTGGTTCCACACGAAGCCCGAGCCGAATTCATAACTCTTGCCGTCGTTATTATAGTGGTTGAAACTGCGGTTCACCAGTGTGCGTGCCGCATCGCCAGCCATGGTCGAGTCGAGGCTCGAATTGGTGCTCTTGCTGAAGTTCAGCGAGAAGTTGGGGCGAATCTCGATGGTGTTGAGCGAGTCGATGTCCCACTTCAGGCGGAAGTCACCACGCAAGTTGTGACCCTTGTCGCGGGCGCGGCTGGCCGAGCCCTCGTAACTGGTGCTGTCGGCAAAGAGATATTGGCGCTCGCGTGTGGTGCGCGTGTCGCGGTCGCTGTGCGAGTACATCACGTCGCCACCCACGCGGAAGTGGTCGTCATCCTTGCTGCCCACGTTGAAGTTAAAGCCGAGGTTTTGCGACGTGGTCACGCCATTGTCGCCACCGAAGCGGCGGAAGCGGCCGTTGCCGCCGTCGGTGAACCCGAGGTTGTTGGTGTTGTTGCCACCACCCAGAATTGTGAATTGGTTGCCCTCGTGGAAGTAGTTGGCAATCAGGTTGCCGGCATAGCGGTCGTCGGTGCCATAGCCAGCGTTAACGGTGCCGAACCACCCGTTGTTCATGCCTTTTTTCACCGTCAGGTTGATCACCGTCTCGTCTTCGCCGTCGTCAACGCCGGTGAGGCGTGCCAGGTCGCTCTTGCGGTCAATCACCTGCAACTTGTTCACCATCTCGGCCGGGATGTTCTTGCTGGCCACGGTGGGGTCGTCGGCAAAGAATTCCTTGCCGTCGATGAGGATTTTCTTCACCTCCTTGCCGTTGGCGGTGATTTTGCCGTCGGCGCTCACCTCCACACCGGGCAGACGCTTGAGCAGATCCTCCACCACGGCGTTGGTCTGCGTCTTGTAGGTGTCGGCGTTATACTCGATGGTGTCCTCCTTGACGGTGATGGGGGTTTTCACGCCCACCACCACGGCCTCCTTGAGCATGATGGTGCTGGGCTGCATCTCAATCACGCCCAGGTTCACGTCGCGGCCGTCGCTGTCGATGGTCACGCGGCGCGTGGCGTCGTTGTAGCCCAGGTAGGTAAATTTCACCACATATTTTCCGGGCTTCACCCCCTTGATGTTGAACACACCGTTCTCGTCGGTGGTAAGGCCCTTGATGTAAGTGCTGTCCTTATTGGCTTCGAGCAATTTTACTGTGGCCTGAATCAGTTCGGTAGTGTCGACGGCATCAACCAGAATGCCGTTGATGGTGGCATTTCGTGCCATTGCGACCATCGACGCCAGCGTCATCAGGACTAAAAATAGAATCTTTTTCATTTTATATTTGATGTTTTGATATTTCACTACTTTTCAACGTGCAAAATTACTCCATTAGGCGCAATAGGCCAAAAAAGATAGACCACGGCCATGATTTTGTCGACAAATCAGCCCACATCGCCCCCTTTTTTCACCCTCTTACCCCCTTCTCAAGCCCTATGATTATTCGTGCACAGTTCGCAGTATTTTTCTTGCAAAACCCATTTCTTTTTGCTATCTTTGCACGTTGAACACTGAAATGACTTTTTATAACATAATTATTAACCAAAACTATTCATTATGAAGAAATTATTTTCTCTACTAATGATGTTCATCCTAGCCATAGGCGTAGGATGGGCAGCCACAAAAACCGAAACCTTCAATTTTGTTGGTTGGCAGTTTGATGGCGCATCAAGTTGGACCGGCACGTATGGGGCGCATACTGTGGAAGGCTCTGCCGCCACAGTGGTGTTTGCTTCAGCTAACAAACAAAGTGATGGTCAAAACATTACCGATTGTCCTGTCACAAAGGGCGGTAACGTGACTGTGTCGCTCAAAAACATGAACACGGACACCATAACCGGTGTAACGATTGTCCTTAAACAGTGGGGCACAAAAACACAAACTGTGACACTTAACGTTAGTAATGACGGTCAGACCTTTACTGCAACGACTGAAAAATCAAGCAACTTTAGCCTCACTGCCACTGGCCTGAGTACTAAGGCTGTTAGATTCACGTTTAGCAGCTCGAGCAACCAAGTTGGTATTAAAAGCATCGAAATCACTTACAATACCACCGGTGCACCTACCGTTGCTAAGCCGACGATTTCGGGAACCACACCGTTCTTGACTTCGACCGAGGTGACGATTACCGCTGCAGAGGGCGCTGAAATTCACTACACCACCAACGGTGTTGATCCCACCAATAACGGCAACGCTTCTTATTGGGTGCCCTACGAAGGACCGTTTACCATCACCGAAACGACCACTGTCAAGGCCGTGGCTGTGCTCAACAACCAGACCAGCGACGTCGCTACGAAGACCTTCACTAAGACGCCTTCGGTGGCCAGCATTGATGAGTTTATAGCCTTAGGCAATGGCAAAACAGGTGTCTTCGCCAATCCCGTGACCGTGATTGGCCAAACCTCCGACAAAAAGTACACCTATGTGCAAGATGGCAGTGCCCACGGCCTGTTGATTTACACTAGCGCAGGCATTGACCAGGCTTACGAGTTCGGCGACGTGATTCCCGCCGGATTTACCGGAACGTATAGTGCCTATAATGGCCTGCATGAATTAACTAATCCTGATAATTTGCAGGCCAGCGAGGAAAATGCGGTTCCCACTCCGCTCAATCTCACACCGGTACAGGTAACCGCCGACAATGTGGGTCGATATGCCGTCATTAAAAACGCCACTGTCAATGATGGCAAAATTGTTGTGGGAACTGAAAGTGTTGCGATATTTAACAATCGCTTCAACACTGCGATTCCCAGCGATAACAATACATATGATATTTATGGAATCACAAGTATCTTCTCTAACAACAACGGCACAACTCTCCAATTCATGCCACTGGAGTTCAAGGCGGTTGAGACCCCCAGTGACTTCGCAGTGGAGATTTCGCCAGCAGCCGGCACTTATAGCGCGCCCATCACGGTGACCATCACCCCAAAGAACGGCCAGGGCGAGGTGGATATTTATTACACTACCGACGGAACGGACCCCACCAACGGCACGTTATACACCGCTCCGTTCACCATCGAACAATCGGCTACCGTCAAGGCTTACGCTGTCGATGACGATGGCAATCAGGCAACCGCCGAGGCCGCTTACGTTATCGAGATTCCGCAGCCCAAGGAGTTGCCCTATGAGGAGACATTCAACGAAGATTTGGGCGACTTCGTTATCAAAGACGTAGTTAATAACACTAATAGCAACGTGTGGACTCACGGAACTTACCAAGGTTCTGGATACGCACAGGGAAAGGGTTATATCAACTCTCAGAATCATGAAACTGAAAGTTGGCTGATTTCACCGCAAATCAGCATCAAGGCCGAGGAAACCAACCCCGTGCTCACATTCAAGCAGGCCGGTAAATACTTCCGCGACACCACAACTGCATATCAAGAATGCACACTGTGGATTCGTGAGGTAGGAGGACAATGGGAACAACTCGTCATCCCCTACAAGCACAACAACAACTTCACCTTCGTTGACGAGGAAATCAAACTGACTGACTACGCTGGCAAGACCGTAGAGCTTGGCTTCAAGTACACCAGCACCGAAACCAAGGCCGGTACCTGGGAGGTTAAGAACTTCAAGATTGAAAACGTCGACAACTCGGTCGAATACTACCTGGTTGGCAACTTCAACGGTTGGCAAGAAGGCATGACCGAGGACTACAAGTTCGCCCAGGGCGACGAGGGTTACACGCTGAGCAAAACTCTCGACGACATCGCCAACGATGGCATCCTGTTCAAGATTGTTAAGGTTGTCAATGGAGGCGACCCAATCTGGCTGGGTGGCCAAACCCAAACGGGTGAAACCAGCCATGGCCTCAATAGTGGATGGCACACCGACATCCCCCTGGTGGATGGCAGCAACTTCCACATGACCGACGGCGGTGCCTGCACCTTCACCATCAATATCACCGACAATGGCGAGACGCTGACTGTCGACAAGGAGAAGGCCCTCTTTATCCGCGGCACGTTCAACGAGTGGGCTAAGCAAGCCATGACCAAGAGCGGCAACAACTGGACCTACGAGGCCGAGGTGGCTGCTGGCACCGAGTTCAAGTTCACCGATGAGTGGGGCACTTGGTACGGCGGTAACGGCAACCTGACTCTGGGCGAGGAATATGCACTTGAGAATGGCGGCGGCAACAACATCGTGCTCGCCGACGCCAACACCTACACCTTCACCGTCGATGCCGGCGTTACCAAGCTGGTGGTCGAAGGCCCGTTTGTGACGGCAAGTTGCTTCAAACTGGTCACCAGCGCCAATGAACTGGTTGCTGGCAAGCAGTACATCATCGTGGGCGAGAAAACCGTAGGCGACGAGACCACCACCTACACTATCAACACCGATGTGAACACCAACAACCGTCACTCAACCGTAGTGACAAGCCGCGAGACCATCAACGGCAATGACTATATCGATGTTCAAAACGACATGGCAGTGTTTGTACTCGGTGGCGAAGCCGACGCTTGGACGTTCTACGACGGCAAGCAGAAGGGTTATCTGCAGTCAAGCGATGGCAGCAGCAATCGCCTCTACACCAAGGCACTTCCCGAAGGTGATGCCCTTGCTCATGCACAGGCTAAAATCGCCATCGATGAGGAAGGCACAAGTGTAGTGTTCAATGCCGGCACTAGCTCCACCATGCAATTCAACGCAAGCAACAATCCTCCTCTGTTCAATTGCTATCCTGGCGCTTCGCAAAAGCCCGTGACCCTGTGGGTTGAGGCCGAGAAGCCCGAGCCCATCGTGACTTACAACATCACAATTGCCGAGAGCGAGAATGGTACCGTAGAGGCCGACAAGGAGACCGCTGAAGCAGATGAAGAGGTGACGCTCACCATCAAGCCCGACGAGGGTTACGAACTCGACCAACTCAGCGTGATGTGCGGCAACGACGCCGTTGAGGTGAGCGAGAACAATACGTTCAACATGCCCGCCGGCAACGTGACCGTTACCGCAACCTTCAAGGCTATCGAGTTCAACCTGACAGTAACTCCTCCCAGCGGCACTTACTACGCAGTGCAAAGCGCTACCATCACCGCTGAGAACATGCCAGACTACGCAAAGCTGGTTTACGTGCTCAACGATGGCGAAGAGACCGCTTACACTCGTCCCGTAACCATCAACACCAACTCAACTCTTATCGCACGTGTCATAGGTTCTACTGGCAATATGCTGGCCGAGAAGACTGTAGAATACACCATCCTTATCCCGACCATCAGCGTAACTCCGGGGCCTGGCACATATGTTGATAATGTAGTATTGACCGTCGACGTGACCAACATGCCTGACGATGGTGTCATCAAGTACACGTTGTGGGATCCTGAAGAGGAAGATTTCATCGAATCCAACGTGGTTTACGACGACACCGAAGGTATCGTTATTGACCAAACTGCTGTTTTGTTTGTCTACTTATTGCAAGGCAACGAGACCCTGGCTTACTGGGGCGACGAGATGCTCAAGGATGATGACTTCATGTACACCATCATCAAGGGTGGTACTCTTGAGCAAGTGCTTGCCGGCGAGTCGGTTGACGCCATCAACGAAGACCTGCACATCGGCTTCAAGGGCCTCAACGACCTCAACGACCGCATGGTTTATGCCGCCGATGCCGAGGGCAACTGGATTGGCCTGAAGATGGACGTTGATGCTATGGCAGAGGTTATGGCTTCGCAGAACAAGGTAATCAAGGCCGGTAGTTTGCAAGGTACGGCAGTCAACCTGACCACCAACCCCACCTACAACGTGACCAGCGTGCCCGAACTCATCGAGGGCGACGCCGCTGAACCCGTGGCAGTGAACATGGCCAAAAACTTCAGCAACGTTAAGGGTAACACCCTGGTGAAGATTAGCGCTTACTACAAGGGTGAATACTTCAGCGCATACCAGAGCGACTGGGAGGGTCAGATGCTCACCATCGACAACACCTACATGAACACCGACAACCTGGTCGTCAAGCAGCGCTACAACGTTACTGGCGTGCTTCGCCTGAAAGGCGAGTGGGAAGCCGGTTCACATCCTGCTCCGCGCAAGGTTGGTGTCAACGACAGCAACTACCACGACAACATGCTCATCATGCCCACCAGTGTCGATATTGTTACCGGCGTTGACGACATCAACGTGAGCAGCGCAGTAGGCGTGAAGTACTACAACGTGGCTGGCGTGGCAAGCGACAAGCCCTTCGATGGCATGAACATCGTTGTGACCCGCAATGCCGATGGCACCAGCACCGTGACCAAGGTTGTGTTCTAATCAGCAACCATCACCTTATTAAAAAGGGGGCTCGCGCCCCCTTTTTTTTACCCCCAATTGCTCCCGTTGCCCCTATAGTTGGGGGGTAATAATGCGGTTATGGCTGTAAATTCCCCTCTAAGTTAACGTGAGTTCGGTATAAAATAGCCACAGAATCAGTGCGTTAGCAAGTCCCCCTCTAAGTTAGAGGGGATGCCCCAAACCACGCAGTGCTCGGGGCGATGGCAAAGCACGTGTTGAGCGAAGCTCAGCGTGTGGTGCAGAAGGCATTGCCACTCGACCCAACATTGGGCCGGGGGCGTGTGTCAACAACAAACAATTGCCAACCAGTGTGTTATCACACACTCCTCCGTCGCTTCGCGACACCTCCCCTAACTTAGGGGAGGAACTCTCTCCCAACCATTTTTAATTATTACACACCCTCGTCTTTACTTGCTATTAATGCTATAGCGGCTTGGGGCAAGAAAAAACCCTGGGAACATGTCCCAGGGTCCTCAAATCTCATGAAACTCAATTACTACTAATTAGCCATTGTAGGCTTTCATAATCTTGATCAGGTCGATAACCTTGTGGCTGTAGCCAATCTCGTTATCGTACCAACTGACGACCTTCACAAACTTGTCGGTCAGGTAAACGCCGGCGTTTGCGTCGAAGATCGAAGTGCGGGGATCACCCATGAAGTCGCTCGAAACGACAGCGTCCTCGGTGTAACCCAGAATACCCTTCAACTCGCCCTCAGCAGCATCCTTCATAGCCTTGCAGATGTCGTCCTTGGTAGCGGGGTTCTTCAGGTTCACGGTCAGGTCAACAACCGAAACGTCGAGGGTAGGCACGCGCATCGAGATGCCCGTGAGTTTACCGTTGAGTTCGGGAATCACCTTACCCACAGCCTTGGCAGCGCCAGTGCTCGAGGGGATGATGTTGCCAGCGGCAGCGCGGCCACCACGCCAGTCCTTCATCGACGGACCGTCGACGGTCTTCTGCGTTGCGGTGGTCGAGTGTACGGTAGTCATAAGACCGTTCTCAATGCCAAATGCATCGTTCAGAACCTTGGCGATGGGTGCCAAGCAGTTGGTCGTACACGAAGCGTTCGACACGATCTGCTGACCAGCATACTTGTCGGTGTTAACGCCACAAACAAACATGTCGGCCTGACGTCCGTCCTCACCAGCCTTGCTGGGAGCCGAAAGAACCACGTACTTAGCGCCAGCCTCGATGTGCTTCTCGGCCTTGTCCATAGCGAGGAACAAACCGGTAGACTCAACTACATACTCTGCGCCAACCTCGTCCCACTTCAGGTTTGCGGGATCCTTCTCGGCAGTAACGCGGATGTGGTTGCCGTTAACGATGAGTTCGTTCTTCTCAGCATCAACCTCGATGGTGCCGTTGAACTGGCCGTGCATGGTGTCATACTTGAGCATGTATGCCATATAGTCCACAGGCAGCAAGTCGTTGATACCCACTACCACTACGTCGTTGACATTGTTCTCCTCGAAAGTCGAGCGGAACACAAAGCGACCGATGCGGCCGAATCCGTTAATACCGATTTTAATTTTTGCCATAATAATAATTTGTTAAAAATATTGTTTTAAAATTCGTTTTTATTCGCTTTTTTTGATACCTTTGCCGAAATTTCTCTCCCCAACATTGTAACGGGTCGGAAAATTGCGCCGCGCATATAAATGCGCTGCAAAATTAGTGAAAAATTCTTTATTTCTCGCCACTAAATGTGGAAAATAGTGGAAATTTTTCCCTAATTAAGAATGTTTAATGGTCAAACACTTAGAAGAACATCAATATTAATTATTAAAACGTTTTTATTATGGGTTTTGTAAAAGAATTTAAGGAATTTGCCATGAAGGGCAATGTGATGGACATGGCCGTCGGTGTGATCATCGGTGGTGCTTTTGGCAAAATTGTCACCTCGCTCGTCGAAGATGTCATTATGCCCCTCGTTTCACTTGCCACTGGCGGTGTCGACTTCAGCAATCTCTTTGTGCGCTTCGGCCAGATTCCCGCCGACGTGCCGGCTCATCTGCACAACAACTACGCCGCACTCAAGGAGGCTGGCGTGTCGATGTTTGCCTATGGTGCTTTCATCCAGAACATCATCGACTTCCTCATCATCGCACTGTGTATCTTCTTCATGATTAAGGCCATGAACAAGATTACCCGCAAGAAAAAAGAGGAAGAGCCCGCTCCCGAACCCAGCGCCGAGGAGAAGTTGCTCACCGAAATCCGCGACTTGCTCAAGAAGGAGTAACCGGCCTTCAGCATTCGCCGAACCCTTTCGGCTTGAAAACGCAAACCACGCCCCAGGTTGTGACCGCCACACCTGGGGCTTTTTCTGTGCCCACCGCTCACGCGATTGCATCTATAGCAACTATAGCCTCTATAGCTATTGTAGCGCCTATTGCATGCTATCAAATGAAAAACACAGGTTTTTTCTTTGCCCACCGCTCACTTATTCGTAACGTTGACCTGTGGTCGAAGTTACTACCGTTCGGGCAGGCAAATGAAAAAACACAGGTTTTTTCTTTGCCCACCGCTCACTTATTCGTAACTTTGCAAGTTATTTTTTGGAAAACAATTATCAAACTACAATATGGAATATCGATTTCAAGAGATTGAACAACGTTGGCAGCAGTACTGGCGCGACCACAACACCTATCGCGTCGACGTAGATGCAAGCCGTCCGAAATTTTACGTTCTCGACATGTTCCCGTATCCCAGCGGTGCGGGCCTGCATGTGGGCCATCCGCTGGGCTACATTGCCAGCGACATCTACGCGCGCTACAAGCGTCAGCGCGGCTTCAACGTGCTTCACCCCATGGGCTACGATGCTTATGGCCTTCCCGCCGAGCAATACGCCATCCAGACGGGGCAACACCCCGAGGTGACAACCATCAAAAACATTGCACGCTACCGCGAGCAACTCGACAAGATAGGCTTCTGCTACGACTGGAGCCGCGAAGTGCGCACCTGCGACCCCTCGTACTACAAGTGGACGCAGTGGGCCTTCCTGAAGATGTTCAAGAGTTACTACGACACCAAGTGCGAGAAGGCTCGCCCCATCGACGAACTGGTGGCACACTTCGAGAAGCATGGCACCGAGGGCTGCAACGCGCACACCAACAGCGACGTAACCTTTACCGCCGACGAGTGGAACGCCATGAGCAAGGCCGAGCGCGACGAGTTGCTGATGAACTACCGCATAGCCTATCGCGGCAACACCATGGTGAACTGGTGTCCCAAACTAGGCACCGTGCTCGCCAATGATGAGGTGAGCGAGGGCCTCTCGATACGCGGCGGCTTCCCCGTGGAGCAGAAGATGATGAGCCAGTGGTGCCTGCGCGTGAGCGCTTACGCCAGCCGCCTGCTCAACGACCTCGACACCGTGGACTGGAGCGAAAGCATCAAGGAGACGCAGCGCAACTGGATTGGACGCAGCGAGGGTGCCGAGATGCTCTTCCCGCTGGTGGGACGCAACGAGCAACTGCTCATCTTCACCACGCGCGCCGACACCATCTTCGGCGTCACCTTCATGGTGCTGGCGCCCGAGAGCGAGTACGTCGACATGGTGGTGACGCCCGAGCAGCGCGCCGCCGTCGATGCCTACCTCGACGAGGTGAAGCACAAAACCGAGCGCGAGCGCATGATTGAGAAGAAAGTGAGCGGCGTGTTCACCGGCTCGTATGCCGTCAACCCCATTGCCGGCACCGAGATTCCCATCTACATCAGCGACTACGTGCTGGCAGGCTACGGCACCGGCGCCATCATGGCTGTGCCGGCTCACGACAGCCGCGACTACGCCTTCGCGCGCCACTTCAATCTGCCCATCATCCCGCTCGTCGAGGGCGCCGATGTGAGCGAGGAGAGTTTCGACGCCAAGGACGGCATCATGATGAACTCGAGCAACGACCGCCTGCAACTCAACGGCCTGACCATCAAGGAGGCCATCGAGCGCACCAAGCAATATATCGAGAGCACCGGCATTGGCCGCGTGAAGGTCAACTACCGTCTGCGCGACGCCATCTTCAGCCGCCAGCGCTACTGGGGCGAGCCGTTCCCCATCTACTACGACGAGGCCGGGCAACCCCAGCCGCTCGACGAGAGCGAGTTGCCGCTGCTCCTGCCCGAGGTCGACGCATTCAAGCCCACCGACAACGGCGAGCCGCCGCTGGGACGTGCCAAAAACTGGGTCGCCAGCAACGGACGACCGCTGGAACTGTGCACCATGCCAGGCTTTGCCGGGTCGAGCGCCTACTACCTGCGCTACATGGATCCGCACAACGACCAGGCCCTTGTCGACAAGGCTGTCGACGAGTATTGGCGACAGGTCGACCTGTACGTGGGCGGCACTGAGCACGCCACCGGCCACCTGATTTACAGCCGCTTCTGGAACAAGTTCCTCTTCGACTACGACTACGTGTGCGAGGCCGAGCCGTTCAAGAAACTCGTCAACCAGGGCATGATTCAGGGCCGAAGCAACTTTGTGTACCGCATCAAGGACACCAACAAGTTTGTGTCGTTCCACCTCAAGGGCGACTATGAGGTGACGCCCATCCATGTGGATGTGAACATTGTGAGCAACGACGCCCTCGACATCGAGCGCTTCCGCCAGTGGCGGCCCGAGTTTGCCGACGCCGAGTTTATCCTCGAGAATGGCAAGTACATCTGCGGCTGGGCCATCGAGAAGATGTCGAAGTCGATGTTCAACGTTGTCAACCCCGACGACATCGTGGAGCGCTACGGTGCCGACACGCTGCGCCTGTACGAGATGTTCTTAGGCCCCGTGGAGGCCAGCAAGCCCTGGGACACCAACGGCATCGACGGCGTGCACCGCTTCCTGAAGAAATTGTGGGCGCTCTTCTACAAGGGCGACGACCTGCAACTCACCGACGAAGAGCCCAGCGCCGAGGCGCTGAAGTCGCTGCACAAACTCATCAAGAAGGTCACGGGCGACATCGAGACGTTCTCTTACAACACCAGCGTGGCAGCATTTATGATTTGCGTCAACGAACTGCAAGCCATGAAGTGCCGCAGCCGGGCTATCTACAACGACTTGGTGGTGCTGCTGGCGCCCTTCGCACCGCACATCAGCGAGGAACTGTGGCACGCCCTGGGTCACGACACCACCGTGTGCGACGCCAAGTGGCCCGAGTACAACGAGAAATATCTCGTCGAGGCCAACGTGAAGTATGCCGTGATGATTAAGGGTCGTCCGCGCTTCACCATGGAGGTGCCCGCCGGCACCGAGGCCGCCGAAGTCGAACGCCTGGCGCTCACCCACGACGGCGCTGCCAAGTGGCTCGAGGGACAGACACCCAAAAAGGTGATCGTCGTCCCCAACAAACTCGTAAACATCGTATTATAAACAAAGTGAGTGTGCCATATTATTAGCGCACTTCGTGCGGAAATCTTTCAAAATCTTTACCAAAATCTCATATTTTAATTTATTGATAACCAAAGATTTATTTGTGAGTTTTTGTTTGGATTTTGTTAGATTTCCCGCCGTCAGGCGGCTCTTAATACCCATAAATGAATTATGACACACTTTCTTTTAAAACCGATAGCAACAATGCGACAGATTGTCTTTGCAACCAACAATGCCCACAAGTTGGAGGAATTGCGCCAAATCATGGGCAGCCGTTTCGAAATCTTGAGTCTGAACGACATCGATTGCCACGACGACATCCCCGAGACGGCCGACAACATCAAGGACAACGCCAAGATGAAGGCCGACTATATCTTCAGCCACTATAACATCGAGTGCTTTGCCGACGACACGGGCCTCGAGATTGACGCCTTAGGCGGCGAGCCGGGCGTGTACTCGGCGCGCTATGCCGGGCCGGGCCACGACAGCGAGGCAAATATCGACAAGGTGCTTCGTCTGATGCACGACACGCCCATGGATCAGCGCACGGCACGGTTCCGCACGGTCATCACGCTCATCGAGGGCAATGGCGAGTACCACTACTTCGAAGGTCGCGTCGAAGGCCTCATCCTCACCGAGCGCCACGGCACCGGCGGCTTTGGCTACGACTCCATCTTCCAGCCCATCGAGGGCGACGAGCGCACCTTTGCCGAGATGCAGAGCAGCGAGAAAAACGCCATCTCACACCGCGGCCGCGCCACGGCACAACTGGTGGCTTACCTGCAAGGCAAATAAATCGCCGCATGGCCGACCACATGACACCACAGCAGCGACACCGCTGCATGAGCCGCATCGGCAGCAAGGACACCCAGCCCGAACTGCTGGTGCGGCGATGGCTGTGGCGGCAAGGCTTTCGATACCGCTTGCACGACAAGCGGCTGCCGGGCACGCCCGACATCGTCATGCATCAATTCCGCACGGTGATTTTTGTGAACGGATGCTTTTGGCACGGACACGACTGCGAGCACTTCAGGCTGCCCACGACCAACACCGAATTCTGGCGCAAAAAAATCGACAACAACCGTCGCCGCGACCGCCTGAACCGCGGCATGCTCAAGTATGCCGGATGGCACGTGCTCACCGTGTGGGAATGCCAACTCACCAAGGCCACACGCCAGGCCACCCTGCAGCAACTCTCGGCCCAACTCTCCACCATCATCCTCGACCACTTCCAGCCACGACCCGCCACCAAGCCCAGCCCTTACACCATCGGCGACACCACCAGCCTCGCCGCCGAGCCTTAAATGCTCGAATGTTCGAATGCTCGAATGCTCGATTGCTCGATTGCTCGAATGTTCGATTGCTCGATTGCTCGAACACTCGAATGCCGTGTCGCATATTGGCAAAAAAAATCACGAATTATCAATAACGATAATCCGTGCAGCAGCGGGGTGGCAAGGGTGCTACAGCGTGCCTTGCTCCACGCGCACGCAGATGCGCTCAATCAGCGCGTCGTTCTTGTCGCGGGTGGGATGATAGCCTTGCTTCAGGTTAGCGCCGAAGAAGCGCCCGAAAGTCTGCCAAAAGCCGGCGCGGAAAGTGCCCAAGAAAGCCTTTACAATCGAGAAACTGCTCTGGTTGGTCTCACGGTTGATGAGTTTGATAAGCATCTTGCCCTGATTCTTGGTCATCTTCTTCATCTCGGGCTTGTACTGTGCGAAAATCGCCTTCTCGAAGCGCTGCAGATAGGCTTGCTTCTCCTTCTGCGTCTTGTAGGTGCCGATATACTCGTAGGTCTCGAGCAGCGTCGAGCAAATCAACTTGGCGTAAGGCAGCGTGCGCTTCACGTCGCGCACCGTCTTCCAGTAGAACTCCTCCTCCTTCTTGTTGCGGAATCGCTCGGGAGGATACACCGTGATGTTGTTCATCACCAGCATGAGCACCGTCTCGCCCGAGGTTGGCTCCACAAAGTGGTAATAGCCGTGGTACACCCTCTGCAACGCTGAGGGCAGGGGCATTCCTTCGGCCGTGTTTTGCGCCGCCACATGCTGTGCGCAACACATGGCAATCAGGAGCAACGTTATGTCGAGCAATCGTCTCATTTCTTTGGTTTAACGCCACAAAAGTAGGCAATAGTATTCAATCAGTGGCAAAATAATCGCTAAAAAAGCCTAATAACGAGTGTTTTGGAACACTTTACCCTATCTTGGGGTTTACTCCAGGGCTTGCAGCAGTCCCAGGTAGCACACGTTGATGCCCGCAAAGGCACCGCTGACCGTGGGCACACTCTTGAAGCGGGCGTGGGCCACCCATGGGGTGATGCGCAGCGATGACGACGTGCGCGTGTTGCGGCCGGTGAACAGCATCGCGTCGGTGGTGACGCGGCTATGGAGCGTGATGTCGAAGTCGACGCTCGCCATGGCATTGACGTCGCTCAGATGCACCGTGCTGGTGTTCACCGCCTGAAACACGTCGTGGCCCTCGTCGTTCTTGCTCCACTCGATGTCGTTAACCTTCCAATTGTAGCGGTTCAGCATCACGCCCACGTTGGGAGTAATGCTCAACCGGCCATTGCGATAGGCCACATAGCCCAACTGCACACCCACGCCAAGCAGCGTGGCGCTGCTCACCGCGTTGATTTGCGCGTCGCGACCCTCGGCGTCAAGGACGCCAAAGATGTTGCTACGCTTAAACGACGGCTGGCCGTAACTCACGTCGGCCTTCACGCGCCAGAAGTTGTAGCCGCCCGTGAGGCCGCCAACAAAGTTTACGCCGCCCTTGAAGTTGTCGTTCAACTCGCCCGTGGGCAGTTGCAAGCCGCCGCCGGCTGTCACGCCCAGCGTGCCGCGGTCGACCTGCGCCGTGGCCACCACACTCAGCAAGGCCACCATTGCAGCAAGAAAAATGTGTCGTTTCATCGTCATCACAGTGAATAAAAAATTTTCCACAACGCGCCATTGCGCGGCCCAAATGGGGGTGCATGGCGCGTCGTGGAAACTTGCGCCCTCGATGGTGCGCACCGAATCTTACTTCTTGAAGTAGCGGTTATACAGGCCCTGGAAGCCCTGGCCGTGGCGTGCCTCATCGCGAGCCATCTCGTGAACGGTGTCGTGGATGGCGTCGAGATTCTGCTGCTTAGCCAACTTAGCGATGCGGAACTTGTCCTCGCAAGCGCCAGCCTCGGCATTCATGCGCTTCTCAAGGTTGGTCTTGGTGTCCCACACCACCTCGCCGAGCAGTTCGGCAAACTTGGCAGCGTGCTCAGCCTCTTCCCAAGCGTAGCGCTTGAAGGCCTCAGCGACCTCGGGATAGCCCTCGCGGTCGGCCTGGCGCGACATGGCCAGATACATGCCCACCTCGCTGCACTCGCCGTTGAAGTGATCCTTCAGACCTTGCAGAATCTCCGGGTCTACACCCTTTGCCACGCCAAGTTCGTGCTCAGCGACAAACTTCAGGCCGTCGTCCTCGTTAAGTTCTTTGAACTTCGAAGCCGGAACCTTGCATTGCGGACAGCGCTCGGGGGGCGTGTCACCCTCGTGAACATAACCACATACTGTACAAATCCATTTTTTTGCCATAATAGTAGTAAACGATTTTATTGTGGGCCAAGCATTTGGCCCCGTTAAGTAAATAAAAAGATAACTCTCAATAATTTATGGGGCAAAGATAATGACAAAACACCAATTTCCCAAATTTTCTACATAAATTTCTACCAACGGCGCTAACTATGCTTGAAACGAGGAATTGACAGAGCCAATAATACAAATTATGTGTAATTTTGCCACAAAGCGAAAAATCAACTTATTTATTAACCAAAAATTAGTGCTTATGAAAATTTTCAACAAGTTCTTGGCCTTAGCAGTAATCATGCTGCTGGGCTTTGGCTGGGCAAGTGCTGAAGTAGTCGAAAACTACACTTTCGACTTCAACAAGCCAATTGCCGTAAGCAGTCCCGACTTCCAAGTTGCATCTGGATGGGGGCATATTGTGAAAGCCACAAGCAGTGTTTACTCCTACTCGGAATCTGCTGGTGTGGAGAACACTGGCGCACTCTACTTAGGGCAACCTTATGGCATCACCTTTGCCACTGCCGAGGGAAGTGCTCTTGACTGCGTTGTGACGCCAAAACTCACTGGCAGCGCCACGCTGCAAATCAAGTCTGGCTCTTATAGTGGTGCATTCCGTGCTTTCAAGGTCGTTGAAGGTACAGAAGGCGAACTGAGTGTTGGCGAAGAAGTGGTCACTAAGACTCGTGAGGATTTGTACAATCAAGGTTGGCAAACCATCTCCTTCGAGGGCCTGGACGGTGACCGCATCGCTCTTGCCGGTTACTATTGCTACATCGACAACCTGGTGGTTACCGGTAGCGCAGAGTATGAATTCATGAACGCCCTGAAAATGGAGCGCAACGGCAGCACCAGTTGGAAGTATCCAAACTGCGATGTCAACAACAAGTTCTCGGTGACAATGACCGGCTTCAAGGTGACTAATGTTGGCGACAAGACCATCACCGTGGGAACCGAGGGTTACAACGTGACCTTCTGCCCGCAAGGCAAGCCCGAGGTTGTCTTTGCCACTTATGACATCCCCGTTGACCTCGCTGTGGGTGAAACCTATGAGATTCCCGACTTTGAGATTACCGACCTCGACTATGAAACGGTTTACGCTAATAATAGCACCCGTGTCCGCATCGATGCTTTTGAGAACATCACTGGCACCACGGCCACTGGCGACTGGTTCCAAGCCAATCCCTACCTGCCTGGCATGACCGTGAAGAACGGCAACACCACACTCGAGAGCGGCAACACCACATTCGGCGCATTCGGCATGATTAGCGAGGATGCTACCAAGACCATCACCATCAACAGCACTGGCGCTGCTCCTCTGGTGGCAAGTATAGCCATGCCCGAGGGCTTCACCGCAAGCGTTACCGACATCAACCTCGCCGCCGGCGAGAGCCAGGATGTCGACATCACGCTCAGCGCAGCCACACCAGGCATCTTCAGCGGTAACCTCACCATCACTGGCGAGGGCATCGACGACTTTATCCTGCCTTTGAGCGGTACTGTGCTCGACTCAAGCAAGTTCTTCGAGGACTTCCAGAACGAGAGCAGCGCAAGCATCGCGCCTGTTGGCTGGTGGAATATGACCGATGTATGGAGTAAGACTACCAACACCAGTTCGTACTATCCCAACAACTACATGCAGAGCGCGAGCGCCAGCACTCCTGGCAAACTCGTCACCCCGCTGCTGCGCGTAACTGAGGGCGAGAAGATGACCTTCGATGGTGCACGCCGCTCGAGCAGCACCGGCGATGATTATTTCATTAAGGTGTACTACAGCACCGACCGTGCTGAATGGACACTTGTCAAGACCGTCCCGGCCACCGATATGCAACAAAGCACCGGCAACGACGGCAAGTTTACCACCTTTGTGGTTGAGGACATTCCTGCTGGCGACTACTACATTGCTTTCGAGAGCGGATACTGCATGCTCGACAACGTTTACGGCTTCGAACTCGTGCCCGTTGAGCACGACGTGGTGATTAAGAGCGTCAACATCCCCACCACTGGCAAGCAGAACGATGACTACAACGCCAGCGTAGTTCTGCAAAACTTGCTTGAACAAGAAGAGAGTTGCGACGCAAGTTTCGTGCTCGGTAGTCAGGCCGAATTTACCTCTCCCGTTGAGATTGCCGCTCGCAGCACGGCGACGGTCAACTTCGCCCTGGTGCCCAACGTGCCAGGCACTTGGGAGGCTATGGCTTCGTTCACTTGGGACGATGACTATGAGGTCGCTACCGACGAGGTGGATGTTACCATCACCGAGGAAACCGCTGAAAAATTAGTTGAGGTTAGCGACGAGAATTATCCCAACAAGAGCACATCGAGCAGCTCGCCTGTGAATCTGGTTTACGAGAACAGCGAGTCGATGAGCATCTACACTGCCGCCCAGCTGGGTCTGAACGTGGGTGACAAGATTACTTCTCTCACCTGGAGAGGCTATAAGGCTGGTGACGACCACACCACGCAAGTGAGTGTGTGGATTGGCAGCACTGATGCTACTTCGCTCACTGCAAGTGACTACTCTGGCTCTCTGCTTCCCACCAATGGCATGACCGAGGCTTACAACGCTCCTTACACCTTCGTTAAGGGCGGTAGCTCAAGCGCTATGATCGACATGCTCAAGATCGACCTCGCCGAGCCGTTCGTATACCAAGGCGGCAACCTGTGCATTGTGGTTCGCTCGCAACACATCAGCGACTCTTACAAGAGTGTGACCTTCGAATCGTTCCCCTACAGCCTCACTGGACAATGCGTCAGCCACCGTACCGACAGTGGTGATATGAACGACGCCACCGGTCTTGCTGCCGCTTCTTACAGCACCAGCAACCTGCCTATCGTCACCTTCGGCGTGAAGATGGAGCCCGCTACCGTGAGCGGTATCGTTACCGACGAGGAGGGCAACCCGCTGGAGGGCGTATACATTGAGGCTGAGAGCGTAACCGCAGAGCCCACAGGCAATGGCGCACCGCGTCTGGCTGCAACAGCAGGCCCCGTGGCTTACCAGACTGTTACCGATGCCGATGGCGCTTACACTCTGCCCATCATCCAATCCGACAAGCAGTACAACATCACTTACAGCCTCGATGGTTATAACGACGAGGTAATTGAGAATGTCGACCTGAGCAATGGCACATTAACTCAGAACGTGACGCTCACCCGCGAGAAGTTCGCTATTGAGATTGAGTGCGGCGCTAATGGTACTGCGGAAACCAATCCCGCCGATGAGGCTGCCGCTGGCACCGAGGTCGTTGTTACCGTAACTCCCGACAATGGCTACGCAATTGACCAAATCACCGTAATTGACGAGGACGAGGAAGAAATCGACCTGATTCCGGGCGACGAACTCAACACATTCACCTTCGAGATGCCTATGGGCGATGTCACCGTCATCGTTACATTCAAACTCGATGAGGTCACTGGCGTCAACGACCTGAATGCTGCCAGCATCCAGAGCGTGAAGTACTACAACGTTGCCGGCATGGCAAACGACAAGCCCTTCGATGGCATGAACATCGTGGTGACTCGCAACGTCGACGGCACCGTCAAGGTACAAAAAGTTATGTTCTAATTCCCGACATTAGACTTCACTAAATAACTTGGGCGGCATCCCGTGGTGGGGTGCCGCCCTCGTTTTATCCCCATAGTCTCTATACCCCCCATATAAACCATAGATGCTATAATAAAGAATCCTGAAAATCTCACCTAATCCAAAAAATAAGTGGAATTTTTGGATTACAATCCAAAAAAATAGCCGAATTTTTGGATTATGCCTTTTTTTTACCTAACTTTGCAAAAAATAATAATCATGACTTGGATAAAACGACAATTACACGACACCATTAACCAAGACTTCTTCAAAGGGAAGGCCATCTTGCTTGTTGGAGCACGACAGGTGGGCAAGACCACTTTGTTCAACCAAATACTTGAAAAGCACGACGAGCCTATTCTGAGGCTCAACTGCGATGAGCCCGAAGTGAGAGACTTGCTTACCAATGTCAACACTAACGAACTTCGCTCAATAATCGGTAATAATCGCATTGTGGTCGTTGACGAAGCGCAACGAGTAAAAAATATTGGCATCTCCCTCAAACTCATTTTCGATGGCTTTCCCAACGTGCAACTGCTGATAACTGGGTCGTCGGCACTCCAACTTCAAGACACTATCAACGAACCTCTCACCGGACGCAAGTGGGAATATCACCTTTTTCCCATTTCGACGTCAGAAATACTGAATAATGCCGGAATAATTGCTGTGAAGCAGAGTCTGGAAAGACGTCTCGTTTATGGATCTTACCCCGACGTAATAAACAATACTGAAGATTCACGCAAAATACTCACAAACTTAGCTGACAGTTATCTTTACAAAGACATTCTATCACTGGATTATGTGCGAAAACCTGCTTTGCTTGAAAAACTGTTGGTGGCTTTAGCCTTGCAAGTTGGTTCAGAAGTGTCATACAACGAGTTGTCTCAAACTGTGGGCTGCGACACCAAAACCATCGAGAAATATATCGACCTGCTTGAGAAATGCTATATCATATTCCGCCTTCAAGCATACAGCCGAAATTTAAGAAACGAATTAAAAAAGAGCAAAAAGATTTATTTCGTCGATAATGGGATTCGCAACGCCATTATTCAAAACTACTCACCACTATCGCTGCGCAACGACATTGGCTCACTATGGGAAAATTTCATTATCAGCGAACGCATGAAAGCAAACAGTTACAATGGTATTTACGCAAATTCATATTTTTGGCGCAACAGTCAACAGCAAGAAATTGACTACATCGAAGAGTGTGACGGCAAAATCAAGGCCTTTGAGATTAAATGGAATCCACGGAAAGCAAATGTGAAGATCCCTATTTCATTTCAGGCGGCTTATAATGTTGAGAGTTTTGTGGTTATTACTCCCGACAACTATTTACAATATCTCTAATCCAAAAAATAAGTGGAATTTTTGGATTACAATCCAAAAAAATAGCCGAATTTTTGGATTATGCCCTTGCAGATATCGTCTCAACAAGAAAATAATTCACATATTTGGCATTTCGGTCGCCATGCACTAACTTTGCACCAGAAACTATAAAAGCATCGACGATAATGAGAAAACTTGTGCTATTATTGGCATTGGCGGCCACGCTGGCCGTCGCTGCCGGCGTACGCGACGACTTCAAGCAAGACATTCGTCGCAGTGCCAACAACTACTACGCCTACCCCGACGGCGACCTGCCCGCGCTCACTCCGGCCCCGGCAGGCTACGAGCCGTTTTTCCTCAACCACTACGGCCGTCACGGCAGCCGATGGCTGATAGGCAAACGGCTGTATAACTTTCCCGTCGAGCAACTCGAGATTGGCGAGCGCAACGGCAAACTCACCCCGCGCGGCAAGGAAGTGCTGGCCATCTTGCGTGAGTTGCGCGAAAGCGCACGCGGCCGCGATGGCGAGTTAAGCGACATCGGTGCCGAGCAGCACCAGCGCATAGCGCGCCGCATGATGGCAAACTTCCCGCAGGTGTTTGCCGGCGACGCCCCAGTGCGCGCACGCAGCACCGTGGTGATTCGATGCCTGCTCTCGATGCAGAACGAGGTGGACGTGCTCAAGAGTCTCAACCCGCAACTGCGCATCACCACCGACGCCAGCGAGGCCGAGATGTACTACATGAACTACGACGACCCTGTGGCATCGCCGCTGCGCAAGCAAGCCTACCACTACTTCCACGAGTTCCGCGACAAGCACATCAAACCTGAGAAGTTTCTCAAGCGGCTGTTTACCGACGCGCGCTTTGCCCGCGACAGCATTGACGGCAGCGGGCTGATGATTGACCTCTTCGACGTGGTGGGCAACATGCAGAGCCACCATCAGTGGGAAGCCACCGATCTCTACGACCTGTACTCGCTCGACGATGCCTACAATGTGTGGGCTTACAACAACGTGCGCTGGTACATCTTTGCCGGCAACACCCCGCTCACACAAGGCCGCGTGCCATACATGGAGGCGCACCTGCTGCGCTCGCTCATCGAGGATGCCGACTATGCCATCGCGCAGGGCGGCAACAGCGCCAGCCTGCGCTTCGGCCACGAGAGCGTGGTGCTGCCGCTGATATGCCTCATGGGAATCAATGGCGCCGACTACAGCACCACCGACCTCGAGCACCTGGCCGACAACTGGCAGAGTTACAAAATATTCCCCATGGCGTGCAACCTGCAGATGGTGTACTACCGCAACGCTGCCGGCGACGACATCCTGGTGAAACTCTTGCTCAATGAGCGCGAGGCCACGCTGCCCATCGCCACCGACATGGCGCCCTATTACCGCTGGCGCGACGTGCGCAACTACTTTATGGACAAACTCTCACGTGAACCTTACATTCAACCCATCATACAATGAAATTACACCGCATAATCGCCCTGCTCGCCGCGGCGCTCACCCTCAGCGCCGTGTGGGCCGCCACAGCACACGACGAGGTCTCGAGCAACTATCGCCGCAGCGCGAGCAACCATCACGCCTACCCCATCGGCACCGAAGTGCCTGTTCCGGCGCTCACTGCCGCCCCGGCGGGCTACGAAGCGTTCTATATCGACCACTACGGCCGGCACGGCAGCCGCTGGCTCACACGGCAGGCCACCTATGAGCGACCCGTGAACCAACTGATGCGCGCGCAACGCGAAGGCCGCCTGAACCCCGTGGGCGAGCGACTGCTGCGCACCCTGCAACGCATCAATCTGGCCGCGACACAGCGCGCCGGCGACCTCACCGACGTGGGAGCCGAGCAACACCAAGCCATAGCACAGCGCATGGCACATAACTTCCCCAGCGTCTTCACCGACGATGCCATAATCGACGCGCGCTCAACGGTGATTCTGCGCTGCATCCTTTCGATGCAAAACGAGACCATGATGCTGCGCACCGCCAATCCGCGCATGCGCATCACCACCGACGCCAGTTACCACGACATGTACTACATGGGGTGGGGCTACGGCGAGGACACCCTGGCCAACGACCTGCGCAAGACCGTCGACTATATCCCCGACAGCATGTATCGCGCCAATATCGACCCCTCGCGCTTCCTGGCATCGATTATGAGCGACACGCTCGGCGTGAGCCACAGCATCAACGCGCTGCAACTGATGCGCGACGTCTTCGACCTGGGCGGCGACCTGCAGAGCCACCACGAGTTCGACGACCTGAACCTCTTCTACCTCTTCACCGACGATGAGATTTTCAACCTGTGGCGCATTCGCAACGTCTACTGGTATGTCCACTGGGCCAACGCCCCCGCCAACGGCAACCGCATGCCCTTCATCGAGCGCGCCCTGCTGCGCGACATGGTCGAGAAGGCCGATGAGGCCATCGCCAGCGGGCAACGCGGCGCCAGCCTGCGATTCGGCCACGAGACCTGCGTGCTGCCACTGGCTTGCCTCATGGAGATTGACAACGTGAACTACTCGACCACCGACCTCGACAACCTGCACCTCTACTGGCAGGACTACAACATAATTCCCATGGCATGCAACATCCAGATGGTGTTCTACCGCCCGATCGGCGGCGACGCCAATGCCGACAACGTACTGGTGAAAGTGCTCTACAACGAGCACGAGGCCACGCTGCCCGTAGCCACCGACAACGCGCCTTATTACCGCTGGAGCGACGTGCGACGCGCCTTCATGGCGAAAATCGACACACCCATTTCATGGGCCGTAGAGTGAAAAATGGCATTTTATACACCTTAATTGCAGAATTCTACGTAACTTTGCCGATTATTAATTGAATAAGTAACATACAAAATATCGAAACGCTATGAAGTGCTCGAAATGTGGACATACAGTCCCCGAAGGATCGGCTTTCTGCAACCATTGCGGAGCCGCCATCAACACCAACACACCCTGCCCCCACTGCGAGGCAATGATTCCCGCCGAGTCGGTCTTCTGCCCCAAGTGCGGCAAGATGGTGCGTGACGACATGGACAAGAACGAATCGACCGTCGCCAAGACTGCCGCCACGGCAGCCGCCGCCACCGCAACCACCGCGGCCGCCAGCAAACAACCCACCTACAACGAGTTGCAACGCGAACTCGAAGAGGAGCGCCGCCGCGTGCAAGAAAGCGAAGCCCGCGCCAAGCAGGCACAGCGTGAACTGCAACGCGCTCAGGAGGAATGGGACGACGAGGAGGATGACGACGATGACGACGAGGGTAACTCGCGCGGCAGCAACTTCAACCGCAATATGCTCATCGGCATCGGCGTGCTGGCCGCGTTGATTATTCTCTTGACAATCATGCGTGGCTGTGGCAACAGCGACAACCCCAAGAACTCACTGGGTGCCGACTCGGCACAAGTGGTGACAAACTCGGGCGCCGAGCCGCTGGCAATCTTCAATGCCGAACTCAGCCGCGCCAACTTCACCGGCGACGGTGCCGTGGCAACTTGTGCCGTGAGATTTGACGCCGCCGGCGACAAGCCCGAGCGCATCGTGGGTGTGACCTGCCTCTCGAGCAACACCAACCGCTCGTTCTACAAGATTTACACCCTCACACGCGACGGCGTGAACTGGAAGCCCGAACTGGCCTATATGCAGCCTCTCGACGGTCGCACCATCACCATGGACAATAGTTCGCTCATCGCCGACATCAACCAGGTGCCGCGCGCCGTGAAACTCGGCGACAAAGACTACCTCTACTTTGCCTATCTGAACCTGCCCACCGGCGGCAGCAGCATGGGCCGCGTATCGCTGGCACTCTTCGACATCGACACCAAGAACAAAAAGCCCACCACGGTCGACTATGACGGCCCGTTCAAGACGCGCGACGACGGCCGCCAGTACATCTACGGCAAGCCGCTGCAGAGCATCAGCAGCGAGCAGGCGCGCTGGCTCGACGGCGAGGCACACAACCTGAAAATCCTCTATTTTCCCACCGAGGAAGAGTTGAAAGCCGAGGAGGACGCCAAGGCTAAGGCCGACTCGCTGAAGGCCCTCGCCGACCCCGAGCGCGCCAGCGAAATGTGGAACCAGAACAACAATGAGAACCTTGACCAACTCAAGGAAGGCAAGGAGGTGAAGAACAGCACGCAGACCTACGACAAGCCAATCTTCAACATGAAGGATATCGCCAAGAAGATTGAAAACGACGCCTACATCGTGTTCCGCCTCAAAGACGGCACCGTGCAGGGCTTCAACAAGGACAAGCGCCGCTACTTCGTCATCTACTCGCCCAGCAAGGGCGGCGAGGGAGCCACCGACATTGGCTTCGGCGGCGAGAACAACCGCACCGTGCGCATGCGCACCAGCGATGGCCACATCGCCTACGACCTGAACACTGGCAAGTCGAAATTAATTGATTAACAAGATGGTTGAAATTAAAGAATTAAAGCCCACCAAGCACAATCTGCTCAAGTTTGTGCACTTCCCTATCGACAACCTCTATGCCGACAACCCCTACTATGTGCCGGCTCTGGTGACCGATGAGGTCGACACCCTCGACCCGACCAAGAACCCAGCGTTTGACTTCTGCGAGAGTGCCTATTTCATGGCCTATCGCGACGGCAAGCCCGTGGGGCGCATCGCTGGCATCATCAACCACGTGGTCAACAAGCGCTCAGGCATGACGGAAGGCCGCTTCGGATTCATCGATTTTATCGACGACGAAGAGGTGGTCGACGCGCTCATCGCGGCCGTCGAGAATTGGGCGCGTGGCAAGGGCATGACACGGCTCACCGGCCCATTGGGATTTACCGATATGGATCCCGAGGGAATGCTCATCGAGGGCTTCGACCAACTGGGCACGCAAGCCACAATCTACAACCTCGACTACTACCCCAAGCACATGGAGCGACTGGGCTTCGAGAAAGACGCTGACTGGGTGGAGTTTAAAGTCGACGTGCCCGACGCCGTGCCCGAGAAAATGGCGCGTGTGGCCGAGATCGTTAAGCGCCGTACCGGTGTCGACAACATCAAGTACACGTCGCGCCGCAAACTTGTTAAGGACTACGGCGACGCCATCTTCGCACTCATCAACGAGGCCTACGACAGCCTGTTCGGCTACTCGCCACTGAGCGAAAAGCAAATCAAGCACTACATCAAGATGTATCTGCCGTTCCTGCCGCTTGAGGACCTCTCGATGGTTGTCAAGCCCGATGGCGAACTGGTGGCCGTGGGCGTCACCATCCCCTCGTTGTCGAAGGCACTCATCAAGTGCCGCGGACGACTGTTCCCCTTCGGGTGGTACCACCTGCTCAAGGCTTTCAAGTGCCATAACGACATCGTGGACCTCCTGCTCATCGCCGTAAAGCCCGAGTATCAGAACAAGGGGGTGAACGCACTAATCTTTGCCGACTTGGTGCCGCAATACATCAAGTTCGGATATAAATGGGCCGAGAGCAGCATAGAGTTGGAAACCAATGAGCGCGTGCAGCAACAGTGGAAATACTTCAATTACGTGCTGCACAAGCGCCGCCGCGCCTACACCCGCCCAATAGCAAATACCTAATAATCAAAAAATATAACAACCATTATGAATATTAAGATTGACAACAAGGCGGCATTTACCGCCACTGTGACTCCCGAGGCTGTCGAGGCTCTCAAGCCCGCCGCCATCCAGGCCATCAACACCCTGGAGACGGGTAATGGCGCCGGCAGCGACTTCCTGGGCTGGCTGCATCTGCCCTCATCCATCGACGAGGCGCAACTCAGCGCCATTGAGGCCAGCGCGCAACTGCTGCGCGACGAGTGCGAATACGTGATTGCCATCGGCATCGGCGGCAGTTACCTGGGCGCGAAAGCCGTGATTGAGGCACTGAACGACAATTTTGCCGCATATAAGCCCGCCAAGGGCGCACGCGTGCTCTTTGCCGGAAACAACATCGGCGAGGACTATCTGCACGACCTGATGACGCTCGTCGAAGGACACAAGTTTGGCATCATCGTCATCTCAAAGAGTGGCACCACCACCGAGCCCGCCATCGCCTTCCGCCTGCTCAAGGACATGCTCGAGCGCCAAGAGGGCAAGCAGTGGGCCGCACGCCACATCATCGCCATCACCGACGCCAGCAAGGGCGCTCTGCGCCGCCTGGCAACGCAAGAAGGCTACGCCACCTACGTCATTCCCGACAATGTGGGCGGACGCTTCTCGGTGCTCACCCCCGTGGGCCTGCTGCCCATCGCTGTGGCAGGTTTCGACATCCGAGCCCTCGTGGCCGGTGCCGTGGAGATGGAGCGCGAGGGCAACGACGAGATGATTGCCTATGCCGCTACACGCAACGCGCTGTATCGCGACGGTAAGAAGATTGAGATCCTCGTCAACTTCGACCCGCGTCTGCACTTCCTGGCCGAGTGGTGGAAACAACTCTACGGCGAGAGCGAGGGCAAGGACCACCTGGGCATCTTCCCCGCGGCTGTCGACTTCACCACCGACCTGCACTCGATGGGACAGTGGATTCAGGACGGCGAGCGCACCATCTTCGAGACCGTGCTCAGCGTGGGCGACCAGCACCACGAGGTGGTCATCCCGCACGACGACGCCGACCTCGACGGACTCAACTACATCGCCGGCCGACGCGTCGACGAGGTGAACAAGATGGCCGAATTGGGCACCAAACTGGCTCACGTCGACGGCGGCGTGCCAAACCTGCTGGTGATTATCCCCACCATCAACGAACGCTATCTGGGCCAACTCATCTATTTCTTTGAGAAGGCTTGCGGTATGAGCGGCTATGTGCTCGGCGTGAACCCGTTCAACCAGCCCGGCGTCGAGGCTTACAAGAAAAATATGTTCGCCTTGCTCAACAAGCCTGGCTACGAGCAGGAGAGCGCAGCAATCCAAGCCAAACTGCGCCACTGATCAGCAACCCCAACATCGCCCCACCAGGGGCCATAAACCAAAAGCAGGGGTGGAGCGTTGATTGCTCCACCCCTGTGTTATAATCAAGATTTCAAACAGCCAATTGACTGCTCAACCAGCCAAATCGACTAAATTATTCGTATAATTCGTTTAATTTGTTGACTGATAATTTGTTGACAATCTCGATGTGGTGTTACAGTTCCAGGTCGATGTTGAAGAGTTCGTGCCAGGGCAGGCCTTGCTTGGCCACCTCGTCGAGGAACGGATCGGGGTCAAACTCCTCGACATTGTGCACACCGGGCTTCACCCACAGGTCCTTGAGGAACATCATTGCGCCCGTCATGGCCGGCACACCGGTGGTGTAACTCACAGCCTGCATGCCCGTCTCTTCGTAGGCCTTGTGGTGGTCGCAGTTGTTGTAGATGTAGTAAGTGAGCGGCTTGCCGTCCTTGCCGATACCACTGATGCGGCAGCCGATGCTCGTCTGGCCGGTGTAATTCTCGCCCAGGTCCTGAGGATTAGGCAGCACCGCCTTGAGGAACTGCAGCGGCACAATCTCCATGCCGTTGTATACGATGGGGTCGATGCGCGCCATGCCGATGTCCTGAATCACGCGCAGATGGGTTAGATACTCCTCGCCGAAGGTCATCCAGAAGCGTGCCCGCTTGATGGTGGGGAAGTTGAGGGTGAGCGACTCCAGTTCCTCGTGATACATCAAGTAACTCTCACGCGGCCCAATCTCGGGATAGGTGAGCGGCTTGTGAATCTCGAGGGCGCCGGTCTGCACCCATTGGCCATCCTGCCAGTAGCGGCCCTTCTGCGTAATCTCGCGGATGTTGATTTCGGGATTGAAGTTGGTGGCAAACGCCTTGCCGTGGTTGCCGGCGTTGCAGTCCACGATGTCGAGGTAGTGCATCTCCTGGAAATGGTGCTTGGCGGCGCGCGCGGTGTAGATGCCGCTCACGCCCGGGTCGAAGCCGCAGCCCAGGATTGCCGTCAGGCCGGCCTGCTCGAAGCGCTCACGGTAGGCCCACTGCCAACTGTACTCGAAGTGTGCCTCGTCGCGCGGCTCATAGTTGGCCGTGTCGAGATAGTTCACGCCGCACTTCAGGCACGCCTCCATGATGGTGAGGTCCTGGTAAGGCAGCGCCAGGTTAATCACCAGGTTGGGCTTGTGGCGCTCAAACAGGGCCACCAGTTGGTCGACATCGTCGGCATCCACCTGGTCGGTGCTCACGTTGGGGGCGCCAATGGCTGCCGCCACAGCGTCGCACTTGGCACGATTGCGCGAGGCAATCACGATTTCATGAAACACATCGGGATTCTGGGCGCACTTGTGAGCGCACACGGTGCCGACGCCACCGCAACCGATAATAATGACTTTATTCATATCTCAATTCTTTAGCGAGAGTGTTTAATATCCATGTAATTGTGTAACACTATATTTTCTGCAAATATAGCGATTTTCGCCGACACTGCATCGCTTCTGCGCCGAAAATGTGGCTAAAAGGCCGTCGGACAGCGGCATCGCACTGCGGCGGCTTGCTGGTTTGCAAAAAATATTGTAATTTTGCGACTTGATTTTTAACATTATGGTGAGGCCATCTTCGGCCCACCGCAAACAATTACAGAAACAATGGGAAAAGACTTTAAACGCACACTGGTAACCACCGCTCTGCCCTATGCCAACGGTCCGGTGCACATCGGACACCTGGCTGGAGTGTATGTTCCGGCCGACATCTACACACGCTACCTGCGCCTGCGCGGCGAGGACGTGGTGATGATTGGCGGCAGCGACGAGCACGGCGTACCCATCACCATCAAGGCACAAAACGAGGGCGTCACGCCCCAGGACATCGTCGACCGCTATCACGCCATCATCAAGGATTCGATGGCGCAACTCGGCATCTCGTTCGACATCTATAGCCGCACCACCAGTGCCATGCACCACCGCACAGCCAGCGATTTCTTCAAGGCGCTCTACGACAAGGGCGAGTTTATCGAGAAGACGTCGATGCAATATTACGACGAGGAGGCCGACCAATGGCTCGCCGACCGCTACATCGTGGGCACCTGCCCGCATTGCGGCAACGAGCGCGCCTACGGCGACCAGTGCGAGGCTTGCGGCACCAGCCTCAACGCCACCGACCTGATTAACCCGCACAGCGCCATCACCGGCAACGTGCCCGTGCTCAAGGAAACCAAGCACTGGTACATGCCGCTCGACAAGTGGGAGCCGCGCCTGCGCGAGTGGATCCTCGAGCAGCACAAGGAGTGGAAGCCCAACGTGTACGGACAGTGCAAGTCGTGGCTCGACGGCGGACTGCAGCCGCGTGCCGTGACCCGCGACCTCAACTGGGGCATCCCCGTGCCCATCGAGGGCGCCGAGGGCAAGGTGCTCTATGTATGGTTCGACGCACCCATCGGCTACATCAGCAACACCAAGGAGTTGCGCCCCGACGACTGGGAACTCTACTGGAAGTCGCCTGACACACGCATCATCCACTTCATCGGCAAGGACAACATCGTGTTCCACTGCCTCATCTTCCCCGCAATGCTCATGGCCGAGGGCAGTTATCAACTGCCGGAAAATGTGCCCGCCAACGAGTTTCTCAACCTCGAGGGCGAGAAAATCTCCACCAGCCGCAACTGGGCCGTGTGGCTGCATGAGTACCTGCAGGACTTCCCCGGAAAGCAGGACGTGCTGCGCTACGTGCTCACCGCCAACGCTCCCGAGACCAAGGACAACGACTTCACCTGGCGCGACTTCCAAGCCCGCAACAACAATGAACTTGTGGCAATCTTGGGCAACTTTGTGAACCGCGCCATCGTGCTTACGCACAAATACTTCGACGGCATCGTGCCGCCGGCTCACGAACTCACCGACTACGACCGCGACACGCTGGCCGAGTTCCAGGGTGTGCGCGACACCTTGAGCCAGAACATCGAGACCTTCCACTTCCGCGAGGCTCTGAAGGATGCCATGAACCTGGCGCGCATCGGCAACAAATACCTTGCCGACACCGAGCCTTGGAAACTCGCCAAGACCGACATGGCCCGCGTGGAGACCATCCTCAACGTGGCCCTGCAGATTTGCGCCAACCTGGCCATCGCCTTCGAGCCGTTCCTGCCCTTCAGCGCCGAGAAACTGCGCGGCATGCTCAACATGGAGCAGGTGCAGTGGGACAAACTGGGTCACACCGACATCCTCGCCACCGGCGGCAAACTCGAGCAACCCGTGCTGCTGTTTGAGAAAATCGACGATGCCACCATCGACGCACAACTGCAACGCCTGGAGCGCATCAAGCAAGAGAACATCATGCGCAACTTCACGCCGAAGGCCGTCGCCGAGCCTTGCAGTTACGACGACTTCGCCAAACTCGACATCCGCGTGGGTACCGTCAAAGAGTGCCAGAAGGTGAAAAAGGCCGACAAACTGTTGCAATTCACCATCGACGACGGCATGAAGGGACGCACCATCGTCAGCGGCATCGCCAAGTGGTACGAGCCCGAGGAACTGATTGGCAAGCAAGTGTGCTTCATAGCCAACTTCCCGCCCAAGCGACTCAAGGGCGTGGAGAGCCAGGGCATGATCCTCAGCGCCGAGGATGCCGACGGACGCCTCGTGGTCATCGGCCCCACCGGCCCCGTAAAGCCCGGCGTAAAAGTGAGTTAATCAACATCACATCGTCATAACGAAATCGCCACGCAGCCTCTGACGGCCACGTGGCGATTTCTTTTTTTCATAGAGTTCCTAGAAAGTATAGATAATCTAGAATCTCTAGGAACTCTAGTTATTCTCGATTACTCGGATTTCATCTTGTAGAACGAGCGGTACACAAAGTAGAGCGCGATAATCACAAATGCCACACCAAAGTAAGGCGCGATGCCGCGGAAACTGTCGCTGATGGCAATCTCCATAGCCAGCACACCAAAAAGCGTGGTGAACTTGATGATGGGGTTCAGAGCCACCGAACTGGTGTCCTTGAACGGGTCGCCTACGGTGTCACCCACCACACTGGCATCGTGCAGCGGTGTGCCCTTGGCCTGCAAGTCGACCTCGACAACCTTCTTGGCGTTGTCCCATGCGCCACCGGCGTCGGCCATAAAGACAGCCTGGAACAAGCCGAAGACGGCGATAGAAATCAGATAACTCACAAACAGGCACACAGCATTGTTGCCGCCGATGCTCTCGGGCGACGACAGGCAGGCGAAGCCCAGTGCGAAGCAGAAGATTGAGATGAAGATGTTGAACATACCCTTCTGCGCATACTCGGTGCAGATTTGCACCACGCGCTGCGACTTGCTGATGTCGGCCTTCTTGGGCGCGCTCGGGTCGAGTTTGATGTTGTCCTTGATAAACTCCACGGCGCGGTTGGCACCGGTGGTGACGGCCTGCATACTCGAGCCGGTGAACCAGAAGATTACGCAACCACCCAGGATGAAGCCCAGGATTGAGTAGGGATTGAGCAGGTTGAGCACCTCCACCGGGTCGATGCCCAGCGTCTTGCCAATCATCAGGATGAGCGAGAAAATCATGGTGGTGGCACCAGCCACTGCCGTACCGATGAGCACCGGCTTGGCCGTAGCCTTAAAGGTATTGCCGGCGCCGTCGTTGGCCTCAAGGTAATATTTTGCCTTCTCCCAGTCGGGCGTGAAGCCAAACTCTTCCTCAATCTCCTTCTCGGCTTTCTCCTTGTCATCCTCGATGAGCGAGAGTTCATACACCGACTGTGCGTTGTCGGTCACCGGGCCATAACTGTCGACGGCGATGGTCACAGGACCCATGCCCAACATACCGAAGGCCACCAGGCCGAAGGCGAAGATGCTGCAATACTTGCCGTACTCGCCAAAGAGGCCCTCGATGCCAAACTGGTTGGAGGCAAAGTAGGCCAGAAGCATCAGCGCGAAGAACACCAGACCGGTCCAGAAACTACCGAAGTTACCGCTCACCAAGCCGCTGAGGATGTTGAGCGAGGCACCACCCTGGCGCGAGGTGTTCACCACCTCATGAACGTGGGTCGATGTGGGCGACGTGAAGAGTTTGGTAAACTCGGGGATAAGAGCGGCACCCAGCGTACCGCAACTGATAATGGTCGCCAAGCCCAGCCACCATCCGTTGCCCAGGTCGGCAAGCAGCAGATAACTGGCGGCGAAAGTACCTATAATCGAAAGTATCGAGGTGATCCAAACCAGGCTTGTGAGCGGAGCCTCGAAGTTCATGTCGTCGGCCTTGCTATACTTGGCCTGCGAGATGCCACCGTTGATGTAGTAAGAGAGCACACTGGCGATGACACCGAGAATACGCATCACGAAGATCCACACCAGCAACTTCACCTGATACTCCACAGGCACAGCCAGCAGGATGAACGACACCAGAGCCACACCGGTCACACCGTAGGTCTCGAAACCGTCGGCAGTCGGGCCAATGCTGTCGCCAGCGTTGTCGCCCGTACAGTCGGCAATCACACCGGGGTTGCGCGGGTCGTCCTCGCCAATCTTGAACACCACCTTCATCAGGTCGCTGCCGATATCGGCAATCTTGGTGAAGATACCGCCGGCAATACGCAGTGCACTGGCACCCAGCGACTCACCGATGGCGAAGCCGATGAAGCAACTACCAGCCAGGTCGGCGGGCATAAAGAGCAGAATCACAAGCATCAGCACGAGTTCGACGCAAATGAGCAAGATGCCGATGCTCATTCCTGCAGTCAGCGGAATGTTAAGCAAGTCGAGCGGACGGCGACGCAGCGAGGCAAATGCCATGCGGGCGTTGGCGTAAGTGTTCATGCGAACACCGTACCATGCCACGGCATACGAGCCCAGCACACCAATCACGGTCCAGCCTAAAATCAGCAATACTGAGCCCCAAGGCATGTGCTCCAGCACGCCAAAGTACAGCAACACGGCAAGTCCGATAAACGCGAACAGTATCGCCAAGAACTTGCCTTGTTGTTTCAGATAGGTGGAGCAGGTCTTGAAAATCACATTGCCCATTTCGAGCATCGACTGGTGAGCCGGCAAGCGGCGCACGCGCATAAACTGCCAAAAACCGAAGAGCATACCCAAGACCACTACCAGGAATCCCCAATACAGGATTGAGGTCTGGGCGTCTTGTGCGAAGCCCTCGGGCATCTTCAGGTCGGCCTCACTCGCCATGAGCGAGAGCGATGGCATTAACAAAGTTAATGCAAGCAAAAATCTTTTCATTTAACGTTATAAATTAGATAGTTAAGAATTATCTATGTCAATGGTCCTTACCACTCAAGTTTTTACAAGCCGTAAAGGTACTAAAAAATGGCCCTTGTAACAAATTTTAAAAAGAAAAAATCAACAAAGCCCCCCATTTTTCGGTAATACCGACCTTTCGAGCAGCCACAACGCCGCCTCAGCACATGGCACCACCAGCAGGCAAAACCGCAACTCAGCATCAGCCAGCCGCCACCATGACAATAGTTGCCATCGCCTATATAATTGCTACAGTTGCTATTGTGCTGTAGGGCTTAATAATAGATTGTAACAATGATTGGGCGACAAGGGCGACAAAGTGGTTATTTTGGGAACCGCGGTGGTTCAAAACGAATTATTGAATCGTATAAATCATTAAAAAATGTAATTTTTGACGATTTAATATTTCATAATTTAAAAGTTGAAACCGCCCGAAACGCGCTACCAGCGCACGCTTCACGTGCTGTCACAGCAACTTACTGTTTACTGTTGCAAATGTTTACAAGTGTTTTCGTGGCTTGCACACCTTTTGGACCTGGAGTAATTTTGCAGTGTAGAAACAGCGAGACCACGCTTTGCACACCGCTCAAAGTTCTCGCAAAAACAATATTTTATGACTTACAACAATCAATTTAAAAACACTTACACCTATTTATTATTAGCAATCGCAATTATTCTGCCCTGCTTCTCGGCAAAGGCGCAGCAACTCAACGCCCGCAAGGACGGTACCCTGATTGAACAAATCGACCAAGTAAATAACGCACAGCAGTCTCGCGACATGATCAGCGAGTTGCTCGACTATGCACATCAGTTCCGCGGCGTGCCCTACCGCTATGGCAGCATGTCGCCCCGCGCTTTCGACTGCTCGGGCTTCACCAGTTATGTGTTTAACCACTTCGGAATCAAACTCGACCGCACTTCGCGCGGACAAATTCATAACGGACGCCGCGTGGCACGCAGCGAAATCCAACCCGGCGACCTGGTGTTCTTCTCGGGACGCTCGGCCGGCAACCGCATCGGCCATGTGGGCCTCGTGACCAAGGTTGATGGCGACGGACACGGCTTCAACTTCATTCACGCCGCTACACGCACCGGTATCACCGTGAGCCACATCGACGAGACGTACTACGCACGCCGCTTTATGGGCGCTTGCCGCGTGCTCGAATAATACCCACCGCACACACACATACACACATATATAATTGTAGCACGGCCGTGCTGCCCTGATGGGGCGAAGCACGGCCGTGCTACTGTTATATAAGCAACCTGTCAGAAAACACACGCCCAACCAAACCTGCGGACAAGTTCTTGTAGCAGTGTGCGATCACTAACAGGGATTGTAACAGCGACTGTTTCGTGTTGAGTGTCTTCAGCCGAAACCTTGCCATTAGCCGACTCCAATTCATATTGGGCTTGAGCCGACATCAGAATCTTTGCTGGCAATCCTATGGTGTTTTCAATTTTTATTGCCAATTCAGTAATGAGTGGTCGTCTTCCATTGAGCACTTCACTCAGATGTGAAGGCTGGACACCAAGCATTTTGGCGAATTCTTTCTGACTGAGACCTCGCTCCTTAAGTTCCGGCTTAATCATCATTCCTGGATGTACCGCCATAAATGGTGCGGGACTTTCATTTCTTGTTGCCATAGTGAGTGTTATCTAAACTTAAAACTATTATTCTTATCGAAGATTATTTGCATCGTTGCTTTATTATTTGGGCAAAATTACAAAAAAATTCCCAAATCAGGGAACTATTTCAAATTTTTCTTTGTGATTTACACTCCTTCAACAACAACCTTCAACAACGAGGCACACAATAGCCACTATAGTTGCTACAGCGTCTATAGTGGCTATTGTTGCTATCGGGGCTTTACTCCTTCTCGCCGTAGAGCAGGTCGCCGGCGTCGCCCAAACCGGGCACGATGTAACTGTGCTCGTTGAGTTTGTGATCGATGTCGCATGCCCAAATGGTTGTCTTGTCCTCAGGCAGATGCTGGCGCACCACATCTATGGCATGGTCGGTGGCGATGACGCACGCCACATGTATGTGGTCGGGCTTGCCCTTTGTCGCCAAGGCTTTATAGGCCAGTTCCATGCTTGAGCCCGTGGCGAGCATCGGGTCGACGATAATCAGCGTCTTGCCATCGAGGCGCGGGCTCGCCATGTACTCAACGTGCACCTCAAAATCGTCGGTATTCGGGAAATACTTGCGATAGGCCGACACGAAGGCGTTCTCTGCGCCGTCGTAGTAGGTCAGGAAGCCCTCGTGGAAGGGCAGACCGGCACGCAAAATGGTGGCCAGCACCACCTTGTCGCTCAGCACGGCCGTGTGGGCGATACCCAGCGGCGTGGCGGTGTCGACGATGGTGTAATTGAGGCGCTTGGAGATTTCATAGGCCATTATTTGGCCTAAGCGATGGATGTTGGCACGAAAGCGCAAGCGCTCTTGCTGAATGTCCCTGTTGCGGACTTCGCTCATAAATTGTCCCACAAGCGAGTGCTCGGAGCACAGATTGATAACTTCCATATTAATTGTGTAATGATAATAATTTGCGTGCTTTTTCGCGGTCGCGGGTGAGTTGCTGACGCAGTTCGTCGATGCTCACCATCTTAAATTCCAGTCGCAGGAAGCCCATAAAGTCCAGGGCGATGTCCTGGCCGTAGATGTCGTCGTCGAAATCGAAGATGTTGACCTCAATCGACAGTTGGCGGCCGTTGTCGAACGTCGGGCGGTGTCCAATGTTCACCATGCCCTGCAGGCGCTGGCCAGCCACATCCACCATCACGGCATAAGCACCGGTGTGTGGCAAGATGAGGTTGGGATCGATATCGCCCACGTTGGCCGTGGGGAAACCGATGCCGCGCCCGTTGTGGAAACCGTGCACCACACGCCCCTCGAGGCGATACGGGCGGCCCATGCAATGCATGGCGTCGACCACCTTTCCGGCGTTAATCAAGCCGCGGATTATCGACGAACTCACCGGAGCGTATTCGCCCAGGTACTCAGGTGCTTTTACCACGTCGATGCCCAGGTCGCGACCATGCTCCACATATTGTGCGAAACCCTCGTCGCGGTTGTGGCCAAAGTGGTGGTTATAGCCCACCATGAGTGCCTGCATGCCGTAGGTGTCGCGCAGCAGCGTCATGAATGCTCGGCTGTCGAGCAGCGACAGTTCGGGGGTGAAAGGCATCACCACAATTGCGTCGGTGCCGAGCGCCTCGAGGCAGTTCAGGCGGTCGTCCAGCGGCTGCAGCATCTTGAAGCGCGGGTCATGCGACAGCACCATGCGCGGATGGTGCGCAAAGGTGAACACCACGGCTTTCAGGCCACGCTCATGAGCCTGCTCGCACAGCGCGCTCACCAGCGTGGCATGCCCCAGGTGCACGCCATCAAAGATGCCTATGGTGGCCATGCACGGCCCAATCTGGGCAGCGTCGGCCGAGTGATGGATAATCATTTTTCGGGCAGGTGTTTCTTGATGATGCGCATCGTGTCGTTGCACAACTTGATAAACACGTCGCGGTTCTTGAGCATCGTCGACGTCTTGATTTGCCCGTTGCTGCCCTCAAATATGAAGCCCGTGTCGCTCGACTCCAGTGCGCGCATCGTGGGCACCACACCGGCCTGTGGGTCGTGCAGCGGATTCACGATATAGTCGGCGGCGCGGTCGAGCCAGCGGTGCAGCGCCACCACGCCAGTGTTGATGATGCCGGGATTCACGCAGTTGACGCTCACATGGCGACTCTTGAGCGTGGTCGACATGTAGATTGAGAACAGCGTAAGCGCCAACTTGGCCTGCGCATAAGCGCCAATTTGTGTGAAGTGGGCCACGGCGGGGAATTCGTAGGGCAGTGATACAAAGCGTCGCGAGATGCTCGTCGACATGATGATGCGGCCGCCCTCCACAATCATGGGCAGGGCGAGCATCGAGAGCAACACGGTGCTAAGGAAGTTTACTTGAATTGTGTGTTCGAAGCCGTCGGGCGAGATGCGGCTGTGGCGAGGCAGCGTGCCGGCATTGTTGACCAGGGCGGCGATGGGGCGGTTCAGCGCTTTCAGGCGCTCGATGAAATCCTTAACCATGTCAAACGAACTCAAGTCGAGTTGCAGACATTGTATGTCGGCATTGCGCGTCTGCACTTGAAGTTGTGCCGCATAGTTTTGTGCTTTCTCCAGGTCGCGGCAGGCCAGCAATACGGCCTTGCCCTGCTCGGCCAATCGGCGGGCAATCAAACTGCCCATGCTGTCGGTGGCACCGGTAACCACATACAGTGGCTGCACCGGGCTGTCGAGGTTCTTATTGTCGCTCATATTAGTATTAGTTATTTTCCAATGGCAAAATTACTGCAAACCGAGCGAAAAAGCAAAGGTTTACTTTGATTTTTCCGAGGTGCCGCGTAATTTCGGATGCAAGTAAGGTAAAGCACCCTTCGAAGCCAACAACTCGAGCGTTCGAACGTTCGAATGTTCGAACATTCGAGGCCTTGCTACATCCCTGCTACGTTTACTCGCTGTAGGTGCGGGTGATGGTCATCAGGGGAGCGGCGTCGAGGGTGATGTCGACGCGCGTCACGCGACCATGAGTGTCGATGCTGTAGTCGAGTTTGCGCTCATGCACCACCTCCTGGCCGTTGAGTTCGTTGATGGCGATGAGGTATTTCTTTTTCGTTGCAGTGTCATAGTCGTAGAGGTAGCGCAGCACTTTGCGGCCCACCTCCTCGCGGATTATGTATCCGCCGTTGTACACCAGCGTGCGCACCGTGTTGCCGTCGGTGACCACGAGTTTGGAGAGCGCGCCGTTGTCGTTGTAGGTGTACACCCACTTGCTCTTGTTGTCGCTGGCGAGGATTTCAAGTTTGTCGTTGTCGTCGTAGAACGCCTAGTAGAGGTGCGTCAGCCCGCCGTCCTTGCTGGCCGAGCGCAGCCGGTAGCCGTACAACTTGTCGTAGTCGTAACTGTAGTTAATCACCACCGGGCGGCTGCGTGTGCCCTGAATCGACGAGGTCACCAGCAGGCCCTTGTCATCGAAGATAAAGAAGTTGTCGCGGGCCGGCGAGCCGTCGTGAAACACGATATGCTCGTCGACGCGGCCCGTGCAGCCGTTAAAGCCCACATCCATGTGCTCGTAGCGGTAACTGTGGGTGGGGTTGTTGACCAGATTGGCGTAGAAAGTGCGTATGCGCGGCTCTTTGGCGCCCGGCTGCTCGATGTAGGTGTTGAGTTGCTCGAGCGTGGTGGCCGAGTTGCAATAGGAGTTGACGACGGCGGCGTCGCGCATCTTGCACGCCTGCTCAATGAAGTAACTGTCGGGGTAGTTGTTGATGAAGATTTCCCACCCCTCCACCGTGTTGAGGCGACGCGCCTCGTGGTAGGCCTCGCGCTCGATGGCGCGCTGCTCCTTGATGGCCTCGTCGGTGTCCTGAGCCGCCAAGCCCAGCGCCAGGCCGGCGATGGCCAGTATTGTGATATAACGTTTCATCATAGTTTATTTCCTTAAGTTCTGGCGGTGAGTCCAGCCGCTGACACCCGTTTCCGATACCGTCACCCAGTACCAACTGCCATCATGCTCACCACTCACGTAACAGGTATAATTATTCTCGGCAGTGCCCACAATGTAGGAGTCCGACGTGGCATACTCGCGCAGGTTGCAATGGCCCACAAACGAGTAATGGCCCGGCGACAGCGGACCGCTGCTCGACGACTTGTCGACCAGGCGGTCGACGTTAGATTTCTCCACGGCGTTGAAGGTCGCCGACACCTGGTCGGCCGATGTGAACTGGCCGTGATACCAGTCGAACTGGTTGAAATAGTTCTGCAACTGCGGGTCCTTGAAGATGTAACCATGGCGCGCGAAGATGTAGTTGCGCAGCAGGCGACGCTGGTCTTTATCGAGCGACACCACCTCGGTGGCGGTAAGGTCGCGTTGGCTGACCACCTGCATCAGTTCGGTGAGCGCATCGCCGGGAGTGGCAGTGGTAGCGGATGTTGTCGGTGCTTCGGCGTTTCCGCTTTTGCTGCCGCTCAGCGCCCACCACACGCCCAAGCCGATAATCATCGCGGCCAGCACACCCACCAACACTATGAGCAGAGGGTTGGCGCTTGAGCGCTGCGACGTTGGTGGCACCTCAACATATGGCTGCTGATAATAGTTATTGCCATTGTTATAGCCCGGCATGGGTTGTTGCACAGGCGGTTGCATAGGTTGATGTGCCGGCGGTTGCCACACCGTCTCCTGCGATTGCTGTAGCGGACTGCCGCAATAGTTACAATAGGCTTGGCCATCGGGGAGCACGTTCCCGCAATTTCTACATGTGATGCTCATTTTCCTCGGTTTTTTTGCTAACTCGCAAAATTACGCATTTTTTTTCATTCGCCACCTCAACGTCACCCATATTTTTCCAACGACACACAAGTCGCCACATCAAAATGAACAAAAAAGAACCGACCCTTTTTGTTCATTTTCCCGTTCTCGTAAAAAAAATGTGAGATTTTCGGTAAAACATATCGTCTGAGGCGATGAGGCATGGAGAGTACTTTATCGATGGGGGATGTTTGTTTTGCCAAAACTCGAGCATTCGACTGTTCGAGTGTTCGATTATTCGCGTGTTCGGCACACTATAAAAGGTGGGTTGGGGCGTTTTTATTGCTGAAACAAGTTGTTATGTGAAAGATTTTGTGTAATTTCGCAAGCGCAATCGGCATCCACTACTGGAAAACACAACATAACACACACAATATTACACTATGAACGACGAAACTACGAAAACTGTCGACCCAGGCATTGAACAGCCCGTCGACGAGATGTCGCTGCCCGAGAACGCGTTTCGCCCCCTGAAGGAGGGCGAGAAATACGTTCCGGTCATGCGTCCCGACCGCCAGTATCCCGAGGTGACTCCCTACTCGGTGTCGCTCGGCCTGATTATGGCGGTGCTCTTCAGTGCCGCCGCGGCCTATCTGGGCCTGAAGGTTGGCCAGGTGTTTGAAGCGGCAATCCCCATTGCCATCATCGCTGCTGGTATCGCCAGCGTCACCAAGCGCAAGAATTCGCTTGGCGAGAACGTGATTATCCAGTCGATTGGTGCCGCCAGCGGCATCGTGGTGGCCGGAGCAATCTTCACGTTGCCGGCACTCTACATCCTGCAGGCCAAGTATCCCGAAATCACGGTCAACTTCCTGGAGGTGTTCCTCAGTTCGCTGCTGGGCGGCTTGCTGGGCATCCTGTTCTTCATCCCGTTCCGCAAATACTTCGTGAGCGAGAAGCATGGCGAGTTCCCCTTCCCCGAGGCCACAGCCACCACACAGGTGCTCATCAGCGGCCAGAAGGGCGGCGACCAGGCCAAGCCGCTGCTCATCGCCGGACTGGTGGGTGGTTTGTACGACTTCGTGCTCTCCACCTTCAAGTGGTGGAGCGAGGTGCTGTCGACAACGGCTATCCCCGCCCTGCAACATCTTGCCGACAACACCAAGTTGCTCTTTAAGATCAACACCGGTAGTGCCGTGCTGGGCTTGGGCTACATCATCGGCCTGCGCTACGCGTTTATCATCTTCGCCGGTAGCGCGTTTATCTGGTGGGTGATTGTGCCTCTGCTGGGCATGAATCCCGACATGGCGGCCCTGGCACCCGACGCAATCTTTAAAGACCACGCACGCTACATCGGTATCGGCGGTATCGCCATGAGCGGTATCATCGGCATCGTGAAGTCGTGGGGCGTGATTCGCTCGGCAGTGGGCCTGGCCGGAAAGGCTTTCAAGGGCCAGGAGCAAGTGAAGGAAGAGCGCAATCAGCAAGACATCTCGATGAAGGTGCTGGTGTTTGCCCTGCTGGCAGCACTGGTGGTGACCTTCGTATTCTTCTATATCGGCGTGATCCACAACCTGATGCAGACCATCGTGGCCTTTGTCGTGGTGGTGGTCATCGCATTCCTCTTTACTACCGTGGCGGCCAACGCCATTGCCATCGTGGGTAGCAACCCCGTGAGCGGCATGACGCTGATGACGCTCATCATCGCCTCGGGAATCTTTGTAGCCGTGGGCCTGAGCGGTGCCAAGGGCATCGTGGCCTCGATGGTGATTGGCGGCGTGGTGTGCACCGCGTTGTCGATGGCCGGCGGCATGGTCACCGACATGAAGATTGGCTACTGGCTGGGCAACACGCCGGCCAAGCAGCAGACGTGGAAGGCCGTGGGCACCCTGCTGAGCGCAGCCACCGTGGGTGGTGTGATGATTATCCTCAACAAGACTTACGGCTTCACTGGCGAAGACGCCCTGGTGGCCCCGCAGGCCAACGCTATGGCCGCCGTCATCGACCCGCTGATGATGGGTGGCGAGACACCCTGGATGCTCTACATCGTGGGTGCCATCTTGGCTCTGTTGCTCAACTGGCTCAAGGTGCCGGCATTGCCCTTCTCGCTGGGTATGTTCATCCCCCTGCAACTCAACACGCCGCTGCTCATGGGCGGTATCATCAGTTGGTTTGTGAGCACTCGCAGCAAGAATGAGGACGTCAACAAGGCACGCTATGAGCGCGGCACGCTGCTGGCCAGCGGTTTCATCGCCGGTGGCGCACTGATGGGTGTGGTAAGCGCCGGAATGACCTTTGCCGGGTTCAAATATGTGCACAACCTCCCGGAGAGCACTTGCAACATCCTGGCCGTGGTTATGTATCTCGCACTGATTGCGTTCCTCACCTTCTCGTGCCTCAAGGCAAAGAAAGACAAAGCAGAATAATAGTGACATTATATTAACTGATTAACCTTCATACCATTAACTTACTTTTTATGACACAACTATCTGACCGCATCCAGGCGTTGGCACCCAGTGCCACACTGGCGATGTCGCAACTCAGCGGCGAACTCAAGGCTCAAGGCATCGATGTGATTAACATGTCGGTGGGCGAGCCTGACTTCTTCACGCCCGACCACATCAAGCAGGCCGCCTGCCAGGCTGTGGCCGACAACTTCTCGTTCTACTCGCCCGTGCCGGGCTATCTGTCGCTGCGCAAGGCCATCAGCAACAAACTCAAGCAAGAAAACGGCTTGGACTACGCTCCAGAGCAAATCGTGGTGGGCAACGGTGCCAAGCACTCGCTGTGCAACGCGGTGATGGCACTGGTCAACCCCGGCGACGAGGTGATTATCCCCACTCCGGCTTGGGTGAGTTATGTGCAAATGGTGAATCTGGCCGGAGGCAAAAACGTGCTCGTGCCCGCCACCCTCGACCAGAATTTCAAAATCACCCCCGAGCAACTCGAGGCCGCCATCACCGAGCGCACTCGACTGATTATCCTGTGCTCGCCGTCGAACCCCACCGGCAGCATCTACAACCGCGACGAACTGCAGGCGCTGGCCGCCGTGCTGGCACGCCACCCGCAGGTGATGATTATCGCCGACGAGATTTATGAGCACATCAACTATGTGGGCCGCCACGAGTCGCTGGCACAGTTTGCCGAGATTGCCGACCGTGTGGCCATCATCAACGGTGTGTCGAAGGCTTACGCCATGACGGGCTACCGCATCGGCTTCGTTGCCGCCCCACTGTGGCTCGCCAAGGCCATCACCAAACTGCAGGGCCAGTACACCAGCGGCGCGTCGTCAATCGCGCAAAAGGCTGCCGAGGCTGCCTATGCCGCTTCGCAGGACTGCGTGGAGCAGATGCGACAGGCCTTTGAGCGCCGCCGCGACCTCATCGTGGGCCTGATGAAGGAGATTCCCGGCATGCGTGTCAACGTGCCCGACGGCGCATTCTACCTCTTCCCCGAGGTGAGCGCATTCTTCGGCAAGCGTACCGGCGAATACGTCATCAACGATGCCAACGACTTAGCGATGTACTTGCTGCGCGAGGCCCACGTGGCCACCGTGGCTGGCGACGCCTTCTGCGCGCCGGGTTACATTCGCCTGAGTTACGCCACCAGCGACGACAACATCCGCGAGGCCGTGCGCCGCATCGCCGAAGCCCTCGCCCGTCTGCAATAATCTGAAAACCACAGATTAAACAGATTATCTTTAAACGCGAATTTCGCGAATTTTAAACTACTAAAAAACTGCGGATTAATCTGATTATCTGATTTCAAGATATATGAAAATCAGAGGATTCAGATTAATCCGCAGTTTGCTTAATCTGTTTAGTTTGTGGTTTTTCCGCTTAGCGCAGGAAGAGGTAGATGGCGCTGATGGCGAGGGCGGCCAGCAGAACGTAGCGCAATCGCGCGCTACCCAGGCGCATGCTGTATTTCACGCCTATCCAGGCCCCGATCATGTTGCCACAGGCCAGGGTAAGACCCACGCGCCACACAATCAGGTCCTTCGAAGCAAACACCACGATGGCGACGGCGGTAAAGGTGAGGATGCACAGCACTTTCACAGCGTTGGCGCGCAGCAGGTCCAGGCCGTCGCCCAACTCCAGTAGCGCCAGCAAGAAAAAGCCCACACCCATCTGGATAAAGCCGCCATAGGTGCCCACCACAAAGTAGGCCACATAGCGCAGCCACGGATGATGGGCAAACAGCCGCATGCCGCGCGACTCCCAACGCTTGGGGTCAAACATCAGCAGGAAGAACATCACCACCAGGATGGCGCAAATGACGTTGTGCAGCAACTGCTCGTTGATGTCGGTGGCCAGCAGTGCGCCCAGCAAGCCGCCCACCGCCATGGTTAGCAGCAGCGACCAATGGCGGCGCACACGCACCATGCCGGCATGGCGATAGGTCGACACCGACACCATGTTCTGCAGCAAGATGGCCACACGGTTGGTGGCGTTGGCCATAGGTGCCGGCAAGCCCAGGAAAATCAGGTAGGGCACCGCCAGCAGCGACCCTCCGGCAGCAAGCACGTTCAGCGTGCCGCACACCACGCCCAGCGCTGCGGTGAGCAGCGCTATCGGCCAAGTGAAGTCGGTGGGCATCATCGGCATATCGGTCGTGACAGTGTCCTAATGGTTCTTGTTATTTATTAATGGTTTAATTTCCTCACTTACGCATATCGAAGCCCACGCGCAGGCCATCGAACTCCTTGCTCAGGTCGCCCACGGTTTTCAGCGTCTCGTTGCCACTCATCGCCGAGGCCACCTGCAGGATGGTGAGCAGTTTCTTCGACTCGAAGGTCAGCGCCATGCCGCTGGTGGTGCGTGTGAGGTATCCGGTGGCGCTCACCAGCCCAGTGTTGAACTTGATGGCGCAGTTGGTCTTGTCGTAGGTGTAAGTGCCACTCAGCGGGATGCCCGCCACCTTGGCCTGGAAACGCTGGTCTTGCGAGAACACGAAGAATGTGTTGTTGGCGTTGATGCCCACAGTGTTATAAGCCGGCGCAAGTTTTTGCTTTACGTTCTCGGCCGCCACGGCGCCGCCGGCCTTGGCCAGCAGGTTCTCGCTGGTGAAGGCACAGCCGGGTGCCTGATAGGCCCAAGTGCCGTAGAGTTCGCGCTCATCGATCTTCACGTAGCCTATCACCATGTTCAGCAAGCCGTTGGTGGCGCTGCCGTTGCTCAGCACACCGCCCAGCACACTGCCCAACACGTCGCCCAGGCCGCCGCCAGTACCCGTACCGGTGCCCATGCCGGGACCCATCATACATCCCGAAATGGTCATTGCCACTATCGCAAGTGCCGATATTATAAGTTTTTTCATTGTCGCGGTTGATTTATGTGATTATTGTGTATATTATCTAAATATTCCCCGTAAGCCGTGGCTTTGAGGGTGCAAAGTTACTCAAATATTGGCACAGCAACAAAAAGTTTGGCATCAAAACTTTACTCTTTAAGCATTTTATTGTACTTTTGCAGGTTGAAATGAAATTCACTGAAAAAACACAACAATAAGTTATGAATATTTCCTATAAATGGCTTAAAAGGTATATCGACACCGACCTCACTCCCGACGAGGTGAGCGTAGCGCTCACATCGCTGGGCCTCGAGGTGGGTGCTCTGGAACGTGTAGAAACCATCAAGGGCGGCCTGCGTGGCTTAGTGGTGGGTCAGGTGCTCACTTGCATCGAACATCCCAACAGCGACCACCTGCACATCACCACCGTGGACTTGGGCGATGGCAACGCCCCCGTGCAAATCGTGTGCGGAGCGCCCAATGTGGCAGCAGGACAAAAGGTGATTGTGGCAACGTTAGGCACCAAACTCTACGACGGCGACAAGGAATTCACCATCAAGCGCTCGAAGATGCGCGGCGAGGAGTCGCTGGGCATGATTTGCGCCGAGGACGAGATAGGCGTGGGCAGCAGCCACGATGGCATCATCGTGCTGCCCAATGACGCCGTGGTGGGCACGCCGGCAGCCGATTATTACGGCGTCGACGACGACTGGCTCATCGAGGTGGACCTCACGCCCAACCGCATCGACGGCGGCAGCCACTACGGTGTGGCTCGCGACCTGGCTGCTTGGTGCAAGCAAAACGGCCGTAAGGGCACGCTGCTCAAGCCGGTGGCCGAGAATTTTGCCAGCGACACGCCCGACGGCGCCATCGACGTCGTCGTCGAGAATGCCGAGGCTTGCCCGCGCTACAGCGGACTGACCATGCGCGGCGTGAAGGTGACCGAGAGCCCCAAGTGGCTCAAGGACCTGCTGCTCGCCGTGGGACAGCGACCCATCAACAATATCGTCGACATCACCAACTACATGCTGCTGGGCATGGGACAACCCATGCACTGCTTCGACCTGGCCAAGGTGCGCGGCGACCGCGTGGTCGTCAAGACCGTGGCCGAGGGCACGAAGTTTGTCACCCTCGACGGCGTGGAGCGTACGCTCACTGAGCGCGACCTGATGATTTGCAACGCCGAGGAGCCCATGTGCATCGGCGGTGTGTTTGGCGGCCTGGACTCGGGCGTGACCGAGGGCACCACCGACATCTTCTTGGAGTCGGCCTACTTCCACCCCACCTGGATTCGCAAGACGGCACGCCGCTTCGGCCTGAACACCGACGCCTCGTTCCGCTTTGAGCGCGGCATCGACCCCAACGCCACTGTCGACAACCTGATGCTGTGCGCCATGCTGGTTAAGGAGATTGCCGGCGGCGAGATTTGCGGCGACATCGTCGACGTGAAGGCTCACGACTTCCCCGGCTTCCCCGTGGAATTGCGCTACGACTACGTGGCCAGCCTCATCGGTAAGACCATCGACCGCGACACCATCAAGAGCATCGTGCGCAGCCTGGAGATGACCATCGACGCCGAGGACGACGAGAAACTCCAACTCACCGTGCCCACCTATCGCGTGGACGTGCAGCGCCCCTGCGACGTGGTGGAGGACATCCTGCGCGTCTACGGCTACAACAATGTCGAGTTTAGCGACGAGGTGCACTCCAGCCTGTCGAACAAGGACATGGTGGACTTTGCCGACGACCTGCAGGAGTTCATCAGCAACCAACTCACCTCGGTGGGCTACCACGAGATCATGAACAACTCGCTCACCCCGGCAGCCTACTACGCCGAGTGCGCCACCTATCCCGAGGCTAACTGTGTGCACATCATGAACCCGCTCAGCAGCGACCTGAACGTGATGCGCCAGACGCTGCTCTTCGGTGGCCTGGAGAGTGTGGCACGCAACATCAACCACAAGAACCAGAACCTGCGCATGTACGAGTTTGGCAACGTCTACCACTACGAGGGCGGCGTGAGCCAAGAGGAGAAAGCGCTGGCACCCTACAGCGAGAGCACGCAACTGGCATTGTGGCTCAGCGGCAACAACCACGGCGAGTCGTGGGCCGACAAGGTGCGCCCCACCAGCGTCTACGACCTGAAGGCCACCCTGGAGAATGTGCTGGCCAACATGGGTATCGCGCTGCACGACCTGGTGGTCGAGCAGGCCGAGGACGACACCGTGGCACCCGCGCTGCAATATAAGAACCGCGGCGGCAAACTCATTGCCACGCTGGGTGTGGTCACCGACGAGATGCTTAAGCGCATGGACGTGAGCCAGCCCGTGTACTACGCTCAAGTCGACTGGAAGGCCGCCTGCAAGATGGCCGCACGCAACGACATCAAGTACTACGACCTGCCCAAGACGCTGCCCGTGCGCCGCGACCTGGCTCTGCTCGTCGACCGCAGCGTCACCTACGAGGACATCCGCCGCGTGGTGGCCGCCAGCGAGAAGAAACTGTTGCGCGACATCACCCTCTTCGACGTGTACGAGAGCAACAAACTCGAGGCCGGCAAGAAGAGTTACGCCATCGCCATGATTCTGCAAGACGACGAGAAGACCCTGCAAGACAAGCAAATCGACGCCGTGATGCAGAAAATCATTCGCAACCTGGAGAGCCAACTCGGCGCCCAACTGCGATAGTCTTAGTTAGGGACACTGCCAATGATAGCAAAAAACTAAGTTTCGCCCAAATGTAGGTCAAAAACACCACATTTGGGCGAAACTATTTTTTCCTGACCGCCCCAAACTATATAGGACAATCAGGACGGATTATTACTCTATTGGTATCTGAATCACCGACAGCCATTTCTCAGGGTCTTCCTGATTCCAAGCTCCATCGATGTAGCATGTACGATGCTGGCCGACGGGCTTCAGGCCGTGCTCCTCGATGTAGCGGAAGGCTTCAGTGAACGACTCGTAGAAGCGTTCGTAAGGGCCAATGTGCTTCATGCAGAGTGCCTTTGGCACGGCGGGCAGGCGTTTGAACTGGATGATGGCACTGTCCTCGCCCATCTCCTCCACCTGTTCACAATACTCGATGTCGATGTCCGTTGGTGTGTACTCCTTGTTGTGCTCCACTGTGAAGCAGTAGCCAGGTGGCGGACACTTGCAACCGAGGCGCTGCATTTCGGGACCGATTTTCTCGACACACAGCGGGCCGAGGGCGGCGTAGTTGGGGATGACTTCACGATGGCTTGCCACGATGATTTCGGGCAACGATTGAATGCTGAATTTTTCCATTGTCTTTATTCCTTCACGAGCGTTCCTCCAGTCGAGCAGCTGGTTGCGACGGGCTATCAGTGCTTTCAGTTGTGCTTCCGTTTCCCTGATCTTCTCAGTCATCTGGCGGATGGTTGGCGTGTGCGAACCATCGTCGAACATGTCCTTAATTTCGTCTAGCGAGAAGCCAAGCCGTTGCAGGTCGCGAATGTCATTCAACTGTTGCATCTGGTCGATGCAGTAGTAGCGGTAACCAGTCCATTCGTCCACCTCGTCAGGCGCAAGCAGTCCTCGCTGCTCATAGTAGCGCAGCGTCTTCACGCTCACTTGCATCAACTGGGAGAACTCTCCGATTTTTAACCTTGTTTTCTTACTCATATCGCGCGATGTATTTGCTAAGCGATAGCAAAGTTAAAGTATGACCTTAGGGACGAGTCAAGGGAAAATGAAATTTTTAACATGGATTTAACACATCACTTTTATTTCTTTTGGTTTTTGAAGACAAAACTATAAAGTTCATGAATCTTTGCTAATGTCAAGATTTTTTACGAACTTTGCAGCAAAGTATCCCCTTTTAGCGGCTGCCGGTTGTGCTGGCGGTCTTTATTTGGGTTGACTATCAATGAAATATAATCTAAATTAACATAACAATGGGAAGAGCATTTGAATACCGCAAAGCAAGGAAACTGAAACGCTGGGGCAGCATGTCCCGCACGTTCACCAAAATCGGCAAGGAAATCACCATGGCTGTCAAGGCCGGTGGTCCCGACCCCACAGCCAACTCGCGTCTGCGCGCGCTGATGGCCAACGCCAAGGCCGCCAATATGCCTAAGGACACTGTGGAGCGCGCCATCAAGAAGGCCAGCGACAAGGATGCCGGCGACTATAAGGAGGTCATCTACGAAGGATTTGCTCCTAACGGCATCGCCATGATTGTGGAAACCGCTACCGACAACACCACGCGCACCGTGGCTAACCTGCGCAACTACTTCAACAAGAAGGGTGGCAACCTGGGCAACTCGGGCACCGTGGCGTTCATGTTCTCGCACAAGTGCTACTTCCATGTCGCTCCCAAGGACGGCATCACGCTCGACGACCTGGAACTGGAACTCATCGACTGCGGAGCCGAGGACTTCGACATGGACGAGGAAGAAATCATGATTGGCGGACCGTTTGAGTCGAATGGCGAAATCATGAAGTATCTCGAGGAGAACAACTTCGAGATTAAGAGTTCGGAGTTTGTCTATGAGCCTGCCGAGTACAAGGAACTCAGCGCCGAGCAGCGTGCCGAGGTCGAGGCCCTCATCGAGGTGCTCGAGGAGGACGACGACGTGCAGAACGTGTTCTCGAACATGCAAGCCGGCGACGACGACGAGGAGTAACCCTCTCGCCTACCCCAACCCACAAAAGCCCACCGCACCGCGCGATGGGCTTTTTATGTTATAGCCACTATAGTTGCTATTAATGCTATTGCTTAATGGTGGCGGCGATATAGCGGGGTACGGCGTCGGTGGTGTTCGGGCCGATGATGGTGTGGGCGATGGCTTTGACTTCGGGCACGGCATTCTCGACGGCGATGGCCACATCGGCGGCCTGCAGCATGGCGATGTCGTTGCGGTTGTCGCCAAAGGCCACCACGCGGTCAGCCCCGATGCTGCGCGCCAGCCGGGCGATGGCCGCCGCCTTGTTGCAGCCCTGACGATACACCTCGAGCAGGCCCACCGACGGATCGCAGGAGTCGCGGTAGACCTGTGGCGAGCACGGCACGGTGGTCGCAATCTCGTCGTAGGCGCGCTCGAGCACTGCGTAGTCGTTGAGCATAAAGATTAGCAACGCGTCGTCGGCCGGAGCACACAAGTCGCCATCGGCGATAACAAATCGCTTGAGTGGCAAGTGGTTGCGCAAGTCGACGAAATGCTGCTCTGCTGGCGAGAGGCACGTGCTGTGGTAGGCATGCAAAAAGTTGCCGTGGCGCCGATAGATGAAGGGGTGCAGCCCGTGCTTGCGGGCGATGCGGCAGGTGGCGGCAACCACGTCGGGCGGAATCACCTGCACCTGCTCGAAGCACGCCGTGGCGGCATTCCACAGTGCTGCGCCCGACATCACGATGAACGGCAGCGTGCTGTGCACCTGGCTCATCAGCGGCACCACGGTGGCCGGCGTGCGTGCCGTGGCCACAGTAAAAAGCACGTCGTGCTGCTCAATAAGGTTGTTGAGCATGCACGACGCAGCGACACTCACGCATGAGTCATTGCCCATGAGAGTGCCGTCCATGTCGCTAACGTAGAGTGTCTTTGCCGGTGTCACCGCGGGGCGTGCCGGGGAATCAAATCTCGGCAGGTGCCTCGGTGCCGTCGAAGATGGGGATTTGACGTTTGAACACCTCCTGGAAGGTAATCAGCGTCTCGCTGCGGCCCAGACCCATCTTCAGGAATTTGTCGTGGATGATGCTCAGCAAGTGATCGTTGTTCTGAGCATAGAGTTTGACAAACACGTCGTATTTTCCCGTGGTGTAGTAGCATTCCACAATCTCGGGAACGGCTTTCAGGCGCTCGACGACCTCGTTAAACTTCGAGGGGTCGTTGAGGAAGAAGCCGATGTAGGCGCAGGTGTCGAATCCTACCGACGAGGGGTTAATAAGCGAGATCGAGCCCGTGATAACGCCCATGTTGTAAAGTTTCTGGATGCGCTGGTGAATGGCGGCGCCGCTCACGTTGCAAGCGCGTGCGATTTCCAGATAAGGCTTACGTGCGTTAGCCGAGAGCATCTTCAAAATTTTGTAGTCGAGAGTGTCTAATTTTGCTATTGCCATAAGATAGATATATTTTAGTGAATATTAATGTGCCAAAACAAGAGAAAAAACAATTGTCTCACGTTTGCGGTTGCAAAATTAATAAAAAATTTTTATAAAAAGTAATATTTTAAAAGAAAAAATGCGAAAAAATTTATTTTAAGGAATTTTTTGTTTTTCACCCCGGCCCAATCAGCACCTCTGCAACTAACATCATTTACCTTAGCCACACCACAATATGCGACACTACGGGTTTACGTAGGCGAGGGCCGTTGGCGGGGGGTGGTGTTTTTTTTTCGGCCAAGGTAAAAAAAGTTTTCAGTTTCTGCATTCTATCAGTAAAAACGTTTCACTTTTCTCGGCCAAAAGGTTTGTGGTTTATATATTTTATATATAACTTTGCAGCAATTTATAGCGCACACTGATAATTCATCAACAAAAAAGCATAATGAAAATAAGATTTTTACTCTTAATGATGCTGTTGTTGCCGCTCACCTTGGCGGCACAAAGCATTAAGATTCAAGGCACCGTGGTCGACGACAGCGATGGCACGCCACTGCCTGGTGTCACCGTGAATCTGGTGGGCACCAATGTGAGTACCGCCACCGACTTCGACGGCCAGTATGAAATCGTCACCAATGGCAAGGGCACGCTGCAATTCAGTTTTGTGGGCATGCGCACCGAGCAACGCACGTTCAGCACGTCGTCGACAATCAACGTGCGCATGGGTGAAGACACGCAACTGCTGACCGAAGTGGTTGTGGTGGGTTACGGAACGATGCGCAAGAGCGACCTCACCGGTTCGGTGGCCAGCATTAGCGCCGACAAACTGAAAAAGACTCCCGCCGCCAACCTCGACCAGGCCCTGCAAGGCCGCGCCGCCGGTGTGACGGTGAACGCCAACTCGGGTCAGCCGGGTGCCGGCGCGCAGGTGCGCATTCGCGGTATCGGCACGGTCAACAACAGCGACCCGGTGTACGTGGTCGACGGTGTGATTTGCAACGACATCAACTTCCTCTCGCCGGCCGACATTGCCAGCACTGAGATTTTGAAAGACGCGAGCGCGACGGCAATCTACGGTAGCCGCGGCGCTAACGGTGTGGTGCTCGTCACCACCAAGAAGGGCGAAGTCGGACAGAGTCACGTGAGTTTTGATGCCTACGTGGGCATTCAGAACCGTTGGAAGAAACTCGACCTCTTGAGCCGCGACGAATTCCTGAGCACCTACATCGAGTTGAACACGCGCAGCACCGAGACCCGCGTGTACAATGAGTTGGGTTTCAACGAGTGGCTGCGCCGCTACAAGATGGGCACCGACACACACTATGCCGCGCCGCTCACCACACGCTACCCCGAGGGCCTCGACTATGAGAGCATCAACACCGACTGGCAGGACGCCATCTTCAACACCGACGCTCTGATTCAAAACTATCACGTGAGCATCGATGGCGGCACCGAGAAGGCCAACTACTCGTTCTCGGGCAGTTGGTTCGACCAGAACGGTATCCTCAAGGGCAGTAACTACAAGCGCATGACGCTCCGCGCCAACACCTCGTTCCAGGTGAAGCCGTGGCTGAAGATTGGCGAGAACATGAGTTACGTGTACTCTTGGGGCCGCAACGCGAGCACCAACGGCACGAGCATGGACTCGAACCTGCTGTCGCAGGCGCTCTCGATGGCTCCGTGGGACCCCACCTACTATCCTGCCGGGGCACAGAACATCAACGGCGTTGACATGAGCGGACGCATCGCTCCGCCGAGCAACTTCAAGAACGTGTACAGCCCCATGAGCATGATCGACAACAGCAACCCCAAGGATGTGACCAGCCGCTGGATTGGCGACATCTACGTGGAAATCAAGCCCGTGGAATGGCTCACCTACCGTGCCGACATGAGTTACGACGAGGTGAACACGCGCCACCGCCTGTTCAAGCCAAAATACGACGTGTCGTCGTACGACAACCTGGCAAACAACTTCCTGGAGCGCAACATGGCGCACTACACCACCGTGGTGTGGGAGAACACCCTCACGTTCACCAAGCAACTCAACGACGCCCACTACATCAACGCCATGGTGGGCCAGACTGCCGAGGAATACAACTATAACAACATCAGCGGTTCGGGTAGCGACATCCTCAACCCCGTGCACAACAACTGGTACCTGAGCCAGACCACCGACAACAAGTATGTGGGCGACGGTGTGGCTCGCACGCGCCGCGTGTCGTTGCTGGGACGTCTGCACTACACCTTGCTCGACCGCTACATGGCCACGCTCAACTTCCGCGCCGACGGTTCGAACCGCTTCCCCGAGAACACCTGGGGCTACTTCCCCTCGCTGGCATTAGGATGGCGCATCAACCAGGAAGCACCGCTGCGCGACCTCACATGGCTCGACAACCTGAAGTTGCGCCTGGGATGGGGTGTGATTGGTAACGACAAGATTGGCAACGACGCCTTCAACCAGACGATGGACCACGGGGGACCGGTGTTCTACACCTATCCGTTCAACGGCAACCCCGAACTTACGGGTGCCACCATTCTTATATATAAGAACCGCGGCGGCAAGTGGGAACGCACCGAGACGTGGAACGCAGGTCTCGACTTCTCGCTGTGGCGCGGACGCCTGTCGGGAACCATCGAGGGCTTCGTGCGCGACACCAAGGACATGCTCCTCACCGTCAAAGGCCCGGCATGGGCCGGCAACCGCTACGACGCGCAGGCCAACGTGGGTACCGTGCGTAACCAAGGTATCGAGGTGACGCTCGGACACCAGAACACGCTTGGCGACTTCCACTACGCCATCGACGGCAACGTGTCGTTTATCAAAAACGAACTCACCCACCTCAACGGCGGCGAGCGCGTGTGGGACAGCGACATCGTTCGCGTGTGCGACGAGGGCATGGGCCTGTTCAGTTTCTGGGGCTTTGAGTATCTGGGCATCTACAACCACCAGGAGGAAATCGACAGTTATCTGCACGGCTATGCCGACGCCGGCACCGAGAGCCCCTACCACATTGGCGACGCCAAGTTTGCCGACCTCAATGGCGACGGCATGATTACCGACGACGACAAGAAGGTGATTGGCAATCCCTTCCCGTGGCTCACCTACGGCTTGAACCTGAGCGCCGACTGGCGCGGCTTCGACCTATCGGTGTTCTTCCAGGGTGTTGCCGGCAACGAGATTTACAACATGATGCGCACTCGCTTGGAGTACAACGGCACGCAGACTCAGTTGAGCAGCGTGATGAGCGACGTGTGGACCCCGGCCAAGGCCGAGGAGGGCATCTTCGGCAGCATCCCCAACCCCAACGGCAACAGTAACAACCGTGCCATCTCCAGCCGCTTCATCGAGAAGGGCGACTACCTGCGCCTGAAGAACGTGCAACTGGGCTACACCCTGCCCAACAGCCTGGCACACCGCCTGGGCATGACCAAGTGTCGCGTGTACGTGAGTGGCAGCAACCTGCTCACCTTCACCGACTACACCGGCTACGACCCCGAGGTGCAGAGTGGCAAGGACTACGGTAACTACCCGCAAGCGCGCACCTGGATGTTTGGTATCAACCTCTCGTTCTAAGCGTGTGTGAATGAACACTTACAGTAACATCTAAATCGCAACACTACAATGAAAAATATAGCGAAATATGCAATGATACTGGCGGCCACCGTGGCCCTGACCTCGTGTAACGACTGGCTGACCGAGGACACTCCCGGCGTGACCAAGCGCGGCGACTACATCACCAGCGCCGAGACGGCAACCGAGGTTGTCAACGCCGCCTACGTGCCGCTGATGTGGGAGTATGGCAACTCAACGACCTACTATTCCGAGTGGTTCATTGGCGACATCGTCAGCGACGACGCTCTGAAGGGCGGACAGAACCTGAGCGATATGGCCGATGCCTACGACATGGAGAACTTCAAGACCAACACCAACAATAAGTTGCTGCTGGGCTTCTTCCGCGCTCAGTGGCAGGGCGTGCAGCGTGCCAACCTGGCCATCGAGAGCGTCAACGGCCTGGCCCTCGACGACTCCTTTACCCAGGAACTCAAGGACCGCCTCATCGCCGAGGCAACCTTCTTGCGCGCCATGTACTACTTCAGGCTCGTGAGGGTGTACGGCGGCATGCCGCTCATCGACTATGTGGTGGAGAGCAGCGCACAGTGGAACCAAGAGCGCGCCACGCGCGACGCCACGCTGCAATTCATCATCCGCGACCTGGAGGCCTGCGTCGAGGTGCTGCCGCTCAAGTCGAAGTATCCTATCGACGACATGGGCCGCGCCACACGCGGTGCCGCACAGGCCATGCTGCTCAAGGCCAACCTGTACCGCGCCGGATTCCTGGCGCAGGAGGGCGGCGACGCCACAGCGGCCTATCGTGAGGCCAAGAAATGGGGCGAGGAGATTATGAGCACCAACGAGTATGACCTGGTGCCCAACTACTTCGACCAGTTCTTGCTGGCCGGCGAGAACGGCAAGGAAAGCGTCTTCGAAATCCAGTATACCGAGGACGGCCGCAGCGACTACGGCGAGGGCGAGGGCTTCACCTTAGGCACCTTCGTGGTGATTATGCAGCGCCCGCGCACCACGCTCTTCAGCCAGGAGGGCTGGGGCTTCGACCGCCCGTCGTGGAACCTCTACAACGAGTATGAGGAGGGCGACCCGCGGCGCGACGCCACAATCCTCAACCCCACCGAGCAGCAAATCGAGGATGCCGGCGGCAACGTAATCAACTATCAGGGCAACTACCTGCACAACCGCAAGTATGCCATGTACACCGACGGCACCACGGTCACCATGCCTTACTACAACCTTACGCACCACACTCGCGGGCCCATCAACAACAAGGTGATTCGCTACAGCGACGTGCTGCTGATGTATGCCGAGGCGTGCGTCGAACTTGGCGACCTGCCGGCAGCCAAATTGGCTCTGAACCGTGTGCGCAGCCGCGTTGGCCTTCCCGCCTTCCCCTATAGCGCCACCATTCAGGGCGCCACGGTCACCTACGGCGACAACGCCAACGACCTGCGCGCCGCCGTGCGCCATGAGCGCCGCGTGGAACTGGCCATGGAGGGCCACCGCTGGTTCGACCTGCTGCGATGGGGCATAGCAAAGCAAACTATGGATGCCTACTTCGCTCAAGAAGCACCCGAGGTACGAGCCGAGGCGGCAGCATTCCAAGTGGGCAAGCATGAACTAATGCCTATACCGAGTGATGAAATTCTGCTGAGTGGCATCAGTCAGAATCCTGGATATTAACCCAGGTTTTACCTGGACTCTGGGTTGCACGGTCGAAGCGTGCTTCGATGACTCGAAGAACACCGCGTGTTTTTATATTCTGAGTTCAAAACGATGTTCCACTGCATCGAATCGCGCCTCGACCATGCAACACATTCAATAGTCCCGATGGGGACAAAGAATGATTACTGCTTACGAAAATGAATTAATCCTTTATATTCACTTTTTTAAAAAAACAGTTTTACAATGAAAAAATTCTTTACTTTAGCAGCAATGCTGCTGGCAGTGGCCAGCATGGCAAGCGCACAGTTTGTCACCAAGGCTCTGTATGAAAACGAGGACCTTGAACAAATTCCCACCTTCGATTGGGGCAAGGCAAGCAACTTTGTGCCCATCGCAGTGAGTGGCAGCGTGTTTGAGGCTATGGATCAACTCGGCATCCAACTTGACCTGGGCGTGAACGACGTGAATCGTCACTTGTATGTCTGGGAGGGCACCTATGTCGGCATCGACGGCAGCGGTATCAACTCGTTCGGCATGGAAGAGAGCCACATCGCTCTCGAGGTGACATCCGAAGGCTGGAGCGGACTGGGCTTCATCGACGACAATGGAGTAGACTTTAGTTTCCTCGACGACAGTTACGTGCTCCACTTCGCTATCCGAAGCACCGACAACGTCAGCCACGCCTTTGGCTTTGGTAAGGCAGCGTTCACCGTTGGCGGCACGGCATTTGTCGATAACGGCAAAACCTACAAAGTGCTGGGCGACTTCCCCCGCGATGGCGAGTGGTACTACTACGACATCCCTTACAGCGTGCTCAAGCAAGTGGCTCCCGGCGGCATTGTCTTCCCCGAGGAGAAGGGTGGCATCACCAATTATGTCGACAACTTCCTGTGGATTCTCTCGGGTGGTGTGCAAGGCACAAAACTCGAAATCGACAACATCTTCTTCTACAAGGACAACACTATTGAGGTTGAGGAACCCGCTTACTACCTGATTGGCTCGTTCAACGGTTGGGACCAAGAGACCCAGGTTGAAATGACCAAGGGCGAGGATGGCAAGTACACCATCACCCAGGCTATGGATGCCGGCGCTGAGTTCAAACTGCGCGACGGCGAGGGCAACTGGATTGGCGCTAACAGCGACGGCAACTTCATTGTCACCAAGGAGCAAGTTGAGAATGGCATCCCTATCAACATGCAGGTAGATGGCGGCATGAACCTCCAAATCCCCGTGGCTGGTACTTGGACCATCACTCTCGATCCCGATCCCATGACTCTGGTCATCTCTGGCGAGTGGGTTGAGGAACCCGCCGAAGATCCCGATGTGTACATCCTGGGTAACGTGGTTGGCAACTGGGATCCCTCAGTGGGCACATTGATGGAGAAATTCGAAGATGGCATCTATGACATCGAAATCGACCTGGTTGACGCTTACGAGGGCTACAGTTACTTCAGTTTCACCACCAAACTCGCCGATCCCGAGAGCAACGATCCTTGGGGCGACATCGCTCCCTACCGCTTCGGCGCAGTGAGCGAGGGCGACTTCCTGTTCACTCCGGAAATGGATGGTGAGCCCATCTCGCTGACCTATACCAACGGCCAGGCAATCAAGGCTCCCGCTGGCAAGTATGTGATGTCGCTCTTCCTCAATGACATGCAACTCTATATGAACCGCATCATTGAGAATAAGCCGGGCGATGTCGACGGCAGTGGCGAGGTCGACGGTAACGACCTGAACATGCTCATCAACATCTTGCTGGGCAAGGACAATGACGACCACGGCGGCCGTGAAAACGTTGATGGCCAAGGTGGCGTCGACGGTAACGACCTGAACGCACTCATCAACATCTTGCTGGGCAAGTAAGACTCACTCTTTAACGAGCAGGGTGTGGGACGCACCCCACCCTGCTCTTTTTTTCCCTCATTACTTACTTCTATTTTTTTGAACGATGAACAAGCAAGCGATTATCTTTACCATGCTGGCACTGGTAACCCTGGGACTGGTGGCACAACCGCCTCGCAGTTACAAGCGCGGTGTGAGCGAGAATAACTTCACCCGGGCCGAGGAAATCAACTCGCTGGCTCGCGGTGTCACCTGGTTCTACAACTGGGGCAACTTGCCCAACTCGCCCATTGCTGGCGTTGTGGGCCCCGGCACCGACATGGAATATGTGCCGATGATTTGGAGCGCCAACTTCGACGAGGCGCGCCTGCGGGCCTACCTCACCGAGCATCCGGGCGTGAAATACCTGCTGGGATACAACGAGCCCAACTTCAGAGCGCAGGCCAACATGACCCCCGACAGCGCGGCAGCACTGTGGCCCATCGTTGAAAAAATCGCCGAGGACTTCAACCTCAAGCTTGTGGCACCGGCTCTCAACTACTCGGGCGAGGCTCTAAGCGACGGCAAGGTCTATCAGCCAAACGAATGGATGGACGCCTTCCTCGCGGCTTATCCCGAAGCACACTTCGACTATCTGGCGTTGCACTGCTACATGAACAGCAACGTCGGACAAATTAACTACGTGGAAAACTTTGCCAAGCGATATGGCAAGCAGGTGTGGCTCACCGAGTTCTGCTCGTGGGAGGGCAACGTCGACTCGCTATCGCAGCAAGCCGCCATGGCTCTGAAAATCCAAGACCTGGAACTCAGCCCTTATGTGTATCGCTACGCATGGTTTAAGGCTAAAGGCACCAACTCAGTACCCTACTACCGACTGCTCATCACGCCCAACGTGATTACACACCAGCCGCCCATCGGCACACTGAGCGGCGCCGGACAAATCTACACCTACATGTCGGCTTTCGACACCACATACTACTGGCGGGCCACCGACGTGATTCCCGCAAAGGACTATGTCTACAGCAGCGCCATCACCATCGGCTTGAACACCGACACTGAGAGCGACGTGAAACTGCAACTCAACTCGTTTGACGTGTATTCCTTCACCGACTATCTTATCGATGTGCCCACTACCGGCAAATACTCGATGCTGCTGCGAAACACCAATTATAAATTCCTCTATGCTCCGCAAATCAACGTTATCGTCGACGACGTTGTGGTGGCCCAGTCCAACCTGCCCACTACAGCCAACGGCGACAGCGACATCGACAGCAAGTGGAAAACGCATACCATCCAAAACATCCAACTCACCGCCGGCAAGCACCGCCTGCGCCTGCGCAGCAACCGCAGCACCACGTGCAAACTGGGTTGGTTCCAATTTGTGCTGCAAACCATACCGGGCGACGTTAACGGCGACGGCAGTGTCGACGGCAACGACCTCAACGACCTGATTAACGTGGTGTTGGGCAAGACCAGCGCCGACACATTCGACGGCCGCGCCAACGTTGACGGCCAGGGTGACATCGACGGCAACGACCTAAACATGCTCATCAACATCCTCCTGGGCAAGTAAGCCACTACATTTCATTTCAAAAAGCGCAAAATAACCACTTACCGTCGAGTATTTTTCATTTTTACTCGGCGGTAAGTCGCTTTTTCCTCTTTTAGCCCAATTCGGTCATTAGGAATGGAAACAAATCATTAACTTTGTGCCTTGGATTGGAATAAGCACCCATAGGGATTGGTGTTGTTTAATGTTTGACTTTTTATCTTATACAAAATCATGCCGCATATAATAGAATATACCGAGGAGATTGAAGAGCATGGATGGTGTCAACAGGAACCAGCATTGGCAGCAGGCGACAAGTATCTGCATGAGGTAGAAGGGAAGAAACGTCTGCGCATTGTGCTGTCGGTTCACTTCGACAAGTATGTCTGGGAAGATGTGGCGCAATGGACGACCACGATACAGGAATACTTTGAGGAGGAATATATGCTCTGTTCTCTCTCAATCTATACTGATGAAAAGAACAAGGAAGAGATAACCGTGTTTGTCGCTGACAATATGATGGGAGTGCTCACTTGCGACAAAGACAAAGTGCGTGGCACGGTTGTTGTCCCAAACCATATTGGGGACATAGATGTCCGAGGCGTGGCGCCATTCGGCTTCTACAACTGCAAGAATTTGACGAAGGTAAGCTTTACCCATTTTGTTGTCATTGCCTACGAGTATGCCTTTGCCAATAGTGGTGTCAGAGAGTTTTTCTGCGGCTATGGCATGCCGGTCATGCTACACCGCACCGCCATCGATGGTTGCAAAAATCTTGACACATCGAACGAGGAACTATGCGAGACATCGGCCTACCGAAACTTCATTTTGCGCAGTGGCAGAACTTTTCGCGAGCACGAAGAAGAATTATTTCGCATGCATTTTCTTGACCACAAAGCACCTGCACCCGACCATGATTAAGAGAGTGCACACTGTATAATGCACACTGTATAATGCCTGCCCTTTGATTTTCGAGGGCTTTAATCCAGGTTGTCGAAGAGGGTGGGTTGTTCCAGCAGTTGGAAGGTCATGCGGTGGTGTGGCGTGGGGCCATAGGCGGCGATGGCGGCGCGATGGTCGCGCGTGGGATAGCCCTTGTTGCGGTCCCAGCCATATTGAGGAAATTCCGTGGCGAGGTTGCGCATGAACTCGTCACGGTGTGTTTTTGCCAGCACGCTGGCGGCAGCGATGCTCATCATCTTGCCGTCGCCCTTGACGATGGTGGTGTGCGGAATGTCGTGGTAGGGGTAGAAGCGGTTGCCGTCGATGAGCAGCGCTTCGGGGCGCACCGTCAAGGCGTCGATGGCGCGGTGCATCGCCGTGATTGACGCACGCAGGATGTTGATGCGGTCGATTTCTTTGGGCGACACCATCGCCACGGCCCACGCCACGGCCTCGCTCTCGATGATGGGGCGCAACTTGTCGCGCTGACGCTCGGTGAGTTGCTTGCTGTCGTTGAGCAGTTCGTTATGGAAGTCGGGCGGCAGAATCACGGCGGCGGCGGTCACCGGACCGGCCAGGCAGCCGCGACCAGCCTCGTCGCAGCCGGCCTCGATGCGCCCTTCGACTAAATAAGGTTGTAGCATGCTATTTTCTCAATTTTCGACACGCAGGGGCGACTCGCGTTTCATCATCTCGCGATAGGCGTTCGACATGTAGGTCTGCGTGATGTCGAGGTCGCGGTTCACGGGCCGGTTCTTGTCGCGCAGGGTGTGCGCCATGAGCCAGTCGTAGGTGTCCTTCATATAGAAGATACGTGCCAGCGCGCCATGCGAAGCGCCGGGCAGCCAGTCGTAGCGCAGACGCTTGTCGAGGTGCGCCGCCTGCAGCGCGTTAACCACCACTTTCGACTCGCGGATGCCCACCGCGCGGTCGCCGGTGCCGTGGATAATCCACAGCGGCAGGCGGCCCAGCCCGGTCTGGTCCTTGAGGTAACAGCCGCCACACAGCGCCATGGCGGCGGCAATCTTGTCGGGATATGTGCCCGCCATGTCCATGGTGCCGTAGCCGCCCAGGCTCATGCCGAGCACGTAGACGCGTGTGGTGTCCACCTGGTAGTGTTTCTTGGTCCACTCGAGCACATCGTTGATTTTGCGCGGATTCCACGCGCCGCCGGGGTTTTGCGGCGCAAGCACGATGGCGGGCAGATACATGCCCTTCTCTATCGCGTCGAGAGTGCCGTAGCGGCGCACCTGGCTCAGGTTATGGCCACACAGGCTGGCACCATGCAGAAAGATGATGACCGGCAGGCGGCCGGGCATCACCAGTTCGGGGTCGGGTGTGTACACCCAAAAGTTGTAGCCGCCGGGCACTACGCCACGCTTGGCGGCAAGCAGGTCGTTCTGACCCCAGGCCTGCGCGGTGGCGAGCAGTAGCAGCAATAGTGCGAAAAGTGTCTTTTTCATCATTATTTACTTTCCCGGCAACCTTGAAAATCTTATGCCGGTGTGATTTCGCGACCGAACGGCGTGAGGGCAATGTGAGCCAACTTCATGTGCTGCTTGCCAAACGGAGCACCGATGATCGTGATGTAAAACAACAAGCCGAACAGCCAGTGGCTGATGGCGATGGGCAGACCGCCCACAAAGAACCAAATAATGTTCATCAGCGTGTTCAGGCACCCGCTGGTGGGCTTGCGAGTGACCTTCTTGCCGAACGGCCACAACGCCAGCGACGCCAACTTGATTGTCTGCAGGCCGAAGGGGATGCCTATGATGGTAATCATCATGGCCAGGCTCGACATGACATAACCAATGGCAATCTCAATGCCACCAAACACAAACCAAATGATGTTTCCTAAGAGTTTCATTTTCTTCAATTTTTAAGTCATTGTTTGCGGTATGTCATGCAACAACCATGCCATCACCCACCCAGAGCCATGCGCTGAAAGAAATGCCACAGCACAATGGCCACCGAATTGGCGATGTTGAGCGAGTGCTTGGTGCCTCGCTGCGGAATCTCGATGCAGCAGTCGCTGCTGTCGACCACGTCTTGCGCCACGCCTTTCACCTCGTTGCCGAATACCAGCGCATAACGCGCCGCGGGGTCGACGGTGAAGCGCTCCAGGCTCACGCTGCCGTGCACCTGCTCCACACTGCATATCGTGTAGCCCTGCTCTCGCAGCGACGCCACGGCCTCGAGCGCGGTGGCATGGCGCGTCCACGCCACGGTATCCTCGGCGCCAAGCGCGGTCTTGTGAATCTCGGGGCGCGGCGGCACAGCGGTGATGCCGCACAGGCACACCCGCTCCACCACAAAGGCGTCGGCAGTGCGGAATATGCTGCCCACGTTCATCTCACTGCGCACATTGTCGAGCACCACAGCCACACGCATCTTCTCGGCCTCCCGAAACTGATGGGCGTCGATGCGGTGCAACTCGAGCATGGTTTTTTTCTTCATCAATGCAAAAGTACACATTTTTTGTCAATGCGGCGCACTTTTGCCACCCCCAGTTGGGCATCTTTGTGATTTATTGAGATATATCAACATTTGCGACAGCCAACAACATCACATAACGACAGCCCGCGACAGCCAAAGATGTGTTAAAAATCGCAAATCAAACACTTTTTTGCCCCCACAATTTGGCCATATTGCTGAATTTATCTAACTTTGCACCGTGTAATTGATTTATGAGGTAATAGCAGAATAATTATACTTGAATTTTGGTTATGAGAGAGAGTGTGCTTTTGTGAAAAAGTGCACTTTCGCTTTTTTATACCCCCCATTGCCCCATCCCCATATAAACAGAATGCCCCCATCCGACAAGTCCTACCAGTTAGATTTGTCGGATGGTGGGCACGCCCTTTTTGTGCTTTGAAAGGTGTGGGTGCTATTTGAGGTAGTGTAGGGCTTCGTCGAGTAGGCCCTTGATGAAACTGTCGTCGGTGGCCTTTTGCATTTCTTTAATCGACTTGCGGCAGAGTTCCCGTTCGCCGGCGGTGAGCGGGGTGCTGTCGGCAGTCTTACACAATTTTAGAATCGACGAGGCGTAAGATGTGGCCGAACTGCGTTTCTTCTTGGCCGCTTTTAAAAAGGCGTTACGGTAGTGGTTGAACGAGGTGAGCCACTCCACCTCGTCGGCATCGTCGGCATCGTCGTGGTTCGACCTCCACACAAAGCCCGTTTTGCCGTTTCCGAGTTCAAAAGTCGACGAATTTTCCCCGTCTGATCCACTCATCAGCACGCCAAGCGATTTCAATAGCGTGCTGTCGGAATACACATCTATCTCGTTAAGGTCGTTTTCCAGGCCCTGCAACAGCACTTGTGCGCTACGTGACTGGGGCTTGGGTGCGTAGGTCTTGATGACGCGGCCGCTCGCGATATTGTCGCGGTTCTGCGCCCACTCCATCACGTAGCAATAACGATACTTGTTATCACTGTCGCCAGGATCCACAACACTGAGCAGCAAGTAGTTGTCGTCTTCATCCTTTCCCACAACGATACTATTCGACTCGTCGTAATAGATGGCATAGCGCTGCCGTGGCTCGCCACTGTTGTGGCAAACATAATTATATGCGTCAACGCGATCGTCGGCAAAGGCTTGAAGCATCATGGCGAGGTCATCGTCGTCAAGGGTGTCAAATGTGTAAATCTCGAGCAAACCGATGCGGTGATTGTTTTTGTTTGAGATACTTGAGCGCTGCATTTTCAGCACATTGTCGCTCTTGAGGCGGTCGATGGCCTCCTGCACGTGTGATTGCGCCATTGCTGAGGTGAGCGTGAGCACCGTCAGCAGTAAAGTGATTATTCTCATTGTAGGTTATTTTTTATTGGAATTGTGAAATCTAAAAATCATTGGCAGGGCAGACTGACGCTCACTTGTCGCTGCCCGGCGCGCAATTGCGACTGCATGCGCAGTTGCGAGAGTTGTTGTTGAAGGTCGATCTGCTCGGCGATGTACTCGCTGTTGGCCAGTTCGAGCGAGGCCTCGGTGTGCAACACCTCGATGCTGTCGCTTTTCTTGGCCAAGCGTGACTCGCGACTGTCAGCTAAGGGGCGTGCCGCCTGTTGTCCTCGCCGCTGCTCGGCACGATGTTGCCGTGACGCAGGTGCGGCGGCCTGCGTCAGCAGTGCTGGCTGGGGCGTCGGCAGGGTGTCGACTAACGCAATGGCGTCGACACTGGCCGTAGTTGACGATGCAAGCGGTTCATCGTCGACCGGCAGCAAGTTCGTCATCGTTATGCCCAAGCCCACAAGCACAGCCAGCGAGGCTGCCGCCACGGCAGGTTTCCACCACATGTGGCGCAAGGCGCGGCGTGGGGGCGATGGGACCTTCGCCGATGTCATGCCGCTGTCGAAATAGGCAAACATCTGCTTGTAGGGCCGCAGCGTCTCGTCGACCTCGTGGCTGCGTAACCACTCGCCTAGGTAGCGCTCCTCGTCGAGTGTGGTCTCGCCGTCCATGAATTGCTCCAGCAATCGGTGCACGCGCATCCATTCGTTTTCGTTAGTTTCGGTCGTCATCTCATTTGTCGGAATTAATGTTTTGCTCCCGCTCTTTATATTGTTTCAGCAGCCACTTTCGCGCTCGCGACAGTATCACCCGCGCCGAGGTGGGCTCGATGCCCAGCAACGCGGCAATCTCTTCGTAACTGCGTCCTTCCACCTGCCTGAGCATCAGCACCTGGTGCTGGCGCGAGGGCAGTTGCGACAAGCGACTGAGCAACCATTGTTGCTCCTGCTCATCGATAATGTTGATATCGGCCTGATTGTCGGCAATCGGCAGTTGTGCCGATGCCTCGTCAAGCCTCACAAGCGGCTTGCGACGACTGTAGTCAATGGCTATGTGCTTGGCAATAACCACCACCAGGGCATCCACCGAGCGGTAACGCTCCAGGTCGTCGCGCATGGCCCACAATTTGAGCAACGTCTCTTGGGCGATGTCGTCGGCTTGCTCATCGGCTATGCCGAATGCCTGTGCCACCTGATAGGCACGCAGGCGCCAACACTTTGCCATCGGCTCAAATTGCTCTCTCGTCATTATTATCGTCTTTCACTTTGCTATAATAACGACCAACCCTCCCAGATGTAAACAGCCCTTAACAACAATTAACACCGCCTCCCTCCCCACTAACCAAAGTGAACAAAAAGAACGCTGTCCTTTTTGTTTAAACCTGTAGGGACGCGCCAGGCGCGTAGTGGAGTAAAGGCCGTAAATACCTGAGTAAAGTCCGTCCAAAACGCGGCTCACAGAAAAATGAATAAAAAAGAACCGTCCCTTTTTATTCATTTTTGATTTTTTTAAAAATATATTAGACTGTACTACAATAGATTAGTGGAAAAAGTGAATAAAAAAGAACCGTCCCCTTTTCTAATAATAGCCTAAAGAAAAAGTGAACAAAAACAACACGTTTTGCTCACTTTTGTTTGTCTCTTAGGCGAGAACTGATGCAGCAGGAGAATTGTTCTTTACACCTTAACTTTTATATATTTTTTAGTTGGAGGCGTTTTCGGTAAATTGCCGACTGATTGACACCAAGATACTTTATTAGTTGCCTGTATGTAATACCAAATTCTTGCGCCTTGACAGTGAGAGCCAACCGTTCCACTTTTGGCAACTCTTTCAGGTTGGTGGTTCCATATGCTTTTGTAGCAAGCGATTTGAGAATTGATTCTGCTTCTTCGTCATCTAATCTTTTCTTATCTACGCTTGCCATGATATCCTCAGGTGCGACACCATTCAAAACGATGTCTTGCACCTGCTTTCTGCTCAAATTGTCAAATGGAATGTCCTGAACACAGATACCCTTTTCATAAGTATCATCAGGCAATTCATACTCGTGCCAACTACTCCACTTATACCATTCCGGTTTTAGCACCATGCCAGCCTTAACTGGATTATAATGTATGTAATGTAGCAAGGTGATGAAATAATCACTATCATTTACTGGCTCACTGCGGAAACGATCCTCGAACACCGGGCCATGTCTTTTACGACGCTTGTTGAAATACATCGCATACGGCACACCTAAACGTTTAGCAATTGAACTTATATTTTCCGACTGTTCCGCAATAAGCAAATGCAAGTGATTAGTCATCAAACAGTAAGCAAAAATTTTACAAATGGGTGGCTTGGGATTACCAGAACCGTCGACCGGCTTGGAAAGAGAACGTAAAATCTTCTCCATTTTCAAGAAGTCAATGTCGTCAAAAAAAATTGTTTCACGATTTATGCCACGCAGCATCACGTGGTAAATGCCAGTGGTGCTGGGTATTCTTGGTCGTCGAGACATAACAATAACTATTTAAAGTGTTCAACAAATAATACCGCAAAGGTAGTTAAATTTTCAAAGATAACCCAAAAAATGAACAAAAAAGAACCGTCCCTTTTTATTCATTTTTGATTTTATCAAAAATATATTAGTTTGTACTGCAACATATTAGCGGAAAAAGTGAATAAAAAAGAACCGTCCCCTTTTGTTCATTTTGGAATTGGGAGGATGGGGGACGCAGGTGAGGCGGCGGGGGCTTTCGAGGGGCTTTCGAGGGGCTTTCGGGGGGCTTTCGGGGGGCTTTCAGGGGGCTTTCGGGGGGCTTTCAGGGGGCTTTCGGGTGCAATTTTTGCATGTGTCGAAAAAAATGTATACTTTTGCGGTTGACGGTTGTGCAACAGGGGCATTGTCCCATGGCATGACCCATAATCGGAATTATTAACGCTAAAATACATTGCAATATGAAGAAACTGATTTTAAGCCTGCTCATCGCTATGCTGGTGGGCGGCACAGCAGTAGCATTGACCACTGAACCTCAGATTGTTACCCCCGAGACGCAACTCACGCAGAAGCAACTTGAGGAGCAGAAGAAGGCCGAAAAGAAGGCTCGTGAGGCCGAGAAGAAAGCCCGCGAGGCCGAGAAGAAGCAACTCGAGGAGCAGAAGAAACTGCGCGAGGAGCACAAGAAGGCTGAAAAAGAGGCCAAGAAGGCTCAGAAGGAGGCCAAGAAGCAAGAGAAGGAAGCAAAGAAGGCCGAGAAAGAAGCCAAGAAGGCTCAAAAAGAGGCTGAGCGCAGAGAGAACGCCAAGAAGACCATCGCTCAGGAGAACCGCAACATCGAGAAGGCAAAACGCGACATCGAGAAGGCACAGGTCGACGTGGCCAACCCCGACCCCAAAAAGGCCGAGAAAGCGGCTAAAAAAATCGAAAAGGCTAATAAGCAAATCATGAAATCGAACGAAAAAATCGAGGACGCCCGCAAAAAACTTTGACAGCGCAATCGGCGACCGCACGATTTTCGTTTCACCAATTAAATTGTTTATTACATGAGTTTTATCGAACTATGCAACAGAATATTTGAGAGCACAGTGGCATTGTATCACGTCACCGACGACGTGGACGCTCAGGTGGCATGCCCCTATGAGGCGGGCACCATCGAGGCCAGTCTGTGGCGCAAAAACTGGATCGACGCCGTGCAGTGGCACCTCGAGGATATCATCCGCGACCCGGCCATCGACCCGGTGGCTGCGCTGGCCCTGAAACGCCGCATCGACCGCTCGAACCAAGACCGCACCGACCTGGTTGAGGACATCGACACATATTTTCGCGAAAAATATGCCGACGTGGCCGTGCTGCCCGATGCCACCATCAACACCGAGAGCCCGGCGTGGGCCATCGACCGCCTGTCGATATTGGCGCTGAAGATCTACCATATGCGCGAGCAGGTGAACCGCAGCGATGCCAGCGCCGAGCACCGCGCCAAGTGCCAGGCCAAACTCGACGTGCTGCTCGAGCAGCGCATCGACCTGTCGACGGCAATCGACCAGTTGCTTGACGACATCGCCGCCGGACGGAAATACATGAAAGTGTACCGGCAGATGAAGATGTACAACGACCCGTCGACAAACCCCGTGCTGTATGGCAACAAAAAGTAGCACGCCGCGCAACGTGCTGGTGGTACGCTTCTCGGCTCTGGGCGACATCGCTATTGCCGTGCCCGTGCTGTACGCTATGTGCCGCGCGCACAGCGACGTGCGCTTCATTATGCTCACTCGCAAATGGACGGCCAACGTGTTTTACGACCGGCCGTCGAACCTGGTGGTCAAGGGCGTGGATGTCACCAAAGACTACAAGGGCGTGCCGGGCATGATCAGGCTGGCGCGTGAGTTGCGCAAGACCTACGACATCGATGCCGTTGCCGACCTGCACAGCGTAATCCGCTCGTGGGTCCTGGGCGCGTCGATGCGCCTGCACGGTGTGCCGGTGGCGCGCATCGACAAAGGGCGTGGCGATAAGCGCCGTCTGGTGAGCGGCCAGGACAAGCGTCAACTCACGAGCACCCACGACCGCTATGCCGCCGTTTTTGCCGCCTTAGGGCTCACTGCCGACGACAACTTCGAAGGCTTCACCGCAGCAAAGACCAGTGTGCTGCCAGCCAAGGCTCCCGGTGAGAAATGGGTGGCTGTGGCACCATTCTCGCAGCATCGCGGCAAAGAATATCCGCTGACGCTCACCGAGCGAGTCATCGAGCAGTTGCTCGCAAGCGACGAGCGGGTGAACATCATCTTGTTCGGGGGCGGAAACAAAGAGAAGAAAGCGCTGGCCAAACTGGCCGAGAGCCACCCGCGCACAGTGTCGCTGGCGGGCATCGACCATGGCTTCACCGACGAGTACGCCGTGCTGCGCCAGTGCGACGCGATGGTGTCGATGGACTCGGCCAACATGCACTTGGCCTCGCTGACACGCACACCGGTGGTGAGCGTATGGGGAGCCACGCATCCTTATTGCGGCTTCATGGGCTGGAAGCAAGACCCGGCAAACGCCGTGCAACTCGACCTGCCGTGCCGGCCCTGCTCGGTGTTTGGCAACAAGCCCTGCCGCCACGGCGACTATCACTGCCTCGCCGACATCGACCCCGCCACCATCGTGGCCCGTGTCAAAGCCATCCTCGACAAAAACTAAGGTATAGATAGGCTAATATAATGCAGGGCGGCATCTCCGTGTTGGGGATGCCGCCCTGTGTACTGTGTGTGGTGCTGGGTTAGCGTGTGGGGTTGTAGGGATAGTGCTTGGCTATGCGGGTGGTGTCGGGGGCTGTTGCGTCGACGGCAACCTGCGTTGCGATGAAGCGGCTACTGCCGCGCCAGGGCAACACGCCCTTGTACTCCTGATAAGTCACAGCCACACGCACGCCCGAGCCCTCAAGGCGCTTGGTCTGCGCCGCCACGCTGTCGTCGGTGATGGTGAAGTGGAAAAAACTTGTCAGCGCGATGGTGTCGGCGGCATAGCGCTCGCTCAGCAACTCGCCCTCGTAGGTCTTGAAGACTGTGCCCTCGTTCACCACCTTCATCACCCATCCGTGCTCCACGCCCTCGCTGTAGACATGATAATATCGGTTCCATACCCACCAGAACAGGAAGGTTGCCAGCAGCACGATGGCGGTGACCAGCAGCATCCGCATGGTGCTGTGTCGGCGCTCGATGGTGCTTTCGGCAATCTCGCGGTCTTCGCGCTCCTGTGGAGTCTCCACATGTGCGGGTTTTGACTCCGGCTCCTGTTGCTCAGTGAAATAGTCTTTAAAATTGTCGTCCATGACGTGTGATTATTCTTGTGTTGTTGATGTTTCGTTTTCGGGCTTGGGAAGACGGTTTCGCTCGAGTGCTATGCAGGCAAAAGCCCAGATGCCGAGCACGATGAGCAGCAGTTGCTGCAGTCCCCACACGAGCCACGAGAATGCCGATGCCTGCGCGTCGTAGGGCACGCTGGGCGGAAACGCGCCCACGCCGTAGAGCGACAGTCCGAAGATGATGGCAAACTGCCAGGGCCCGAGGCCGCCATTGCTGGGCACCGCCATGCCTATCGAACTGAGCACGAAGAGCACCAGCAGGGGCACCACGCCCAAGTCCTTGGTAAAGGTGAACGCCTTGGCGGCAACATAAAGTTGCATGAAGTAGCAACCCCAAATCAAGATGGTGTAGAGCACAAACCACCACTTGCCGCGCATGCGGGCGATGGATGCCAGGCCGTCCCACAGGTCGTGCACGATGCCGCGCAGTTTGCCCACCAGGCCGGTAGTGCGCGGCGTGCGGTAGAGCCACACGAGCATGGCCAGGCCCGCCACCATAAGCGCCACAAAGGCTATGATGACCCACAGACTATAGCCGTCGCCACCGTCACCGCGCTGCGCCAGGAACTTCATAAAGGCATCCTGCGCCAGGAAGAAGGTGACCACGGTGAGCAGCGCCACCGTCACGGTGTCGCTCAGGCGGTCGCCCACCATCGAGCCGAGCACCTGCGAGAACGAGGCGCGCTCGCGACGCGCTATGTAGCCGGTGCGCCACACCTCGCCAAGCCGCGGAAACAGCAGGTTGACGAAGTAGGTGCCGAAGATGCTGTTGACCAGGGCCAGCAGCGGCGGATTGATGCCGATGGCGCGCAACTGCAGGCGCCAGCGCAACGCGCGAAACACGTGGCTGAAGATAGTTATCACAGCCACCGGGACAAACCACCAGTAGTTCACGTCCTGCTTAAGGCTGGTCTTGATGGCTTCCAGGTCAACATTGTTGTACAAAAACCACGCAAGCCCCAAACTCACCACCAGCGGGATGCCATACTTTATCAGTGCCGAGACGTATTTATTCACACCCAAAATAGTCTAAAAAGTTAAAAAATGCCCTCAAAAGAGCCCAAAGTACAAATTTACGGCACGAATAATTTTCTTTTTCTCGACATTCGCCGTAACTTTGCATTGTGCAAAGGTACGCACTTTTTGCGCAACAGCGAAATTATTGCGAAAAAATTGTGTCTACCCGCCCCCGGCGGGCCTAAACCGATAGAGTGAATATGCAGCAAGTTAGAGCGAAGAAATCTTTGGGACAGCATTTTCTCACCGACCTCACGGTGGCCGAGCGCATCGCCGACACCATGGCCGGCTGCCGCGAGTTGCCCCTGCTGGAGGTAGGGCCAGGCATGGGCGTGCTCACGCAGTACCTGATGCGCGCCGGCCACGACCTGACGGTGGTGGAACTCGACAGCGAGAGTGTGGACTACCTGCGTGTGGCCTTCCCGGCCCTGCAGGACCGCATCGTGGCGGCCGATTTCCTCAAACTCAACTTGCATGACCTGTACGGCGACGGGCCGTTTGCCATCATCGGCAACTATCCCTACAACATCTCGTCGCAAATCTTCTTCAAGGTGCTCGACTACAAGGACCAGGTGAGGTGCTGCAGCGGGATGTTGCAGCGCGAGGTGGCCCAACGCATTGCCGCCCCGCCGGGCAGTAAGACCTACGGCATCTTGAGCGTGCTCCTCCAGGCATGGTACGACATCGAGTACCTCTTTACCGTCGACGAGAACGTGTTCAACCCGCCGCCAAAGGTGAAGTCGGGCGTGATACGCCTCACGCGCAACAGCGTCACCGACCTCGGCTGCGACGAGCGACTGTTCAAGACGGTGGTAAAGATGGGCTTCGGGCAGCGCCGCAAGACATTGCGCAACTCGCTGCGCCCGCTGCTGGGCAAGGACAGCGAGGCACTGGCGCAACCCATCTTCGGCAAGCGCCCCGAGCAACTGAGCGTGAGCGAGTTTATCGAATTAACCAACATAGTGCAGCAGGCACGGCAATAAACAGTTTCAGCCATGAAAGAGTTTACTAAAGAAACACTGCAAAACCTCAACGAACTCATCGAACTCAAGGACGAGGCGCAAGTGAAACAGGCGTTGCAAGACCTGCACCCCGCCGACATCGCCGAGTTGGTGAGCGACCTCGATGCCGAGGAGGCGCTGTTCATCCTTCGCCAACTCGACGACGAGACGGCGGCCGACGTGCTCGTAGAACTCGATGAGGACGAGCGTGGCGACCTGCTCGAACTGATGCCCAACGAGGACATCGCGCGGCGCATCGAGCAGATGGACGCCGACGACGCCGTCGACGTGATTCAGGAACTCGACGAGGAAGACCGCGAAGAGGTGATTAAGCAAATCGACGACGTGGAGCAAGCCGGCGACATCGTCGACCTGCTGCAATACGACGAGGACACCGCCGGTGGTTACATGAGCACCGAGATGATTGTCGTCAACGAGAACCTCTCGATGCCCGACTGCATCAAGGCCATGCGCGAGCAGGCCGAGGATATGGACGAGATTTACAACGTCTACGTCGTTGACGACGACAACCGCCTCAAGGGCATCTTCCCGCTGAAAACCACCATCACCAACCCCAGCGCAAGCAAAATCAAGCACGTAATGGAGCCCGACCCCATCTCGGTGAAGACCGACACGCCCATCGAGGACGTGGCGCTGGACTTCGAGAAATACGACCTCGTGGCCATGCCCGTGGTTGACTCCATAGGCCGTCTGGTGGGACGCATTACCGTCGACGACATCATCGACCAGGTGCGCGAACAGAGCGAACGCGACTACCAGTTGGCGTCGGGTATCTCGGCCGACGTGGAGACCACCGACAGCATCTGGACGCAGTTCCGCGCACGCTTCCCATGGCTGCTCATCGGCATCGTGGGCGGTATCGCCAACGCCATGATTCTCGACGGCGACGACTCCTCGTGGCAAACCGTGCTGCCCGGCATGGCGCTGTTTATCCCGCTCATCGGCGGCACCGGCGGTAATGTGGGCACGCAGTCGAGCGCTATCGTCGTGCAAGGCCTGGCTAACGGCAGCCTGGAACTGAAGAATGCCGGCAAGCACCTGTTCAAGGAGTTCTTTGTGGCGCTGCTCAACGCCGTGCTGATTGCCGGACTGGTATGGGCCTACAACTGGATTTTCCCCACCGACCCCGACAACATGAAAATCTCCAACCTCACCACACTGGCCGTGTGCGTGTCGCTGTTCTCGGTAGTGATTTTCGCCTCGGTGTTCGGCACCTTTGTGCCCATTGTGCTTGAGAAACTGAAGATTGACCCCGCCATCGCCACCGGCCCCTTCGTCACCGTGACCAACGACATCGTGGGCATGGTAATCTACATGGCCATCAGCACCTGGCTAATCAGCCACTTCCTCGGCATAGCAGTGTAAAACAATACACAATGCACAACTTATTTTAGGGCTTGGTTGCGTAGAACATGATAATTATCCTACTGTTATCGTGCATTCGATTGATAATTAGCATTTTTTAACCATTCTTCTGCGGCAACTCATTATTAATTTGGTTATATTTGCGCCGAAAAACAACATACCGCTGTGCGAGCGCAAGTTAGCGACACGTGCAGCAGTATTGTTACACAATATCGACAAAAAACACAAACTTTATAAAACTATTACGGTATGAAAAAAATTTTTACTCTGATTCTCGCTGCCATGGTTGTGACCTGCGCAAGCGCAATCACGCGCCTTCCCGACCAAGGCGTGTACAACATTAAAAACGTGTATTCTAACACGTACGTAGTACTGCAGAATACGTACTTAGCCGACATTACCGCCCAAACAGCCGAAGATGCCAGCGACCTGCTCGTGTGGTACGGCGCCCGCGACGCCAATGGCGAAGCACTCCTGAGCGTGCTCAGCGGCGACGGTGGCGACATGATGGCCACTCTCGACATGATTAAAGGCCTCATTGAGGATGTGCTGGAGTATAATGACCAGCCCACCTGGTTCCTCGATGAGATGTTCCAACTTCACTTGGTGCCCACTGGCGATGCCGACGGCTCGGTGTATCTGTGCGTCGACGTGCCCGAGATTGAGAACTGGGAAGAGATTCGCGACATCATCCTCGAAGCCGCCGGCGGCCAAACCGCTGTCAATTACTACATAACCCACATGCACCCCGGCAACCGCCACTACATGGGCATTGACTACGACGGCAGTTTCGGCTACCGCTTAGAGGCTGGCACACCCGAGGGTACCGACATCAAGTTCCTCATGGAACCCTGCCTGGACTTTGAGAGCGGTTTCTGCTTCATCAAGAATGCCGACGCCGAAAACAACGCCCCCTACCTGCGCCGCGTGCACAGCCTGCGCAGCACCGTCGACCTGGAGTGGCCCTGCAACGATGCCAGTGCAGTGTTTGAACTTGGCACCGATGGCCACAGGGTCAACAAACTCGCCGTGCAAGGGCTCGACCTGGCACCGCTGGCTGCCGCGCTTGGTGAAGGTGCCTACATGACGCTGTGCCCCACCAATAGCGTCGACGACAAGTTTGCTTACAACAACGCCGTCCTCAAACTGCAATTGCCCGATGAGGGCGTGGCTGCCAACGCAGTTCTGGCCGCTGCCGCACAGGCGCTTGGCGAGGACAGCAAACTGTATGCCGCACTGAGCAGCAAAAGCGACCTGATTGCTGACCGCGCAGCACTCTACTTCGTGCTCGGCGAGAACGGCGACGTGGACATCGTTGGCGATGACGACTTGCTCGAACTGGCCGACGCCGGCAAGTGGCAAATCGAATATATCGACGGTTCTGACTTCTACTTCGCCCCCGAGGCTGCTGTAGAGGCCAACGGCAAGTATTACACCACGCTCAAGGCCGCCTTCAACTACACCATCGTCAACCCCGACAAAGTTACTGCATATCTCGTGCGTAACGTAGCCGTGGACGGCACGCCAGAACTCGAGGCCATCGAGGACAACGAGATTCCAGCCGGCGAGGCTGTGCTGCTCGAGTGCGCTACTCAAGACGACGAGGACAACATGCTCATGCCGTTTGCCGCAGCCAACCCGTCGGGCGCTCCGCGTGCGATGCCCGAGACACCGCTGCTGACCATGCTCGAAGGCACTTATTTCGACGACGACACGCCGAACGACAAGAACTTCATGCTCACCCTGCAGGATGGGATGACCTTTGCCGTCGACAACGCGCTCGAGTATATGCCGGCCAACAAGGCTTGGGCCAACAAGCAGATTGTCACTGCAATCACCACCGTTAAGACCGACGCCCAAAACGATGACGCCATCTACGACCTGCTGGGTCGCAAAGTGGTCAACCCCACCCACGGCATCTACATCGTCAACGGCAAGAAAGTGGTGAAGTAAGAATTTTGCACGTCGGTCTGTATTGCAAGCACGTCAGTCTGTATTGCAAGCGACAGCTTGCACAAGTGTCAGTCTGTATTGCAAGCGACAGCTTGCACAAGTGTAGAGTCATGGAATACAATCGAAATAAGCAACGGCGTGAATGGTGGCAGGCACACCACGAGAAATTGGGATTGGTGCCGCACTATTCCATGAAGCGCCGCAAGCCAAGTCACGACTATAGCAGCCCATGCATCTACATGATTACGATTGACACGCTGGAACGACGCCGCGTTTTGGGCGAGTTGAACGCCCCGGGCGACACCCGCCCAGAACCGTGGCTGCTTCCTTCGGAACTCGGACACAAAGTGTTGTCGTGCTGGCATGAGATTTCGTCGCGCTATCCGCAGGTGAGGACAATGGGCGTTCAATTAATGCCCGACCACTTGCATGGCATTCTCTATGCTACTGAGAAACTGCCGTACCACATCGGAAGGGTGATTAGTGGCTTCAAAGCGGGGTGTAATAAAGCCTCCCGCCAACTGATAGGCGGCACACTATGGGAAGACGGCTATCAAGACACCATTCTCCGGGGCAAGGGCCAATTGAAGCGCATGATGCATTATTTGCAGGACAATCCCCGCAGATTGTGGATTAAGCGGCAAAATCCCGAGTTATTCTCCATAAAGAATGACATTACCATAGGCAACCAGAAGGTTGCCGTCGCAGGAAATGTGTTCTTGCTGGAGTACCCCGAGAAGGCCGTGGTGCAATGCAGCCGCAGCATCGACACCGAGGAGGCGATAGCCCATGAGGTCGAAAAATACATGAGCATGGCTAAAAGTGGAGTGGTGCTGATCTCGGCAGCCATCAGCAAGGCCGAGAAGGCGGTGATGCGAGCCGCTTTTGAGGGCGGGTTCAAAACCATCGTGATTCTTGAGAATGGCTTCTCGCAGTATTGGAAGCCAGGTGGACAGCAGTTTGATGCTTGCGCCCAAGGGCGGTTGCTACTCGTAGCACCATGGCCGCACCACAACAGTTATGTGAGAATCACAAGAGAGCAATGCCTGGAAATGAACGCCGTGGCGCGACAAATTGCCGAAATGCCTTGATGGCGCACCTGCATGCGAGGCCATACCTCGCAATACACACCGACTCACCCGGCAGCGCAACAATTCTTCAACAACCACAATGGCAGCAACAATGCTACCACCAAAATACATAAAAAAGAAAACAAAGAAAAATTCAAAATAACAACATCATGAATCGTTTTTTAAAATTTAAAACGCTACTATTTCTGATGCTCTTTGCCTTTGCAGGACAAAATGCATGGGCTGATAATTACTCTTGGTTCAATTTTGATGTATATGTTAAGGCAAAGGTAAAGACAGCAGATGGGCTTGTTTATGATAATCCTGAAACTGGAACTGTTTATGCAAAATTGGCATGTAATAGTGCTGAAAAAGAAAATCATGAATATGCACACACACATCCAAGTAATGCTTCTGATGTACAATCGTATTCCCTTGATGCAACGCTTCATGCAATTCCTAATACTGGTTTCAAATTCCTTTATTGGACAAAAGAGGATGGTTCAATAATTAGTGCATCAGAAACTGAACAAAATGATGGCAAAGCAACTGTAGCATGTAATGCTACTTTAAGATGCTTTTATGGAGAAAAAGGGTCAGGTGATTCAAACCATGATGCATCTCATAAGTCATTGATTCAACAATACGGTACGTACTCAAACATATTCAATTACTACGCTGTTTTTGAACCAATATTAGCATCGATAGCTGTCAAATCAAATAACACGAATCTTGGTCGTGCTATATGTTCAAAATACGACAATGATTTAGGGGATGAAGTCACAATTAAAGCCTATTGTATTGATTATGACACAAAATTTTTGGGATGGGAAGTAAATGGCGAGATAATCAGCCGTGAGAATCCTTACACTTTCACCGTAACAAATAAGGCAAATAATTCAGACGAAACTATAATATATACTGCTGTTTTCGAGAATGGATATAATTTCCACCGTATAAGGAATTATGTTACAAAGAATTATCTAAATGCAATTAGTGATGATGGTAATACTTCGACATTAGTTTCGGGAGGATCAATTACATCACTCGAATTAAATACTAATGACTTGAACGATGTAATGTATGAGGCGGGGTCAATAGTTGATATTTATTATGCTCGCATTCCCAACGACACACGCTACTACTACGATTATTTCGTCCAAGGAGCAAAAGCAAGTAAATATTATGATTTTGATCCCGACGACCCAACAAGTAGTACAGGAGGTGTGTTCTTGAGGATGCCTTATGACGCAAAAACATATACAAATACCTGGGCTTTCGCAACAGCCAACGAAGGTGGCTTCAGATTTACCGACGACAATGGAACCCCAAAAATCACTATGGGTGAAAGACCAGAATCTCAATGGTACATCGAGTGCATTGACAAGGACCTTGAGACTAAGGAGAATTATTTCTCGCTGGATCCCGACAAGTTGGTTGAGGTGGGTGGCAAGTATTACACTACGTTGCGCACGTCGTGGAATATCTTGTTCAACCCCGAGCAGATGACACCCTATATCGTGAGCAGCTTTGATGAAACGGCTGGCACGTTCGAGATGGAGCCCCTCACAGGCAATATCATCCCTGCCGGCACTCCGGTGGTTATCGAGACCAAAAGCAACGACATTGAGGAGAACCGTATGGTGCCTACTCTCACGGCAGCAGCCAGCGGTGCAGTACCCAGCGAAAACAAACTGATTTCCAGCGACAAGTACTTCCCCAACCAAGATCCTCCCTACAGCAACTGCAAGGCTCTGACAGTGAACAACGACGGCAAACTGGTCTTCGGTGGTAACGCGCTCAGCAAAGTTAACGGCAACGAGGCCTATCTGAGCGTGGCTAACGAGGTGGCGTTGGAGAAAGAGACTCCTGAGACTCCTGAGGTTACTTTGGCGGAGTTGCTGGCCAGTGGTGACACTCAGAACACTTACATTGTGACTGACCTTACGGCGGTGGAGATTGTGAACGACGATCAGTTGATTATCGCCAAGGACAACAATGGTTACGCTACGAAGGACGTGATGCCGGAAGGCGACTATGTAGACTATATGCACACGGCCAGCGGTATCACTAACAACGACTTGAACATCGACGTGCCCGATGAATACGACCAGAGCAACTGGATTGCGCTGCGCGTGCCGGCCGGGGCTTTGCTGACCACCGACATGAAGGGCAAGCACCTCACGGGCGTTAAGGGTCGCCTGGTGAACACCGCCAACCCAGAGTTTGTGCTCGACAAGTTGCCCGACACTGAAGACGAGGGGGTCGCATCGACCGCGCTCAATGTCTTTATCCCTGCCAGTTTCAAGGGTACTCAGCCTTCGACCGTGGGCTCGCAAAAGGACTACTTCTTCGTGCAGCCCAAGCCCATGGAGATGGCTAACATCACTTGGGCACAGTGGGACGGTGAGAAATTCATCTCACCGGTTCACGACGATGCTCATCCCGACTGGAACCAGGCTGAGTTGGTGGGCAGTTTTGAACTGAACGGCGCCTACCTGGAAAGCCAGGGCGGTGGCGGCCTGGACATGAGCACGCTTAAGGCCGGCCATGCCTACGCCATGACCCCCGCGGTAATTAAGGTGAAGACCGGCGACTACGACCATGTGTACGTGCTGGGCACCGTGAACGGTCTAAATTGGGACACCAACAAGGGCGTGGAGATGGAGACCAGCGACGGCACCGTTTACACCGCGATTGTAACCGCCAACAACAGCGGCGACGGCTACGATTACTTCAGTTTCACCAAGAAGTTGGGCACATCGTGGGAAGCCATCAACGCCAGTCGCTTCGGCTCAGAAGCCAGCGGCAGCTATTGGGATGTGCTTGACCAGCACTACAACACGCCTCTCACCTTGAGATACTGGGGCGGCAGCACCGGTTCGTTCCGTGTGCCCGAGGGAACCTATCGGCTCACCGTCACTCTGGCCGATGGCGAGAACTACTATGCCGGCACTGTCGTGATTCAGCGCGCCGGCGCCTCGCAGGCTCCGCGGCGCAAGGCCGACGGCGACAATGGCTATGTGGTTTATCCCATCAGCATGACCCAGATTACCAGCGAGGAGAATAACGTGGTGACTGGCGTGAGCACCGTGGGTGGCGACCGCGTGGCGGTGAGCCGCCAGTATGTCAACGTGGCCGGTGTGCGCGCCTCGCAGCCGTGGAATGGCGTAAACATCGTCATCACCACCTACAGCGACGGCACAACCACCGCCACCAAAATCGTGAAATAACGCCAACAGGCTATGACATTTAGTCGATTGAAAGCAACTACGATGGCACTTGTGGCAACAATTTTGCTTGCCACAAGTGCCATTGTCATGGCCCAGCCGCAAGTACCGTGGACCAACGGTGGCCCGTTGCTGCCCGACAGCAGCAACTTCGTCACCGCCAGTCTGCTCATCGCTTCTCCCGGCGAAGCAATTTACTCTACTTATGGCCATGCAGCCATTCGCATGGAGTGCCCAGTGCATAATTTGGACTATTGCTTCAGTTTTGAGCAAGAAGCTGATATGGGAGGTTTTATCAAGTTTTTTGTTGGCAAGACCGATGCTCACATGGTGGCAGTACCTACGGTAAAGTTTCTAACTGAATTTAACAAAGAAGGTCGCGAGGTGAAGCAATATATACTTAATCTCACTACTCATGAGAAGAAAGAACTATGGCGATTGCTTGATAATGACTATGTGGATGAGGAAGTGCGACATTTCAACCTCCTTCAAAACAACTGCTCTTCGGTGTCGCTAATGGCGATTGAAAACGTTGTTACAGATGAAACTATTGACTTCAACGGATGGCCAGAAGAATTTAAGATGAACAATGGCAAGGTGTTCAGATTAATGACAAAATCTTCTCCTTGGTTAGAGTTTATTAGTATCACATTAGGCGGAACAGAGAGTGATGCTTTCTGGGAGCAAGAGCAAAGAGCAGCTCCTGCATTATTGACAAAAGTTATTAAAAAGGCTGAAATTGTTGATGCAAATGGCAATCGCCGTCCAATGATTAATGACGAAAAACAAATATTTCCTCTTAAAAACAGATTTGAAGCATCGCCAGTAACTCCTTTTTGGGTATTTAGCTTGCTTTTTCTTGCCGTTTCGTTAATCACCTTAGCTCAGTTTAAATGGAAACTGAAATGGCCTATGCGAGCACTTGACATTCTACTGATGGTGCTTGTTACTGCCGTGGGGTTTTTCTTGATTTACACCAGTTTTGTGTCGGGGCTTTTTGGCAAGCATTGGAATTGGTATTTGATTCCGTTCAATCCGTTGCCGCTGATTATTTGGCTGATTTGGCGCAAGCGCAAAGGATTCTATAAGGTTTATCTGCTCTACACTGTTGTGCTGGTGCTCTTTATCCTTGCCACACCACTCAGCGAGCAACTCGACCTGCCACACCAACTCATCACCGCCACCCTTGCCGTGCGATGCCTCTACAACTACTACGAGGGCCGTCGCCAAGCCACCTAAAATCAGCACACAAGGCGTTTAACCCAAATCGGTCATTAGAAATTATGTCAGAACAGAATTTGTTTTGAGAGTATTGCTGTTGGTGAAATCGAAGGCATAGCGGGCTATGGCGAGATTTCAGTGGCAGCAAGACGCCAAAACAAAACTGTTATGGTATAATTAGGCCTAAAAAAATAATATAATACCGTTCTTGTGACCGATTTGGGTTACGGTTGGGGGGTTGGATGGGTGGAGTTCGCTATGAGGTGCTTGCGGAGTTTGCTGCACATGGGGATGAAGATAATCACCGACACGATTCCGGCAATCAGGGCGCAGGTCACGGGTACAATCAGGCTGAAGAGCATGTCGACTTTCTCCTTGGCAATGACAATTGAGAGCCACTTGATTCCTTGGCGGCGTATCACGATAAAGGCGGCTCGGGAAGCCTTGGCAATGTACTTGGGGCCGATGCGTTTCACCAATTGCCGCCCCAGCCATCCCACTACGCTTTTCATCTTCTGCAGGAGCGGGTACTTGCCCAGCATTAGCCCGGAACTCTCGATGGCTACGACTTTCTGTACCGACTTTGTTTCATCGGCATGCTCGTCGTCGGCTGTGCCGTATAACAGGATTATGCGTTGCATAGCCATGTAGAGGCACGCTTGGAAGAATGCGATGTCGACGGCGCAGGCAATCACAATCCCCCAGATGCTCTCGGGGAAGCAGGTAAAGAACGACATCAGAAATACCATAAAGCCAAAAGTGCGTATTATCGACTTGTACTGCTTCGCCTTCTGCTTGTCGGTGAGGACGCTTGACAATGATGTCTCCAGGGCCTTGCCACACATCTCATCCTCGTTGTCGCGATAGAAGCGTCGCACCACCTTGCGCGTGTATCTCTCTTTGTTGAGACGCACCACATTGATTCTCAGCACGAGCGACAGTAGCCACGCGTACTTATCCATGCAGAAGGCAGCCAGGTTTTTAATCTTGTCAAGCAAAGCAATCAGTTTAATCCGTTGGCGGAATTAATTGGTTGGTGAAACAAAGACAAAAAGCCGTGCGCATTGTTGATTTCAGTGATTTAGCGGTGCGCTTAAATGCGACAAAAATCATCTATTGGCACAACTTGAAGGCAAATTTCGTCATAATTCTTGAGGTGTGCAAACATTCCGCTCAAGATTTTGTAAATGCCTCGGCCAGTGGGTTTATCGGGGTGAGTGGATCAGGGAGAAAACTGCGCCGTAGTGTTTGAAGCCTTTTCTCGTTATGTAGGCGCGGTTATTGTGGAGTTCAAGCAAGTCGTTGTCGAGGCAAAAATCAATAGTTTCTTTTATGGTGTCGTAATAACAAAGTTCTTTGAGTCGGTCGACAGAGAAGGAACCATTATAGGCCGAAATGGCTATGTATTTCGAGGCCAACTCGTTACTTGGCAGGCGATAGGTGTATTCTTCGGGGTAGGATGTGTCATTCAGCAAGTGCTGAATCGGTTGGTTTTTCCCTTTGTTGTAGGAAACGCCTGCCGAGCACATGCTTTGGGCTGAAATGCCAAATCCCCTGTATGGCGCTCCGTTGATCATTCTCTCGCGAATATAGGAGGACACCCCCTGGTCGTCGGCATCAACTGAAAAGGTGTTTTGGCCAAACCGGGCAACGTATCCCATGTTAATCAGCCCGTCATAATAGTGACTGTATTGGTCGTACAAAGTTTCTTTGGGATAAGTTTTCGCCGAAGGAATCATGTTGGTTCTCAACTCGTAAAGTGTCACTTGTTGAGGGTGGAGCAGTTTGATTAACTGTAAATCCTTTTCAATCGACGATTCATCCTGCCCGTGGATGCCATACATAAAATCCAAGTTTATTTTTTCGATGCCAATTTCCCGTGCTTTATCTATCCAGGCCTGCATTTGCCGTTCTTCGGCATTTTCGCGCCCGTGGCTTTTCATAATTGAATGACATGATGATTGAACTCCCAGCGACGACTCGCAATACATCGGGTTGGAATAATTGCGCATGTATATCTCCAGCACCTTAAGATTCTTGTTGTAGGGGTAGTTCGAGCATTTGCAGTCTGCCCCACGGTTCATCGATTTGGTGAAATACACATGTGGTATGGTGTCGATGTGGATGTCTTCCAAGTCGATGTAATGCTTATGGCAAAAATCATTTACCTTCATGCAACTCGGGCAGCGCCTCCGCCATGATGGCCGCCAAGGTTGCTCCCAAAGACGAAAATCTCGTCGGGCTTTAATGAGCGAATCATTTCTGGGGTGTACTGCGGACGGGCTACGCCATTGTATAAACGCCCAGTTCCGGTATTATGCGTATCATTCATATGGCAAACTGATTAATGATAATTATTCAACGTTGATTAGAGTCAACAAACTCGCTGCTTCTTTTATTGGAAAACAGTGTTATGTCTCCTGATTACAAAAGTACAATAAATATCATTACACGCAAAGAACAGTACAAAAAAAAGAAATCGAGCAACCGATCGTTCGAATGCTCGATTTTGCACAAGTTATTACATCACTTGTCCTCCTGTGAATTAATAACCCATGCGGGATGTGTCGACTTCTTTTCGCTTCTTCTCTTTGTAACTGCCAATGCGATAGATGACCTTGAGCGAGGCGTTGGGCTTATTAGTGTTCCAAATTCGCATGGTGTAGTCTTGGTTGGCAAGGGTGGAACGGACATTGGTATGACCATTGAAGATGTTGGCGCCTTGCGCCGTGAGGCTCCACTTCGCTCTTGTCGCTCAACTTCAGCCATGTGTCCTGGAGCACATCTTGGGCTTCCTCGTCGCTTTGCAGATATCGCAATGCGATGCAGTGCAGCTTGTCGCGCAAGCCCAGAAACGAGGATGTCATCAAGTCGAGTCCCATGTCCGTTTATTACTAATACGATTGAAACGCCAAAACGTAACAGCAAAAATACGTATAATTTCAAAAACATAGTGTTTCTTGTGCTTTGTCATAGAAACAATGGTATTTCACATTAAAAATCTGCCAAGATTGGCAGATTTTTAATGTCATCCTTGCGCAATTGAATAAAACTCGTTACTTTTGCATCGTAAAAAAATGCCAAGATTGGCAAAAAATTAATATAAGCAATGGAAATAAAAAGAGATAGATATCTCCAGCAACTGATAGAAAGCCGTCAAAATGGCTTTATCAAGGTGATAACTGGAATACGCAGATGCGGCAAGTCGTACCTATTGAATGTCTTGTTCTATCACTACTTGTTAGAGAATGGCGTGGCAGATGACCACATCATCCGTGTTGATCTTGAAGACCGCATGAACAAGGAGTTGAGAGATCCAGATGTAATGCTACATTATGTTCATGATAGAATCAAAGACAATGAACTTTACTACATCATTATTGATGAGGTGCAGTTGATGGATGAGTTTGTCGATGTATTGAATAGTTTCCAGCATATTGACAATGCAGACACTTACGTGACAGGAAGTAATTCACATTTCCTATCATCCGACATTCCAACAGAGTTTCGTGGCCGAGGAGAAACAATTAATGTTTACCCACTATCATTCTCAGAGTTCTTTTCTGCCAAAGGCGGGGACAAGCAAGATGCATGGCGCGAATATTATACCTATGGTGGTTTGCCTCTTATCCAGTCTTTTGACACCGAACAAAAGAAGATAAACTATCTGAAGGACTTGTTCGAGACTGTTTATCTGGCAGATATTATTGAACGACATAATATCAAGAATGAGAATGAAATGCGTGAGTTGGTGCTTATTTTGGCATCATCTATTGGGTCTCCATGTAATCCCACAAAATTGTCAAACACATTTAAGAGTGTGAAAAATGTGAAGATTGGCAGTCAGACCATATCCAATTATCTAACATATTTGACAGAATCATTCTTAGTAGATAAGGCAATACGCTACGACATTAAAGGAAAGAAGTATATCAATACACTTTCTAAGTATTATTTCACTGACATTGGCTTGAGGAATGCCATTCTTGATATGCGCCAACAAGAAGAAACGCATATCATGGAGAACATCATTTACAATGAACTGCTAAGTCGTGGTTGCATCGTAGATGTGGGAATGGTCGAAATAAAAAAGCAGGACAAAGATGGTAAGTGGATTCGTATTCAGCTTGAAGTGGATTTCATTGCCAATCTTGGAAGCAAGAAGTATTATATACAGTCTGCATTATCCATTCCCGATAGGGAAAAGGAAATACAAGAATCTCGTTCGCTGATAAACATCAATGATTCTTTCAAAAAAATCATCGTCGTAAAAGACCACATCATGCCTCGCCGAAACGAAGAGGGAATACTTACGATAGGACTTTACGATTTCCTTCTCAAAGAGGACAGCTTGGATTTGTGAAACTGGAAAGAATGTCAGGTAATATGAGTTAATTTCCAAACAGATAAGAACGCATTATCATCGAAGCAGGCTCAGTTGTTAATATCTAACGATGGCAGAGCTGAAGATATGGAGATTATTAAAATAGTTATCAATGAATACAGATAATCATGGATATTTTTCGGCAAAGGTTGTTAAAGCAACAAATTGACTATCTTGAAAACCAAATTGCTGAAAAATGCGGTATGAAGCTATACAAATCCTCCAATGGCTTTACTCAAGAAGAGATTTATGAGTATGCAGGTGCAAAGGATTGTGTTGCAACTTTGACATTGAGTCAAGAATCTGCAGAAGTGTATGGAGAATTGTTGACAGTTGCATTTGTGTATTATCAAAAAGAGAGAATTGCTATTGAAAAAGACAAAACAGCCCTTAATGATATAAGCAATGTAAAAGCAAAAGAACTTTTGGGAGAGCTCGACAGCAGCCTACATGCTCAATTACTGAAAGATGGTGTCCCGACAAAGGATATAGTTGAAATGATAGTTGGACCCGACACTGAGGATCAAAACACTTATGCGAGCTCTCATTTGCGTAAGCCCAAGGTTTTGGAGATTCCTATCGAAAGTAAAGGTAATGGTGATGATATTCGTTTTATGTATGGAGCTTTGTGTCACTTCATTTCTGATGGAATAGAATTGACTCCAGAAGAACACAATGAATATCTTGCCTATAAGATTGTTTTGGAACCTGAGAAACTAACTGAAAATGAAAAAGCAGAAATCTTTGATGAGAACGGTGCAATTGTTAATCAAGAAGTAGCATATTTCTGGTTGATGTGGAAGAAAAATGCAGGCAAGCTGACAGAAAAAAAATGAAAAGGATCTGATGCAGTTATCTAATAATAGAATAGCAAATCGTTTCGAATTGACTGATAAAGAACTGAATAGTATGGGGTTGAGTTTTGATAAGTTAATAAAGAATTATCCTGAGAAAGCTATCCTATTGTTCTCAAGGATTATTGACTTTCATGAACATCGCTATAATATCGCAGGTAAGCATCTACTGTATATGAGTTTTGAATCATTCCTACACATATACTTACGACATGTAAAAGAACTTACTGTTGAGAATCAGTTTGGTGAAAGAAGTAAGTTTCAATTAGCCGAAAAGGATTTAAATGCAACCATGAGTATTGTTCTTGGTGCTTTGAATGATGAGTATCAGAAATATAAAGATGAACACCCAAATAACAGGTTCTTCCGTAAAGGCAGTAAGGCATACTACTATAATGGAGACTATTATGACGTCGACATATTACCAGATGGTCAGATTGGCAGCTTCTATAAGCGTATTGATAAATAAAAATAAACCGGGGACGGAAGTTGCGCCCTCGGCTGAATGGGATGAAGTTGTTTACTGTGTTGTCTTTTGTGCTTTTTCGATGTCATTTTTACTAATACCCCATGCGGGATGTGTCGACTTCTTTTCGCTTCTTCTCTTTGTAACTGCCAATGCGATAGATGACGGAGAGCGATGCACTGGCATAATTCATCCAAAGTCGTAAATCGTAATCTTGGTTTCCCTGTTTTGAACGTGTGGTGATGTGATTGTTGAAGATATTGTTTCCAGCAGCAATCACACTCCACTTCCCATTCTTTGAAGTCCATCGCAGTGAGGCATTCAGTCTGAACAATGGGTTGATGTCATACACGCCTTGAATAGCCCGCGACTGGAAGAATGGGTTGAGGATGAGTTGTATGTTATGTCGTTGAGAAAGTTTGACCACAGCCGTACCACGCATGATGATAGAGACTTGTTTGCGGTTGAATGGTAAATCAAAGAAGTTGCCGCTCTTGTCATGACGATAAAGACCTGTCGCACTCACATGTCCGTTAAGCCAGCTACCCACCGCGAACTGTGCCGAAGCCGACAGTCCATAGCAATTGGAGTAATCGAAGTTTGTTTCTTTCATAATGACTGCCATGCGGTCAATGGGTTGATAAGGCAGTTGGACAAAATAGTCCGGTTCCAGCATTGCAAAAGCAGTAAACGTGTATTTGCGGTTGAGCTGCCACATGAGATTTAAGTCGTAATGTGACATGGGTTTCAGGTCGGGATTGCCCCAAATCTCACTGTATACCGACGAATAGTAAATGCTGCTCATGGTGCTCCAATAGGAAGGGTATATGGCGTTGCTGCTGAAAGAGAGGTTGAGCATATTTTTGTCGTTGACATTCCACATGGCATTGAATTGTGGATAGATGCGCCACTCATTCCACTTTGTCGCGTGATATTGCTCCGCCGTTAATGAGGCTTCAAGGTTCAGAGCTTCACCAACTTGCTTACTGAAACCGGAGTAGACGTTGAGGATGCGTTCATCATAATCAACGTGTGAAGTAGCATCGGCAATTGGCTGGCGGTTCTCGTCGAGCGTTGTTTGATAGCTGTTATTGTTAGTGAACTGTGCCTTGCTTCCATAGAATATTTCCCAGCCGTTTCTTAACGTATGAGTTTGGTCGGCATAAATTAGCCATTTGCTCACTTTCTGCCGGCTGTCAACCGAGAGGTTCCGGTTGCTGTCATACATATATCCTTCGAGATTCTGAGTGCGTGGGTTCTGATAGTTTGTATAAGATGCACCTAGCTGCAACCCAAATGGAAGGCTATAGTTGGCATCCACATTGTGCATATAGTCGTGCTCTGTAGAGTGCTGGGTGGAGTTGGCGGTGCCAATAGTGGTGTTTGTTGACTTGGTACCGTTCCATTCCCCGGTATAGGTTATTCCCAAGTTATGATTTTCGGCAAATGCGTAGTCCATGCCAATGTGATATTGGTGATTGACACCGTCACTGCGTTGGGTGGTCTTGTCGCTATAAGGTATTCGCTGGTCACCGAGCGGATGATTGGCTTCATGCTCCGCTTGACCATAGCCTGTGCCGCCGGTAAGGTCGTATGACGCGTCAATACTCAGCTTGTCATGGTTATAGATAAAACTGGCACCCGCACTGCCACTTGTGTGTTTGTGCTGCTTTATGCCCGCATTCAACTGACCCGAGAACTGATTGGTGCCAGTAAAGTCCTTGGTTACGATATTAATCGCCATTCCCCGAATATGATATTTTGGCGGTGCCGAAGGCATCAACTCGGCTTTTGCCAGCATATCTGCTGGCATTTGTTTCAACCGCTCTGCCACTTGTTCGGCAGTGAGTGTGGTAGGTTTGCCGTTGATGATAAGGGTCACCGGATGACCGGAGAACGAGATTTTCCCGTTTAACTCCGCAACGCCTGGGATGCTGCGAGTAATTGCGTCGTAGGCGTTGTCGGCAGGTATGACTTGCAGCAACATAGGCATGTTATAGATGATGTGGCCGTTCTCAGCGCTTGTAAATATGCGTTCGCCTTTTACGGTCAGTTCGCTGAGTTGGGTGGCTTCGATTTCCAGTTGAATGGTGCCCACGTTTTCGCGTGAACAAAGTTTGTACACGGGCTTATAGCCGATGTAACTGAAGCGGGCGATGACTCGCGGTTTGTCGAGCGGAATGACAAACACGCCGCTGGCGTTGGTCACGCCTCCGGTTATGTAGGCCGAATCCGACGGGTTGAGCAACCGCACGTCGGCAAACTCCAGCGGCTGGCCTTTCTCGTCGACCACGCGGCCTGTGAGATGTCGGTCGGTCTTGTGGGTACATTCCACGTAGATTTCATCGCCACTTTGCGTCATGCGGATGGGATAGAAGCCGATGAGTTGCTTGATGGCTTCGGGCACCGACTTGTTGCGAACCGAGGTGGTCACCTTGAAGTCCTCAAGTTCATTGTAGATGAACACAATCTTGTGTTTGCTCGTGTGCTGCTGCACATACTTCAGCGCGTCGCTCATCGACATGTTGTTGAAACTATGGGTAATGCGCTGAGCGGTTGCTGTGTCCGCAACAGCAAATAACAACAGTATGATGATTATAAGTCGTTTCATTGATTATAGTCTTTTTCTTGGTAAAGGCAGGCAGCATCAGTGTCAAGTCTATCAACTGCCAGCCGAAAGAAACTATTTTTGTTTTCTTAAATTAGAAACTGCCTGTGTCAGAGTCCTTATTTCGGAGTTTACGATTAATTTTAATATTCTTTCCTGTAGAGAAGTCGTAACTGAAACCGAGAACAAACATCGACTTATTGTCGTCAATCCAGGTTTTATATGTATTTTGCAGAATGCTGGTCGGCATGCTGTAGCCTGAATAGCGTGAGCGGGTGAAGATCCAATAGTCAGCGGCAAAGATTCGCAAACTCTTCTTTTGCCAGTAAACCTGCAAGTAAGACCGATTCTCGCCGGCATCCAGTGTGGATCCGTCGAGGCGTTTTGACACGATGTTCCCTACATAGGAGGCTCCCCAGTTGCCCTTCCGGAACTGCACGGCATAGTAGAGCGGTGCCCACGTGTGATGGTAGTGCCCGATAATGGGGCTGCTGACGGTCTGCCGAGACACATAACCTTGCAAGGTCAACGTTAGGATTTGACTCTTAAAGGGACTGATGACTATCAGGTATGACCCACCCAGTTCACTGCTATAGTTGGCATTTTCGTTGGTGCTCACGATATATTGCAGGCCGTTAATCTCTTGTTGCGTATAATAGCGGTTGATAGGAGAGTCGGTATACTCATAATGTAGTCCGATTTGGGTCTGTAGCCAGCCGAGGTTCCACTTGTGGATAAGTTCCGACCGATAAGTGTTATAACTCTTCAGATACGGGTTGCCAATGCTCAGCACTCCAGGAATGACGAGGCTGGCATTGTTGCTGAGTTGTGAGATGGGTGGTGTGTTCGATTGTGACGAAGTGACCCACTGAAGGCTCATCGTCTTTGACAGGTTGGTACTCAAGATGAGCTTCGGAGTAAAGAGCCAGTGGGAGTCGTGGGCATCGGTGTTGTCCTGGGTTACTTGTGTGGCTCCGGCACCGATACGGTACATCAATTTTCCAAGATTGCCACCATATTCGACATACATATAGTGCTGATAACTGGCTGACGAGTATTTATAGTCCTTATAGTCTGAGAGCACGTTGCTGATGGTGGCGTTCGAGCGTCCGAACGATCCTCGATAGCCCATGCTCAGGTTGCTATTCCCCCACTTCTTCGTATAAGCCAATTCACCAATAAAGGAGTACTTGTTGTTCTGTTGCTCTTGGTTGTCTGACAGCCATACCTCACCATCGCTGATAGCCACCTCCTCAGCCCAGTTCGTGCTGCTGTTGTGATAATAGGTTCCCACAAGGTCTATCGACAGTTCCTGATTCTTAGGCAGCGTTTTCTGAGCATACACGTTAAGCTCTGGACCGAATGTGCTCATGCGGATGCCATATTTACCTTTCCCTGCAACGGTGGCGTTAAGTGTTGATGTGTTTTGGATATCACTCTGCCCATCGCTATTAATATGATTGAAACGAGGTGTTGCCACTATCTGCACCGCTATGTCATCTGGCTTGTTGTAGGTATATTTGATGACGGGTTCGTTCCAAGTATAGCCAAATTTGTCGTGGGTCTTTTTTTGATAATTGTAATGAACAGGAGACGCTGGTGCAGTTTCGTCAGTAAGGTACCTTTGCAGTGTATAGTCGTAAGTCCGTTCGCCAAAACGCTTCGTATAGTCTCGCAAATAAAACGAATAAGAGAGTGAAAACTGATGGTTGCCTGAAGTCAGGTTCAAGTAGGCCTCATCGTCTGTGAAACCTGTCGTGAAGGCCGTCCTTGCCTCTATGCCTGCATTGATGCCCGTCTCCATCCGCTTGGTAATCACATTGATGAGTGTTCCGGCATCGGCATAGCGGGCAGGAGGAATGTTGTAGTATTCTACCCTTGAAATTTTATTGGCAGGAATGCCCTTCAGGTCAATGTCTGAGGCTGCTATGCCATTGATTAGTATTTTCACGCTGCCGCCGTCCATTCGCTGAATCTTATTGCTAATCGGATCAATCTTCAAGTCTTCAACGTGTTCCAGAAGGTCACGGACATTGCGGGCTTGCCTTATTTGCTCATTAGTGAAGGTGTGGACTGACTTATCCACATAGTTCATGATACGGGTGCCCTCTACTGTCACACCGTTGATGATATACTCAGCAGGTCGCATCTGGATGGTGCCTATATCGCCAGCCTCGCAATTACGATAGTACGTGCGATAGCCGACAAAACTGCACTTTACGATGACACGGTGGGCCTCAGTAGGAATCACGAAACGACCACTCTCATTGCTGACACCTCCTGTGAGCAGCGTTGAGTCGGCAGGATTAAGGATAGCAACGTTGGCGTAGGCCAGGGGGTGGCCTTGCTCGTCGACGATGGTGCCCTTGAGGCGTTGGTCGGTTTTGTAGATGCATTCCACATAGATTTCATCGCCACTTTGCGTCATGCGGATGGGATAGAAGCCGATGAGTTGCTTGATGGCTTCGGGCACTGACTTGTTGCGAACCGAGGTGGTCACCTTGAAGTCTTCCAGTTCGTTAAAAATGAAGATTATCTTGTGTTTGCTCGTCTGTTGCTGCACATACTTCAGCGCGTCGCTCATCGACATGTTGTTGAAACTATGGGTGATGCGCTGCGCCATAGCAGTGTTTACAAGAGTGCATAGCAATAGCGTAATTGTCAATAGTCTTTTCATTGCTTGCCCTCCTGTGACGATTCAACAACCAGTTTGTCTCCCTCGCGATGGATGCTGAGCGACTCGAAGTGCGACAGCATCTCCACCACCTTGTCGAGCGGATAGTCGGGCTCCCATTGGTAGTAGAGTCGCAGCGAGCGCACCTCCTGGGAGCGGTACTCCACGTCCACATGGTAGTAGGCCGAGAGTTCGCTCAGTATCTGCTCCAGTGGCACATTGTCGTAGAGTTGCGGCTCGGCAACGACCGGCATGCTGTCGTTTGCGGTTTCGACGGCCGTGGCCTGAACCGGGCGGGGTGCGGTGGCTTCTGGCTTTTGAGCCTCGTTTTGGGGCGTTTTTTGCTCGTGCAACCCAAAGAATCCGGTGTGCACAGCAGCATAGGTGATGCCACACAATGCAATCACAATGGCTGCTGCGGCGGCAATCTTGCGCCACAAGGGAATCACGGCGGCACGCGACTGCGACAGGCGTTGCCACTCGGCGGCAATCTCGTCGTCGGAAATTTCAGGTGACTCGCTTGCACTTTTTGTCTTCGACATCAGCACATAGAGTTCACGGCACTCATCATCGGCAAGGATATCTCGCCATTGTGCCTCGCTGTATTGCTCGGGATGCTCCAGCATCTGGAACAGTAAATCGGTCTTTTTCATCGTTCGGTGGATTTTAGTGTTTGACGTAATTGGTCAAGTGCATTGCGCAAGTGCTTATAAATGGTGGTTTCGCTCACGCCCAAGCGCTCGGCGATTTCCCTGAATGGCAAGCCTTCGGCGAAGTGCAGGTGTATCACCTTGCGGCAGATGGGCGGGAAAAGGTCGTTGATGCCGGCCTTTAACGCTTCAATCTCGCGCTCCAGGTCTTCGGGCGAGGTTTGCTCTACCACCTCGGCAGGCAGCAAGTAGCGCTGTGCCTGTTCGTGGATTTTGCGGTTGCGAATCACATTCAAGCAGCGGTTGCGCACGCTTAACAATAGGTAGGATTGAGCGGACTCTTCACGCAGTTCCACTTGGTCGGCAAGCAGCCGGGCAAAGACATCGTGCACAATGTCTTTGCTCTCGTCATCATCGTGCAGCAGTATGCTGGCCAGCCGATACATGGCACGATAATGCAACTTGTAAAGTCGCTCAAAATGTCGTTTTCGTTGTGTCATACACTATATATACACACAAAAGCCGATTTACTAAACCCCAAAAATGCGTTCAAGTGTGGTCATGGGGACAGTCCCTTTGACCACACTTGAACGTTAAAACATTGCAAATCAAGGCTATCCCGTATAGCATTAATGGGTGCGGTGGTTGTGCGAGAAAATGCGCTGCGGCAACTCCATGGCCAAGATGATGCCCAACACGATGGCGATGGCCACCTTGCTCGCCATCCAGCCGCTCTGCATCGACAGGTCGAACTGGGAGCCAGTCAGATAATAGGTAAACCAAAAGACTCCGGCACCGGGGACCAGCGGGAAAATGCCGCACAACAGGAAACCCTGGGCGGGGATGCGGAATGGGATGGCGGCCATGCGCGAGAGGATGCACACCAGCGTGGATGCCACCAAGGTGGCAACAACGGGTGTGGCTCCGCAATTACGCACCAAAATCAGGTAGACAAACCATCCGATGGCGCCAATCACCCCGGCAGGCACATAATGCTCGCGGTCAATGCCGAATAGCAAGGCGAACGCCGCCGTGCCGGCAAAGGCGGCAAGCGATTGCAGCAATAGGCTCGACGTCTGCGGATTCACCGTCATACTGATGCTCACCATGCCACCATTCAGCCAGCCGTCGAAGAGGAAAACGAGCGACACGCCCACGGCAATGCACAGGAAACCAAGCATGGCATCGGTGAGGCGTGTAAACCCGGCGATATAGTCCGAGTTGGCCAGGTCACGCACTCCGTTCACAAAGGGCACTCCGGGAATTAGCGGCATGATGGCGCCGATTATGACATTGGCCAGACTCTCGCCAAAGCCCATTCGCCAACAGATGATGCACAGCAGCGTGGCCACCAAGGCGTTGCACACGCCGCCCACGATTTTCGACAGATAACGGCTGCTGACGCCCAAGACGAAGGCATAGAGCAGCAGTCCCACCACTAACGCTGCGGCGCAGTCGAGCCAGCCGCCGCCAAACACTGCGCAAAAGCCGGCGGCACCGATTCCCGACCCTAAAATCTGCTCCCATGCGGGCTTCTGGGGCGCAGCATCGATGGTTTCGAGGCGTTCGCGCGCCTCGGCAAGTGTCGTTCGGCCGTTAGAGATGTCATAACTCAGGCGATTCACAGCCACTACTTTCGACAACTGAATGGCGCGCAAGGGGATGAACTCCACGTTGGCGTAGGTCGACGCCTGGCCGCCCGACTTCGTCACCTTGTTGGCGCGGCCAGTGGTGAAGATGCCGTTAGAAAGGACAAAGAAGTTGCCCGAATCCACGCCATAATGCGATGCGATGCGGCTCATAATATCCTCCACGCGAGTGATTTCCGCTCCGTTCTCCAGAAGGATGTGCCCGGCTTTTGCCGCCACCTCAAGGACCTCGGCAAAGTCGGCCTGACCTGCCGCATCCTCGGTATTATTGTAATTTTCGTTGCTCGTTTGCTGCATGATTACTTGTGTAATGTCGCCTCGTAGGCTGAAATTTGGGTGCAAAATTCATAAAGAATACTGAAATCCACAAATTATTGCCGCAAAAACGACTCCGACTTGGCAAATGTTAACAAACTCCCTACCCCTGCGCACAGCGCCACTACTCGCTGTTGCGCACAGTCTTGCCGGTTTCGCTGATGTCGATTGGCTCGAAAACGATGTGATGGGGCATCTCGGCGCGCGACAGGCGTGGCTGCAGCCAAGCCCTTATTTCGTCGGCCGTGGCAAGGGAATTGGGCTTCAGTTCAATTTTCGCATTCAACATTGTGCCAAACTGGTCGTCAAAGGCTGGAAAGACCAGCGACTTGGTTACATCGGGATGGCAGTTGATGATTCGTTCCACATTCTCGGGAAAGATGTTCTCGCCGCCGCACACCACCATGTTGTCGGTGCGCCCGCGATAAAAGTAATAGCCCTCGGCATTTCGGTAAACTCGGTCGCCTGTATTTTGCCACTTATCCTTCATGCCGACCATCGCCCACGACGAGCGCACCCACAGCGCGCCAAGGCCGTCGGTGCCCTCAACCTTGCATTTTACGCCGCGTATGGGCCGGCCTATCGTCACCTCGTCGTACCGCAGGAGGTCGTCGGGCGACGCAATCATGAAGAATCCTGCCTCCGAGGTGCCGTAAAGGTTGAAGATTACGCGCCCCAGGTGCTGGCTGGTGATGTCGATCCACTTCCTGTCGAGGCGGTCGCCGCCGCTGATGATGCACTTTACCGACCGCAGCGAGGCGGCGGCATTGTCGCTCTGCCACAGCCGAGCGAGCATGGCCGGCACCACGGGCAAGACCTCAACCTGTTCGGCGGCAATAATCTTCAGCGCTTCGCTGGCGTCGAAATGGCTCATTAGGCACACCTTCTTGCCCATCAGCAAGGAGATGATGATCGTGGCCAGGCCAAAACCGTGATAAATGGGCAATGGCAAGAACACACTCTTGCGCTCATCGATGTTGAGAACCTTGAGCAAGGCAAACAGCGGCGGCAAGAACTGGGCGATGTGCATTTTTCGCGCGGCTTCTTTGTGATGGCCAGTAGAGCCTCCTGTGAACACTGAAATCTCGCCGCCTCGCCGCACGCGCGGAACATCGGCGGCGATTTCGTGGTTATTGTCAAAAACAAGCGTGTGCAACTCTTCGGTGGTCGTCACATCGCACGGCAATTCTTCGGGGAGGCGCGTCGATTTCAGTTCGCCGTCGACGATGAGCAGGTCAAGGTGGCTCTTCTTTACGAGTTCATTCACAGCGCTTTGGGCCATGCCGGTATTAATCAGTTTCACCCTTACCCCGAGGCGCGACAGCGCTGGCAACATCAGCGCAGCCACTACGTGATTTCGGCACATCACCCCTGCGGCCATCCCGGCCTTTAGGCCGTGAATTTTTAAAAGAACCTTCGCCAGTTGTCGGGCATGGTCATACACCTCGCGATAAGAAAACCTTTTGCCGTCGGACACCAGCGCGCAGCAATCGGGATAGTAAGTTGCCGCAAAGCGCATCAAGGCCATTATCGAAACTCCCTCGCGAATAAAGCATCTGACGAGGTTGTATATGCCTCGCGGAGTGATGATATGCAGCCGGGCTAACTTGGCAATTATACTTCGGTTCATACGCGCTCAGGCATGTTAAATGGCCCACCAGGGCTTGTAGCAAAACTTCTCGCTCATGGCCAGCCGCAGCAGCACGCAGGCGGCCTCGTCGGCTGAATATGCCGGCATGCGTTTGTAGGTCTCGTTAACGTCCGACATCGGGGTGTGCACCAGCGGCATATAGGCCACCTGCACCTTCACCCCGAGGCTTTTGTACTCCTTGCGGGCTGTGCGGCACCACACATTGGCAGCGCATTTCGACGAATGATAAGCCGACCAGCCGGGGACAAACGGATAGCGGCTGCTGACCGATGAGGTGTAGACAATACGGCCCTGGGCGTTGCGCAACGAGGGCATCAGTGCCAGCGACAACGCCACCAGCGAGCGGTAATTGAGGTCCATGGTACGTTCGAAATCGTGCATTCGGTCGATAGAGTCGCTAATCGAGCGCTTAATCGACTTTCCCGCGTTGCAAAACAGGTAAGACACCTGCGGCAACTCTTCCCGCAACTCGGCGCACAGGGCGTCCAACTGCTCGCGTTGTCTCAAGTCGATGGCGCGGTAACGCGCTTGGCAGCCATTGGATGCGGCCTGGGCGCACAAGGCTTGAAGCCTCGCCTCGTTGCGAGCAATCAACAGGAGGTTGGCCTGCGCCTGTATCAGCCGCAGAGTCAGCGCCTCACCGACGCCCGACGTCGCACCGGTCACAACGACCCACCGGCCGGCAAAGCGAGCCTTCAACTTTGCCTCGCCAACCGACTTAGGTGGATAAATAATATATTTCAAAGCCCTTTTTAGCATACCAAAAGCCTCTAATTCCCCACGCATTTACTCTCCAAAGTGTGGTCAAAGGGACAGTCCCTTTGACCACACTTTTTGAATATAGATGCTATGATTGCGCATTTTCACGAGCCAGCAATAGCAGCAAATAATTAATGAAATTCGCGTAATTCACAGTTGACGCACATGCGACTGCTCCAGGATGCATCCACACATGAGTCGGCAGGGGCGCAGACCGGGGGTCGCTGCGTCCCTACGTCGTCACTTATGCACAAAGTCGCTTAATACTCCAGCACCGGGGGCAACTCCTTGGCTTGAGCCACCATCTTCTCAACCTCGACCACCGAGGGTACGCGGCGAACCAGGTGCTTCTGCTCGTTCACCTCCTCAATCTTGGCCTGCAAGTTGGCGGGTACGCGATGCTTCAACTCCTTCACCGAGTCGACGCCAGCGGCCTCGAGCAACTCCGAGAACTGCGGGCCCACGCCGTCGATGCGCATCAGGTCGCAGTGGTTGGTCCACGTGAGAATCAGTTTCGGCGAGATGCCCGTCTCCTCGGCCAAGGCCTTGCGGCCAGCGGGATTGGCGCATTTGTTCAGCAGGTCATCAGTGCTCTTGATGCCAGCAGCAATTAATTTCTCGGCATACACTTCGCCGATGCCTTCGATATCAACAATCTTGTAATTCATAAAAAGAATGTTTAATAAGTTAAGAAAAATTAGAATTATTCGCTATTAATCTGCAAATATAACAATAATCTCAAACATTCTCATCAACTATTGCAATTTTTTTATCACTTTTACAAAAAATGAGTAACTTTGTGGGGTCTTGAGAATCTACTGAATTATGAGCAAAATGAAATACTATGCACATTTGATTGTGGCCGCGGTGGCCGTGCTTGCCGTGAGTTGCAGCACACAGCGCGGCGGGTCGCTCACCTTGCCCAGCGGCGACTTTACCTACAACCTGCCCTGCCGGGTGGTGAACATCCACACCGACCAACCTGGCCGAGCACTGATGGTGGTGTGGCTGCACGGCGGGGTGCACGACCAGGCAAAGCACGATTACTTTGTCAAAAACCACCTCGACATGTGTGCCGCCGATGACTCGATTCTGCAATATCTTGAGCGTCACCAGATTAAAGCAATCGCCTTGCTGCCCATCTGCCACAAGGCTTCATCGCCCACGTGCGTGACGTGGAAGGAATGCGCCGGCGAAGTGCGGCACATCATCAACGATTATGTAAGTAAGGGGCTCATCGACCCGGAGCGAGTGTATGTGGCGGGCTCGTCGGATGGCGGCGACGGGGCCTGGGACTATGCTGCCGACCATGGCGACGTGTTTGCCGCAGCCATTGCGATGTCGAGTGAAGACCCGCGCATGACATCCACCCCGGTCTACTTTTTCAATACAGCCAGCGAGGCCGACTGCACGGCGGCGGTCGACGCGCTCAAGCGCCAGGGGTGCAACGTCACCTACAAGCATTGCCCACAATACCGCCACGGCGGCGACGCGGCCGAATGCACCGACCAACTGCTCACACACTTCTTCTCCAACACGCTCCACCACCGCCACACGCTCCCATGAAAGCAGCCCTGAGGATTTTTTTGTGTTGTTTGATGGGGGATGACGGGAAAAAATAGTAAATTTGCGGTTGAGATTGGTTGGAATGGCTGGATGGCCGTTAATCGTAAAACTAAAAAACTGTTTCGCTTATGCTTAAACGCACTTTGGGGGCTGCCGTTCAGGGCATTGACGCCATAAAAGTGGAGATTGAGGTGTCGGTAGAGCCGGGCACGGGCTTCGTGCTGGTGGGCCTGCCCGACACGGCCGTGAAGGAAAGCGCTGAGCGCGTGCGCTGCGCCATACAGCAGACGGGGGCCGACTTCCCGATGCGCAACGTGGTGATCAACATGTCGCCGGCCGACGTGAAGAAGGAGGGCTCGGCCTACGACCTGCCGCTGGCGGTGGGCATCATGGCTGCCGACGGGCTGCTGGCCGACGACCTGCTGGGGCGCTACATGCTCATGGGCGAACTATCGCTCGACGGCTCGCTGAGGCCCATACGCGGAGCACTGCCGATGGCCATCGTGGCGCGAGAGTTGGGGCTCGACGGGTTCATCCTGCCCCGGCAAAACGCCCTCGAGGCCGCCGTGGTCAACAACCTGGACATCCTCGGGGCCGACTCGCTGCAGCAGGTGGTGGCCTTCCTCAACGGCGACACAGGCGCCATTCCGGTCACTCGGGTCGACACACGCGCCGAGTTTGCACGCGCACAAGGCACCTTCGACTACGATTTCGCCGACGTAAAGGGCCAGGAGAACGTCAAGCGCGCCTTCGAGGTGGCCTGCGCCGGAGGACACAACATCTTGCTGGTGGGCAGTCCCGGATCGGGAAAGAGCATGATGGCCAAGCGCCTGCCGTCAATTCTGCCACCGCTCACACTCAGGGAAGCCCTCGAGACCACCAAGATACACTCCGTGGCCGGCAAACTCAAGCAAGGCACCACGCTGATGACCGTGCGACCCTTCCGCTCGCCGCACCACACCATCTCGCCTGTTGCCCTCGTGGGAGGCGGCAGTTATCCCACGCCGGGGGAAATCAGTCTGGCGCACAATGGGGTGCTCTTTCTAGACGAATTGCCAGAGTTCCCAAGGGCGGTGCTCGAGGTGATGCGGCAGCCGCTCGAGGACCGCGTGATTTCGATTTCCAGAGCCCGCTATGCCACCGAGTACCCCGCCTCGTTCATGCTCGTGGCGAGCATGAACCCGTGCCCCTGCGGCTACTACGGCCATCCCAAGAAGCCCTGCGTGTGCACCGACTACCAGCGCATCAACTATATGAGCAAAATTAGCGGACCGCTGCTCGACCGCATCGACCTGCAGATTGAGGTGCAGCCCGTGGAGTTCGAGCAGATTTCCAGCAAGCAGGCCGGCGAGTCGAGCGCCGCCATCCGCGCACGCGTCATCGCCGCACGCGACATCCAGGCACAACGTTTCCAGGGAGAGAAAGGCATCTACTGCAACGCACAGATGACCCCCAAACTGCTACACAAATACGCCGAGCCCGACGCCGCCGGGCTCGAGCAACTGCGCGACGCCATGGACCGCATGAACATGAGCGCCCGCGCCTACGACCGCATCCTCAAGGTCGCACGCACCATCGCCGACCTCGAAGCCTCCCCCACCGTCCGCCACCACCACATCATGGAGGCCATAAGCTACCGCAACTTGGATAGGAGTAACTACTTTAATATGTAAGAATTACACTATATGGACGACCAAGAAAGAAATATCATAATCTACCGCACTCCCGATGGTAACGCTTCAGTTGCATTACTGGCAAAAGACGGCAAAATTTGGCTTAATCAGCAACAGATGGCAGAACTTTTTGCCACCTCGAAGCAAACCATCAGTTATCACATAGTCAACATATTGAAAGAAAATGAATTAACCAAAGACTCAGTTGTCAAAGAATATTTGACAACTGCCGCTGACGGAAAAAGTTACAATATCGTTTTCTACTCACTTGAGATGATAATTGCGGTTGGATATCGTGTCCGAGGTATGCGAGGAACGCAATTCCGCCAATGGGCAACGAAACACCTGTCGGAATACCTTGTCAAAGGCTTTGTGATGGATGACGAAAGATTGAAGAATCCAGATGGTAGACCAGACTATTTTGATGAATTGTTAGCACGGATTCGTGACATTCGCGCCTCGGAGAAGCGATTCTATCAAAAAATCCGTGATTTGTTCTCGTTGAGCAGCGATTATGATAAGACCGACAAGGCTACTCAGATGTTTTTTGCTGAGACGCAGAACAAACTCCTCTATGCCGTGACCAACCAAACCGCCGCCGAACTAATTTGCGACCGGGCCGATGCAGAGAAGCCAAACATGGGACTCACCACTTGGAAAGGCTCAATAGTGAGAAAAGGCGACATAACCGTAGCCAAAAATTATCTTCAAAGTAACGAGATTGACAAACTCAACAGGTTGGTTGACATCTTCCTAACCTCAGCCGAGATGCGTGTTGAAGGCCGCAGAGATCTAACGCTGGATTACTGGAGGCAGAATGTTGATAACCTTATACAGTTCCAAGGAATGAGCGTGCTGCAGGGCAGAGGCTCTGTCTCAAATGACGAAATGGAGAGATATGCAAAAAGCATCTATGCCAGTTTTGATGCAAAAAGAAAGCAAATAGAAGCCCAGCAAGCCGATGCCGACGACCTAAAACTCCTCGAAGATATCGAACGCCGAATCATCGACCAAAACAAAACCGATAAGCAATAACCACCACATCATGGAGGCCATAGGCTACCGCAACCTCGACCGCACCGGCTACCTGACACCGGGGCAGATAATTTGACATTTGCCTGCAGGTTACTACAAGACAATCAGTTGAGGGGGACAACAACAACTCGGTGTTTCGGGGTGGTGAATTGTGGGGTGGATAATTGTGGTTTTTGGAGAAAAATCATACCTTTGCAAAAAAATATCTTTGTTGGTGGATGGCGTTAATGGAGATGATTGCATTATGAAACAAGAGAATAACAAGAAACGGACTGAAGAGGAGTTGTGCCACGACATTACCGCCAGGGCTGAGAAGTTGCATGTATTGAAACCCAAGGTGAAATATGTCATGCTGGCCGTCGTTCTCGCTTTGTTTGCGCTTGGTGCCTTGAACAGCCACTATAAGTGGTTTGTTATGGATAAATGGTGGTGGGCGTGGCTTGGCATTGTCGTGCTGTGGTTCTTAGTTTTCTACGTAATCATTCGACAATTGATTAACGGCATGAGGCGCGCGGCAACGCCCAGGGAGCATCTCCGTAAAGCCAAATGGTTGAAGAGGATTGTCAAGATAAGAAATTCCCTTTGGTTGATTATTCCGTTTATGCCCGTTTTGGGCAACGTGATGGATGTTGGGGAGTTGACGGCTATTCTGCTGTGCTTGGGCTTGATGCTCGTGTTTGGGTTTGTGGCCGGCGGCATCGACTCGGCTTTCAGCGATGATTTGCACGAGTTGGAGTACAGGCTCGAAGACTGAGTTCCTGTGACCATAGGAAAGAGGAGCGGCGCGAGATTTTGGGTCTCGCCTGTTTTCCGCAATGAGACACCCAAATCATTTTATCCATAAAATATTGGGTGGATAACGGAAGTAGGGTGAACTGATTCCAGGTTTATGGACATGAATCTGCCTTAGTGATTCATATCATGGAAATCCTCGGTGGGGAGGGGGTGTGGCTCGTCGCTGAGGAGAACGTATAGCACGGGGTGCCGCAGCAAGTCGGGCAGGTTGTAGTGTACACCGTCCACAAGCACATGGTTGCTCACCAACCTCACGCCGTGGCTGTAGTCGGCGTAGTAGTCGGCATGGCGCAGAAACATGGGTTGCTGGGGATGCCCGTCGGGGTGATGCCATCCGTAAATCACCACCTCGTGCGGGTACTGTGGCGAGAGGTGCCGCCAGCAAGTCTGAATAATGTCTTTCTTCAGTCCCGAGATGAACTGCCCCAAGTGGTAGCCGCGCATTTCAAACATACGCATCAACACGCGGTTATGATCCTGATACACAATGGGGTCGCTGTTGCGATTGCCACGCGGTCGAAAGGGGAAAATGTCAAGCCGTCCCTCGGCCACATCGTTGATGCGGTCCACCATGTAGGCTGTTGGCAGCGAGCAGTCGAGTTCACGCGCTATGGCTTGTGCCGCCCTCGGGCTCATTGGCATCCGCACATAGTCCTCGTCGGTGCCCACCATCAGATAGTCGGGAAGTACCAGCAGTTCAATGGTGTGAGGTTCGGCCAGCAGCGGCACAGAGTCGGTAACGGCAGTGTGAATCACCACCTTGCGGAAGTTGCGCATTGCCTGAGGCACGTTTCCTGCAAGCACCTCGCTCACGATAGCCGAGTCGAGCGGCCAAAAGCCAAGCGTGTCGGCTTGCAGCATGAAGTCCCATCCTGTAAGGCGCGAAGCCGGCAAGTGGCGGTAATGCTCCACCGGCACCGACACGTCGCCACCAAGTACGGCGTGGTCAGCAGGGCGAAGATGACGCACCGGCTGTTCGGCCCTGAGCGCCGGCGCAAAAGCCCACATGAACACTACAACTGCAACCATAATCCTGAAAGGTGTCATGCCCAGTTTCCACACCTTAGACGTGCTGTTAAGTCTGTCGTTGCTCATAATACGGTTTTAATTTCTGGTTGTCCTGTGATGCAAATATATAAAATTGATAGTCCGTCACCAGTGTTGGTTAGGCTTTTGAGGTCTTGGCGTGGGTCTTGAGTATCTTGGTGGCTTGGGAATAGGGGCTGGTTGTGACGCTCTCAAAGTAAGCCGCCATCGTGGTGGTATAGGTACACTTGAACACGCCACGCGAGAACAGTTGGTTGTCATCGAAACTTTTGACCAAGCCGAGCATCTCTTGGTGGGTCTGTGCCAACAGAGTTTTCGCCTCATCGAGACTGGTGTTCTGGTGCTTCTCGACCAGCATCTTGTCCATCTCATGGTAGTTTTTGCGGTACTCGTCGGGAAGGTAGTCGCGCTGATGGCCCTCGCGAATGTTCTTGACGAACTCCCGCATGAGCACTTGCCATTCGTAGAGATGCGTCAAGATATCGCGCAGACAGCGGTCGTTTACCCAACGTACACCGCACTTCTTGGAGTCGGCGGCAAAGTTGAATGGTGCAACTGCGGTTTCTGCGCTCAACTTGTCGATTTGTTCATACAGTTTTGCATAGCCGTCTTGCATGGCTGTGATGAGTTCCGCTTGATGTGTTGGTTTCGCCATAGTGCTTGGTTTTAAATGATTGATTGTGAGCGCAAAGTTACAACTATTTTAATGAATAACCTGTTGGCGGAATTAAATTTTAATAAATTGATGTTGAAAAGTTGTGCATTTCACTGATTCGCAGTGTTTTGGCTTACCATAGAAACTTGAGTAGAAACGAGGAGCGGCGCGAGATTTTGGGTCTCGCGCCGCTCCGTTTAGTTGCGTTTTTGTGGTCAGTCCACAATGAGCATTACGTCGCCGTAGGCGCCGAAGCGGTATTTCTCGTCGATGGCGGTTTTGTAACTTGCCATCACGTTCTCGTAGCCGCCGAAACTTGCTGTGGCCATGAGCATGGTCGACAGTGGCATGTGGAATGTGGTGACCAGGGCGTCGATGGTGGTCACTGGGTAAGGCGGGAAGAGGAATTTGTTGGTCCACCCGTTATAGGGCTTGATGTGCCCGTTCATGCCCACGGCGCTCTCCATGGCGCGCAGCACCGAAGTGCCGATGGCGCACACCTTGTTGCCGTTGTCGCGCTTGTGGTTCACGCGTTCGGCCAGTTCTTCGCTCACGAGCATCTGCTCGCTGTCCATGCGGTGCTTGGTGAGGTCCTCGACGTCGATGTCGCGGTAACTGCCCAGGCCGATGTGCATCGTCAGGAAGTCGGTCTCGATGTCCTTGATTTCGAGGCGACGCATGAGTTCGCGCGAGAAATTCAGTCCGGCAGCCGGCGCTACCACGGCGCCCTCGTTGCGGGCGAAGATGGTCTGGTAGCGGTCAACGTCGTCCTCCTCGGCTTCGCGATGGATGTAGTAAGGCAATGGTGTCGACCCTAAGGCGAACAGGCGCTCCTTGAACTCGTCGTGCGGACCGTCGTAAAGGAAGCGCAGCGTGCGGCCGCGCGAGGTGGTGTTGTCGATTACCTCGGCCACCATCGAGTCGTCGAGGCCGAAATATAACTTGTTGCCGATGCGGATTTTGCGTGCCGGCTCCACCAGCACGTCCCACAACTTGAAGTCGCTGTTGAGTTCGCGCAGCAGGAACACTTCGATGCGCGCTCCGGTTTTCTCCTTGTTGCCGTAGAGTTTTGCGGGGAACACGCGCGTGTCGTTAAAGATGAAGAGGTCCTCGGCATTGAAGAAGTTGAGGATTTCCTTAAATGTGAGATGCTCGATTTCGCCGCTTTTGCGGTGCAGCACGAGCATTCGCGCGTCGTCGCGGTTGTCCAGTGGGTGCGAGGCTATGAGTTCCTCGGGCAGATTAAAGTTGAATTCCGATAGTTTCATGTATCCTTTAGTATTGATCGTTATTTTTCTGTTTGCGCAATTTTTCTGCCAGAGCACGCTGTCGGTTGGCGACGCGCTCGGCCTCGAGCAGTTCGGCCTGTGCTTGCTCCACGGGCACGAGGGGCTCGCTGGCGAGTCGGTCGAGCAACTGGTCGAGCGGCTCACACTGGTCGACGCTGAAACTGCCCACGCGCGTGCGTCGCAGCCCGTAGAGGTGTGCTCCGCTGCCCAGCGCCACGCCGATGTCGCGTGCCAAGGCGCGGATATAGGTGCCCTTGCTGCAAAGCACGCGCACCGTGAGCGTGGGCTCCTGTGGCAACCCGCACTCGAGCACCTCGATTTCGTCGATTACCAGCGTCTTGGCCTTGATGTCTACGTCGTGGCCTTTGCGGGCCAGTTTATAGGCCGGCTTGCCGTCGACCTTGCAGGCCGAGAAAGCAGGCGGCACCTGCTCAATGGCGCCGGTGAACTGCTGCTGCAACACGCGCTCCACTTGTTCGCGCGTGATATGCTCCCAGGGGTAGGTGGCGTCGACCTCGGTCTCGAGGTCAAACGATGGGGTCGTGGCGCCCAGCCTAATCCATGCGGTGTACTGCTTCACGCCAGCCTGCAGTTCGTCGATGCGCTTGGTCATGCGGCCGGTGCACACCAGCAGCACGCCGCTGGCCAGCGGGTCGAGCGTGCCGGCGTGACCCACGTGCATGCGCTTGCAGCCCAAGCGGCGGCACAGCAGGTTGCGAATCTGCTTCACCGCAGCAAACGACGTCATGCGCAGTGGCTTGTCGATAGCAAATATTTCACCAGCAATAGGATTGAGCATAAGCAGAACGTATATAGATTATAGATTAGAGATTAGAGATTATAGATAATCGTGTGAATCTCAATCTATGGTTATTATTGCATGAATGAGCACGCTATGGTCACGATGCCCACGATGGCGCAATAGATGCCAAAGTACACCAATTTGCCGCGCTTGACGATGTTGATCATCCACTTGCAGGCCAGGCATCCGGCGGCAAAAGCCGCGACGAAGCCCACCACCAGCGGCAGCGTATCGATGCCTCCAAAGGCGGCCTCGCCCTTTACTGCCTTCATCACGTCGAGCAGCGCCTCGCCCACGATGGGCGGAATCACCATCAGGAACGAGAACTGTGCCAGGCTCTCCTTTTTGTTGCCCAGCAGCAGTCCGGTGGCGATGGTGCTACCCGAGCGCGACAGGCCGGGCATCACGGCGCAGGCCTGTGCCACGCCGATAATCAGGGCGTCGCGCCAGCCGATGCGCTCCTTGGTGCGCGGCTTGGCGTAATAGGAGAAGATGAGCAGCGAGGCGGTGACGAGCAGCATGATGCCCACCACCAACAGTCCCGAGCCGAACACCTCTTCCACCTTGTCCTTGAAGAAGAAGCCCACGATGCCGATGGGAATCATCGACACCAGGATGTTCAGAAAATATTTCGTGGCATCGTTCATCTCAAATTTGAAGAGTCCCTTCAAAATCCATGCGATTTCGCTCCAGAGCACCACAAAGGTGCTCAGCACCGTCGCCACGTGTACCATTACGGTGAACGCGAGGTTGTCACTGCCGTCGATGCCGAAGAGGTAAGCGCCGATGGCCAAGTGGCCACTGCTACTCACCGGCAGATATTCTGTAAGGCCTTGGATGATGCCCAGGATGAGTGCTTGCAGCCAGTCCATTATTCTACTGGTTTTTCTTTCTTGCGATAGAGGATAGCCGGAGCCATCAGCACGAAGCCAATCAGTGCTATGGTGGGGCCTACCACGGTGCGTGAACTCTCAAAGATGGCATAATTGAACTCGCTGCCCTCGTTGGCACTGCCGGCCATCATGCAGAATCCCACTATGATAAGTAGCAGGCACACGCCCATAAGGATGAAATTCAGTTTTGTCAGCGGCATCTCGGATGCGCTGTTTTTGCGGTTGTTTTTCGACATAAATTATGTAGTTACAGATATTTTTGCAGGGTGCAAAATTACAACATGAAAAAGCCTTTGTCAAGACCTAAACCCATTTTTCTGCTTTTTTAAACCCAAATCGGTCATTAGAAATTATGCCAGAACAGAATTTGTTTTGAGTGTATTGCTGTTAATGAAATCGAAGGCATAGCCGGCTATGGCAAGATCTCAATGGCGGCAAGACGCCAAAACAAAACTGTTATGGCATAATTAGGAATAAAAAAAACATAACTCCGTTCTAATGACCGATTTGGGTTAAACGCGTATTTCACGAATAATAAACCACAAATTAAGCGGATTAAACAGGGCGATAGTCGAGTGATGATTAATGTCTGAAAGGAGTCGCTTCGCAGTTCTCGTGCGGTGGCGCGACTCCCTTCGTGGCTGAAAGGAGCCGCCTTACGGCGGGAAATCGAACAAAATTGAAACAAAATCTCACATTGAAAGAAAAAAATTATTTTGTTAGATTTTGAATAGATTTCTGCGCCGTTAGGCGCACTCCCATCGTGGTTATTTTAAACATGAATTATCCATAAATTATCTTTGATAATTATTTCATAATCAAATAATTAATGGCCAATTCATGGTCATTCGTGTTAGTCAACAAATTAAACAAATTGAACAAATTAAACAAATAGAGAAATTAATATAATTCGTGAAATTCGCGTTAAGGTAGTAATCAGCCTATCAGATTAATCCGTAGTCAATAAACAATTCGTGAAATTCGCGTTGAAAACAAATAACCATTCGCGAAATTCGCGTTTTCTACGTGGCAGGCGAGTGGGCAAAACAATGGCGGTGCGCCACTTTGACGCACCGCCATATCTATAATCTCTAATCTATAGCCGAAGGCTATTTGCCCAGCAGGTGGTTGATCATAGCGTTGATGTCGTTGCCGTCGATGGCACCGTCGCCATTCACATCACCGTTAGGCCACGTCTGCTTACCCAGCACGTGGTTGATGAGGCAGTTCAGGTCGTTACCGTCGACTGCGCCGTCGAGGTTGACGTCGAATGTGCTGGTGATGTGTGCAAACTCAAAGTTGTCGTAGAAGGCACCCAGACAACTGCTGGCCTCGGCCTTCAGTGCGACGTAGATGAGTTGTCCGGCATACTCGCTCAGGTCGTAACTCAGGTGATCCCATTCCTCTTCGTTGTAGAGTTCGGGCTTGAACTCCTCGCCCACCTGGGTGAAACTGTTGCGGTCGGTGGCGCTGGTGGTGCTCACGAGCACGGTAACGGTGGGGGTGCTTGCGGGCAGCACGCTGTTGATGCTCTCCCAGTTGCGCATGTCGAAGTTGAACTTCGAGTTTGCCGTGGCAACCATGGGTGCGCTCACAATCCAGTCCTCGAATGTGCCGTTGGTGTTGCAGCGTGTCATCAGCGACTGCTTGCCGTGCGGCTCCTTCATCGAGTTGTAGCACTGGTCGGCGTTAAGCACGAAGAACGACAGTGCCATACCGTTGTTGGGGAAGTTCCAGAAGGTCAGCGGCGAGGTGGGCAGGCGGTCCACATCGATGGTGGTGAAGCCCTCGGGGCCTACGCCAGTGTCGTCGTGCTCGAAGCCGAAGAACTTGGTGTCGCTCGGCATAGCGATTGCGCTCACGCTCAGGGCCACGGAGTTGCCGTCGCTGAGGGTGACGAGCATCTCGTCGTCAAACTCCACAAATTCTTTTCCGTTGGCCACTGAGCCCGGAGCAAACGTGACGGTGAACAGTTTAGACTCGGAAGCGGCAATCTTGTCGCCAGCCTTGAGAGTGGTGCTGAACTGCGGGCTTGCGAAACTCACGCTGCTCACGGTCACCTCTTCGTTGCCAAGGTTGGTGAGAGCCATCTCGGGCGAGGTCTCGGCGGTGTTGGCGTTGACCTTGTAAGCGTCCCAATACTCGGTGCTGAAAGCCACCTGTGCTCCGGCGGGCTCAATTTTCACATTGTCGAGCGACGCGCCACGCGAGCGGCTGTAGTTGTGCGAGATGTAACGCCAGCGGAATGCCACGGTCTTGCCGGCATACGGCGTGAGGTCGATGTTCTCATACACCCAGTAGCGGATGGGCTCGTCGTCCTCATCGACACCTTCCTGGTTGTCGCTGATGAGTTTGAGTTGCGTCCACTGTCCGTCGACGTTGATATCCATCATCACGGCGTCGATGCCGTCGTCCTGAGTGCTGTGGTTGAGACGCACCTGCGTTTCGTCCTTGGTCAGGCTCACCGGGCGGTCGTTGCCCCACCAGAAACTCAACTGGTAACTCGAGCCGGCGGGCAGTTTCACGTCGGGAGTGGTGAGGATAGCCTCAACCTCGGTCTCGTTGCTGTAAGCCATTGCCGAGCGTGCGCCGTCGTAGGGATAGTAGTCGCTGGCGCTCCACTTGGTGTACTGGCCACCCTTGTTGTTCCAGCCCAGCGGTGCGAAGATGCCGCTGTCGAAGCCTTCGAACCAGGGGAAGTCGGCAATCGACATGTCGGGCTGCGTGGTGAAGCACCACACGGGCACTTCCTCGGCATCGCCAACCTCGTTGTAGGGCACCACCTTCCAGTAGTAGGTGGTCTCGGGCAGCGTGGTAGCGAGGGTGTAGGTCAGCGCGTCGCCCATGTCTTGGCCGTTAAGCACGTTCCAGGTGTTCTCGCTGGTGCCGATGTACAGGCGGTAGCCCTCGGCAAACTGTGCCTCGGTCCACTTGAAGAGCACATCCTTGCCGTAGATGTTCACTGCCGAGTCGGCCGGAGCAACCACGTCCGATGCTTTGGGCACGCCGTCAAGTCCGGCGACGCCAGGCAGCAGCACGCGGTCGATGATGAAGTTGGCGCTCTCGTCCATGCCGTACTCGCTGTCGTAGTACACTGCAGTGTTGACAAAGCGCAGCACCACGCTGTCGCTGGTGACGCTGGTCAGGTCGATGTGAATCTCTTGCAACTCGTTGATGACGGTGGGATCGGCGGTCCACAGGTTACTGTTGAAGGTCTTGCCACCGTCGGTCGACATCTGCACAATCAGGTCGTTGCCCGGAATCTCATAGTCTTCGCCGTAGTACTGGCTGTAGAAGGTGAACATCATCTCATGCGGCGTGTTGGGATCGCTGAGATCGAGCATCGGGGTGTTGATGTAACTGTCCTCGATATATCCCGAGCCGTACATACTCCAGTCGCCCTCGAGGGCATAGTAGGTGCGGCTCCACTGGTTGATGCCTTGTCCCAGTGTCCAGCCTGCCGGCGGGAACTGCTCGCCCTCAAAGAGTTCGAGCACATAGCCGTCGGGGATGGCCTGCTTGCTGGCAACGGCGTGCAGCGTCACATCGCCACCATTGGTGTGAATCACGATGTCGCCCTCGGTGGGGCTGGTGAGCGACGAGAGGTAGTAAATCTGGAACTGCGAGGTTTCGTTCACACCGAGTTCCACGCTGGTGTCGACGTTAGCGCCGAACGCGTTGGTGGCGTCGTAGCCGGTGATCCTAAGGCCGCGCAGACCCACATTCTTGATAGTCATAATCTCGCTGTACAACTTCTCGCCGATGTAACTCATCGGGAAAGTGTAGGTGCTCTGCGAGAGTTCGGGCCTGGGACCTGTCGACGGCGTGAACTGCTTGATGCTCACGTTGTCAAGATAAAGCACGTTACCGGTCTTCTTCTTCAGGTCGTAGATAAAGGCGATGCGCACCGTCTTGCCCTGCCATGCCGACAGGTCGATCTTCGAGGTTTGCACAGCCCAGTTGGTCCACAGGTACGAGCCGTAGATGTCGGCAGGCACACCGCTGTCGCGCACCATTTGCTCGTCGGTAATGTCGAGCACGATGGTTTGCTCGTTGGTAGCCTGGTCGATAACAGCGACCTTGAAGGTGTACTCACCCTTCTCGAGCACGCTGTAGGCAGCAGCCTCCCAGTCGAGACTCAACTGATAGGTGTTGTCGAGTTCAACAGCGGGCGTCATCAAAATTTCCTGGCGAGGACCCAGCGCGTTGGTGTTGTTGGGGTCTTGCCACGTCGGGGCGTCGCAGCACATGTACTTGTGGCCGCTCATTGTCGAGCCAGTAGAACTGTAATGCACAGCCCAGCGGTACAGGTCGTTGGTACCCGAATAACTGTCGACACGCTCCCACCCCGGGGGCAGGGTTGTCGTGGTCTCGGTCCCAGGGACATCCTCAAAGCCCTCGTCGATAAGCGTTTGCGCGCCCATCGTCATGCCGAACGATGCCACCAAGGCCAAAACCATTAGGTAGATTCTTTTCATGCCATGAAATGTATTAAGTTAATAAAAAAAATGTATTACTTTTTAGGATTTTGCAAATATACAAAAAAATTCACAAATCTCCCACCTTTCACCCCCATTTTTGAAAAAAAAACTTTTTCATCCCCTGGCGTTGCCCCCGGGCCATTCCACCCAATGGCGACCTTTTTAATCTGGCGCATAAGTGCAAATGAATATAACTGAGAGAGCCAAATCAAGTGTGCGCACTTAATTCACCCAACGGTTTTTACACTATAATTTGTGGTTATTTATGGCGTTTTGGTGATGAGCCTAGTGGGGCATATTTGGTGAATTGCTTTCAAATTTGTATCTTTGTGCTTAGTTACACAACAGCATGGATCGCAACGCCCGCTACGTTGCAGTTGTGAATTGCTTTCAAATTTGTATCTTTGTGCTAAGTTACACAACCGCAGCGATGACGAAATCGGGGCGATGCTGTTGTGAATTGCTTTCAAATTTGTATCTTTGTGCTAAGTTACACAACTCGGTTGGAGTAAGAATCTATTTCATACCTGTTGTGAATTGCTTTCAAATTTGTATCTTTGTGCTAAGTTACACAACGGAACCCGAACCCATTATATAAACGATATTGTTGTGAATTGCTTTCAAATTTGTATCTTTGTGCTAAGTTACACAACTCAATGCGTCCCATTCGTCAGTGGTAAAGAGTTGTGAATTGCTTTCAAATTTGTATCTTTGTGCTAAGTTACACAACAAGTCATACCCGATGAATGGGTTGTAAGCAGTTGTGAATTGCTTTCAAATTTGTATCTTTGTGCTAAGTTACACAACACGATGCTCTTCACGATACTTGGCTCGGGAGTTGTGAATTGCTTTCAAATTTGTATCTTTGTGCTAAGTTACACAACCCATCGACGAGCCATCACAGACGATAACGGGTTGTGAATTGCTTTCAAATTTGTATCTTTGTGCTAAGTTACACAACCTGCCCGCAAGGACTTGCGCAAGGCGCACCGTTGTGAATTGCTTTCAAATTTGTATCTTTGTGCTAAGTTACACAACCCAGTTGGGCAGACGAAAGTATAGCGGCAGGTTGTGAATTGCTTTCAAATTTGTATCTTTGTGCTAAGTTACACAACTCCCAGTAGTAGATGCGCCGCCCATCCTTGTTGTGAATTGCTTTCAAATTTGTATCTTTGTGCTAAGTTACACAACTATTTCAATGACGGTCGAAAATGACGAGGAGTTGTGAATTGCTTTCAAATTTGTATCTTTGTGCTAAGTTACACAACAGCATCGTGGACGAGTTGCCCACGGACTAGTTGTGAATTGCTTTCAAATTTGTATCTTTGTGCTAAGTTACACAACGTGAACTTGTACCTTTGCACTTGGACTTGCGTTGTGAATTGCTTTCAAATTTGTATCTTTGTGCTAAGTTACACAACCGTGGCCGAGTTTAACCGCAGCGCACTCGTGTTGTGAATTGCTTTCAAATTTGTATCTTTGTGCTAAGTTACACAACAAAGCCTCAAAATGGGGCAATAAAACCGCGTTGTGAATTGCTTTCAAATTTGTATCTTTGTGCTAAGTTACACAACGTACAACGAATTTGAGGACAAGTTCAAGCCGTTGTGAATTGCTTTCAAATTTGTATCTTTGTGCTAAGTTACACAACACTTTGCCGTTGCGTGTTGCCTTGCCCTGCGTTGTGAATTGCTTTCAAATTTGTATCTTTGTGCTAAGTTACACAACATTGGGCATGTACTTATATTCAGCATATCGTTGTGAATTGCTTTCAAATTTGTATCTTTGTGCTAAGTTACACAACATTTACTGCTAGGTGTCACCTAGCACTATAGTTGTGAATTGCTTTCAAATTTGTATCTTTGTGCTAAGTTACACAACTAAATAGTAATCGAATTTATTCCAGCGATGTTGTGAATTGCTTTCAAATTTGTATCTTTGTGCTAAGTTACACAACATTTACAAATTTAAAAAATATGCTTGTTATGTTGTGAATTGCTTTCAAATTTGTATCTTTGTGCTAAGTTACACAACATTATATTTGGTGAAGTTTTGCAAACATCTGTTGTGAATTGCTTTCAAATTTGTATCTTTGTGCTAAGTTACACAACGAATCCGAGCCTGACGCTCCTGCGATTTCTGTTGTGAATTGCTTTCAAATTTGTATCTTTGTGCTAAGTTACACAACTGCTGGCCATAAAGTTGCAACGAGCGTTGCGTTGTGAATTGCTTTCAAATTTGTATCTTTGTGCTAAGTTACACAACTCCGGTGCCTATGAGCCAATCACGGCACGGCGTTGTGAATTGCTTTCAAATTTGTATCTTTGTGCTAAGTTACACAACGGAAAGTAGTGCCTTCATCGGCTACAAGTGGTTGTGAATTGCTTTCAAATTTGTATCTTTGTGCTAAGTTACACAACCTTATTATGGTTTATACGAAAGAAGAATTGTTGTGAATTGCTTTCAAATTTGTATCTTTGTGCTAAGTTACACAACAGAAGGATAAAATATTTCCTGCTCTAACTTGTTGTGAATTGCTTTCAAATTTGTATCTTTGTGCTAAGTTACACAACGCCTAGCGAGAAATAAAACCACACTGGCTGTTGTGAATTGCTTTCAAATTTGTATCTTTGTGCTAAGTTACACAACGCTATATAGAAATAGCAAGAAAGAACGGTGTTGTGAATTGCTTTCAAATTTGTATCTTTGTGCTAAGTTACACAACTTCTCAAGCGTGGAGCGATGCGTGACTTTGTTGTGAATTGCTTTCAAATTTGTATCTTTGTGCTAAGTTACACAACTCGAAACCTTATGCAAGTAGTCCTCGCGCTGGGTTGTGAATTGCTTTCAAATTTGTATCTTTGTGCTAAGTTACACAACCAGTGCTTTGGAACAACAAGAGTTCTCGCAGTTGTGAATTGCTTTCAAATTTGTATCTTTGTGCTAAGTTACACAACGCACACTTTGACTTAAAGTCGGGCAACACTGTTGTGAATTGCTTTCAAATTTGTATCTTTGTGCTAAGTTACACAACTTGCTTTCTAATCTTTTGGCGAACAGTGATGTTGTGAATTGCTTTCAAATTTGTATCTTTGTGCTAAGTTACACAACCCGTGCCTTCACCATCTTCACCGCCTGTAAGTTGTGAATTGCTTTCAAATTTGTATCTTTGTGCTAAGTTACACAACACATTTAAAACTACAAAATTATGACATTGGTTGTGAATTGCTTTCAAATTTGTATCTTTGTGCTAAGTTACACAACCTCTTGCACCGAGAGGAAGACGAGCAGATGGTTGTGAATTGCTTTCAAATTTGTATCTTTGTGCTAAGTTACACAACCAAGGCAGGGAGCAAATGGAAAACAATGCCGTTGTGAATTGCTTTCAAATTTGTATCTTTGTGCTAAGTTACACAACCTTTGTTATCAGCTTTGCCGATGCCCCTGCGTTGTGAATTGCTTTCAAATTTGTATCTTTGTGCTAAGTTACACAACAAATAAACTGATCTTCCAGATTTTGAGCCTGTTGTGAATTGCTTTCAAATTTGTATCTTTGTGCTAAGTTACACAACTATACCACCACGACTCATCCGATAAATACGGTTGTGAATTGCTTTCAAATTTGTATCTTTGTGCTAAGTTACACAACAATCGAGCATAGACTCACGAAAATCACCAGTTGTGAATTGCTTTCAAATTTGTATCTTTGTGCTAAGTTACACAACTGATTTCTTGTAATTAATTAAGAATCATTGGTTTACACAGCACAATAGGATTAAAAAATTAAAAGAAACGAAGAAAGATTTCGCCAATGGCTGACTCTTTCTTCGTTTCCCTTTTTTGCATTTAATATTAGCGCAAACGCCCATCAAGTGTTGTTAATTAATGCCAAAGTGTCTCAATAATTCTTAACAAGACACCGCTTAAAAGAGTTCAAGTTGCTGTGGACCTATTATCTTTTCTTCTTCCCTTTTGCCATAGAATAGTTCCATCATACTTAACTGTTTATCGGTAATACACAAAATGCCGACTAAACCTGCTTCGGGCAAAATGGCTTTGACTCGTTTAATATGTGTTTCGGCGTTTTCTCGACTGTGACAATGACGCATGTAAATGGAGAACTGAAACATTGTGAAGCCGTCACGCATAATTTGCTTACGAAACTGTGCCGCAATTTTTCGCTGCTTTTTTGTCTCAGTTGGCAAGTCATAAAGTACAAGTACCCACATAACCCGATACTCGCTAAAGCGGTCGTTACTCATTATAATTTTTGACTATAACTCTGGATAGACGATTTTTCTAATCTCGCCAGCAAAGCATTTTTGCAGTGAGGCCGTTGTTGTCTCCACCGCAACCATCAATGGGCTGCGATGCCCCGCGATTTTCACCTCGGTGGTGGGCAACGACAGCAACTGTTGTTTCAACTTTACTGTCAATTCTGAAATCCTGCTGTTGTTACCCACGATGTCTTTTACCAATTCATCAACCACAGGGCGGTAAGGCTCCATTATGTCGTCGGCAAGGCAGTAGGCGTTGTAGCGGTTATGGTGGTGGATTCCCAAAGTCGGCAATAACCCTTTACCCACCAAACTACGAGCCACAATGGCCCTCAAGATGGCGTAGCCATAGTTGAGCAAATTGTTGGGTGGGTCACCCTCGCGTTCGCGCTTAAACTGAGGAAATTCAGGAAACAGATTCCTCCAATAATAAGCCGCGGCTCGTGCCTCAAGATTCATCGCATCGTCGCTTCTAACATTTTCGGCCCAAGTAAGCATATTACCTACTTCGGCACCTGTAAGCCGATAAAGCACTCTTGCCTGATTTGCAATTTTCGCTTGAACAGTCTGCTGCCACAATTGTTTGCGCAAGGGCTTGCTGCTGGACAGTTGTTCCATAAACCGCTCATGCTGAATGTTGTGGGCATCAAGTGGCAGCAGCAAGCCTGCCGGCATATTAGTAGAGTCGCAAGTAACGACGGCACAATTGTTCTCCATCAATCGCTCAAGAAGGCCTTGAGTGACTGTGATGCGTTTATTGTCAAGAATTACAAGCCCTAAGTCTTCGATGGGGAATGTACGTGCTGGCTCAGCGCCCCAGTGAGTGAGGTCGCTATATTCCGCATCGGAGTCATCTGGAAGCCGGAGCACCATCTGGGCATTCCTTAGACTCAGGTAAGCGGGGTTACCAAAATATAGAGTCCGTTTAATCATCTTTATTAGTATTCTTTATTAGTATTCACCGACTTGCTGAATTTGCCCCAAGTGATTGACGCGCACCTTGACGACACCTTTAAGATTGTTGAGAGCGGTTATTCGTTTCCAAGTAATACCTTTCAAAGTTTTGTCGTCGCTGACAGTAGTTTCAAGATGGTGACGGAAAAAATAATCTTTAGACGTTAGTTTTTGAACCCTAAACAGATGCTTGCTTATCTCACTTGCTAACGACGGGTCGGTAAGGTCAACTTCCTCAGGATTAAAGCCATCGCCAGGGAATACAAAATATTCATTTTGTTTCATGGTGAAAAGGAATTTCCAGCCTTGGTCGTGGCGGTAATTCTTATCAACAATCGGCAAGCCACAGTTTGCTGCTGCGGTGGCCTCCATCATCGACACGATGTGCTCTTGCAAATTACCGTCGGCATCTTCAAAGATTGCAACATGATGATTGTTGCTTGTGCTCACATAGTCGGTGGGGATGTGTTGTGCATTCTCATCGAGTATAACACGGCCTTGATTGTCACGCTTCTCATGCAGCGCCACTGCTTCTCTTACGCCCGTAATTGTAACTCGCTTGATGGCTATGCCCTGCTCCTTGTTAATCCAAATGGGGTTTTCGTCAAGGTTGGAGAACGCCTTGGCATAGTCGTTGCCAAATTCGCTGAGCCGTTGCCATAAAATGCGCTGCACGCCCTTGTCGATCACCTTTTCGATTTTTATGTCCTTGCTGATGGGTTTTCGAATGGTGAATTGCTGGCACAGTTGCACGGTTTTAACCTTTTCGGGCACTTGTGTGGCATGACTGTCGGTGGTGAACAGCGGATTCTTTTTTAGCGAGTTCTTGCCGGTAAATGCCTTTTTCGGGTCGCCGCCGTTTTCATTCAATCGCCGCATAAGCGCCTCACGATAGTCTTTGCGGGCCACTGTGGCGATTTTCGCCGCATCGAATGTCGCGTTGACCGTCTCTTCCTTGGTTTGGTAGAATCGCTTTGAGCCATAAATTGTCTCATTATGCAATTGCCCGCGTGGTGTGAGTGTGGCTTGAACTGGGCCTCCTTTCATCTTGTTGACTCCGCGTGTCACCACCTTGTTTTTAGCCTTGATTGAGACGAGCACGGCATCGAGTTGCCGCAACGCTTCGCGTCGCAACTCGTCGAGGGGCATCGGTGGCAAGAATTTGCCCTTTTCAGTGATTTCGTTCTTGATAAGCGCCAAAGCGTTGTCGCTGGGTTCGTCGCCACTTGCCGCGTTCAGGTTATTAAGCAACTGAATGTGCTGAAGTCGGGTAAAAGCAATGGTAAGTGCATCCATAGCATGGTGGCGATGGTCGTTGCGCTTGGTCCAACCATTGATAATGCGCACTTGGTGGCCTTCCTTGTTTTGCTCGATGGTGGTGAGGCCGAGGCTGTTGTATTTATCCCAATTGAGTTCTTTCATCACGTCCACGAGTTGCCAGTCCTCGCGCAAGCGAGCGGTGATGGCACCTGTTGTCGGAACCACCACGCGGCACAGTTGCTGCAATAGTTCTTTGGCCTTGCGGGCAATGTATTGCGAGTCGCTCAGGTCGCGGTTGAGGAAGTCGCTGGGGATGTCCTTTTCAGTCATCAGCAGATAAGCGTGTTTGCGATTTGTGCCATTACGATTGTTCTTGTCGTAGAGGAATGCAATGCGCTTCTCGTACTCTTTCACACCTGCCTCGCCCTCCTTACTTCGCACATAGTCCATTGCCGTCATTTTCGATTTCTCGATATTCACGGCACGCGACTCGATGGTTTTGTTGTTCAATGAATCGTCGAACAACAATGCTTGTGGAATAATGTGCTCGATATCAAAGTCACGCGAGAACAACCGATCTTTGGGAATGTAAGTCTGTGAATAAAGTGTCTTGTAGCCGTTAGGCGCGAGTTCTTGATAGAGTCGGTATCGAATCACATCCTTGCGCGTAGGGCGTGGAATGTTGAACGGCGACTCTTGGAGAATCTTCTTGATTTTCTCGGTTTCGTCGGTGCGTGCACGCAAGCGAGTAGTGGCTTTTTCGCGCTGCTCTTGAGTCTGCTTAAGCGTTCGCGCCATTTCCACGTGAATCTCATTGAAAGGCCCATACTCGCTATTGCAGCCGTTCACCACATGAATCATCTGGTTAAGAATCTTCTCAACCACAGGATTGCGCAAAGCGCCTTTTTGCAGCAGTGGCAGCGTGTCGACCAACTCACGGGTCTCATTTTCTTCTTTGGTCAGCGAGGCTTTTGAGTGGCGATAACCAGCCATCTCGCACGCCTCACTGTAAATGTAGCCCTGCTTGAGGAACGGCATAATCTTCAGTATTGCTTTTGTGCTCAGCGACCCATAGTCGTCGACCAGGTTGACGGTCGTGAATGCAGCGGCATACTCAAGCGAAAGGCCTGTGAGCGCCGAGATGTGTGCTATTAACCTATCATTGCCTGTGGCGCTGTCATCGCCCTCGTAGGAGTACAGCAAATGCCACAGTTTAAACAACTTTTCAGCCTGCATAGTGTCGGCATCCACGCAATCGAAAGTCAAGAAACTTGTGTCGGCCCCAAGGGCTCCCTTGAGCACTTGGTCGACCATCATAAACTTGCTGCGCGAATCCAACTTGTCGAATTTTTCGACATCATGTCCGCTCCACTCCACCACTTTCTTGCAAGCCTCAAGGATGGCGACGAGTGTGGTGTTGCCCTGCAGTTGCTTGAAATTCAGTTTGTAATCATTGTCGTTATAGCCGAGAAGTTTCAAGATTTCGCTATCGGTCATCTTCTCCCTGCCGTTCAGTTCGTCGACAACGAGTTGTTTTTGCTCCAGCGTAAGGGCGGTTTGATTGTCGGCCTTTCGGCCACGGCGGGTGCGGTCTTCAATCATTAGATTGTTGACCGTGGACCATATCTTGAATTGTTGGAAAAGCGGTGAACTCTTGGGGCACACTCGGCATCCAGTCATCACCTTGCGCTCTTGGCCATTAACGTTAACCGTGATTTCGCGCGACTCAAACTCGCAGAACGACACCAGGCCTTTCATCGATTTGAGACGTCGCTGGTAGAATATCACCACATCGCGAAGTTCGTGTTTAAGTTCATCGGTCAGTTGGCTGGGATAGAACTGTCGCTGGCATTCCCAAATGGTTTCAAACTCATTAAGGTAGTCTTGACGATAGAACACCCTGTTTTTCAACCGAGTATTGGGGTTGTCGTCGAGCAGCGACATTAAGTGTTGGCCTACGGTCTGCTTTTTGAAATATAACTCCTTGCTACGGTCGCTGATTGCTCCCAGATAGCCACTTGAGTTGCCTATTGCAGAATTGACGTTGGCAATTATCGAAACAATTTGCTCTGGCTCAAGGCGCGTGTTTAATGCTTCGGCACGCCAACGCAAAAGTGTGGCAGTGCGTGTTTTTCGGTCTTTCAGTTCGGCAGATTTCCATCCCATGGTGGCAAATGTGGCCTCGGTGCCGCGCTGGTTCTTGCCATGTAGTTGCTCAAAAAGTTCATCGGTGAGAATGTCACTATAATGCTTTTGCTGTTCTTGCCAAATGCATTGCAACTCGTGACGCAAGTCTGATGCATAAAAATCGGGCAAGTGTTTCTTGCCTTGTTGTATCAGTTGATATGACAATTGCCCGGGAGTGAGGTTGTCATCATAGAGGCGACGTGCGATTTCCATTCCGTCGATTAATGTACCCTCTTCTTGATTGCGGGCTCGGCGATTACTTTTATAGCCGCGCTTTTTGTTTATCATCAGCAGCACGCGAGCCAACTCCGGCAGCGTGATTTGCTCTTGCGCCGCCTTGGCACGAAGGCGATAAGTCTCGAAAGTTGTGGCATTGCCTTCTTCGCCAAGCAGTGTCTCGTCATCAATCCAATTCTCACGCTTCAACACGTGCAACAGATGCTCGCGACGCAGTTTATAGCGTTGCAAGTTGCGACGCATACCACGCTTTAAAGTGCGGTCGGCAGTGGTTGTTATGGCTTTGCCTTTCTCAAAATTATCTTTCTCATCGGCCGAAAGCGGAGTGATTCTAACTCCAATCTTCACAATCGATGATTCTTCATTGTTATTCTCAGCCTGATTGACGACAGCCCAGCCAATACTATTTGTGCCTAAGTCAAGTCCCAAAACTCGTTTCATATAGTTAAATTTTTAGGGAATTAATAATCCAACATTAATATGTAATGCGCTATTTGCGCATTGAGTCACAAAATTACTAATAAATAATGAAAAATGCATGGTTTTGTTCAAAAAAAGAAGAAAATTTTTGCTATTTCAAAATTTTGCAGTAATTTTGCAGGTACAAATTTGAAGCAATTCACAATAAGGATTATTCCGTTGTGAAAACATCAAAAGCGGGACGGTTTAGGCTTGTCTCGCTTTTTTCTGTCCCACACGGCAATTATCCGTCAATCATTCATCAATCAGCATAATCCGTATAATCCGTAGTTGATAAATAATTAGTATAATTCGTGTAATCAGTGGTTTGAATATTCGCGAAATTCGTGTTGAAAGAGGCAGAATTCATGTTGAGAGCAGGGATATGGTAGGGTGCGTGAGGGGGGGAATATTTGTTGAATGATTATTGGGGTTGGAGGGGGGTTGGTGGGGTGGTTTTTGGGCGGAAATAGGGTGAAATGGGGATTTTTTTAGTTAAATTGTGGATTTATAGGTGATTAATTGAGAAATATTTGTATCTTTGCACCTTAGTATTGTAACAAAATTGAAATAATAAACACAAAAAATATTTCAATCATGAGAAGAAATCATTTTTTTATCCTGTCAGCATTGACGGCGATTATGCTGCTGGTGCCGCTATCGGGATGGGCCATCTCTGGCACTTTTTCTGACCCGGGAGGCGGCACTTATTGGGGCAACGTGTATGTCTCCAGCATCAGCAGCGGCAAGAGCTACGGTTGGTGCACCGGCGACAGCGAGGATGCCAAGATGAATGAGTTCAGGGGATTCGAGTGTTCCAACAACGGAAAAGTGACCACTCAAAACCCGTGGTTTTTCTTCAAATTCCGTTACAACAAAAAACAGAGCAAAGATTACAACTACAAGAGTTCGACGCAGGACATCTATGTGATGTTGCACGACGGGACACTGCACAAAATCCTTTCTGCAGGGTCGAGTTGGTCGCAAACCGACAAGAGTTGGGGTCTGGTCAACTGCTCGTGGGATGGCGAGTGGTTCTACGTACGCTTTGCCCCCAACGAACGCGGCATACGCGAGGTTGGCGCCATGCAGGTCGAAAGTTCGAGCTATTACTACCAGAGCAACTTCTGGCATAGCGACTACTGGTTTTATATCCACGCGCGCTACCTCAAAGGCATCGACTTCGGCGACATGTCACGCGCCCGTGAGGCAAAGATTGAATGGACGGCACCCGACAAAGTGAAAGTCAGCGCCGACAACAGTTGGCTTCCCTCATCGATTGGCAACGGAGTGTTCAACTTCACCTTCAACGCCGCCTACAACGCGTCGGTGTACGTGCCGAGCACCGGCAAGACCTACAGCACCGCAACGTTCAGCGCCAAGAACCGCGGCACAGGCTCGGCCGAGCTGAAAGTACCACTCGGTCAAGACTTCACCGTCAACGTCACCCGCAACACGCAGACGTCGTTCACGTTTGAGGTGGGAGGCGACGTAAGTCAAAACCTGAATGAAAACGCCACACAATCAATGAGTTTCACCGGCACGATTAGCAGTCTCACAGCGCATCCGAATCAGGTCGAAGGCAATGTTGTGCTGCAATGGACGAGCGACCAGAAGAGCGACGACGGTGAGTATCAAGTGTATCGCACTGAGCTCAACGAGAGTGGAGGTTACGAGGGCAACCGCACACAGGTGGGAACAACCAAGAGCAGTCCTTTCACCGACAATGCCTCGAAGGGTCTCGCGCTGGGCAAATACTACCGCTACGAGGTGTTCCAGAAGAAGAACTCGTGGGGCAACGTCAACATACCCTCCAACCCCGAGCCGTTAACCGTGGTTAGCGCTGCCGAGGTGCGCACCAGCACAGTTCCGGTAATCCCCCTGCATCTTGTGCAAGACACCGCCGTGACCGATGCGGTGAAGATGGAATGGGAGTTCGGCAACGTACCCAAGAACGAGAACGACATAACCTTCAAGGTACACCGCATCGAGCCAGGCGGCACCATCACCCGCAACTATCTGGATGTCACCGTTCCACGCACTGCCGGAAAAGCATCGTTCAGCGACGAGAAGCCGGCATCGATTTGCTCAAACTATGGTTATTACCTGCAACTCGACCTTGCTGACAACAAGGTGCACCTCTACAGCGACACCGTCTATGCTCATGTGACGGGCACAACTACTATTACCAGCATTGACGTCACTAAAGGCACCGCCGGCAACGATGTGATTATCAAGTGGAAAGCACATCAAGTCGGCACAACCGCCACACTCTACGACGTGCAGCGACGCTTCATAGGCAGCGATGACTGGTTGTCGGTTTATCAAACCGAGGGCACCAACTCGATGTATTCTTACACCGACAATACCGTTGAGCCCGGTCGCTACTATGAATATCGCGTCATAGCCTACATCAGCGACTGCGACGGTGGCGGCCACGCGGTGAGCAACACCATGCGCGACGTGGGCTTCTGCCGAGCTTCGGGTGTGGTGAGCGGTCGCGTGCAGTTCGATACCGGCACGGCAGTCAACGATGTGCGCGTGACTCTGTCGCGCGAGAGTGACCCGACGAGTGACCGGTCAAGTCACAGCCGCAGCGTGCTCGACGCCGGTAATGCCATCACCCTTACCAATATCGGCAACGTGGTGGCTCAGGGTAAGCCTTTCACCCTGCAGTTCTTTGTGCGTCCCGAGGGCACCGGAACAATGACACTATCCGACTTCCCCAAAAAGTTGCAGTTGGATTATAATAGCAGCAATGGATTGTTCGATGTGAAGCTGGGCGATATGGTCATGGGTACCATCCCCGCCAATGAGTTCTCACAAGTATCACTCATCAGTGACGCTACTAATCTCACCACCTACATCACAGGGAACTCACGTGCCGCCAACGACACCACAGCCGCGCCGCAGCAAATGCCTTATATATTTGACCAACAGGTGGAATTCTATGAGAGCGGCAACTCGTTCGACGGCTGGACACTGTCGCAACAAGGAGGCGACACCGGATGGATTATTAATGGCGACAATGCTTTCCAGACGAGTTATATAGAGCTCACCGCCTACAAGGATTTCCCGATAACGGATCCGATGGTAGGGTCTGCCGTTGTGGCTTCGGTCACAAAGTCTTCGCCATGGGGTGCAAAAACCATGAATGTCGCGGCACTATGTCTTGACGCCGACAACAACACCATCGACACATATACCATCTGTAACGATCTGTCGCAGCATGGCGACTGGAAGACATATACCACCGAGTTTACAATTCCTGAGGGCACAAAAAACATCAGATATAGGATTATAGCCAAAGACGGGCCATCCTGGCGCGGTTACTATGGTCCTTGCTTCAAGGACATGACCCTGGCAGTCGATGTTTCGCCCGTATTTAACGGCAACTGGGTGCTTATGCCCGACTTCCGCGGCAACGTTGACGAAATGCGGTTGTGGAACCGCGCGCTCACCGAGGAGCAGATCGACAAAGACGCAGACCGCTACATCAGTGGCGAGACCGAGGGGTTGAAGGCTTACATCACCTTTGACGAAGGTCTGGAAGAGTATGCCTTCGACAGCTCGCTGACTAACGGCGTGCCTAACGGTCATCACGCTACCGTGGGCGCCAACACCCGTCCGAGTGATGTGATTCCCACCGAGAAACAGTTGTCGTCCTACGGCATCACCAACGAGAGCGGCGAATATGAGATTCGCGGCATTCCGTTCACCGGCAGCGGCACGCGTTACAGTGTGTATCCCACCAAGGGTATTCACTCGTTCTCGCCCACGAGCCGCTCGGCATTCATCGGTGGCACATCACTGACCATCAACAACTGCGACTTTACCGACGTGTCGAGCTTCAAGGTGAGTGGCACCATCCGCTACAGCGGCACTACCATTCCGGTCGACAGCGTGAGCTTCTACGTCGACGGCACACCGTGCAACAAGAACGACAAGCTCATCTACAGCGATGCCGACGGTAATTACGAGATTTCAGTACCCATCGGAAGCCATTATATTGAGGCGCGCCGCCAGGGTCACACCTTTGAGGGTGCCGGACGTTATCCTGCCGGTACCGACGAGACCTATGAGTTCTTGAGCGACACCCATCTTGACTTCTACGACAACACCCTCGTTATTCTTGCCGGCCGCATTACCGGCGGACAGACCGAGGGCGAGAAGCCACTGGGCTACGGCGTGAGCGAGAACACCATCGGCCAAGCAGTGATTACTCTGACGCCGCTCGACCACCCGCAACGCATGCTCAATGCCATGCAACAGGTCAATGGCACCACCATCGAGTGGGTCGCCAACCCCGAGAACATGGAAGTCGAAGGAGCGTCGAACGACATCAACAGCAACGCTTATCGCGCCGGCGGTAACAGCGACGACGTGAAGTACATCATAATCACCACCGATGCCAAAACCGGTGAGTTTAGCGCCAAGGTGCCGCCCATCCGCTACATGGTGGAGAGCGTGAAATTCCCGAATAATAGTGAGTTGGACAACGATGAGAAGTTCATGAACATTCCCGCCATCAACCTCACCAACGCCAACGACACCATTATCCCCGACACAATCTACACGGCGACCAACGACCCGCTTCCTCTGTTCAAGTGCAACAAGAAGCTGATGCTGACCTATCGCAGCAACCCAGTGATTGACATCACGCAAGCGGGAATGCCCGCCGGTGTTTTCGGTACCGACACCATCACTGTGCGCGATGCCGGCGAGGACATCAAGCTTCCCATCTACGACTACAATGAGACGACCGGCAAGGTGACCTACAATTACCGCTACCCCATCTTCCAGCTTGGCAGGTCATATAACTTCAAGGTGCGGGCCTACGAGCCGTACCACAACAACGACCCGGGCGCGACAAGAGCATTATACACCGACATGCTTCGCGACTCGGTAATCACCTTCGGCAACGAGCTTGGCGAGGCGGCACTCATTGTCGCCGAGGACCAAATTATCGACGGCCACGAGGTGAAACGTGGCGACATGGCCCGCCTCGACCCCGAGCAAGTGCAGCTCGACTCGGTTGGCGAGGGCACCTACAAGTGGATTGCCGGCATACCCAGCCTCAACGCTCCGTACACACGCAACATGAACGCCTCGATGGTAATTGAGGGACAGACCAAGCTCTGGAGCAGCGAAGGCTTGACCGCCATCATCTCAGGTGTCGTGCCTACCGGCAACAACTTCATCACCGCCGGTCCCAGCCATGTGCAGATGGTGCTCCGCGACCCGCCCGGCGACGGCTCTTCAGCAACATGGGCCACCGACTCGGTCACCAGCGACTACACCTACACCGTGCGCGGCGTGCACAACAACACCGAGCTGGGTGTCGACATCCGCACTTCATTAGAGTTTGACATCCTTACCGGAACGGCATTCTTCGGCAAAATGACCTACAACACCGTCATCGGAGAGAATCAAGTGTCATGGAAGTATGATGTTAACAAAACCTGGGATAATCACACATCGGTTACCTACACCAATAGCCAGTCGACATCCACAAGTTCGACGATTGACTACGTAGGACGCGACGGAGACGTGTTTATCGGCTATTCCACCAACTATATCATCGGCGCGGCCGACAAGGTGGGCATCTTCAAGCAGGACGACGGCTCATGGGCAGTCGGCATGCAAGAGACTATGGCAATGGACGAGAAATTCAACACTCACTTCGAGTACTCGCAGAACTACATCGAGACCACCCTGTTTTATAATGTTACGCGCACACGCAACACCATGCTCAAGCACATCAACTCGATGAGCGAGATTGAGGAGAACCCGGCTGTACCCACCTATTACACCTTCCTCACCGCCGACGACCCCAATTACGGCACGAGCAACAACGACAAGAAAGCTTGGGGTGCCGAGGCAAAGAACGGTTTTGAGGGTCCCAGCTACTACGCTCGCTTCCCCGTAGGCTATGAGGGCTGCGACAGCGTGCTGTGGTGCAACGAGATAATCGACAAGTGGAAGCAGACCCTCGCCGACAACGAGGAAGATAAGCTCAAAGCCTTCAACGATGCCAAATACAAGATTGGCAACGAATCGTTTGAACGCGGCGTGACCGTGACCAACAGCTCCGGCACAAGTTCCAAGGAGGTTCACAACTCCACCGAGGTGTTCTCGACCGGACTGGCTTATCGTGGCAAAAACGGCTTCCTGCTCGACAAAATGGGAGCAATCATCATCTCGAACACCGATATCGGGTATCACCAGACGAAATACGATGTTGACGAGACGACGAAAAGCGAACGTTTCTCCTATACCCTCAACGACACTCAGCGTGGCAATGCCCACACGGTCGATGTGTTCGAGTCGCCCAGAGGATGGTCAACCATCTTCCGTACCCGCGGAGGTCAGACTCGATGCCCCTATGAGGGTGAGACACGCACCAAGTATTTCAACGAGGGCACTCTGCTCGACTACGCAACGATGAAGAGCGACAACCCGCACATCTACATTCCTGTGCGCAACTTGGTCGACATCCCCGCCGGACAAGACGCACAGTTGCAGGTGGTGTTCTCCAACGACAGCGAGACCCACGAGTGGCTTACCTCGGCAGTGGTCTATGTTGACGCGTTAAGCAATCCCGATGGCTTGCAAATCTTCATGGACGGCGAGCCCCTGGTTAATGGCACCGAGATGTGGATTGAGTATGGCGCTCCAATCACCAAGACGCTGACAATCAGGCAGAGCGACAACTCCATCCTCGACTACAACGACATCAAGTTCATGCTTGCCAACTCGTGCAAGCCCGAGAAGTGGATTTACGAGACGGCGTCGTTCAGCGCACACTTTGTGCCCGCGGCCCCCGATGTTACTCTCAAGCTCGACAAGAATATCCTGAACCTGGCTTCGGTGGTTAGTGGCGACCAACTGGTGGCCACCATCAGCGACATCAACCGAATGTTCACCGGGCTGAAGGGTATGAGACTGAAATACCGCTTTGCCGGCGACTCGCGTTGGGTTACCGCCCACGAGTGGGTCACCGACGAGAAGTATTTAACCGAGGGGCGCGAGACCGAGACTCAATCAATCTTGAAAAACGACAAGCCAAATATCACCTACAACCTTGAGTTGCCAAACATCGACGGAAACTATGTGGTGGTGGCCGAGAGCATTTGTGAATACGGCAACAAAGAGTATGTGGCGACAACGCCCGAGCAAACCGTGATTCGCGACACTCGCGGACCGAAACTGCTGGGACAAGCCTACCCCAACACCGGAATCTTGACTCCCACCGACGACATCCGCATCAAGTTCAACGAGGACATTCGCGAAAGCTACCTGACCAAGGATGAGAACTTCTTCATCACCGGTTCGCTCAACGATGCGCAAGTGTCGCACGACGTGTCGTTGCAATTCAACGGCAACCCCGTTGCCACCGACGCTTATCTGCCCATCAGCAATACCAGCTTCGCCGCCTCGCTGTGGCTCAAGCGTAAGGGCGCCGGCACGATTATCGAACACGGCACCGAGGGTAACTCGCTCAACGTGGCGGTCGACAACGACGGCCATGTGAGTGTGAGCATCGACAACACAACAATCACCTCGACAGAAACGATTCCCGCCGACAAGTGGGTGTTCCTCGCCATGAACTATGTGAAGGCTGCCGGCGGCTACGACAACAACCTGAGCATGATCCTTGCCGAGGACGCCAATGAGACAATGCTCTTCGACGAAGTCATCGTTCCGGACTACAACGCCAACGGGCGTCTGACGCTGGGACGCGGCTTCACCGGAATGATGCACGAGTTGGTGCTTTGGAACAAGAATAACCCAACTCGCGCCATGCTTGCCGCAAAGGACGAGGTGGTGGCACCTTACATGCCCGGGCTGGCAGGTTATTGGAAAATGAACGAGGGCAACGGCACCACAGTGACCGACTATGCCCGCGCTCGAAACATGCACATGGACACCGAGAGCTGGAACGTCGAGAACACCAATCTGGCGGCACACCTCGACGGCAAGCATGTCATCAAGATTCCCACCGGCACCATCTCGCCACGCTCGACCGACAGCTATGTGGTTGAGACCTGGTTCCGCGGCGAAAAGAACAAGAACGCACGCGCAACACTGCTCTCAATCACCGATTGCATGTCGATAGGCTTTGACTACGACAACTCTATGATTCTGCACCTGTACAACGACACGCTGTCGTCCTACACCAGCAACGGCCTGCCCATCGTGCTCACCAATGTGGACTACTGCGACGGCAACTGGCACCACGTGGCACTAAATGTACATCGCGGCGTGAGCGCTGTGCTCTACATCGACGGCAAGGCGGTGAAGACCATCGCCGAGCAACAAGTTCCCGCGGCGGCCGGCGACTACCTCTATGTGGGTGCCATCGTCAAGCGTAACGCCGACAATGAGCAACTGCTCGAAGAAACACACCACTTCACCGGCGACATCGACGAGCTGCGCATCTGGAATGCCGCCTGCGACGGCACTTCGGTAGTAGCCAACCGCTACAACCAGGTCGACACCGCACAGGTGGCCGGACTGGTGGCATATTACCCCATGGAGCGCCACGTGCTCGACGCTAACGGCAACATCATCACCGAGTTCAGCGTCAACAATATGGCGCCGCAGGTCGACCGCTACGGCCTGGCACAGGCTATCGCCACAGGAGTCACACAAGCGGCCACAGCACCGGCTCTGCGCACCGCACCGCTCAAGCAAAATCTTGAGTTCGATTTCACAGCATCGAACAACGAGATCTACATCAACCTGAACACGCTGCCGTCGCGCATGCAAGGCAACTTGCTCACGTTCATCGTCAAGAATGTGCGCGACTTGCAGGACAATCTCTCGGAGGCCATCACATGGAGCGCCGTGGTTGACTACGGCACGCTGGAGTGGGATCAAGAAGTGATAACAGTTGAGAAGGACCGCTTGAGCGAGGTGGTTCTGCATGCCGACTTGCGCAACAAGGGGCGCGAGAGTGGACGTTACAACATCTCGGGTCTGCCCACTTGGATTACTCCGTCAACCACCACGGGCGTGCTGGGAACCAACGAATGGGAATCGATAGCGTTTACCGTCGGTGCCGACGCTCCGGTGGGAACTCACATGGTTTATGCATATGCCATCAACGAGGACGACATCAGTTCGCCATTGCTGTTCCATGTCACTGTCTCCGGCAACGACCCATTGTGGACTGTCGACCCAACGCAATTTGAAAGTTCGATGAACATCATCGGACAAATCTATTTCGACGACAAGATTTGCACCAATACCAATACGAAGATTGCTGCCTTTATCGATGGCACCTGCTGTGGCTTGGCATCGCCCAAGTTGGTTTCCAGTCGCGACGCTTACTTCGTCAACCTCACGGTATACGGACTCCAGGACATCACACAGATTAAGCCCATCACCTTCCGCATCTACGATGCCGAGAAGGGCGTGATTCTGGGTAATATCACGACTACGTACAAGGGCGAGCCGTTACAGATTAACTATCAGCCTAACGGAATCTTCGGCGACTATAACACCCCGGTGGCTTGGCACCCCAGCGACGTGATTGAGCAGCAGAGTTTCCTCTCCGCCGGATGGAACTGGATTTCGCTCTACGTGCAACCCGAGCCGGGACACGACGACCTGGAGAACGTCTTCGGTGTTTCCAAGGTGTTCAACACCGTCAAGAGCAAGGAAGGTTTTGCCATGAACAGTGGCACTAAGTGGACCACAAGCGGCCTCGAAAAAATGGAGGTGGGCAAACTCTATAAGATTAAGAATAAGAACGACGTCAACGTCATCTTCACCGGCACAATGATTGACACGCGGACAACCGAACAAACCATCTACCCTGAATGGAACTGGATTGGCCCGCTCTCAATCTACAACCTGAGTCTTAATGAGGCGTTTGCCGACTTAGTGCCGTCGAATGGCGATATCGTCAAGAGCAAGAGCCAAGTGGCATTCTACGACGGATACAAGTGGGAGGGCGACCTGACGGCTATCGTGCCAGGCGTCGGCTACTACTACTATTCGCAGAAGCCCAACGCGGTGTCGTTCCGCTACCCGACCATCGACCCGTCGGTATATAACGCTCCTGAAGTGATGAAGGCTCCGGCCAACCTGCCGTTCACGCCGCTTGATCACCACCAGTTCAGCGACAACATGAACGTGGTGGCACGGGCCATGAATGGCGACGTGGAAATGGACAACCTCTGCATTGCCGCCTTTATCGGCGACGAGTGCCGTGGCGTGACCACAGCCACCACCGACGGCCTGTATCTGCTTACCGTGGCCGGAAATGCCGAGGAAACCGGCCAGGTGGTGCGCTTCGCAACCATCTATAATGGTGAGGTGGTTTGGTTCAACGAAGAGTTGCAGTGGGTGAGCGACTGGATTTATGGCAACCTTGACGAGCCACAAATCTTCACCCTCGAGACTTCGGGCGTCGACAACCTGAATGCCGATGCCACCGGAATCAAGATTACCCCCACGGTAATCGTCGATGTGGTGAACGTCAGCGCCGGCGACATGCTCAAGTCGGTGATGGTCTACTCAGCCAATGGCAAACTTCTGGAGAGCGTCACGCCAAACGACAACCAAGTGACTCTGAACTTGAGCCACTTAATCGACGGTGTGTACTTCGTGGAGGCTCGCACCTACAGTGGAGCACGCGCCGTGAAGCAGGTTATTAAACGATGAAACGACAACTTCTAATAGTTATTTTAACTTTGCTGACCGCTATCATGGGTCATGCCGCCGACATTGTCGTCGACGGTGTGACCTATCAGTGGTCGCAGAACGAACGGGGATATATAGCCATCGGATGGGACGAGGAGACACCCATCCAGTCGCTTCACATTCGCGGCACAGTCAACGGACTGGATGTCGTGGGAATCGCCAATTACGCCTTCGATTACAACAAGGACATCGTCTACCTGACTGTCGACGAGGGCATCCTCTACATCGGGGAAAACGCATTCAGCCGGTGCACGAATCTCAAGACCGCCATTTTGCCCGAAGGGCTTGTGACTATTAAGGAGGAAGCCTTTAATTTCTGCACCGCGCTCACCACGGTGGTCATCCCGTCGACCGTCAATGAAATCCAGTCACATGCCTTCAGCAATTGCACCGGGGTAACCGACGTGTATTTCCTGATGACCGATGTCGACCTGCTTAATGGCAACTTCTCGTGGTGGGATGGCACAACCATCGGCGGTGGCGGCATGGAGTTCAACACCAACGAAAACACGGTCGTCCATGTGCCCGACGGGATGCTGCAGGACTATGAGGACTCCGGGAAATTCGATGCCTGGCTGCCCTTGCAGGAGGATGATAACACCCACCAGCTGTGGTGGATTGTCAACTACGGCGTTGTAGGCCGGGAATACACCGTGGCCGACGCTCTCACGGGCGTCTACGTGGATGTGAAAGGCTGCCTCTATGCCAAGGACGACAACCACTGGCTCACGCCCGACCGCGCTTATCCGGGCGAGGTCGACTACATGAAAGCCACGGGACTGCTGGCCAGCCGAGGCGGTGAATACGACCAGAGCAACTGGGTGGTGCTGGAGAACGTCACGTCGCCCAACGATTTTGTCGGCTACGTAATCAATGCAGAAACCATAACAGGAGTCTTGCTCGACAAGCAGAATCCCGCAATCTCCGTCACAGCAGACCCTGAGCGCGGAGGGCAGCAGAACTATGCCTACAACACCTACGTGCCCGCTTCGCTCATGAGCCGCACGCAAGTAGGTTCCAACGACCGCATTTATGCCTTCGTGCGCCCAAAACCCCAGGAGGTGGCCAACTACGAGTGGACCATCTACGGCGGCGATTACGACTTCTATATGCCCGCACCCGACGAGGACAACAACATCAACAATGCCCAACTTATGGGCGGCTTCACCATCAGCAACGAACTCTACGACGGGGTTATGCCTGATTTGGAGCACGGTGGCTACTACCCCTTCTCGGCAATCACACACTGTGTTGACGATGACGAGGACCATTGGCGCTCCAAAAAGGCCGAATCGGCTTATTGGGATCCTTTCACCGACAGCGGCATCACGCCATATTTCACTGTCTACCCCCTCACGCTCCCCGAAGAACCCATCGTCACCTCAACACCTACCATTCTGCGCGACCACACCAACAGCACCCAGCGTTACAACCTTTGGGGCCAACCCGTAAGCGCCGACCACAAAGGCATCGTCATCCACAACGGCAAACTGCACCTCACCCCACCCCACACTCAATAAATTTACCCGCACAAAACGTCAGGCAATTTGACTAAAAATCGCTAACTTTACGCAATTAGTAACCATAAAACTGAATATTATGACACAAGAAATGGGCGAGTCGCTATGCTACTCATGGCTGAAACACATAAAAGGCTGCCAAGTGGTGCAAACCAACTGGAAAGCATCAATGATGTGGAAGCATTATAATGTTAATCGCAATTTCATAAGTTTGTTAACAGTTAATTTAGCCGCCACAACAGTATTTCAACAAACTGAATGCGATGTTATTGGATTAAATATTGATGGAAACAAACGAACTGTATATGCTGTTGAGGTCGCCTATCATAAAGGTGGACTTGGATATACAAATAACCTCCAAAAAATTCACGATAAATGTATTCGCATCGCAGCATGTATGCGTGCTTGCTTCCCTGGACATACTATTAATATTTATTTCACGTCTCCCAAAGTGGGAAATACGTTGAGGACTCAGATTAAGCAAAATATAGATGGTGTTCTTAACAATAAAATTCAGAACTTTGACCCCAATATAACGATACAAACAATATTGGATAAAGATTTTACATGCAGAATAATCACACCACTGATTATTTGCCAAGACGAAATAACAGACTCCAGCGAGGCGTTCGTTAGAAGTTGTCAAATGCTTATGCTTCACCAACCAAGTATAATAAACTGCCAAAACTATATGACTAATGATACTTTTAATGAGTTTCCAATTCCTGGAGTTTTGGCAAAATTAGTGATGGGACAAATATTAAAACGAATGCCTATTAGTTCACAAGATTTTAAAGATTTAATGAATCAGAATTATTGTAGCAATAATTTTGGAATGGGGACTTGGACGGTTGTCACTAATACTCTTAATGCTGCAAGAGGCCACTATTGGGTGGTTCCATTTAAAGGAAGTAAGCAACCTTACTATCTCACTAACCAATGGACCGGCCAAAACAAACAAAGACTTATCAACTGGATTTTGAATCACAGGCAATTCCTCTATTAGTTAGCCAAAAAAGAGTAAATAAGATAGTCACTTTGAATCAATGAGGGTTAGGCTATGGCAAGGAATTTATTTGCACGATACTTGTGGGAAATCAACACACTATATGATCGTGGGCACATCACGCTCAAGGAGTTGAATGCGCTGTACCGCGACAGTTACCTCTACGACGAGGCCGACGAGCAGGCGCGCCTGGAGCGGCGCAGCGGCAAGCAAGTGGACGACGGTGCTATCCCGCGACGCACCTGGGACAACCACCGCCGCGAGATAGAGACCATCTTCGACGTGAACATCGATTGTCGCAAAAGCGACAACACCTACTACATCGCTGACGACGAGGGCTACATGGCAAGTAAGATGACCCACATGGTGTGCAACCACTTTGCCGTGAAAAACATGTTGGGCGAGGCGAAAGACCTCAAGCAACGCGTAATCTACGAGGACATTCCCTCGGGGTTCAACCACCTCACAACCGTCATTCAGGCCATGCGCGAAAACAAGGTGCTAAGCATCGGTTACCGGAGTTTTACTCGCGCTGACTTGACTGAATTTCATTTGCATCCTTACTGCCTGAAAGTGTTCAGGCTGCGCTGGTACGTGGTGGGATGGCATGAACCCACGGGCGACATCCGCATCTATAGCCTGGACCGTATCTGTAATATAGAAATCACGGCCACAAAATTCAATATGCCGGCCGATTTCGACCCGCAAGAGTATTTTGAAGGCTCGTTCGGCGTGTTTCGCAACGACGGTGTGGCGGTGACTACCGTGCGCCTTCGCGCCAATGCCGAGGAGCGCGCTTACCTGCGCACGCTGCCGCTTCACCACTCGCAACAGGAGGTAGAGACAGCCGACGACCACTCGGTGTTTGAACTGCGCTTGCGGCCGTCGTTCGACTTCAAGCAGGCCGTGCTTGCCATGGGCGCTAACGTGGAGGTGCTGGAACCGCAATCGCTGCGCAAAGAACTTAAGGCGATGCTCACCGATATGTTGCAGAAATATTTGTGATTTTTCTAAACTGTGCCGCATTTTGGCACAGTGGGGGCGTAATTTTGCATCGTATTTAACTATTGTAACCTATGACACTTAAAGAACTGAAAGATTTTATCCGCAGCATTGGGCAGCCTGTCGACCGCATCGCAGGCTTTTGCGACAACTATGAGCAGATGTTCGACACCTGCTATGTTGAGGTGGAGTATGGCGAAATTGTCATCGACACCAGTTTTGAAATTCAGGAAGATAGCCATTTCTATCCTGTGAGCAAAGCCATTGCCGACTTGCTTGCATTGCCGAACATGTGCGACGATTATCCCGTATTTAAATCGGGCCTGGATAGTCAAGTGGAGTGTGCGATTCTGCATCGCCAAGTGAGAAGCGCCAAGGTTGTGCAATCGGCACAAGGCGCCGGCATTTGTCTGCTGGGCCGAGAGACACTGAAATTCATCGACGAGGAAGATGCTTTGAATAATTGTGACGTTGCTTATCACGTGGAGATAATTATTGAAGACCCTAGGGCTCAGAAGCTGAATGAGAAGTTCGCGGACTTTCTTTATGACTGCAGCAAAATGTGCTGCGACGATATTCATTACGACGATAATACATGTAACATCTCCAATTATGGTGATGTCACTATTTTAGATTTCGTTGCCAACGAGGCCACAAGTGACAATCTCATTGCGCTGATTACAGGGGCCTTTGATGGCGTTTATTTTAGCCGCACACCACTCACGCGTGCCACCGAGGTCGAACGCCTGTGCAACGACAGTGCCGGCAAGTATTATGGTCCACTGCAAGCCGTGGTTTATCCCGCTTATGTCCCCGATAAAGATCTGCTCAATAACCCTCCATACTTGACCGAGATTGCCGACTCCACCTGCTATGCCAAGGAGTTTGCCACAACCGATGAAATGGAGCAATTCATCAGCGATCACAACCCCGACGAGGCTGCAGGCGACCTGGTACGCCGCATCAACACCCGCTACATCGATGACCCACTCACCCTAATCCTCGAATAGGTTTTACATCACGCAAAACACCAAAAAGAAACCGCCGAACCGCTTGAAAGGAAGTAAGCATTATTCAAAAAAAATAAAAATATGGCAACATCTGCACAAATTTCTAATGTATTGATTGAGTTTAAAAAATGGCTGAGTATTAACGGCATTACTTCTGGTAGAAGTTACCAAAGTTTGTTAAGTAATTTTCCCAATAGGCTCACTAATCCAACGAGCCCATATTCAAATTATCTTGATACAATTACAGATTGTCTATTAGCTGGACAGCCTGTTTACGCGATAGCGGTGTGTGATATAATGATAGATGCTTTGCAAGGGAATATAAACACAAAACCAAATAGCTATTTGCAAAATGCTAAATCTTCTCTTTATCGGTTTAGAGAATTCTTGCACCAGCGTCTCCTTTCCCTCATACCTGCAGCACCATATCATGTTGCTACAGTACCGATGGTTCAAGGGGGTGCTAAGGCTAAACTTGGAGGGGTAATTAATGGGACAAATACTCTCATTGGAGCTTTAGGTAATGGTAAGATTAATTATTTTATTAAGTTAGCTATTGAGTCATCTTTATTCTTTAGTGTTGATATTGTTTCTAATCGGTATGCCAGCCTGTCTCAGATGCTTAGTAAAGGAGTAAATGTCCCTGCACGTTATACCAATGACAAAACTATTTGCTCAGCACCAGTGAAGGGGCAACCGGCAGTATATAATATTAACGGAATACCTTACAATGTGATTGTTGACAAAGATGGAAATGACTCTGTTAGGAAACTGATTAACTATTACACAGGATATACAGTATCTACAGGACAATCATCTATTATAACTGGATATGTTATATCTCATGTTTGGGGACGAGCTTTTGATCCAAGACACTTTACCAATTTTTGGAATATTGTGCTTATTCCATCATGGGCAAATCCAGTGATGGATACTCCAAACCCGCCCGCAGGCTCATATGCCTCAAGATTACAGAACACTATTATGGAAATCTGTAGACAACTATATAATGGAACATCATGCCAAATTCCCCCTGTAGTAAACCCGAAAGATATTGTTCATGGTATTTACACAGTCCCTGTAATTAACCCCAAAGGCAGTCAACCACTTGGCGCTATTTTAAGAACAAGTGTAAAGATTTAACCCAAATCCATTCATGGAGGCAAGTCGGCAGACATGCTAATCAGCGAACCTTAAGTTCACGACCGAACGGGAGTAAACTCATTGTGCGTGCCAGTCCTTCAAACTGACACGCACTGTGTATAAATTACCAAGCATCAATGTTATTTTCTGTCACTGTGCGGCCTTTTGGCACAGTTATTGCTGAAATTTGCATCAGAAACACAAACTAAAACATTTATACTATGGCAACAACTTTATTACAAAAACTGAAAGATGCACTTA
>CACYRK010000004.1 GCA_902776835.1 uncultured Bacteroidales bacterium
GGGTTAGAGGAGTTGCTTGGCTACTTGCAGGGCGGTGAGCATGTCGACACCGTGCGAGTCGCCCAGCACCAGCGGATTGTGTCCGCACAGCAGGGCTCCGATGGCGTAGAGGTTGTCGACGGGGCTGCCGTCCTTGATGCCGTGGAAATTGCCGTCGACGGCCACGCCCATGCTCATGTAGGGCTGGTCGCCCATCATGCCGTAGTCGCTCCACTGGTCGCGGTGCTCGGGCAAGGCGATGTCGAGGCCGGCAATTGGCTCGACGACGGTGTTGCTGTCGGCCACCAAGCCTCGCCCGATAAACGAGCCTGTGGCCAGCACATAGTTCTCGGCATAGAGCGGCACGTCGGGCCGCTTGGTGGCAATCATGTTCACCACGTGACTGCCGTCGAAGTTGGCTGTGGTGACGGTGTCGCCGGCCAGATATGCCCCACCCAGCATTTGGTAGTAGAGCCGCATGGCGAATGCGATGCGTTGCCCCGGCACGCTTGGCGGCAACGTTGCGAGTGAGAAGAGTTGCGCCTTGACCTGCTGCCGCAGTTGCTGCCGGGCATAGTCGTCCTCGAGTCCGATGACGGCGGGCAGCAGCAGCACGTCGTCGAGTGTGGTGACGGCGTTGATGGCGTTGGCGAGTTGCGTGATTGCCGCCCGACTGGTGAGCGATCGAGCGATGGAACTGGCGCGCATCTCGGTGGAACTGTTGCGTGCCGTGCGCAGTCGGTCGATGGCCACCTGCTTTACATCCACCTGTGTGCCAAGCCGTTGTAAACCGTCGACCACAAAGTCGAGCGGGTAGTCGACAAAGCCGCGAATGTCGATAATGGTGACATGTGGCCACGGCAACTGGCGAGGGTCGCTTGCAGTTGCCATCCCGTCGAGCGTCAGCCAGGCGGGTTTGAGTACGCCCATGGGTGTGATGCGGAAGTGGTTGCGCGTGGCGTCGCCCACGGTGGCGATGCCTGCCGATGTCAGCAACTGCTTGGCCTGCCGTGCCAGCGGCTCAATGTTGTCGAGGCCGATACGGCGGTAGGGATGACTGTCGCCAAGGCGGTCCAGCGCGTCGAGCGGGTTAGTCACCATCTTGCCGTCCACGTTGCCGAGCAACTCCATCGATCCGCCACTCAGCGTGAGCGAACTGGGTGCGGCGTTCACGATGGCCACACGCTTGCCGTGACGTGCCAGAGCGATGCCGCAGGTGAGTCCGCTAAGGCCACCGCCCACTATCAGAGTGTGGTAACTCATGCGTCGCCCTCCTTTCTTGTTATTGCCATGTCGAGGCCGCAGAGGCCCTGATAGATAGTGGCTGTGAGTTGCGCCTCGCGCAGGGCGTTGCCCCACGCCACAGGCTTGATGCCCCGCCAGCGCTCATCGAGGAAGTGCGCCAGGTCGTCCTTTGCGGCCTGCACGTCGCCATTGAGGCGTCCCATCAGGCAGGCGGCTCGCGCGGCGCACATCTTGCCTTGACACACGCCCATCCCCAGACGCGTGCGGCGACGCAGGTTGCCCAGGGTGCGCACGTGGAAGTGCTGCACGGCATATTCTATTTCACCAATGCTTACGCCTTGGCATTCACATATTTGCACACGGTTGATGCCTGTGGTTAGGTCCATCTCGTCGGCGAGGTCGCCGTGACGGCTGCGTGCCGACTTGAGCGCGTGTGGCGATGCGAGCGTCAGCGGCGCCATCTCGCGGCGTGAGCCGGGCAAGGGCGTCGTGGCTGTTTCGCACGCGCGGTCGTTGCCGAGTTTTCGGCAAGCCATGTCGGTGGCCTGTTGCGCCATCAGGCGGTAAGTCATCAGTTTGCCACCGGTGATGGTGATGAGTCCTGCCATGCCGTCGCGCTCGTCGTGGTCAATGCAGACGATGCCTCGGCTGATGGATCGACCGCTGGGGTCGTCGTCGGCAGCCACCAGCGGCCGCACGCCGGCGAAGGCACGCAGAATGCGCGTGGTAGCCAGCGAAGGCACCAACTTGACGCTGCCGCTGAGCAAGGTGTCGACCTCGTCGGCGCTCACTCGCATGTCGTCAATCTGGTCGATGGTGATGCGGTCGCTCGTGGTGCCTATCACGCTCACCGTGTCGTCGGGCACGAGGATATCGGCGTTGCTGGGCTTACGGCAGCGGTTAATCACCATCTTGTTGACGCGGCGTCCGAAGATGAGCATCGCCCCCTTTGCCGGGAACATGTTCAGCGTCACGCCGGCTCGCTGCAGCAGTTGTGCGCCCCAAATTCCGGCGGCGTTGATTGTGACTGTAGCGCGGAACTCGCGTTGCTCGCGGCTGCGGCGGTCGATGGCGCGCACTCCCACCACACGGTGTTGCTCCACGATCAAGTCGGTCACTTCGTGATAGTTGAGCGTGGTTGCTCCGTGGAGGTTAGCGTCGAGCAAGTTGGCTGTTGTGAGGCGGAACGGGTCGATGGCGGCATCGGGCACTCGCACGGCCCCCGTGATGCCTGGGTTCAGCGCTGGCTCAAGTTGCAAGGCGTCGGCAGGGTCGAGCACGTCGGCACGGATTCCCGCGGCGTTGCAGGCGTCGACGAAGGTTGCCTGGTATCCTGGGTCGTCCTCAGGCAGAGTGACGAAGAGGCCGTCGGTCTGCTCGATGCAGTGGCTGGCGATGTGTCGCAAAATCATGTTCTCGGCGATGCACTCGCGCGCGCTCTCGCCGTCGGTAACGGCATATCGCGCTCCGCTGTGCATCAGTCCGTGGTTACGTCCCGACGCACCGCTGCAATAGTCGCCGCGCTCGATCAGCAGCACACTCAAGCCACGCAACGCGCAGTCGCGCGCCACGCCAGCGCCGGTAACGCCGCCGCCCACGATTATCACGTCGAAGTGTCGCTTGTCGATGTTGTCGCTCATCGCCACGTGTTTTTCATTATCCAGAGCCTGCATTGAATTCTCAACTGCTTCAATTCTCGACTGCAAAATTACAAACTCCTAACGTTTCTATCAACACCTCAAGGCCAAAAAAAACGCAAACTCAACATAAATGCCATCAACTCACCTCGTCTTTTGATGGCAGGAGCAAATTTTGTATTGTAATTTGTATTAAAAATAGGGAGAGGGTAATGTTGGAATTATGAATAAAAGTTAATGTCTTTGCGCATGATAATAATTGCCTCATTGGTGGCAACAAAAGCCGCCTGTGCATCTTTGAATTTGTAACAACATCAACATAACTATTATGAAGAAATTTATTACGCTACTTTTATTATTATCCGTCGTTGTGACGGTGCAGGCTCAGAGCGCGATGGTGCTGAAGATGAAAGACGGCACGCGAAACGTCGTGCTGGGCAAGGCTCCCGCCACCGACGCCGCCAATGTCGACGGCCAGGGCGGTGTCGACGGCAGCGACATCAACATGCTGATCAACATCTTGCTCGGGAAAAATTAAGGTTCAGTTTTGAACGCACAATTCCAAAAGGAGGGCTTCGGCTCTCTTTTTTTGTGAGCAAAGCCTTGCATCGAATACTCGATTATTCGAATGCTCGAACACTCGACAATGCTGAACATGGAGAACTTGGTGAACTTGGTGAACTTGGGGGTAAAAAATTACTAAATTGGGCGAAATTGTTGTGGTTTTTGCGAAAAGTGAGTAAATTTGCAGTTTACAATGCCGGCAAGCGCTGTTGTGCTGGCGACATGAAATGTTGAAATCAAAATACGACAAATACTATGGAACTGAAACGCAATCAAAGACGCCCGTTGGCGGGAATGACATTGGCCGAGTTGCAAAATGTGGTGGCAGGGCTCGAGATGCCCAAGTTTGTCGCCAAGCAGATTGCGCAATGGCTTTATGTGAAACGAGTTACGACCTTCGAGGAGATGACCAATATCTCGAAGGCAAACCGCGACCGACTGGCCGCAGAATATAAGGTAGGCCTGTCGAAGCCCACCAAACGCACGGTGAGCCAGGACGGCACGGCGAAGTATCTGTTTGACGTTGGCGACGGCAAGAGCATCGAGGCCGTGTACATCCCCGACGAGGACCGTCACACGCTGTGCATCTCGTCGCAGAAGGGCTGCCGCATGAATTGCTACTTCTGCATGACTGGCCGGCAGGGCTTCCACGGCAACCTGACGTCGAACCAAATCATCAACCAGGTGCTCAGTGTGCCTGAGGCAGCATTGCTCACCAACGTGGTGTTTATGGGCATGGGAGAGCCGCTTGACAACCTCGACGAGGTGCTGAAGGTCATCGAAATCCTTACCGAGCCTTGGGGTATGGCATGGAGTCCGAAGCGCGTGACGGTGAGCACCGTGGGCAAGAAGCCCGAACTGAAGGTGCTGGCCGAGAAAACCAGCGTTCACATCGCCGTGAGCGTCCACAACGCCGTTCACGACGAGCGCGAATCGCTCATGCCTCTCGAGAAGATTTACCCCATCAAGGACGTGATGCAGATGCTCGGGCAATACGACTTTGCTCACCAGCGCCGCCTCTCGGTGGAGTACATCATGTGGCAATGGTTTAACGACGACATCAAGCATGCCGAGGCGTTGCGCGAGATTCTGCCCGACGAGCACGTGCGGGTGAACCTGATTCGCTACCACATGATTCCCGACGTGGCCAAGTTGCGCACCAGCAGCGACGACCGCATGACGGCGTTCCGCGACTACCTGAACGGGCGTGGCGTGATGTGCACCATACGCCGCAGCCGTGGCGAGGACATCGCAGCCGCCTGCGGCATGCTGGCCGGCAAGGTGAACAATGCCGCCGAGAAGGCCGAGAAGCCCGAAAAGGCTACAAAGCCCGCCAAGGCCGAGAAACCTGCCAAGGCCGAGAAGCCCGCAAAGACTACGAAGGCCGAGAAGCCTGTCAAGGCCACGCGAGCCAGCAAGAAGAGATAACACACATTTTCATAATAAAACTCCACACTTATGAAAGCACGCTACATACTTTCGATATTAGCCGTGATGTGCGTCGCGCAATTTGGCACGGCACAAGAGACAACCGGCTACTACAGCGCTGCCGAGCACAAGCACGGCCAAGCGCTACTGCAAGCGCTTGAGAACATTGTGGGCCCACACACCCGAGTCAAGTACGACGACCTGTGGGACGCCTACAAGACGACCGACTCCAATTCCGACAAGTATATCATCGACATCTACTCGGACTACCCCTACTTCAGCGTGTTCAACCGCAAGCCGTGCAGCAGCAGTTCGATAATTGGCGAATGCCTGAACCGCGAGCACTCCATGCCCAAGAGTTGGTGGGGCAGCACCGTAAACGACCAGTACAGCGACATCTACCACCTCTACCCCACCGACAGCCGCATCAACAACCAGCGCAGCAACTACCCCTACGGCGAGTGCTCTGGCGGCACGCGCATCGTCACCACGCTCGACGGTGTGCAGTATCACGGCAAGGGCAAGTTGGGCACGTGCACCTACCCGGGCTATACGGGCAAGGTGTTTGAGCCCGACGATGAGTACAAGGGCGACCTGGCGCGCACCTATTTCTATATGGCGGCGGCCTACAACAGCCTTATCGGCAACTGGTCGAGCCCCAACCTGCTGAGCGACGGCGCGCGCTATCCCATCTACACACCCTGGACCGTGGAGATGCTGCTGAAGTGGCACCGCATGGACCCGGTGAGCGAGAAGGAAATCAACCGTAACAACGCCGCCAATGAACTGCAGGAAAACCGCAACCCCTTTATCGACCACCCCGAACTGGCCGAGCACATCTGGGGCAACAAGATGAGCGAAGACTGGACATTGGGCGGGCAGCAGGAACTCAACCCCATGCTCGTGACGCCGCAAAACGGCGATGTGTACGACATGGGCTACACCCGCGCCAATGTGCCGCTTACCATGCCCGTGACAATCAAGGGTGTGGACCTGAGCAAGGACGTGACCGTGTCGATTACCGGTGCGGGATTCACCATGAACAATGGCGTGGGCATGCTCACGCTGAGCGCATCGGCAGTCAATGCCGGCACCACGATCAACGTGACCTATAACCGCGACCGCACCACGTCGGCCAAGGGCATCGTGCGCGTTACCAGCACAGAGTTCGAACTGGTGAAGTTTAACATGCTTGCGGTTAGCATCGCGGGCATCCCGGCCCAGCAGGCGACCGACGTGACCGAGAGCAGTTTTGTGGCTCATTGGACCAACATCGAGCAGAGCACCGGCAACTTCTACTTCTGGCTCTACGACAACGCGAGCGGCGGCCTGATGCCCGGATATCCTGTTGCGGTGAGCGCCGCTGCCGAGCAGTATCTGGTCACCGGCTTGGATCCCAACACCACCTATCGCTACCGCCTGACCAGCGTGAATAACGAAAACGACAACTTTGCCAGCAACGACGTGCTGGTGACCACTGCCGACGTGGTTCACATCCTGGCGTTCGACGTTCCCGCTTCGGGCCTCGTGGTTGCCGGCCCGGCAAGCAAGCCCATTGGCCCGTCGCAGCCCATCGAGGTGAGCCTGTACACCGAGAACATCGACGAGGAGGTGACCGTAGCCGTCGAGGAGAACACCAATTTCGAACTCAGCCGCGACCGCCATACGTGGGGCACATCGATCACGCTCGAGCCCGAAGGCGAGTCGTTCTTCATCCGCCTGTGCGAGGCCACCTACGGTCGATACAGCACCGAACTCTCGGCCAGCACCGCGCACTACGAGGGCGACCTGGTGGACGTGAGCGGTGTGATTTGCACTCCGAAATACTACTATGAGCACTTCGCCGAGGCCATCGTGGTTGGCCAGGCAGGCGACGCCGCGGTACTCGACGGCAACGACGAGATGCAATGGCGCCTGTACGACGGCGAGTTGGGTAGCACGCTCAACGACCGCTACAACGGCACACAGTCGCTGCGCCTGGGCAGCAAGCCGAACTCGTCGCTGGAGATGATTACCGACAAGGCCGACGGCGCCGGACAACTGTCGTTTGCCGCCGCCAGTTACGGCAGCGACCCGAAGGCCAACCTGGCGGTGTACTACAGCGTCACCGGCGGCGACATCTGGGTGCCCCTGGGCCAAATCACCGTCAAGCGCGGCCTGCTGCGCACCTACGTCTTCAACATCAATGTGCCGGGCCGCGTTCGCGTCAAGATTGAGCAACTCAGCGGCGAGCGCGTCAACATCGACGACATCATGATTACCGACTTCGACGCCGAGCCCACGCTCATCGTCGACGCCTACGGCGACAACCGCAACTGGGACGCTGTGGCGACCACCGGCGGCATCATGCTTCAGGCCACTCATCGCACCACGCTCGACATCTACGACATGGACGCACGCCAGGTGGCTCACGCCCGCGTCGACGGCCACCACATGGTGGAACTGCCGGCCGGCGTATATGTGGTGGTGAACGGCAAGCAATCGAAGAAGATAATCGTCAAGTAACACAATTTTTCACCCCTTGTTGCTGAAAAAATGATGCGTCAGGGTTGATTATAGAAAAATTATGCCTATCTTTGCGCCACATTTCTCGTCGGCACCCTCTTGAGGGCGCTTGGCGAGGGGTGAGCAACCCCCGGGTTCGGGAAAAATAATATGTTAAGACCGCTATCTCGAACCCATCACAGGAGCGACCCGGCATCAGCCCAGGCCGCTCCTTTCGTATCAGCACACCGCAGTGCCGCCGACGGAAACCACACGGCCGAGCGAAGCGCGGAGAACATCAGAATTCGCACCTATAGATTAATATTTTTTTCGCTGATTGTTTTGCTGAGTGTGAGTTTGTTGATAACTTTGCAGTCGGAAAAAAATCAGTACAAAAGAAACACCGAAACACAGTCGATATGACAAACTTTGCAAAGAAATTATCATGGCTGGCACTGTGTGCCGCCATCGGCCTGACAGCGGTGAATGTGCAGGCCGAGAATGTAAGCCCTGCCGCCGCCCGACAGATTGCCGCCAACTTCGTTAAGCAGGCTGCTCCCAGCCGCACGGCTCAATCCGCCAACCAGTTGCGTGTCGCCCACATCGAGGCCAGCACCGCAAGTGCCGAGGCCAACGCGTTTTACGTGTTCAACGTCGGCGACAACGACGGCTTTGTGATTATCGCCGGCGACGACCGCGCGAACCAGGTGCTGGGATACAGCGACCACGGCTCGCTCAACTGGGACCTCCTTCCCGACAACATGAAGGCCTGGCTGGGAATCTACCGCAAGGAGATTGAATACCTGCAAAAGAATCCCGACATGGAAATCAGCGCCCCCGTCACGCTGTCGAAACGCGCAAATTCGGTGGTGGGCCCGTTGTGCCCGACCACGTGGGGACAGGAAGCGCCGTACTATAATCAGTGCCCCAAGTATCAAGGCGAATTCTGCGTGTCGGGCTGTGTAGCCACCGCAATGGCACAGGTGATGAACTATTGGAAATATCCCAACGATGTCACGCCATCGTTCAGCGCCTACTCCACCAGCACACTGAGCGTTCCGGCCATTGGCCCCACCACCTTTAAGTGGGATAAAATGCTCAACAGTTACTGCCACTGGGATTACTCCACCAGCACACTGGTTCAGGACGAATACACCGACGCTCAGGCCGCCGCAGTTGCCGAGTTGATGCGCTATTGCGGCCAGGCCGTAAAGATGAACTACAGTCCTGAGGGCAGCGGCGCCTACACATGGAACCAGGAGTCGGCCATGGAGAAATTTGGCTTTGTCATCAACACTGGTCTCACCGATGCCTATAATTACACCACCTCGCAGTGGAAGTCGATGCTCAACGCCGACCTGAACGCCGGGCGCCCGATTCTGTACTCGGCCAACGACGACAATGGCGATGGCGGACACGCATTTCTCATCGACGGCTACGACAGCAACGGCTACTACCACCTGAACTGGGGCTGGTATGGCACCGGCGACGGATACTATCCCATCAACGCCTTGAACGTGGAGCACCGCGACGGCACCATGTTGTACTACAACACCTACCAGGATGCCATCCTGGGCGTTGAGCCACCGGCCGACGCCGTCTTCACCTATGCTCCCGTTGTACAGCAGGCCGAGGACATCACCGGCAATTCGTTCACCGCACGCTGGACCGACGAGACAGCCGCCGAGAACGTCAACAGTTACACCCTGTATGTCTACGACAGGGATGTCAAGCCCGCTCCCCGCCTTCTCGACGAAGTGGATTGGAGCACATCGAGCGATATCCCCGCCTCGTGGACCAAGCAATCCTTCTATCGCATCAGCGGCGGATGCTACTTCTCAAGCGACGCCGGTTTTGTGCAGAGTTGCGACTACGACCTGGAACGCTACGACAAGTTGACCGTGATGGTCTACGCCAAAGGACGTAACGGCACCAGCAAAATCACCGTGAGCACCAGCCGCGAAAGCCAGGAGAAAACCTCGCTCAACACCAAAGAGTATCAGTGGTACACCTTCACCCTCGACTGCGCGGCAAGCGACTATATGAAGTTGTCGGCAACTTACATGACCATGTTCAAGGGCATAAAAGTTTACGCCGGAGATCCTGAGAATGGCCGCCTCCTGCTTTCGAGTGAGACCGGCGACGCCACTGAGCGCATTATTACCGGCATCACCGGCACGAACTACACCGTGACCGGGCTTACCGCCGGCAGCACATATGTATATTATGTCGAGGCCTTCTACTCCAACAACAAGTCGCAGCGCAGCAACACCATGGAGGTGACCTTGAGCGGCCTCGCGGGCGACGTCAACGAGGACGGTCTTGTGGATGTGATCGACCTGAACCTCATGATTGAGTACCTCCTCGGCAACAATCCTGCAGGCTTCAACACTTCGTTGGCCGACCTTGACCACAGCAGCACCGTCAACGCCAACGACATGAACAGGCTTATCAACATCATCCTCGGCAACTGAAAATCACGCCGATGATGGCTCATCATAATTTGGCGGGACGCATTCGATGTTGTGAGTGCGTCCCGCCAATTTTTGACAGGATGGGGCATTGGCACGTTATTTGTTATGATTGAATTATATGAACGACATTAATCGCGAACATGCGCAAAATCGCCTTGCCAACAACCGTCTGTATCCACGGTTGCGCAAGGTGAGCCAGTGGCTCGACCGCTACTATATCGACGCCCTCGCGGGCGTGATACCTGGCGGCCTGGGCGACATTGGCATGGCGTTGTTTTCGCTCGTCTACGTCTACTTTGGCGCCTTCGTTGTGAAGTCGCCGGCACTCACCGTGGCGCTACTCAACAACATCATCCGCGACGTGCTGGTAGGCCTTATCCCGTTCTACGTGGGCGACGTGCTCGACTTCTTCTACCGCAGCAACGTGCGCAACATGGCGCTCATCGACGGCTTTGTGCAGGGCGACAAGGAAATGATCGACCGCGTGAACCGCCGCGTGTGGTTCAGCGTTGCCGTCATGGTGATGCTGCTGGGCATGGTTGCTGGAATGCTGTGGCTGGTCTACTGGCTCGCCTCGCAAGCCGTAGGCCTCTTCGCCTAACCCAACACGCCATAACCCCCACATGCCACAACCCCCATACGCCATAACCCAACACGCCATAACTCTAACACGCCATAACCCCACACGCCATAATCAACGTGAAATTCCACGATTTTTGCACCAACTAACCATAATTACACCCCATGATTCAGCACCAAATGTCCTCAAAGGGACGGTTCCTTTGAGGACATTATGATTTCAAAATCAATCAATTCTCCGGCTCTTAAAAATTCATCATTCAGCGGCCATCAATTTTAAAACCGCCTTGTTAATCAACCTTTAATCAAATATTTACGCAAATTATAATCAACTTTAACAATTAACATTTCCTTCATAAGCAAACGGACAAAATGTCCTCAAAAGAACCGTCCCTTTGAGGACAGATTGAAAAAGAGATGTCCTCAAAAGAACCGTCCCTTTGAGGACAGAATTTTGAATAGCAACCATAATTGATGTTTATAAAAAAAGGGGGGGAGGGCCTTTAATGGGTTTTGTGATTGCTTGGGGTTGATTTACAGTGTTTTATCGAAATAATGGTCGAGCGTAATTACTAATTGTTGTGAGAAAAAAATGGCTAATTAACTAATTGTGGTTATTGTGGGGGTACTGCGGCGGCAGTAATTTTGCATCGTGAAAAGTGGGTAACGGCACAGCCGCGCAACACACAGCGCCGCCAGACGCCACGCCCACCCGCACAGTAGTAAACGAATTAGTTATTAGTTGAGAATAAGCAATCTGATGTAGCCAAGAATTAGTAAAGTAAGCGATAAAATTGCCGCACGATGTGAATCGAGGCGGCTTTTTTTGCTGCTTGCGCAAATGAGCGATTCGGCGCTGGGCTTTACGGTGGTTTTTTGGCGGAGCAATCGAAAAAAACCGAGGGCGGCACAATATAACACACTTTTTAACGTTTAAACCTTACGATGAAGAATTTGTATCGACATATCACCGCTTGGCTCCTGCTGGTTTTTGCTGTGGCCACTGCCGTGGCTCAGGACAACGACAAAATCCTGAACCGCCAGTATGCCGACCGCAAGCAGTTGCACTTTGGATTCTCCTTTGGTGCCAACTTCCAGGGCCTTAGCATCACCAACAATGGCCGTGTGACCGACGACGGCGAGCAGTGGTGGGCCGACATCCCGTCGCACTCTCCGGGTTTCAGCGTTAACGTGCTTGCCGACTACCGTCTGGGCACCCACTTCAACCTGCGTGTGTCGCCGGGCATGTACTTCGGCAACAAGGTGGTGCACTTCACCAACACGCTCGGCGACCCCGAGAGCCTGGACCCGCTGCGCCTGCGGCAACGCCAAAACGTCAAGGCGACCTATGTGGTGCTGCCGGTGGACCTGAAAATCTCGGCCCTGCGCTACCACAATATGCGTCCTTACGTCACCACGGGCATCATGGGCTTGTTCGACGTGGGCAAGGAGCGCAGCGAGCAGTACCGCCTCAAGGACACCGACGTGATGCTCACCGTGGGCATGGGCTGCGACTTCTACCTGCCCTTCTTCAAACTGTGCCCCGAGGTGAAATTCTGCTTCGGATTGCGCAACTTGATTGACCGCAACCGCCCTGACCTGCAGGACAATGAGCAGATGTACCACTTCACCGAGGCTGTCGACAAGGTACAAGACAATATGGTTGTACTCACCTTCTACTTCGAATGATTTTCCTCTCCTATAAATAATAAATACCACCTCGCTGCGTTAATTAAAAGTAAACAACGGCAAACAAGACTATAGAGTGAACCGACCTCACACACACACATCGATGCTGCAACGGCTGGCGCTGACGCTGGTCGTGGCGCTTGCCACACTCGGCGTGAACGCCCAGGTTGACGCGCAATTCACGCAATACTGGGCTGTTCCGACTTACTACAACGCCGGTGCGGTGGGCAACATCGATTTCATTCACATCACCGCCGGAAGCCGTCTGCAATGGCTTGGCATCGAGCACTCGCCCAAGACCTTTGTTGCGATGGCCGACATGCCGTTTAAGTTTTTTGAGCGCCGCTGGGGTACCGGCGTGGTGCTGCAGCAAGAGAGCATGGGTCTGTTCAAATCGGTGACGGCTGCAGCCCAGATTGCATGGAAGAAGCAACTGCTGGGCGGCACACTGAGCGTGGGCGTTCAGCCGGGCATGCTAAACCAGAGTTTCAATGGCGACAGCACCTACATCCCATCGAACGACCAGGCCCACAGCACTATCGACGACGCTATACCTGAGGGCCGCGTGAACGGCACCGCCTTCGACGTGTCGGCCGGCATCATGTACACCCACAAGAAATTCTGGGTTGGCGTGTCGGCCACCCACCTCACGGCCCCCACGGTGACCATGCGCGTGGGCGAGAGCGAGGACAAAGTGTACGAATTCGACGTGGGCCGCACCTATTATTTCATGGCCGGAGGCAATATTCCAATTAAAAACACGTTATTTGAGATACAACCCTCGGTAATGGTGAAGACCGATTTGCAATTTACGCAAGCCGAGGCCACCGCACGAGTGCGGTACAACAAATTCTTGAGTGCCGGCGTGGGTTATCGCCACAAGGATGCCGTGTCGCTGATGTTTGGCGCCAACGTGAAGGATTTCTTCATAGGTTACAGTTACGACTACGCGACCTCGGCGATATCAAAAGCCAGTTCGGGCACTCACGAGTTATTTGTCACTTACAATGTCAAACTCGACATGAAGGAGAAAAACAAGAACAAGCACAAGAGTATTCGCATCATGTAATTTGAGAATATGAAAAAGATTTTATTTATATTGGTAATTGCGTTGATAATGGTTTCGTGCGGAGCCGTTCGCAAGGGCAGCGCCATCGGCGGCGAGGTGACCGGCGTAGGCGGCACAACGTTTACCGAGCCCACTCCTTACGGCATGGTACTGGTAGACTGCGGCTCGATGCGTGAAGGCCCATCGCAGCGTGACTCGGTGTGGGGCCTGGACTCCACGGCACACGGCGTGTCGGTCGACGCATTCTGGATGGATGAGACCGAAATCACCAACTCAAAGTACAAGCAGTTTGTGTACTGGGTACGCGACTCGATTATTCGTGAGCGCCTTGCCGATCCCGCCTACGGCGGCAACGAGGAGTTCAAAATCGAGGAGGACAAGGAAGGCAACCCCGTGACGCCCCACCTCAATTGGAACAAGAGCATACCCTGGCGCAACCCCAGCGAGGACGAGGAGCGAGCCATCGAGAGCGTCTACAAAATCAACCCCATCACGGGTGTTAAGGAACTTGACGCCACACAGATGAACTATCGCTACGAGATTTACAACCTCACCGAGGCCGCCAAGCGTAAAAACCGCTTCGACCCCACCCGTCGCGACTATAACACCGACCATCCGGTGCCCACCGAGAACCCGATTATCAGCAAGGACACCGCCTTTATCGACGACGACGGCCGCATCGTGCGCCAGACCATCACGCGCCCGCTGCAGAGCGAGTTTGACTTTGTCAACACCTACATCGTGAACATCTTCCCCGACACCACGTGCTGGGTCAACGACTTTGAGAACGCTTACAACGAGCCATACGTGCGCATGTACTTCGCCAACGGTAACTACAATGCCTACCCGGTGGTGGGTGTGAGTTGGGAGCAGGCCAACGCATTCTGCATGTGGCGCACCGAGTTCCTGCGCAAGGCGTTGGGCAAGGAGGGTGTATACATCGAGCCGTTCCGCTTGCCCACCGAGGCCGAGTGGGAGTATGCCGCCCGCGCCGGTATGGACCGCAACCGATACCCATGGGAGGGCGACGTGCCACTCACCGAGGATGATGGCTGCTTCTACGCCAACTTCAAGCCTCAGGAGGGCAACTACGTGAAGGACGGAAGCATCATTGCAGCGCCTGCCGGCACCTATCAGCCCAACGACTTCGGCCTGTACGACATGGCCGGTAACGTGAGCGAGTGGACCAGCACGGCCTACACCGAGAGCATCGACCGCATGACCAGCGACCTCAACCCCGAGTACCGCTACTACGTGGCTCAGGAAGACCCGTATAAGATGTCGCGCAAAATCGTGCGTGGCGGCTCGTGGAAAGACGTGGCGCACAACATCCGCAGCGACATCCGCATGTGGGAGTACCAGAACGAGCAGCGCAGTTACATCGGTTTCCGCTGCGTGCGTTCGAAGGTGGGCTATGCCAAGACCAAACGCAAAAAATAAACCGCACTCTCACACCAACCAATTAATTCTCACAATCCTCAATACATCGCACGATGGGAAAGATCAAGAAATATAAAAACTTCATTGAGCGCTTCCTCAGTGGAGAGTCAGGGCAACGCTTCTTCAACTTTGCCTATAGTATAGGTGCCGCAGTGGTGATCTGGGGCGCATTGTTCAAAATTCTGCACTTGCCTGGCGGCAACACCCTGCTGAGTGTCGGTATGGGAACCGAGGTGCTCATGTTCTTGCTCACAGCATTCGACCGCCCCGAGAAGAGTTACCACTGGGAGGAAGTCTTCCCGGTGCTGGCCTCGAAAGACCCTGAGGACCGTCCCGACTTTAACGGCGGCAGCGGCATCATCATCGGTGGTGGTGGTGGCGGTGGCGCCATTGGCGAGGGCGAAGAGGCCGACGAGGCTACCGCCCTGGCCGGCGGCATCACGGCTGCGCAAGCCAAGGGCGCTGTGGGTCTGCCCGCCGGAGTGAACCTGAGCGAGGCCGACACGCTGTCGCTCAGCGAGAGCATCGCAAAGATGTCGGCAGCCAGCGACCAACTCAGCCGCATGGCCGAACTCACCGATGCCACGCAGCAATACCTAAGCCAGATGGCACAAATCAGCGAGCAAATGGAGAAACTCGCCACCACAACCACGGCTCTGAACCAGGTGAGCGAGACGCTGCTGCAAAGTTATCACGCCATCACCGACAACAGCGAGAACATCACGCAAAGTTCTACCGGATATGTCAACCAGATGGAGGCACTGAACCACAACATCAGTGGCCTGAACACCATCTACGAGATTCAACTCAAGAGCATCAGTTCGCAACTCGACAGCATCGACCGCGTGAACCGCGGCTTGAAGGACATCCGCGACATGTACGAGAAATCGGCCGCCGAGAGCGCACACTACTGCGACGAGACCGAGAAGATGGCACGCTACATGAAGCAACTCAACAGCGTGTACGAGAAAATGATCAAGGCCATGACTGTGAATATGTATCGTCCGATGCCCGGCGCCATGCCCGGTATGGACTTCGACGACAGTCAGCAGCAAGGGTAATTACCCGCACAACACACACTTACACCTTAATTTGACAACATTTATCAATCAATAAAGGATGGCAGCTGGTAAAAACCAATCAATAAACAGGATGTCGCCCCGTCAGAAGATGATCAACCTGATGTACATCGTGCTGACGGCCATGCTTGCGCTGAACGTGTCGAGCGACGTGCTCAACGGGTTCAGCCAGGTGGAGGACGCCCTTGGGCGAACCAACCGCACCATCACCGCCCGCAACCAAATGCTATTTGCCCAACTCCAGGAATTCAACAACAAGAATCCTGAGAAAGGCAAAATGTGGCTCGACCAAGCCACCGAGGTGCGGGGGGCGACCGACAAACTGTACAACTTCATCGACTCGCTGAAACTCGAAATAGTGCGCGTGGCCGACGGCCCAGAGGGTGACGTGAAAAACATCCAAAACCGCGACAACCTGGACGCCGCTTCGCAAGTGATGCTCCCGCCGACAGGCACCAAGGGCAAGCAACTGCGCCTGCTCATCGACCAGTACCGCAACTATGTGGTGCCGTTCCTGAGCGACCCCGACCACCAGAAGGCCATCGAGTCGGCACTCTCCACAGCACCCATCACCACACGAGCCGGCGGCGAAATCAACAAGAAGCAATGGGAGGAGACCATGTTTGAAAACATGCCCACCATCGCCGCTGTGACCCTGCTCACCAAACTGCAGAACGATGTGCGCTTTGCCGAGGGTGAGGTGCTCAACCAGATGATCACCAACGTCGACCTGGGCGACCTGCGCGTGAACTTGGTGAACGCCTTCGTGATTCCGCAGTCGCGCATCGTGATGCGAGGCACGAAATACTCGGCCCAAATCGTGATGGCCGCCGTCGACACCACTCAACGTCCCGTGGTGTACATCAACGGTCAGCGCCTGGGCAACGACCGCGGCTTATATGAGGTGGGCGTAGGCTCGGCCGGAAAATACGAATACTCGGGCTGGATTGAGGTGATGGGCCGCGACGGCTCGCTCACACGCCGTGAGTTCAAGAGCGACTACACCGTCATCGACCCGCTGGCCACGGTCAGCGCCACGATGATGAACGTGTTCTACGCCGGCATCAACAACCCCGTGTCGATTGCCGTTCCGGGCGTTCCCGAAGGCTCAATCAGCGCCTCGATGACCAACGGCTCGCTGACCAAGGGCAGCAAGCCCGGCGAGTGGATTGCACATCCCACACAGGTGGGAGCCGAGTGCGTGGTCACCGTGACTGCCGAGATGGACGGCCAGCGCATGAACGTGGGTGCTACGTCATTCCGCGTGCGCAAGTTGCCCGACCCCATGCCGTTTATCAAATACACCGACGCCAAGGGTAACGGAGCGCGCTATAAGGGCGGTCGACCGTTCCCCAAGGCCACCCTGCTGGCGGCACAAGGTCTGGATGCCGCTATCGACGACGACATGCTTAACATCGACTACCGCGTGGTGAGTTTCGAGACGGTGTTCTTCGACCAGATGGGTAACGCAATACCCGAGGTGAGCGCCGGAGCAAACTTCAGCGAGCGTCAGAAGACAGCCATGCGCCGTCTGCAACACGGCAAGCGATTCTACATTTCACGCGTCAAGGCCACCGGTCCCGATGGCATTACACGCGACATAGCACCCATGGAGGTGATTGTGAACTAACACATACGAACTTACACACACATTGCGATGAAAAACTATAGATTCATTATCGTTGCACTGCTGATGGCCTTCACCACACAGGCCGTCATGGCACAAGTGGTACGGCGCGAAGACCGTGAGGACCGCAAGAAGAAAGAGGACACTGGCGTGGTGATTACCGACCGCCAGCAGGCCTTCTACGAGGTTCGCGAGCCACACGATGCCGACTTGCAGTGGATGAAGGTGATTTACCGCTCGCTCGACCTGACCAAGGGCAAAAACCCGGCTCTCTACTATCCTGAGGAGCCGAACCAGGACGGACAGAGCCTGTTCTACATCATCATGCGACTGCTTGCCAGCAACCGCATCTCGGCCTATGAGTACCTTGACGGACGAGAGATGTTCACCGACGAGTTTAAACTCAAAACCAAGGACATCTTTGACCGCTTCTACATCATGTACACCGAGGCGCAAGGAAGCACCGAGAAAAATCCCAAGTACACCGTCGAGGATGCCGACATCCCAGGCAACGAAATCCTGAGTTACTACATCATCGAGCAGTGGGAGTTTGACATCCGCAGCAACCAGATGAACACCCGCGTCGATGCCATCTGCCCCGTGCTTCACCGCACCGACGAGTTTGGCGGCGAGCCGATTCGCTACCCCATGTTCTGGGTGAAACTCAACGACATCCGCCCCTACTTGGCTCAGCAATATGTCTTCACCGACGACGACAACAACCTGCCTCGCTACAGCCTGGACGACTTCTTCAAGTTGAACATGTACACGGGCGAGATTTATAAGACGAAGAACATGCGCAACATGTCGCTGCGTCAACTCTACCCCGAAGACTCGGCCTATCATGCCGCCCAGGACAGCATCGAGCGCCGCCTGCGCGCGTTTAACAACGACCTGTGGGTTCCCGACCGCGAGGTGCTGCTGGCGCAGCGCGAGGCTGAAGAAAAAGCCCTGGCTGAGAAAGAAGCTGCCGAGACTCAGACTGATGCCGACGAGCAAGGCGAGGAGAAGGTAGAGAAGAAGACCCGCACCACGAAGCGCGGCGCAAAGGTCAAAGAGGAAGAGGAGCAAGAGAAGAAATCGAGCCGCAACCGCTCCAAGACCAAGGTGAAACAGCGCAAGCCGAAGAGCAGTGGCTCATCGTCGGGCGGTGGCAGCGCAGCCCGCAGCGTGCGCAACCGCAAGCGGTAAGCGGTAAGCGCGCTTGCGCAGATTATAGATTAGAGATTATAGATTATAGATAACTCTTTCGCTAAGCGAAGATTATAGATATGCATTAAGTTTTTGATTCTCCACTATCTCGTCGCGCGACCTGACACTCAGGCCGCGCGATTTTTTTGATTTCGATTATTGCTGTCTGGTAAAAAATTTTATTGGTGTCCGATAAAAACCAGGGGTGGCAGATGTAGACGCAATTGGTTCTGTCACCCCTAACGGGGCTAAGAACGCACGATTTAGATGTAGGGACGCGCCATGGCGCGTAGTTCGAAAACGATATCAATAAAAACATGAATATGAACACATTTAACCCACATTTTGCTCCACTACGCGCCATGGCGCGTCCCTACATTGTTGATGCCGCTCTTTGATGCTTTATTACACACTATCGTGGTGTAAGGGACGTAAATGCCTGGGATTGTGCACTATGCGCCATGGCGCGTCCCCACATTGTTGATACTGCCCTTTGATGTTTTATTACACACCATCGTGGTGTAAGGGTCGTAAATGCTTGGGATTGTGCACGACGCGCCATGGCGCGTCCCTACATTGTTGATGCCGCTCTTTGATGTTTAACCACCATTCTGACACACCATCAATAAGGTTCGCACATTGTTTTATCGGATAGTAATGGATTTCGACAGCAATTATAGGGGCTTATTTGGGTGGTGGATGTTAAGAATGGTTAAAGTTTACAGAATTATTTGGTTTATATTATAAACCGCTTTATCTTTGCGTCGAATTCCGAACCGTAATCGCGAGTGCGGTGCGAAATTCAAAACAAATCAAATCTCATAAACATTTAATAATAAGCACTATGGACGACAAGAAATTAAACGAGAGAGAGAGTCTTGAGTTGATAACCGAGATGATTGAGCGCACCAAGCAGCGCTATGTGGGCGATGGCAACATCATGCTCGTGTGGGGCTACACGTCGGTGGCAGTCGCGGTCTTGATATGGGTGTTGCTCGCCGTAACTGGCAACCCCGCTTGGAACTGGCTGTGGTTCCTCATCTGGATTATAGGCCTCGGTGGCTCGAAACTGATTTCGAGAAATGAACGCGAGAAATTTGGCGTAAAAAGTTATTCCGACAAGATGACCTCAAACCTGTGGTCGGTAGTCGGCTGGACGGCAATCGTGTCGTCACTGCTCTGCTGTGCGTTCATGTTTTTCCTCGGTGTGAACTCGTGGCTTACCATGATGGTGTTTGCGCTGGTGATTGTGCCGTTTGCCGAAATAGCACAAGGCATCGTGGTCAACGAGAAGACACTCATTGCCGGTGGCGCCGTGGGCCTGTTGGCAGGCCTCATCACCATTTGTTGCATCACTGGCGGCGTTGGGCTGAAAGCATCCTGGTTCATGCCAATGTTTATCGTGGTATTCATTGCCATGATGATTATCCCCGGCCACATTTTGAACCGCAAAAATTCTGCACAGCAATGAAAGAGTTAGATCCACTGCTACACTCGCAGTTGCGACTCGCCGTGATGTCGATTCTGATGAATGTCGACGAGGCCGACTTCGTCTACCTGAAGGAGAAGACCGAATCAACGGCAGGCAACCTGAGTGTGCAACTCGACAAACTCTCTGCTGCGGGCTACATCACCGTGAGCAAGGGCTTTGTGGGGAAGAAGACGCGCACCACGTGCCGCGTCACCGACGCCGGACGCACAGCATTTGAGCAATATGTCGAAGCGCTCAAGGACTATCTGAACCTTTGACGACAGCAGCATTATTGCCACCACACGAAAATTGGGGCGATTCTCCTGGTGAGAGTCGCCCCAAATATTGTTTTACCGCTGCATTGCGACAATGGGGTTTTGCAGCGTTATTTTGGAGACTCGGGAGGCGTGATGTTGTCGGCGGGCGTCTCGTCGTCGGGGTTGCTGCAGCGCTGCGGGATGAGTCCGGCAATTTTCGTCTTGTCGAAGTCGCCGAACCACTCGTGCAGTTTGGCCTCGGCTTGAGCCTCGATTTCGGGAGTGATAAACTCAGTGACGGCATAAATGGCCCACGCCAGGGCTGCCAGGTCGTCGGTAAATCCCAGTGCAATCACCGAGTCGGGGATGAGGTCGATAGGCAAGATAAAGTAACCCAAGGCGCCATAGATTTTCAGTTTTTCGCTGGTGGGCACCTTTGGATCGCGAGTCACATAGTAGAGCACGAGGGCCGAGTACACCACTTTCACGCCGGCTTTCTTAGCGACGTTCTTGAGTTTGCTCCACAGGTTGGGATCGCTGAAATAACTGCGGTAAGCGTCGAAGTCGACGATTTTTCTTTTTTTCGTGTCCATATTATCGTGTTTTAATAGTCGTTATGTCAATTGAATGGGCAAATTTCATGCCATGTATTTGCATAAATGGCCAAAAGTTGGTAATTTTGTGGCAATGAAGAGACTGATATATCTAATTGCTGTGGCGATTGTGCTGGTTGTCACGGTGGTGTCGTGTGGCCACGACGAGGTCGAGAGCAAGCCCACCGTGCCAATCGACACGCTGACCGAGGTGCGCAGCGGCGCCGTCGACAGCACAGTTCACCGCATGCCCACCTATATAGTGCCTGGCCCACTGAAACAAATCTTCAACGACACCAACGACTTGCAGTTGCAGGCGGCCATTGCCAATGGCATTGAGCCCATTACCAGCCTGCGCACCAGTTACGGCCTGAAGCGCCCGCTGGTGCACATTGCCACGTGCGACGCCTATCTTGTCGACACGCTGTACTACTCTCTGCCGTACCTCGTGCCGAAGGCGGCACAGTTGCTTCACGATATCGGCCAGTCGTTTCACGACACCATCCGGGCACGCGGCGGCAAGGACTACCGCATCAAGGTCACCAGCCTGCTTCGCACCAGTTACAGCGTGGGCAAGTTGCGGCAGCGCAACCGCAACGCCAGCGACCAGTCGTGCCATCAGTACGGCACCACGTTCGACATCAGTTGGACGCGCTTCAACTGCCGCGACTCAAGTTACGTGATATACGAGGAAGATCTCAAGAATATCCTCGCCGAGATAGTGTACGACATGCGTGAGAAAAACCGCTGCTTCGCAATCTTCGAGCGTCGCCAGGGATGCTTCCACATCACAGTGAGATAACCAATAACACAACCATAACAGACAAACGATAATGACTCAAAAAGATGCTATTGCAAACTACATGAAGTTTGCTGGCGTGAAGACGCTCAACATCGTGGCAGCCCTGATCGACTGCGACGGCGTACTTTATGACTCAATGAAAAATCACACCCGCGCCTGGGTGAAACTGATGAAGAAAAACGGCATCCAGTGCACTCGCGACGAGTTTTACCTGTACGAGGGCATGACAGGCACCGAAATCATCAAGAAAAAATTCAAGGAAGGCGTGGGCAAGAATATTACCGATGACGAGGCTCTGGCGCTCTATGGCGTCAAGGGTCGCTACTTCAGAGAGTTGGGCGGCGCGCCCACCATGCCTGGAGCCCGCGAGGTGCTCGAAGCGCTGCAGACGGCCGGGGTGAAGCGCATCGTGGTCACCGGCTCGCAGCAAGCCACCATCTTAGGTCGCATCGACGAGGACTACGGCGAGTTGCTGAGTCCTGAGCGCGTCACGGGCTTCGACGTGCGCCGCGGCAAACCCAACCCCGAGCCTTACCTGAAGGGCATCACCAAGGCCGAGGCTCGTCCCTACCAATGCATCGTCATCGAGAATGCCCCGTTGGGCGTTCAGGCCGGACATGCCGCCGGATGTTTTACCATCGGTGTCACCACCGGTCCGGTGCCTGAGAAAGATCTGTACAAGGCTGGAGCCAACATCGTGTTTCCCAGCATGGACGCGCTGGCACAAGCCCTTCCGGCGCTGCTTGAAGCGCTGAACACGGCCACCGCCGGCTGACACCACCCCATGAGCCAAACCGTAATTTTCACCAACGACGTTGCCGACGCCCTCAACCGCCTGGTGGTCCAGGGCGGCTATCACAGTGTGGCGGTGCTCACCGACGAGCACACGCGCCAACTGGTGTTGCCGCTGCTTAGCCCCTGTGAGGCGCTGCGCCGCGCCACCCACATCACCATCGCTGCCGGCGAGAGCCACAAGACGCTCGAGAGCCTAACGCAGGTGTGGACGGCGCTGCAGCAGTCGGGCGCCACTCGGCAGTCGCTGCTGGTGAACTTGGGGGGCGGCCTGGTGACCGACTTGGGCGGCTTGGCAGCGAGCACGTTCAAGCGCGGCATCCCCTTCGTCAACGTGCCCACCACGGTGCTGGGCGCCGTAGATGCCGCCGTGGGTGGCAAGACGGGCATCGACTTTGGCGGCCTGAAAAACGAGATTGGCACCTTCTGCCCCGCCAACGCGGTGATTGTGTCGGCCTGCTTCTTCGACACGCTGCCGCGCGAGGAGGTGATGGCGGGCTACGCCGAAATGGTGAAGCACGCCATGCTGCAGAGCGGCGACGAACTGAACCGCGTGCTCGACACCGACTTTGGCCACTGCACGCCCGAGCACATGCTCGAACTTGTGGAGGCCTCGGTGCAGGTCAAGCGGCGCATCGTTGCCGAGGACCCCACCGAGCAGGGCCTGCGCCGCGCGCTGAACTTGGGGCATACCGTTGGGCACGCCATCGAGAGTTTCGCCCTGGAGCGCGGCAAGCCTGTGCGCCACGGTTATGCTGTGGCATGGGGCCTTGTGGTGGAATCGGTGCTGTCGCACCTGCGCCAGGGCTTCCCCAGCGAGGTGCTTTACCGCCTTGCACGCTTTGTGCGCGAGAATTACGGGGCTTTCCACATCACCTGCGACGACTACGACCGCCTGCTGCAACTGATGCGCCACGACAAAAAGAGCCGCCACGGCGAAATCAACTGCACGCTGCTGCGCCAATGCGGCGATGTGGCCCTGGATGTGACCGTCAGCGACGACGACATGAAGGCCGCCATCGACATCTATCGCGACCTGATGGGAATTTGATTATTTAGATTATAGATTAGAAATTATAGATATGAGCAACACAACACGAAACAATCTTGAGGCACTGCGCGAACTCATGCGCCGTGTCAAGGTGTCGGCAGTGATTATCCCTGGCACCGACCCTCACCAGAGCGAATATATCAGCGATTATTGGAAGTTCCGCGATTGGGTGTCGGGCTTCACGGGCAGCAACGGCACGGCAGTGGTCACCCTCGACGACGCACGTCTGTGGACCGACTCGCGCTATTTCCTGCAAGCCGAGGAGCAACTTGCCGACAGCGGCTTCACCATGATGCGCGAAAACGGCGACGACCCCGACCCCACCTACCTTGAGTGGCTGCTCAGCGAACTTCACGACGATGCCATCATCGCCATCGACGGCCGCCTGTTCACCGCCATGGAGGCCAACCAACTCGACCGGTTTTGCGGCGAGAACGGCTTCCGCCTGGCCACCGAGTTCTACCCCGCCGACAACATCTGGACCGACCGTCCGCCGCGCCCCGCGGCACCAGCCTACGTGCACGATGAGGCATTAGCCGGCGAGACCGTCGACAGCAAACTCGAGCGCGTGTTTGACGCCATCGAGAATGCCGGTGCCGACGCGCTCTTCGTCACTGCGCTCGACGAGATTGCCTGGCTGCTCAACCTGCGCGGCAGCGATGTGGAGTTCACCCCGGTGGTGATTGCCATGATGCTCGTACAGCGCGACAACTGCAACCTGTTTATCGACAAGGACAAGGTGACGCCCGAGGTGGCCGACCACCTGAAGAAATACCACATCCGCGTGCGCGACTACGACGACGTGCAGGACTACCTGGAGCGCGTGAGCGACCGCATCACGATGATGCTCGACCCCAACAAGGTGAGCGACGCCCTGAACAGCGCGCTCGGCTGCACCATCGTCTACGGCACCTCGCCCATTGTGGGCCTGAAAGCGGTGAAGAACGAGGTGCAGATTGCTGGCATCCGCAAAGCCATGGAGCGCGACGGCGCCGCACTGGTGCGCCTGATGCGATGGGTCGAAGACACGGCACCCAGCGGCACCATCAACGAGGTGGACGTGTGGGAGCGCGGCAAGCGAGAGCGCGCACGCATGGACAACTACCGCGGCGACAGTTTTGCCATGATTGCCGGATATCGCGAGCATGGCGCAATAGTGCATTATGAGGCCACCGACGAGAGCGCCTCGACGCTGCACGGCGAGGGCCTGCTGCTGGTCGACAGCGGAGCGCAGTATCTCGACGGCACCACCGACATCACACGCACCATCACCTTAGGTGCGCCCACAGAGAGCGAAATCCACGACTACACGCTCGTGCTCAAGGGACATCTGGCGCTGTCGCGCGCAGTGTTCCCCACGGGAATTTGCGGCGTCAACCTCGACGTGCTGGCCCGCCTGCCGCTGTGGCAAGAGGGCATGACCTACTGGCACGGCACGGGTCACGGCGTGGGCCACTTCCTGGGTTGCCACGAGGGTCCGCAGAGCATCCGCACCGAGATTAATCCCGCGGTGCTCGAGCCGGGCATGGTGGTGAGCAATGAGCCGGGGCTCTACAAGACTGGCGAATACGGCATCCGTACCGAGAACCTGCTGCTGGTCACCGAGGCCATGAAGACCGACGACTTCGGCAGTTTCCTGCGCTTCGAGACGCTGACGCTCTTCCCCTACGACCTGCGCCTGATCGACCGCACGATGCTCAACGCCGTGGAGATAGAGCAAATCAACGCCTACCACCGCGAGGTGTACAACCGCATCGCGCCCTACCTCACCGATGACGAGCGCCAGTGGCTCCAGGCCAAGACGCAAGCCATCTAAGGCAAGCCAATATCAACCAAAAAGAGGATGTGCCAAAATTTGACGCATCCTCTTATTTTTTGCTTGAAAAACTTATTTCAAAATCAAATTCAATCTCAGCCTCCACTAATTGTGCATTATGCATTGCTGAAGATGCAGCCCGGCAGGCGGCGCATGTTGTAGTGCGAGGCCATCGACTCGCCGTAGGCACCGGCCGAACGTACGGCAATCACGTCGCCACGCGCCGTGAGTGGCAGCAGGCAATCGTGGGCAAAGACGTCGCTCGACTCGCACACGGGGCCCACCACGTCGTAGGTCTGGGTCTCGGCAGCGGTCGACGTTAGGTTTTCCACCTTGTGGTGCGCCTCGTAGAGTGCCGGGCGGATGAGGTCGGTCATGCCGGCGTCGACGATGACAAAGCGCTTGTTTCGGTTTTCCTTAACATAGGTGACGCGGGTAATCAGCGAGCCGCACTGCCCCACGATGGAGCGGCCCAACTCGAAGTGGACTTGCTGCCCTGGCCGTAACTTCAGCCCATGCTTGAAGATGCCGAAAAACGCCTCGAAATCGGGCATCGGATGGCCGTCGGGGTCGCCGTAATCGATGCCCAAGCCGCCGCCCAGGTTTATCAACTCGAAGGTGATGCCCTTCTTCTCGTAGTGGTCGAGCAAGCCGTTTACCGTGTCGCAGAGCATGGCGTAGGGCTGCATCTGCGTGATTTGCGAGCCGATGTGGAAATGCAGGCCACGCAAGTGGATGTGTGGCAGCGAAAGAGCGAGTTTGATTACCTGCTCGAGCGACTCGAGGGCGATGCCAAACTTGTTGTCGGCGGTGCCGGTGGTGATGTAGCGATGGGTGTGTGCATCGATGTCGGGATTGACGCGCAGCGCCACGCGTGCCGTCGTGCCCATAGCGCCAGCCAGATGGTTAATTACCTCCAACTCGGGCACCGACTCCACGTTGAAGCATCCCACGTCGTGCTTCAGTCCTAAGTTGATTTCTTCGTCGGTCTTCCCCACCCCGGCAAATGCCATCATCTCGGGCTTGAAGCCCGCCTCCAGGGCGGCTTCCATTTCGCCGCCGCTCACCAAATCGGCTCCCATGCCGTGGCGCAGGATCTCAGCCAACAGGCGCGGATTGCCATTGGCCTTAAGCGCATAATGCACCGTGGCCGGCCAACCTGCCGTGTGGCGGTTGATTTCGTCAAGGGTCTTGCCGAGCAAGGCCATGTCATAATAATAGAATGGTGTGCGAACACTATCGCCCAGCGCACCGAGCAATTTGTCATTAAGTCTCATTTCCCAAAAATTTGATGCGAAATTAGTGCAAAGTCATCAAAAAGCCAAAAAAAAAACGTTTTTTCATGTGAATCGCCATTCTTGGGCACAAAAAATGCACTGACACGTGCGACGCACGAAAAAAAACAGTAACTTTGTATTCTCTAACCCGCCAACGGGTGAGGAAGCAAATAATAATGAATTCAAACATACATTGAAATGAAAAAGAACGTATTAATGATTTTTGCCCTGGCAATGATGTTGCCCTTCGGCAACGCCTCGGCGCAGACCGTATTCACATGCGAGCACTTCACCGTCACACTGCCCGATGGCTTCGAGGAGACATGGAACAGCAACGACGTGCTCAACGCAAAGGTTGACGCCGACGACGTGCTGTTCACAGCAACATATTCCGACGAGTCGCCCGACGCCAACGAATTGGAACACTATGCCGACAACATGGAGTGGATGGTTAAGAGTCGTGAGGGCGGCAAAGTGCTGAGCCGCACCATCGAAGGCAACCAGATCATCATCATCTCGTCGTACTACAACGAGTGGGAGGATGAAGACGGCGAAACACATGTTGACTCGCAGATCGACCAGCACTACCTGCTGCTGTTCCCGAATGAGGTGTGCCTGATAGGAAAGTTGGGCTATCCGCAGGACAAGGCCGAAGTGTACGACGGTATGCTTCCCGACATCATCAAAAGTTTCCAACTCAAGTAACCATCAGCAAACACACCAGGGGCGCCCAAAGCGCCCCTGTTTTTATTTACATCCCCAATCAAAGGGACGGTTCCCTTGATTTAAAGTTATGTCGTTGGCTAATTTCCACAAAAATAATAAAGGCTAACGAAAGCCAACCTTTATCATTTAACAAAAATCATCAAAGACTTCGCCGCCAGTCCATTCTTCACCTTTAGCAAGCGTGAAATACTTTTGGGCTCCATCTTCTTTAAAATAAGTTTGAATACTTTTGTGAAAGTACCGCCCATCCTTGTATGTGACTTCAGATAAAGACCATGGCTTACTCGCTGTTTCATCACTGCTTTTACACATAACGTACAATGCAGTACCATTCTCAACTAAAGCAGCATCAAGGACAATAGAGTTTTGATATTGATTAGAGCAAAAAATTTGACCTGGGCCTAAACGTTTCTTATATTCTTCAAGTGGCTTTTCATGCTGCTCTTGAGGGCATAATGGAAACTCTGTCTTTGTTGTCCAATGAACTTGAACGACATTAGGAGTAAGGGATTCATATTCATCAGTCTGAGGAAGGATACTTTGTGTCACAAGTTGTCCTCTCTTATATGAAGAACTCTGAGATTCTTGGAATACCCATTCGCCAAGAGTACCGCCCTTTGTCTTCGGCCGTTTTTCAGCCCACTTCGTCAAATTTTCATAAGCCATTCTTGCTTCGTCAGGAGAGACTGCTCTCATCCATGAGAAATTCACGTCAATCTTTTCGTGCCCTCTGAGAACAGATGGGTTCTTCAGAAAAACATCAATGCTCCCACAGATGTTTTCTATCCGTGCTACTGTTATCGGATTTTTTAAAACATTCTCAAGTCTTGTCAACCATCGAAGATTTTCCGGTCTATTGTTTTGTCGATTTGTATCAATGTGATCAACGACATGCTGTGCAGTCGGGGGTTCACCAAGAAAAGCAAATGCAACTATACGGTGAACACGCTCAGTCCCTATTAGGTTATATCCAGTTTTTATATCAACTTTTCCGAAAGTCCAATTATTATCGTCTTTACGAACTCGTTTCCCTTCACGAGAATGACGCATTACCGCTCCATTGTCTCGAACAGAATACACCTCTCCTTTGTAAGTGCATTCTTTCACTTCGCTGTAGTGTTCATCAACTGTTATCATGGCTCCTCCGGCTTGCTTTGTGGTACAAAATCAACTCGCATATTCAATGCACTTGCTATCTTGTTGAGAATATCAATGCCAACAGAAAACTTGCCTTGTTCAATGCGGCTTAAGTTACCTGCATCGATGCCAACTCGTTGAGCAAGAGTTTTTGCATCCACTTCTTGCTCTTTGCGCAATTCCTTTATACGGTTGCCTATTCGCTCTCGTTCCTTGTCACGGTCATTCATGACCCACAAGAACATATTCAGATGGTTCTTAAAGAAACCCGCCGCAATTGGCCCCCAAATAACATTCTCATCACCTTTGTAGTATTTTTCAAATAAGGCAACAACACATTTGGTAAACCATCCGTCCCATTGTTGCTCAATCTGATAATTCATTGAAGAGTTGAACCCTAAAATAAAGGAATCTCCATCTGATGTCTCAACCCTCGCTCGCTTTGGATCGAGAAATTCAACTTTTGTTGCCATAGGCAGAAATCGTTTTTATAGTGGTGCCCCCACTTCAAAAGATTATTTGGAAATATTTCCGGTGACAAAGTTAGTTGTAATTGTTGAATACGCCAATTGTTGAGATGATAATTTAACAATTATTTTATCTCAACAAGATTGACTTCATGAAATTAAGGCCTTTTCTTGTCTTTTGCTGAACAACCGTATCAATCTACTTTTGCATCAAAAAAGCAAAAAGTTTTATAATTGATACCAACCAACTTCAGCACTCATCTCGGCGTTCCGTGTAACAAAAGGGACGGCATTTTTCATCATTTTGCAATATCTGGTGATGGTCATTTGATGTTGCGGTTGCAAATGAGCCGACTTGCTTCCATGAATGTTTTTTTAGTGGACATCAATAATATAGAAGTTCGTCTTCGACGCACCGCCGTTTATCCCGTATGACCAAGCGGCGCGCATCGTTGATGCGCTTACATGGTCCTATATACAAAAACGGGGTCTTCGACCCGTCAGCGCGTTCGGCATAATGCAACAAAAGGGACGGACCTTTTTTCATCATTTTGCAACAAAGGGGACGGTCCCTTTTTCATCACGGCGTGGGATTTTCCGGGTATTTACGGCCTTGAGTGCACTACGCGCCATGGCGCGTCCCTACAAATTTATGGCGACTTTACGCTAATTGCAACAAAGGGGACGGTCCCTTTTTCATCACGGCGTGGGATCTTCCGGGTATTTACGGCCTTGGGTGCACTACGCGCCATGGCGCGTCCCTACAAATTTTTGGCGACTTTACGCTAATTGCAACAAAGGGGACGGTCCTTTTTTCATCATTTTGCGATTATGGGGATTGGGTAGACGCTTGTTCTCGATCTGGCAAGGGGTCGAGGGGCTGGCGGTGGCGGGTGATAATCATTACGTAGTCGACTATGAGAAACATGAAGGTGTTTCGCCATGACTCGTTGTAGAAGAGTATGACGATGGCCAGCAGAATCAGGTAGATGGTGATGTTGGCATCGGGTCGGAAGCCGTCGCGGTCGGGCAACATGTGAATCACGAAAAACACTACCATCAGCAGCAGTCCTATGACCCCGAGTTGCACCCACATGTGTAGCAGGTAAGGCACTGTGCCATAGAGCATCCAGTAGTATTCCTTGTAAAACTCGCTCTGGTCGGTCACGGTGCCGCCCTTGAAGTGCCCCACGCCGAAACCGGTGAGCCAATGCCCTGGATGCTCGTCGCTCATGTCGCCAATGAGGAGCAGTTTGGTGAATCGCGGTATGTCCTCAATTTCGCCGTTGTCCTCCTCGAGCAGGAATTTGGCATATTGCTCGCTCTCGTCGTTGAGCAGATATTTCTCGGTGTAAAACTCGGGGTTGAAGATGTCCTTCACGTCGTCGCCGGTGGACTTCACGTAGCCTATCATTGCCATCACGAGAAAGAGCACCACCAGGGGTATTGCGGCGAGAGTGCGCGCAAAAATGCGCCTGTCCATCGGCAGCAGCAACAGCAAGTACATGGCCAAGAACACGAAACTCACCTTGGTCTCGTTGAGGAATGTAGGGAAGAGCAAAAACAGCAGCCATCGGTTGTGCCACAGTCCCGCAAGATAACTGCGTCCCCGCATGCGCGGCAGCGCCAGGTGGAACGAGATGAGGTAGATGAGCGTGGTGATGACACCCGAGTTGTAGTTGCCTAACGAGCCTCCGCCGTGGTCGCCGGCGCCGAACACCAAAAACTGGTGCGTCACGCACACGGCCTGAATGATGAGAAACACCCACAGATGCCGGTCGAAGCGGCGTCGCATGGTGTCGTGGCGCTCGGGCGTGGCCTGGAAATAGTGGAAAATCGGCACCAGGAAGATGTAGCCGATGAAGTCGCGCAACCCATTAAGGTAGAACGTGAAGGAGTAATCGTTGAACACACAGGTGATTACGAACGCCACCGCCACAAACGCGATGGCATATAGCACGTCGGTGCGTCGACGCATGGTGATAAGTCCCAAGAGCACCATCACGGCATCGAATGCCAGCATCATCATCGGCTCCAAGTCGCGCAGTGGGGGCACAATCACCTCGACGGTGTAGCCCCACATTGCCCGCACCCAGAAGGCGACGATGAACACGCGCCATATCAGTTCGCTCTTGCTCACTTGCATGGCCAGTGACGGTGTTAATTGTTGCTGTCGTTGCCGTAGCCGTAGCCATAACCGGCATCGTTGCGTGGCTTGGTGTCGTTAAGCACAATGCAGGGATGCGGCAGGCGGCTGTCGGCCACCAGGCGGTTGATGTACTTGATTTGCGAGCGGCGGGTGAATCCGGCACGCGTGACAATGATAGTTGCCGAAGCCCACTTTGCCAGCGAGAATGAGTCGCTCACCATTGCGATGGGTGCCGAGTCGACCACGATGATGTCGTATCGCTCGCGCAGTTGAGTCATCAGCGCCCCCACGCGGTCGCCCAGCAGGAGTTCGCTGGGGTTAGGCGGGACAGGCCCTGCGACAAGCACATCCAGGTTGTCGACCTCGCCGACGTGCTGCACCACCTCGTCGAGTGTCATGCCGTGCTGCGAGAGGAAGTTGGTGACTCCCGGCTCGGCGTTTATGCCCTGCAGCACCGAAGCCAGTTGCGGCTTGCGGATGTCCATTCCCACAAGTGCCACCCGCTTGCCCAGCAGGGCAAATGCGGCAGCCAGGTTGCTGCTGATGAAAGTCTTGCCCTCGCCGCTCACGCTCGAGGTCACGAGCACCACCTTGTCGTCCTGGCTGGGCAGCATAAACTGCACATTGTTGCGCACATAGCGGAACAATTCCACGATGATGCGTGTGCTGCCGTCGCGCACCACCAGGTGCTCGTCGGCCTTGCGGTTGTGGTGTATGTGTCCCACCACGGGAATGGTGGTGAGACTCTCGAGTTCGTCGGTAGAGGCAAACTTGGTGTTGAGCAAGTTCTTAAGGTAGAGCAGCAAAGCGGGTATGAGCAATCCGGCGAGCAATGCCGTGAGCAGCACGACGACCTTCTTAGGCCTTACCGGCTCGCTCTTGGCATAGGCATGGTCAACCACCTTACCCTTGGGCGTGGTTGCGGCGAGTACGAGAGCGTTCTCCTCGCGTTTTTGCAGCAGGAAGGTGTACAGAGTGTTCTGTATGCCCTGCTCGCGATATAGCGAGCGCATCTGTCGCTCCTCGGTGGGGAAGCCACTCATCTGCGAGCCCGACTGGCTGCTGACGGCGGCTGCTTGCCCAATCTGTATTCTCAAGGCACCCAAGGTGTTGTCGACGCCCTTGAGCACGTTTTGGCGCATCACCTCAATCTGGTCGTCGAGTTGCCTGAGAGCCTGGTTGTTGTCGAGTGCCGAATTTTCGAGTTTCATGCGCTGCATCACCAGCGCGTTGTAAGACTGAATGGCACCGCTTGCCGCCGTGCTGTCGGCGCTGAACGGAATCAGCGCCCGCGCATTTGCGGGCTGGCTGACAAAGTCCTTAATCATCTGCACGATGCGTCGGCGTGTTTCCAGCGCCACCAGTGCCTGGTCGGCCTGCTCCTGCTTTCCGATGAGGCTCTTGGTCTGCAGTTGCACATCCACCATGTTGTGGGCACGCTTATAAGCCTCGATTTCGGCCTCGCTGCCCATCAAATCCTTGTAGATCAAGCCCAGTCGCTCGTCGATAAACTTGGCGGTGTTGACTGCCTGCTCGTCTTTCTCGAGTTGGCCGCGCTTGTTGTAGAGCGTGATGAGCGTGTTGAGTTTGTCGCGCCCACGGTCCACGTTCTTGTCGAGCACGTCGAGGTAGATGGCGTTTGACTTCTTGCTGAGCACTCGCACCGTCATTTGCTTCATCAGTTCCTCGGCCTTGAGGTCGTTGCCCATGACGCTGGAGTGTATGCGATAAGCCTTGCCGCTCTTGTAGGTGGGCGTGGTGCGCACCACGTACAGGCCGTAGGGCGTCTTTACCGTGGCCGGCAGCGTGGTGTGCTCGACGGTGGCCAGTGTCTTGAACATTCCGCGCTTCACGGTGATGTCGGCCCGCCCGTCGGTGGCGACGTCGATGCGGAATTGCATGGCAATCGACAGGGTGTCGAACACCGCGTCGGCAGCGTCGATTTCGATGGGCGACGTGCCGTAGTGGTCCTCACTCTTGAGAAAGCCCTTGCGCTCGATGTAGTTGCGGTTGAGTTTGAGTTGCGCGATCATGTTGCGGCACAACTCCTGTGAGCCCATCACCACCACCTCATCGTCGACCTTTTGGCTTCCAATGCCCAGCGACATGCTCTTGAGGAGCGACGCTCCGGCGCCCGACGAATTGTCGTCCTGGTCGACGAGCACGGTAGAGATAATCAGGTAGGTGGGCCGTTCCTTATAGAGGTACATTGCCGCCAGGGTGAGCGCAACGACTATAGCGATGACAAAGAGCCACCAATAGCGCTTGTATCGTGCTATGACGGCACTCATGTCGAGCGTGGGCTCGCTGGACGTATTCACAGTCTTTTCCATTGCTTATTTTACAGCCAGAGCGATTATGAGCGACGCCACAACGCTGGTGGCACTCACCACGGTGGAGATTACCGAGAGTTTGTAGGCGTTGTTCATGTTATACTTCGAGTTGTCGATGCGTATGGTGTTTGGCTCGACGTACACCACGTCGTTCTGCCGCAGATAGAAATATGGCGACGAGAACAGTTGTGTGTCGAGCAGATTCATGCGGTGATATGTGGTGGCCCCGTTCTCCTCGCGCATCACCAGCACACTGGCACGCTCGCCGTACTCGGTGAGGTCGCCACAAGCCGCCAGGGCGTCGAGCACGGTGAACCGCTGCCGCGTGACCAACAGGCGCTGTGGCTGCTTCACCTCGCCCATCACGTTCACATAGTAGCCCATGAGTTGCACACTCACATAGGGGTCGCGCACATGCTCGGCAACGCGCTGCTTAATCATTGCTTGCGCCTCGCCGGCTGTCATTCCCGCCACGGTGAGTTTGCCGATTACGGGCAGTTCGATGCAGCCCTGCTTGTCGACGATGTGGGTGAGCAGGCGCGGCACGCCCTGCACGGTGTTTTCGCCCTGCACAGCGGTGTTGTTGAGCGGAGCGTTGAACATGGCTGTGGCTTGGGGCACCGACGACGAGATGGTGACCGCCAACTCATCGTCGGGTGCGATGCGCGTGGCCTCGTAATTGGCCGTGGGCAAGGTGCCCTGCTGCGACGTCGCGGGCAATGATTTGAAATACGACAGGTTGTTCTCGGTGGTGGTGGAGCACGAGAGCAGCGTGCAGGCCACCACGGCGAGCAGTATGTGAGCGAAAGATCTGTTTCTTGTCATGACAATATATTGTTTACACCTTATTAACGAAAAACCACGCAAAATATTGCGAGCCCGACCCGGCATGGCCGAAAAGGCCACGTGCGGCGACGGAATGCTATTGTCGCGGGCGGTGTACGACGAGATGTCGCACACGTGGGGGCGCGCAAGCGATGCATAGCGCGAGCAGTGCCACGGCGGCGGCCACGTCGGCCCACAATGGCCATTGGGCATAGAACACGACAGCCGTGACGGCGACGATGGCGAGAGCGAGCGCGGTGCGCCACTGGAGGCGCAGCGTGAAGTAGCGTCGCATGTCGTGCCATCGATACACCACGAGCACCAGGTAGGTGAGGATGCCTGCCGCCAGCGTGCCGGGCACTCCCCAGCGCGGCGTGAGCACCACGTTAGCCACGATGTTGACGATGGCTCCCACCACAATGGCCGGGAGCGTGCGCACCGTGTCTTTGGTGCACTGATAGCCCATGTCGAAAAACGCCACGATGGCCATAATCGCCGCTATGCATCCCAGAGGGAACACATAGGCCAGGCTGGCCTGGTATTGCTGGGCCACCAGCCAGGGGTAACACACCTTCAGCCCGATGGTGTAGGCCACGAGCAGTGCTGCCAGCAACCACGCGTAGGCATTGAGCATGAGCGAGAAGAAACTGTTGCGGTCGGGGCTGTTGTACTGCCTGATGGCGGTCTCCTGCCAAGCCTGGTAGAAGATAATGCCCAGCGTCTGTATCACGCCGGTAAAGCGCACCGCCACAGCGTAAACGCCGGTGTCGGCAGGTCCCAGATAATGCAGTATGAACCAGCGGTCGCTGCTGCCCATAATCCACCAGCACAGCGCGCCTGGCAGCAGCGGCAGACTGTATCGGAGCAACTCGCGGCGCATGGCCGACACGTCGATGCCGAGGGCAAAATAGCGCTTCACGCTGCCCACGCGCAACTCGACCAAAGCGATTGCGAGCAGGCGCGCCGCGATGTTGGCGGCAAAGATGCCCTCCACGCCCCAGCGCAGAACCACCACAAAGAACAGGCTGAACAGTCCTATGCCCAGTGCCGTGAGGATGCCCACCGTCACAAAGGCCCGGTTGTTGCCCAGGCCACGGTACACCTGCATCATCACCTCCTGGATGGCCATTGACACCAGCAGCGCCAGCGACCACCACACATAGTCCACCTGGAGCCACATCAATGCCGTGGCCAGCAGGCACAGCGACAACGCCAGGCTCACCGCCAAGGTGCGGTAAACGGTTGTCACCACGCGAGTTCGCGACTGCGTGTCGTCGCACTCGAGCAGAAATCGAAACGCACCGTCGCGCAACTGCAGCGACACCAGGGGCAGCAGCAGGAAGCACGCCGTGAGGCACACGTCGTAGTAGCCAAAATCGGCGGTGTCGGAAATAAAATGGGTATAGAGCGGAACCATCAGGAAGGTGATGAGTTTCGCCCCAATATTGCCGATGGCGTAGATGCCCACGTCGCGCACAAACTTGCGCTGTCGGCTCTCGCCGTGTGTTGCGGGTGACGAGGTGTTCATATTTTTCGCCACAAAGATAAGTAAAAATCCATGAGTTTTGTGTAACTTTGCTCCGTTTTTTGGCAACTGTGACATGATTCAACTTCAACACATATCACTCATCACCTGGGTTCTTCTGGGCTGCGGAATACTGTTGGCGCTGGCATACATGCTGTGGCAATGGCAGCGCACACAGCGCGTAGCACAGTTTATTGCCCGCGAGGATGGGCGCGAATATGCCGAGGAATTGCCGCCAGTGTCGATACTGGTCGACGCGTGCACCGAGACGGGCCGTCTGACTGAGTTTCTGCCCGCCATCCTCGGCCAAGAATATCCTGAATATGAGGTAATTGTTATTGCCGACGGCTCGGCCGAGGCTACCAGCAAGATGCTGAGCGGACTGCGTGCCGAGTACGACAATCTGCACATCACGTTTGCTCCGAGCGCCACTCGCGGCCTGTCGCGCAAAAAACTCGCGCTGATGATAGGCATCAAGGCCTCGCAATACGACATCCTGCTCACCACGTGCGCCAACTGCCATCCTGCGAGCCCGCTGTGGCTGCAGTTGATGATGCGCAACTTCACCGCCACCACCGACGTGGTGCTGGGCTACGCCCACTACCCCTACGAGGAAGACCGCACCAAGGGCCACCGCTGGCGCCTGTTCGACAGCGTGACGCAGAGCATGCAGTGGGTGGTGTCGGCCATCAAGGGCAAGCCTTACCGCGGCATGAGCGAGAACCTGGCTTACCGCAAGCGGTGCTTCTACGACAACAAGGGCTTTGCCACCACCATGGACCTTCAATGGGGTGAAGACGACGTGTTTATCAGCCAGATAGCCAATGGCGAGAACACACGCCTGGAACTTGACCCGGCCAGCCATATTGCCATCCACAGCGAACTCCCGTCGTACACCCACCGGCTGAAAAAGATGCGTCGCGACTTCACCTCGCGGCTCGTCAGGCGCACCCCCAGCCGTGCCCAGGGCGCATTAAGCGCGCTGTATTACCTTGCGCTGGCTGCCCTCGTGGGCGCCGCCGTGGCATCGTTGCCCACCATCTTGGGAGCCGCAGTGCTGCCATGGCCCAGCATCGTGGCCGCTGCCGTGGCCGTCGTGCTCGCCATCGCCTTTGTGGTGCTTGCGGCAATGCTCTTCGGGCGCCAGAGCCGATGCCTCGACGCGCCCGCCCTGCGACTCACCGTGCCGCCATTCACGCTGGCGCGCCCCGTGGTCAACGCCCTCTACCGCCTGCGCGAGCGCAACTTCCGCGATTCAAACTACACTTCAATCTACAAGTAAATTCGCATTCCGCAACAACAGCACCATGGGTAATTTTTTCATGATGAGGCTTTTGACGCTTGCATTGGCGGTGGGGCTGGCGGTGGGGCTGGCTGGATGTGACAGTTTTGACTATCACCCTTACGATGTGCGAGTGGACGGGGAGCGCAACATCAACGCCACTAACGCGGCGGCCATCGAGCACGCCTGCCTCGACGCCACGGCCATCCGCTTTGCGGTGGTGAGCGACACGCAGGGCTGCTACGACGAGACTCGCGACATGGTCGACGACGTGAATGCTCGCGCCGACATCGACTTTGTGATTCATCTGGGCGACCTCACCGACTATGGCAGCACACGCGAGTTCACGCTGCAGCGCGACATCCTCGGCAAACTCAAGGTGCCCTATGTGACCTGTATCGGCAACCACGACTGCCTGGGCAACGGCGAGGAGACGTTTGCCGCCATCTTTGGCGACGTGGACTTCGAATTCATTGCCGGCCGCGTGAAGTTTGTCATGCTCAACACCAATGCGCTCGAGTATGACTACGGGCGCGCAATCCCGAACTTCGACTTTATTGAGCGTTGCGCCACCTCGCGCGTCGACGCCTTCGACCGCACCGTCGTTGCGATGCATGCCAAGCCCACGAGCGACGTGTTTAACAACAACGTGTCGCGACTGTTCAACGAGGAGACCCACGAGTTGCCGCAGTTGCTCTTCTGCCTCTGCGGGCACGACCACCAGCAGCAGGTCTTCGACCTCTACGGCGACGGCACGCTCTATTACCAGGTGGCCAATATCGCCAAGCGAAAATATTACATCTTCACCATCACCGCCGACGGCTACAGTTATGAGGACATCAGTTTCTAAACTCCTGACGGTCATACTGGTGGCTTTGTCGGCCTGGGCGGCGTGCTCGGCACAGGACACGGTGCGCGTGGTGCGTGACACGGTGATTGTCTACCGGTCGTCGCCATCGGACTCGATAGCCGACGTTGCGCCCTACGTCAAGCGCCTCGAGCAATACGACAAGTTTTGGAACTCGCTCAAGCCCGACGGCCTGAAGTTGCAATATGCGGGCAACATGGGCATGTTCTCCGCCGGCCCTGTGTGGCGCTATGGCCGCAACGAGCAGTGGGAGACGTCGCTGCTCTTCGGCTTCGTGCCTCGCCACAGCGGCTCTACGACGCTTTACACCCTCACCCTGAAAGAGGATTTTGTGCCCTGGTCGATACGCGGCACCGAGTGGCTCACCATCGAGCCGCTGCAGACGGGCATCTACCTAACCACGGTCCTCAGCGGCCATTTCTGGACCCGCCAACCAAAACGCTACCCAGGCGGCTACTACTGGTTCTCCACGCGTCTGCGTCCCAACATCTTCATTGGGCAGCGTGCCACGGTGCATCTGCCTGACAGCAAGCGGCGCTTCACCCACTCAATCAGCCTGTTCTACGAAATCAGTTGCTGCGACTTCATGCTAATTCAGCGTGCCACCAACAGCAGCCTCAAGCCTGGGGATTACCTGACACTGTCGCTTGGGCTGCAACTCACCTGGCTGTAGATTTTTTAATTCGAACAATCGAGCATTCGAACTTTCGAGCAATCGAGGGTTCGAGGGTTCGGACTTTCGGGGGGTTTGGCGCACTGTTTTGTGGCTTGGTGGGGTAATGTGGGGGTTCGTGTGACGAAAGTGGGGTTTTGTTGAATTTTTTCTTGGTACTACCGAAACCGATAGGGAAGCTCAATGACAGCCTAAGAGTAAAAAAATCATGTTGTTACACACTCATTTTTTAATCGAACAGAATATATTTTACTACCAATTGGTTGAATTTTTCGGATAAAAATTTTAGTGTTTTATGTGATTTGTGTATCTTTGTTGGTAAACATCCTTAGATTTAACCCGTTGGCGGAATTAAGCGAGCGCATACTTAATCCTGCCGATAGGTCTGTTATTGATAAAGTTTAAGTATTGTGAAACAGTAAATGCGCTCACTTTACTGATGATTCTGGTGAAAAAGCCGACGTGCAGCTTTGCGTAGTTGCGCATGATGTTGAACTGGTCAGTGAATTGGGAGAAGTCGGTCTCGACCCTTTTCCTGATTCTACCGAAAGGTTTGTAAAACGGTTTCCAATTCTTTTGGTTGAGGCGGTAAGGCACTTCAAGCTGAATGCGCGCAGACTCAAAGAGGTTCAACTGGACTTCGGCACTCAAATACCCTTTATCTCCGATAACTGTACATTTGAAGAAGTCCTGCCCGAGATCATTCAGATAATGAATGTCATGCACGCTGGCTTTGGTCAGGTCGTAGGAATGAATCACCCCCGAAACACCGCATACAGCATGGAGTTTGTAACCGTAATAATACATCGACTGGGCGGCGCAATAACCAAAGTCCGGTGCTTTTTCCGGCTCTTTCATGCCCATGCGGTTGCGTTTGCCTCTCGAGAGTTGGCAGACCTTGACCGGCTTGGAGTCTATAGCAAAGATGTCTTCACTGCCATCAACGCGTTCCACAATCCTCTTGCGGATTCTCTCGCACAAATCTACGGTGTATTTGCGCCTGTCATTATATTGGCGGCGAGAGATCAAGTTCGGCATCTCATCACGGTAGTCTTCCAGCAATGCGAACAGATAGTTTTCGCTATCAATGCTCATGTTTTCAGCAGTCAGATTGAGGGCTATCACTTCCAGATCGCTAAACTTCGGGACCACACCTGGTCGAGGCAAATTGCCGAGTTCATTCACGAGATTTGTCGAAAAACTCTTGCATACATCAAGAATTTTGACGAAATTTGCGTACAAGTTGTGCATACGGTGATTTGAATTTAATGATTTTGTCACCACTAAATTACTATAAATCAGCGATATGTGCAACTTTTTGAACGTCTTTTTATTAACTTTTTAATCCCGCCAACGGGTAGATTTAATGACATTTTAATGTATAACAAACTAAAAAACAGCGACATGAAACACAAATTTACAAAACAATGGCTCAGAGCCTTCGCACTGATGGCCCTGATGCTGACGACCTCGATGGTCGCCAATGCCGAACAAGGCATGTTCTTGCGCGGCGGATACAACGAAGGCGACCCCAACTGGAACGTTAACCGCGTTAAATTTGAGCAGGTTGGTGAAGATCTCCTTTCTGCTGTTTACCCCACAGGACCCGGCTTCGAGTTCAAACTTTACTATAAAGCAAGTGAGGATGTCGAGGGTGTGTGGATTGGTTCCACCGCCGCTGGCTATGACAATGTGGTTCAAAGCGTCCCATTTACCTTTACAGGAGTAAAGCCCGGTGAAGGCGACAATATGATTATCAACCTAACTGGTACTTACCGTTTTACCTACAACACAGCAACCTTTGAATTGGAAATCACTGCTGAGCCTTGCCCGGTCGAGGTGGCAACCGACCTCGTGGGCGGCACAGTAACTGCCGATAAGACCGAGGCCGCTGCTGGCGAGACGGTGACCATCACCGTAACACCCGATTATGGTTATGCCGCCAGCAGTAGCAATGTTGATATTGAGTTGACCGCCAATCCCGGTTCGGCCCAGGCACCACATCACGCACCACAGGTGGGTGAGATTATCCATCCCGAGGGTGATGCCCAGGCCACTCACGACGCTCCGGCAACCTACACCTTCACCATGCCTGAGTATCCTTTCGGCGTTTATATTAGTGCCAACTTCAATGAACTTAACCGCCACAAAATTGTAATAGACAACAGGCCGAATTGCACAGTGACTACCGACCAGCCCGACGACAATGCAGTGCCAGTAGGCGCCGTGGTGACTCTCACATCGCATGTAACCTCGGCCGACGATTTCTTCTCACCAAGCATAATGGTGAATTCGCAGGTAGGTGTTGTTCCATTCTTTTTCGAACAACTTGAGAATGATGGCTCCGACAAATTCACCTTTACTATGCCGGATCTCGACGTTGAAGTACGTCCTGGACTCCAAGCCTACCTGCATGGTGTGGAATTTGATGACGAACGTCACTGGGCGACCTACTACGGAGCCTACAACTTGACGGTTCCTGAGAATGTAACTGCCTACGCAGTGACAGGTGTGGAAAACGACGAGGTACAAGTTCAACAATTCTTTACCGATGACGACATGTTGTTAATCCCAAAGAATATGGGTGTGCTGCTCTATAGCGAGACCCCCATGAGAGATATCGTTGCAGGCGTCATTGATGACGAAAAAACGCCAAATCCCAGTTCAAGCCTTCTTCAAGGTTCGGTGGAGAACATGGAGGTTTCGTCGGGCTATGTGCTTGTCAACGATACGTTCTACCGCAGCCAAGTAGGCACCCTGCCCGCTCACCGCTGCTACCTGCCGACGACCAGCGTGCCTGCCGGCGCACCCCGCATGCTGAAGATTCGCCGTCCTGGCGAGGGTGGCGTGGTCACCGGCGTTGAGAGCATCAACACCAGCGACGTGGTGAGTGTGAAGTACGTCAACCTGAGCGGAATGACCAGCGACGCAAAATCATCAAGTAAAACCATCTTAATACAACAAAAATGAAAAAAAGTTTTATCAAACAATGGCTCAGAGCCTTCGCTCTGATGGCCCTGATGCTGACGACCTCGATGGTCGCAAGTGCTGCCGACCGCTATTACTTGCGCGGAGGTTTAACTGACGATGACCCGGGCTGGAGCTCCAATGATCATCCATTTCGGACACGTCCAGATATGCCCGGCAAGGTCTACGGAGAATTCACAGCACCCAGTGGATTCGAGTTTAAGTTGGTCTATATTGCCGATGGAACCGACGAGGAAGTGTGGATTGGCTCTAACAATGGCGGCTATGCCCATGTGGCAAATGAAATTCCTTATACCTTTACCAGCGTGAAGCCGAATGAAGGCGAAAACATGATCATCGGTAGGGAAGGCACTTACCGCTTCATCTACGACATCACCAACGAAGAGTTGCAACTCGAGTACATTCCTTGCCCTGTAGAAATATTTTATGAAGGCCATTTCGAGGGTGGCTCCATCACTTTAAACAAGACTAAAGCCGTTCAAGGCGAAACAGTGACTCTCACCGTCACTCCCGATTATGGCTATGTTTGCAACAAAGACAATATCACCATCGAGCTGACAATCGAAGCAGATATTGCCCAGGCTCCGCGACGCGCACCGCAGGTGGGCGACAAAATCCAACTCGAAGGCGACGCCCAGGCCACTCACGACGCTCCGGCAACCTACACCTTCACCATGCCTGAGTATCCCTACGGCGTGGTTCTATCGGCGGCAGAATTTCAGGAAATCCCAAAGCATAAGATTTCGCTTGTGAACGACCAAGCACACTGCACAGTCGCTACCGACCAAACCGATAATGATGCCGTGTTCGAAGGCGCCCTGGTGACTGTGACACCCACCGCGACTCCCGCCGAAGACTTTGTCGCAACCGGCCTGGACATTTTCATTAGCGGTCAAGGCGTACTCGAGCCTGCCGACATTGATGTGACCGCCAATGGCGACGGCTCCTTCTCTTTCGTTATGCCTGAATATGACATCCTTGTGAGTCCCCAATTTAAAGCCTACCTGCATGGCGTAGTGTTAGACCCCGGACGCAACCACTGGGCCACCTACTTCGGAGCCTATAACCTCTATGTTCCCGAAGGCGTAACGGCCTACGTAGTCACCGGTGTGGAAAACGACGAGGTGACGGTTGAACAGACTGATATCATTCCCATGAATACGGGTGTGCTGCTCTATGCCGAACATCTTGAAGAACCTATGTTCGACATCACCACTGATTACATCAACGAAATCGTCGCTGGAGGAAACAGCCTGCTGCGTGGCTATGCCGACACGGAAGTGTCTATTATGGGCTATGTATTGTACGAAGACAAGTTTATCCTCAGTAACGTCAGAGGCGCCCTGCCCGCTCACCGCTGCTATCTGCCGATGGCCAGCGTGCCTGCCGGCGCACCCCGTGTGCTGAAGATTGTGCGTCCTGGCGAGGGTGGCGTGGTCACCGGCGTTGAGAGCATCAACACCAGCGACGTGGTGAGTGTGAAGTACGTCAACCTGAGCGGAATGACCAGCGACCGCGCCGACGGCACCACCGAGACCATCAAGATGGTCAAGTAAAAACCGAGTTATGCGATTCATTAACAAAACATTGTGCTTGCTGATGGTGCTGCTGTGCGGCACCACAGCAGTGGCACAAACGACCGACAAGGTGACGATTAACACCGCCACTGGTGGCAGTGTGGTGGTCGACAACCTTAACCCGGCCTCAGGCGAGACGGTGACCATCACCGTAAAGCCCGATGTGGGTTATAAGATTGAAAAGGCCGACATCATCGTTGAGGCCACCATCGACCCGGGCTTTGCACACGCTCCGGCAGTGGCAGCACCAATGGTGGGCTACTTTCTGCCCCTGGAAGGTAATCAGCCCTACGACACAACGGCCGAGGCAAGTTACACCTTTGTTATGCCAGAGGAGCCACTCAATGCACTGGTGACCGCACAATTCAAAAAACAGACCATAACGGGCGTGAATAGCACCGCTATGTCGCAGCCAGTGACCGGAGTGCGCTATGTCGACCTCTCGGGACGCGTGAGCACGATGCCACACATGGGCATCAACGTGGTGGTTACCACATATGCCGACGGCACACGCACCGTGACCCGCATGATGAAATGACCATGACTTACAATACCAATGGCCGCCGCAGTGCTAAACGCATTGCGGCGGCTATTGTTATGTAACCTCAATCGAGCATTCGAACAATCGAGCAATCGAACATTCGAGGGGGCGGGGTGAAGTGTTTAATCGTTGGTTGGGATGTGGCGTTGGCGGACGGCTTCGAAGAGGAGGATGGCTGCGCTGACCGAGACGTTCAGCGAGTCGATGGCGCCCTGCATGGGGATGAGGATGTGGGCGTCGGCAGCGACACGCCAGGCATCGGTGAGTCCGGTGGCCTCGGTGCCCATGACGATGGCTGTGGGGCGCGTCATGTCGGTATCGTAATAGGGCTTGGAGTCCTGCAACTGTGCTGTGAGGATGGTGATGTGGTGGCGCTTGAGAAACTCGATGCACTCTTGCGAAGTGCACGCCACGCAAGGCACGGTGAAGAAGGCACCCACCGAACTGCGAATCAGGTTGGGGTTGAAGAGGTCGGTAAGCGGGTCGCAGACGATTACGGCATCGGCTGCTGCGGCATCGGCTGTGCGCAGCACGGCTCCCAGGTTGCCAGGCTTCTCCACGCTCTCGAGGACGATAATCAGCGGCGAAGGGCTCAACTGCAGGTCGTCGAGGCGCCGATGGTGCGGCCTGACGATTGCCACGAGGCCCTCGGTGCCGCCGCGATAGGCAATCTTCTCGTAGACGGCGGGCGACACCTGGATGAGCGTCGCGCCGCCAGTGTCGCATGCGAGTTCACCGGCGAGTTCCGGGCAGTAGTACACCGCCACGGCCTCGTGCCCGGCATCAAGACAATGCTGCAACTCGCGTCGTCCCTCCACCACGGCGAGACCGCTCTCGCGCCTGGCAGCCGACTTGAGTTGCAACTCCATTAGCCTCTTCACCTCGGGGTTCTGGAGGCTCGTTATTGTCTTTTGAGCGTCGCCCATGAGGTGATGTTAAATCAGGCGGTTGGTGCGAGTGTCGGGAAACACGACTTTCGGCTTGAAATCGCGGGCCTCCTCAGGAGTCATGTAGCCGTAGGCCATGATGATCACCACGTCGCCGGTCATCACCTTGCGTGCGGCAGCGCCGTTGAGGCAAATCTCGCCCTTTCCGCGCTCTCCGGCAATGACGTAGGTGTCGAGGCGCTCGCCATTGTTGTTATCGACGATATAGACCCTCTCGCCAGCCACGATGCCGGCGGCGTCCATCAGGTCCTCGTCGATGGTGATGCTGCCGATGTAGTCGAGGTTGGCACCGGTGACTGTGACGCGGTGAATCTTTGACTTAACAACTTGGATATACATGGTAGTAGAGTGTGTGTTTCTTGTTGAATGTTACTAATGTGATTAGCCCTTGTAGCGGATGTTGTCGATTTCGCGCACATCGCCGCAGTACACGGTGATGCATCCCACCACGTCGTCGCTGTCGTCCCAGTTCTCGAGAGGCTGTAGCGTGGTTCCATCGCAAATCGAGAAGTACTCCACGTCCATCTCGGGGAATGCGTTGATGGTGTCGACGACCCAGTCGTGTGTCTGTTGCAGTGAGTGGTCCTGTGCAAAGTCGAGGCTTCGCTTGAGCGTGCCGTAGATGTTTGGGGCGATTTTGCGCACCAGCGGCGTGAGTCGCACATTTCGGCTGCTCTTTGCCAGGCCGTCGTCCTCGCGTATGCAGGGGCAGGTGACGATGTCGAGGTCAAATCCCAACTGGGCCACCATGGCGCGTATCACGGCAATCTGCTGGAAGTCCTTCTCGCCGAAATAGGCGCGTGTGGGCTTCACGAAGTCGAAGAGTTTGCTCACGATTTGGCACACGCCGTTGAAGTGCCCCGGCCGGTAAGCGCCCTCCATCACCTGGGTGACTGGGCCAAGGTCGAACACGCGCGTGTCGGGCTCGGGATAAATCTCGTCGACGGTGGGCATGAAGGCCACATCCACGCCGCACGACTCGAGCAACGCAGCATCGGCGGTAGCAGTGCGCGGATAGGTGCGCAGGTCGTCCTGGTTGTTGAATTGCGTGGGATTCAAGAACACGCTCACCACCACTACGTCGTTTTCGCGACGTGCGCGCTCCACGAGCGACTTGTGGCCCTCGTGCAAGGCACCCATGGTGGGCACCAGGCCGATGGTGCGATGGTTCTGAACAAAGGCGTCGACAGCCTTGCGTAATTCACTCACTGTGTTGATTATCTTCATTTTCGATTGTGTTTTAACCCAAATAAATCATGTGAATTTCACCCTTGCTTGAGCAAATCTCGTGCCAAGCGTTACTTGATGCGTTTCAGGAAGAGGTAGGTGGTTACGCTCTCCTTGCCCAGATAGAAGGCCCGTGCCTTCACCAACTGGGTGTCGGCGGGAATAGCCACCGGCGCTTCCCAAACGGCAGAGTTCATCGTTGGCTCGGTGCCGTCGAGGGTGTAGCGCACGGTCACCCCGGGATATGGCGCATTGGCAAGCAGTTTGCCGTCGACCACCATGATGCCCGGCTGCGCCAGGCGGAAGTTCCATCCGCGACGGTGCAGCATGGGCAACTCCTGTGTGCCAATCTTGAGGTTGTACTGATGGCGGGCGCTGTCGTACATCGCCACGTTGCTCAGGTCGGCGCTCCACTCGGGGTCGGCGTTCCATCCACGCTCCACGAGTCCGAGCATCTTCGGCAGCACATAGTATTGCAACTGGTCGAAACTGCGCAGCGTCTCGGCCCACAGTTGCCCCTGCACGCCGATGATGTTGGCCGGCTTGGTCAGCGCGGCCTTTCCGGCTGCTGCCGTGGTCACGTCGATGGGCGTGCCGTCGTAGGCCGTGCGTGCGCTGGCGTAGACATTGTGAGGCAGAGCGTTCCAGGTGGCAAACTCGTCGACCGCCCCACCCCAGTGCAGACCTTTCTCATACTGGTGCCAGTTGTAGCCGAAATCGATGTAGAAGTTGGGAGCGTTCGACAGGATGACGGGATAGCCGGCATTGGCGATTATGTGCGCCACCTCGTCGCGCTTGCCCACCGTCTGCCAAGCGTTTACGCCGGCGATGCGCGGTGCCAACTGTGCGTTGAAGGCATCGCTGTGGTTCAGCGCCACCTCTTGCCATCCCTCGATGCGTATGCCGCGCTTGAAGAGCATCTGGCTCACGCGGTCGATGTAGTACTCGCTCACGGCGTGCTCATCCTTGAGGTTCTCGCGCTGCATGAGCGCCGCCACTGCTGGCGACTGCGTCCAAGCCCCGGTGGCCACCTCGTCGCCGCCCAGATGCACGATGTGCAGCCTCAGACCGGCAGCGCGATACATTGCCTCGAGTTCGCTAACCACCTTGTCGATAAAGCGGTAAGTGCCCTCGCTGGCCACGTTCAGCACGTTGTCGTGATAACTCTGTGCCGAGGTGTACTGCGATGTATTCTGTGCGTCCCACAGCACGTACTCGTCGGCCTGCTGCGGATGCGCCGCGCGCAGGCGGTTTTGGCGGGCCTTCATCGCCACGATGGCGGCTCGGGCATGTCCAGGCGTCTCAATCTCGGGGATAATCATCACGCCACGGTCGGCTGCGAAGCGCAGCAGGTCGATAAAGTCGGCGCGGGTGATATATCCGTTGGCGCTCTGGCTCAGGTCGTTGGGGTTGCCATTGCCGTCGAAGATTTGCGCCAGGAAGTCGCTCTCGTCGAGTGTGCATCCTCGTCGCGACGCCACCTGCGTGAGTTCGGGCAGACCGGGAATCTCCAGTCGCCACGCCTCGTCGTCGGTGAAGTGGAATTGCAAGCGGTTAATCTTGTAATATGCCAGCAGGCCCACGAAGCGCTTCAGGTCGTCGTAGCGCGTGAAGTTGCGTGCTATGTCGAGCATAAAGCCTCGGTACGGCATGTCGGGATAGTCGGCCAGATGTGCGTTTTGCAGGTTGCGGTCCTTGCTGTGGTCGATGGCTGCGAGCAGCGTGGTCACGCCATTGATGACACCGCGCTCGCTGGCTCCGGTGATGGTGATGTCGCCGTCGCGCACGTCGAGGGTATAGAATTCCGGATTGCTGTTCAACTTGCGGCTCACCTTCAGCCATATGGTCGTGGCTTGTCCGCTGGCGCTGTAGATGCTGCGCTCACGCAGGCCCTCCACCAGGTAGCGGCGGGCACGGCGGGTGTCGCGCTTCCATATCGGGCCAGCCTTGATGGAGACCACACTGCCGATGCGTGTGTAGCCGGCGCTCACGTCGACGTGCTTGGGCATCGGGAAGATGTCGTAGTCGTTGCCTGTGTAGGCGTCGCCGATGTTGTTGATGGCCTCGTTGTGGGCGTAGACGTGGTTGCCGTCGGGGTAGTCGGCACGCGTAACCCACTGCCCAGGCTTGTCGAGGGGTGCGATGGTCAGTTCCACGGGCACAGGCTTGCTCAGGTTGCCGTCCATCACGATGTGCGCTCCCGCCGGGGCATAGCAGATGTTGACCATCGTGCCGCGCATGGTCATGTTGACAATCAGTGAGTCGCCCGGTGCCAGCGGCTTATAAGCGCTGTTGGGCGTGATGCGGTAGTAGGTTGTCGACACCTCCTCGATATCCACGGGCGAGTCGGCCGGGAGGATGAGTTTGCGCGAGAACTGGTTGAAGAAAATCTGCCAGCCGTCGGCCAGCGCAGCCTTCGACGTGTTTTTGATGATAAACCGCGAGGTGTAATTGCCCTCCTCAGGGTTGTTCATGCCCATTTCCCACCGCATCGTCACAGGCGACTGTGCCATCACGGCGAGCGATATGGCGGCTATAGCCATCAGAAATATTCGTTTCATGTTGCGTTCGATAATAGATTATTGCGCTGCTTACGTGCAGAGCGTTTCAATCGGCAAAAATACTCTAAAACGATGACATACACAAGCATTTTCGCAATTACTCCCCAAATTGCCCTCACCAGGGCCTATCACCAGGCCCTGCCACAGCCCCAAGAACCCATAGAATCCCTAAAAAAATATAGAATTTCTAGAGTTTCTAGAATTTCTAGTGGCTAAGGCAAAGCCGGGCGGCTTATCTCCTACTCGATAGGGTAAGGATAGGTAATGTCCCAGAGGAAGAGTGCGTGGCCGGGCATCGAAGTGCCTGCCTGGCAGCGGTCTTTGCGCTCGATGATGCGGCAAAACTCGTCGACCGTGATTTTGTGGCGGCCCACCTCGACGAGGGTGCCCACCACGGCGCGCACCATGTTGCGCAGGAAGCGGTCGGCGGTGATGGTGAACACCCACTGGTCGCCCTCGCGTGTCCAGCGTGCGTGGGTGATGACGCAGTTGTTGGTCTTGACGTCGGTGTGCAATTTTGAGAACGAGGTGAAGTCGCGGTAGGTCATCATTCGCTCGGCAGCCTGATTCATCAGGTCGAAGTCGAGGCCAGGCCTCGTGCGCCAACTGAGCGGATACAAGAACGGCGACTTGTGCTCGTGCAGGAAGTATTTATAGGTGCGGCTGGTGGCGTCGAAGCGCGCGTGCGCCGTGGGATGCACGGCACAGATGCTGTGGATGGCGATGTCGCGGGGCAGTATGCCGTTGAGTTTATGCACCAATGCGGGGCAGTCGTCGATGGGGTTTGGCGCGTCGAAATGCGCCACCATCAAGGCGGCGTTAACACCCGTGTCGGTCCGCCCGGCGCCTGTGACGGCGATGGGCGCGCGCATCACGGTTGCCAGAGCGCCCTCGAGCGTCTGCTGCACACTGTTGTCGTGAGGCTGTATTTGCCAGCCGTGGTAAGCCTCGCCTCGGTAACTCAGCCTGATGAAGTAGCGCGTAGCCATGCGTCAGTCGAGCGGCTCACGCTCCAGGTAGGTGTAGCCGTAGAGGCCGCTGCGGTAGTTGCGCACAAACTCGTTGCCCTCCTCGCTGGTGATTTTGCCCGTGCGCACACTTTCGGTCACCCACGACTCGACGTTGCGCACCAATTGCTTGGGCGAGAACTGCACATAGTCGAGCACCTCGGCCACGGTCTCGCCATCGATCACCTGATCAATCTCGTAGTGGTCCTTGTACACGTCGATGTGCACGGCGTTGGTGTCACCGAAGAGGTTGTGCATGTCGCCCAGGATTTCCTGATAGGCACCCACGAGGAACACGCCCAGGTAGTAAGGCTCGCCGGGTTTGAGGCGATGCACGGGCAGTGAGTGTGTGATGCCCTGCGGCGAGATGAAGTTGGCTATCTTGCCGTCGCTGTCGCAGGTGATGTCCTGAATGGATGCTCGCCGGTTGGGCTGCTCATTGAGTCGCTGCAGTGGCACCACGGGGAACACCTGGTCGATGGCCCAACTGTCGGGCAGCGACTGGAAGAGCGAGAAGTTGCAGAAATATTTCTCGGGAAGCATGCGTGCCACGCTGCGCAGTTCGTCGGGGGCGTGCTTCATGTCGTTGGCGATGTCGTTCACGTCGCGGGCCACACTCCAGAAGAGTTTCTCGACGAGTGCTCGCGTGCGCAGGTCAATGAGGCCGAGGCTGAATCGGTCGAGCGCCTCCTCGCGGATTTGCAGCGCGTCGTGCCAGTCCTCGAGCAGACGAGCCTTGTTGATTTTGTCCCAAATCTCATAGAGGTCGCGCACCAATTCGTTGTCATCGTCGGCCACGGTGTCGACGTTGTCATCCCAAATGGGGAGTGCCGCCGTCTCGAGCACGTTCATCACCAGCACACTGTGGTGCGCAGTGAGCGAGCGTCCGCTCTCGTTGATGATATTGGGGTGCTTGATGCCGTTTTTGTTGCTCACGTCGACGAAGGTGTAGACGGCATCGTTGACATACTCCTGGATGCTGTAGTTCATTGAGTATCCGCTGGCACTGTTGCGCGTGCCGTCGTAGTCCACGCCCAGGCCGCCGCCAATGTCGACAAACTCGGGCGTGTAACCCATCTTGCTGAGTTGCACATAGAACTGCGAAGCCTCGCGCAGGGCGTTCTTGATACGGCGAATCTTGGTCACCTGGCTTCCGATGTGGAAGTGAATGAGTTTCAGGCACTCGGTCATCTTGGCCTCCTTGAGGTAGTCGAGCGCGGTGAAGAGTTCGCTGGTGTTCAGGCCGAACTTGCTGCGGTCGCCGCCGCTCTCCTCCCACTTGCCGCTGCCGCTGCTGGAGAGTTTGATTCGAATGCCGATGTTCGGCGTGATTCCCAGTCGGTCGGCCACGCTCTTGATGAGTGTGAGTTCATTGAGTTTCTCCACCACCAGGAAGATGCGTCGGCCCATCTTCTGAGCCAGCAGAGCCAGTTCGATGTATCCGGCGTCCTTGTATCCGTTGCAGATGATGAGCGAGTTCACGCCGATGTCGTTGGTGCTCAAGGCCAACACGGCATGCAGTTCGGGCTTTGAGCCGGCTTCCAGACCGATATTGAACTTTTTGCCGTGGCTCACGATTTCCTCCACCACCTGGCGCATCTGGTTCACCTTGATGGGGTAAACTATGAAGTTCTGGCCGTCGTACTCATATTCCTTAGCCGCCTTTTTGAAGCAACTGGCCACCTTCTCGATGCGGTTGTCGAGGATGTCGGGGAATCGCAGCAATGTGGGAGCGGTGATATTGCGCGAGCGCAACTCTTCCATTACCTCTACCAGGTCGACCGGCACACAACTCTGCTTTGGAGTCACCGTCATGTGTCCTAACTCATTGATGGAGAAATACTTCAAGCCCCATCCCTTGATGTTGTAAAGTTCGGCGCTGTCGTCGATGCGCCATTTATTAATTCCAGTCACTACGCCTACTTAAATTAAATGGTGAGACAATCGTGTGCAAAATTAAGCATAAAAATCATATTGTGGACTAAAAACCACCGATTTACTTCAAAAAAAATCACACCTCGAACACATAATTCAGAAAATCGTGCAGCGGCAGCAGGGCATGCAGGTCGTCGGCCACACGCTCCACCCAGTCGTCGCAGTCGAAGTATTGCGGTGTGAGATTCATCATCGCTATGTACTCCTTCATCTTCAGATATTCGGCCAGCGGATGGTCCTTGGGATAGTCCTTGGGCACCGACTTGAGTGCGTTGCTGTCCCAGTGGTAGCGCGAGGTGAATTCGGGGTTCTCGACAATCTTGAGAAACTCCTCGTCCTCGGCGGCGATGAGCGAGCGCAACTGGTCGAGTATTCGTCGCTCGGGCCACCACACGCCGCCGCCCATCATAAGGTTGTCGGGCTGAAAATGAATGTAGTAGCCCGACATGATGGTGTGTCGTCCGCCACGTCCCAGCACGGCCGAGAAATAGTTCTTATACGGGCTTTTGTCCTTGCTGAAGCGCGTGTCGCGGTAGATGCGGTAAACGGATTCTTTCAGGCCCAGTCCGCGCACATTGGCGTCGTAGTTGCCCACCATCTGTATGAGCCGTTCGACATCCTGCTCCCAGGGCAGCCGCACAGCGTCGTACTGCTCGCGGTGCGCCTTGAACCACACGCGGTCGTTGTTCATCTCCAATTGCCTCAGGAAGGCAATCACATCACTGATTTTTACTGCCGATTTCATCGTTTCCTATTTTTTTCTTGCAAAATTACCCCAAAAGGCAGAAAAAAGCAAAATAAATTTTGTTTGCGTTTTCTTGTCATTTCGCTCACCTTGCACTAATGTTGCCGCTAAAGCGGCGAAATTAGGCGGCACCTCGGAAATAAAAATGTGCGAGCACATTTTGTATTTCACTCGGTTTGCACTAATGTTGAATAAATTAGGCTTCGGTTCGGAAAAACTCAAAACAAGTTTTGGTTTTTCGCTCGCCTTGCACTAATGTTGAATAAATTAGGCGGCACCTCGGAAATAAAAATGTGCGAGCACATTTTGTATTTCACTCGGTTTGCACTAATTTTGCAGTCAGTTTTGTGACGTTGATTTGGCGTTGCAAGTTATTTTATTGATAATAAATACATTAGATAGATGTTTGATAATTTACAAGAAAAACTGGAGCGGTCGTTTAAACTGCTCAAAGGACAGGGCAAGATTACTGAGATCAACGTGGCCGAGACCCTGAAAGAGGTTCGCCGCGCACTCATCGATGCCGACGTTAACTACAAAATTGCCAAGCAATTCATCGACACGGTGAAGGAGAAGGCAATGGGCCAAAACGTGATTAACGCGCTGAAGCCGCAAGAGTTGATGGTGAAGATCGTTCACGACGAACTTGCACAACTCATGGGTGGCGAGCAGGCGCCGTTTAATGTTGAGGGCAAGCCTGCCGTGATACTGATGTCGGGTTTGCAGGGTTCTGGTAAGACCACGTTCAGCGGCAAGTTGGCGTTGCGCATGAAGAACAACCGCAAGAGTCCGCTGCTGGTGGCTTGCGACGTGTATCGTCCCGCTGCCATCACCCAACTTCAGACGCTGGGCGAGCAGATTCAGGTTCCCGTATACGCCGAGCCCGAGAGCAAGAACCCCGTGGAGATTGCTCTGCACGGCATCGAGGAGGCAAAGCGCACCGGTCGCGACGTGGTCATCGTCGATACCGCCGGCCGCCTTGCCGTCGACGAGCAGATGATGCAGGAGATTGCGGCAATCAAAGAGGCCATCAACCCCAACGAGACACTGTTTGTCGTCGACGCCATGACAGGCCAGGACGCTGTGAACACCGCCAAGGCGTTCAACGACCGCCTGGACTTTGACGGCGTGGTCCTCACCAAACTCGACGGCGACACACGCGGTGGTGCGGCGCTGTCGATTCGCGCGGTGGTCAACAAGCCCATCAAGTTTGTCGGTACTGGCGAGAAGATGGAGGCCATCGACCCGTTCCGTCCCGCCGGTATGGCCGACCGCATCCTGGGCATGGGCGACATCGTGTCGTTTGTCGACCGCATGCAGCAGCAGTACGACGAGGAGAAGGCAAAGGAGTTGGAGAAGAAACTGCGCAAGAACGAGTTTGACTTCAACGACTTCCTGACTCAAATAGGCCAAATCAAGAAGATGGGCAACCTGAAGAGCCTGGCCTCGATGATACCCGGCGTCGGCAAGGCCATCAAGGACATCGACATCGACGACAACGCGTTCAAGAGCATCGAAGCCATCATCCACTCGATGACACCCTACGAGCGCACCCACCCCAAGGAGATGAACGGCTCACGCCGTAAGCGCATCGCTGCCGGCAGTGGCACGAGCATTCAGGAGGTGAACCGCCTGCTCAAGCAGTTTGAGCAGATGAGCAAGGTGATGCACATGGTCGCCACCACGAAGAACCCGCTGAAAATCGGTTTCGGCGCACGCCGCAAGTAATCAAGTAACACACAAAAACATCTTATACCATGCAACTGATTGACGGAAAGAGTATTGCTGAGCAAATCAAGAAAGAGATTGCCGAGCAAGTAGAGCAAATGCTTGCCCAGGGCCTTAAGCGCCCGCATCTGGCAGCCATCCTGGTGGGCCACGACGGCGGCAGCGAGAGTTACATGACCAACAAAGTGCGGGCTTGCGAGCAGTGCGGCTTCAAGAGCACGCTGCAACGCTACGACGAAGACATCACCGAGGAGGAACTGCTGCGTGCCATCGACGGCCTGAACAACGACCCCGACGTGGACGGCTTCATCGTTCAGTTGCCGCTTCCCAAGCACATCGACGAGCAGCGCGTGATTGAGGCCATCGACTACCGCAAAGACGTCGACGGTTTCCACCCCGTGAATGTGGGCCGCCTGTCGATTGGTCTGCCGTGCTTCCGCTCGGCCACCCCTCAGGGCATCGTCAACCTGCTGGACCGCAGCGGCATCGACACGCGTGGCAAGCACTGCGTGGTGCTGGGCCGCAGCAACATCGTCGGCAAGCCCGTGGCGGCACTGATGATGGCCAAGAGCAAGCCCGGCAACTGCACCGTGACCGTGTGCCACAGCGCAACGCCGAACATCCCCGAAATCACCCGCCAAGCCGACATACTGATTGCCGCCCTGGGCTCGCCCGCCTTTGTCAAGGCCGACATGGTGAAACCCGGCGCCGTGGTCATCGACGTGGGCACCACGCGTGTTGCCGACGCCACTCGCAAGAGCGGCTGGCGCCTGTGCGGCGACGTCGACTTTGACGCCGTGGCCCCGCTTTGCAGCCACATCACCCCTGTTCCCGGCGGCGTAGGTCCCATGACCATCGTGTCGCTCATGCAGAACACCCTCATGGCTGCCAAGCACACCATTTATCCAGCATAATTTGTATTACCTCTTAACCACTGTATTGTAATATGACATCGATGTTTAGCGTGTTGGCACTGTCGCTGCTGTCGCTGCTTCAGAGCAACAACCCCGTGGAACTGCTGTTTATCGGCGACGCCATGCAGCACATGGCGCAAATCACCGCCGCCAGCCGAGGCGACGGCACTTACGACTACTCGCAATGCTTTGCCCTGATCGAGGACGAGGTGCGCGCCGCCGACTATGCCGTGGTCAACCTGGAGGTGACGCTTGGCGGCAAGCCCTACTCGGGCTACCCCTGCTTCAGCGCCCCCGACTCCTATGCTCGCCAACTGCGCGACTCGGGCTTTGACCTGTTTCTCACGGCCAACAACCACTGCCTCGACACACGCGACCGCGGCCTGGCCCGCACCATCGCCACGCTCGACTCGCTGGGTGTGCCACACCTGGGCACCTATGTCAACGCCACCGAGCGTGCGCGTCTGATGCCTCACATCACCACCATACGCGGCATACGTTTCGCTTTTATCAACTACACCTACGACACCAACGGCATCACCGTTCAGCGCGATGCCGTGGTCGACTATATCGACAGGGACTTGATTGCCCGCGACGTCAAAGCGGCTCGCGACGCTGGCGCCCAGGTGATTGTGGCGTGCATGCACTGGGGCATCGAGTATACCCTGGTGCCGGTGCAGGAGCAGCGCGATTTGGCCGACTTCCTCGTCGACCAGGGCGTGGACCTGATTATCGGCGGGCATCCGCACGTGGTGGAGCCTATGGAGGTGCGCCACAGCGACCGCTACAACAAGGACGTGCTGCTGGTGTACAGCCTGGGCAACTTTATCTCGAACATGAACGACCCCGACTGCCGCGGCGGCGCCTGGGTGAAAGTGGGCGTGGCCATGATGGGCGACAAGCCGGTGATTATCAACCCACGCTACCAGTTGTTCTTCTGCCAGAAGCCCACCGGCAGCACCAACTACATGGTCATTCCCGAGCCTATGCGCGACAAGGTGACTCCCGGACAGCGCGATGCCTTCGACCGCTTTATGACGCGCGCTCACAGCATGGCTATGGACAAAAACATCGGCGTTCCGCAACAGCAGTAACGCTCAACTGGACAAAATAAACACCCGGCCCTGCGACAGCAACAAGAGAAATCCAGAAATTCTGGGGAATCTTGAAACTGTCGCAGGGCCGGGCGATTTTTGGTGTCTACTTGTTGTTGACGCCGTAGCCGAAAAGTGCGAAGTCGCCGCGCAGCGGGTCGCCGGGGAACACGGTTGCCAGGGCCTCGGTGAGGCGTCGCGCGGCACTCATCGATGCTGTGCGGCAGGCGAGCAATTGGAGCCGTGTGGCCTGGCTCACCACATGTGTGTCGAGCGGCATGACGAGGCTTTCGCGTGGCATCCACGATGCCCATAGGCCCAAGTCGACGGGCGAGCCGTCGCGCACCATCCACCGCAGAAACATGCACAAGCGCTTGCAGGCCGACTGTGTGTCCTTTGGCACCACGCCGCCACTGCCGTGCTGTGCAAAGTGGCAACAGATGGCGTCGAGGGCCTCCGGAGCGTCGGCGGCGTGCTGGCGCACATAGTCGCCCAGCGTGCCCCACTGCGTGAGCAGGAGGCGATAGGCACTGAGGAAGTCGTGCATGGCGCCACAGGTGTACAGGCGATAGAAACAATGGCCATCACCGGCCGGCAAATGGCGGGTAAAGTCGCCTCGACGCACCCAGGCGTCGACATCACCATCGGCCCAGTCGACGATAGCCTGGATTTTGCGCATAAACTGCTGGCGGCTGCCGTAACTCAGGTTGGCCGCGACAAATGCCGTGGCCTCGCGGTTGGCGTCGCCATCGACCTGATGCATCCACCAAGACGGGTCGCCGATGAGGAAGTCGGCCGTCTCGTAGCGCTCGGCGTAGTCACGCAACAATTGCGCCACGGCGGGCGATATGGCGGGCTGCCGGCTCATCACTCGGTGGGCAGGGCACGGAAGCCTGTGCCGAGGATTTCGGCACTCTCCATGATGTTGACAAACGCCTTGGGATCGATGAGGTGAAGCACCGAGCGCAACTTGAGCATATCGGAGCGGTCGAGCGTCACATACAGCATCTTGCGCTCGCTGCCTTGGTACAGCCCGCTGCCAGTGATGCATGTGCCGCCGCGCTTGAGGTCGTTGATGATGTATTGGCGAATGGGCTCGGGGTCGTCGGTGATGATGAACATGGTGCGGTAACTCTTCATGCCGTCGATTACCAGGTTAATCACCTTGCCCTCGATGAAGATGATAATCACCGAGTAGATGGGCAGACGGAAGTCGCCGAATGCGATGAGCGTGCTCAGCGTGATGATGCCGTCGACAATCATCACCAGTGTGCCCAGCGAAATCTTGGTGTACTTGTGCAGAATCATCGAGATGATGTCGGACCCGCCACTGGTGGCACCTGAGCGGAAAATCAAGCCGATTGCCACACCATAGATGATACCGGCGACCACAGTGTTAAGGAAGTAGTCGGGCAAGAACCAACCGCCATTTTGTGGAATGGGCACCATCGAGTGCCCCTCAACGTTGCTGATGGCGCCGTCGTGAATCACAGGATCATAGCCCCACCAACTCTCGAGCACAAAGGTGGCGGCAAAAATCAGGATTGTCGACACGATGGTTTTCACGCCGAATTTCGGTCCGAGAATCCACGTGCCGATGATGAGCAGTGGCACGTCCATGCAGATGGCGTAGAGCGAGATTTTCCACGGCCACACCGTGTTGAGCACGTTGCTGAGGCCGTAGGTGCCGCCCGGTGCCATCATGTAGGGGTTGACAAACATCACATCGCCCACAGCAAAGAGCACACTGCCCACAGTAAGCAGGATGTAGGCTAAGATTTCCTGCTTAATTTTGGTCTTGTTAGGAAGAACCTTCATTGATATTGATTTAAGTGGTGAATATCCTCATACTCAGGCTCGTAAGCCCTGCCAAACCACATTGGCGCGGCCTACCCTGCCATTGAGCGGTGCAAAGTTACACATTATTTCCCACTCAGCGACAAGTTTGTGGCGGCAAAACTCAATTTAGCGGTGAATTGGTCAATTCTTCATGCGGCGATAGGCTGTGCGGAGGGCCTTCCAGAGCCGTGGTGCCCGCAGCAGCGTGTGCAGCAGTCGCGTCTTGACAGTGCATCGGCTGCAGTCGAGGCTCATCACGTGGCGATACCAAGGGTGGGCGGTGTCGTAGTCGTCGACATAAAATGCGAGTCGGTCGACCTCCAGGGCATCGACCAGATGGCTCACCTGCTCAGTCAAGCCCTGTCGCTGCAACTCGCGTGAGAGCAGCGTGAAAAAGCGCTGAAGCCTGTCGAGCGTCGAATAAGACGCCTGGGCGGTGAGCGACGCGGGGTTAACGTAATAGTTGTAGACGTGCTCGTTGCTGATGACCACACGCTGGAGACGTTGCGACAGGCGCACGTTGAAGAGCAAATCCTCGGCGGGCAGGCCACGGCTGTCGAGGTCGAAGTCGGCGGCTTGCACCGCATCGCGCCGCATGATGCAATAGCAGGCGCCACAGTGGGTGTTGAGCGCCAAGTTGTAGCGCAGAAACTCCTCGCCGCTCATCGTGCCAGTGAAGCGGTGGCGCAGCATGGGGTTTTTCACGCCGTCGATGCGGCGGTAAGCGCCGTAGGCCAACTGTGCGTCGCCATCGGTAATGAGCCGCAGCAGGGTTTCCAAAGCGTTGGGCGGCAAGGTGTCGTCGGCATCAAGAGGCACAACATACTGGCCCATAGCGTTTTGCCATCCCGTCATGCGCGCACGCAGCAAGCCCTTGTTTTCTTGGCGGACAATCCGCCACATGGCGTAGCGGCCGGCATAATCCTGTGCGATGGCCGGCGACCCGTCGGGCGACCCGTCGTCCACCATGACGACCTCAAAATCGCGCATCGTCTGGCCCGCCACGCTGTCGAGGCAGCGTGCCAGCGTGTGCTCGTTGCGATAAAAAGGTATTACGACCGATATTGTCACCACTCCGCTCATTATTTTTCTAATATCTCTTTTATCAGTTGCTCGATGCGCTGGGCCATGGCGCGCTGCGAGTGATGCGCCACGACGTAATCCCTGTTGGCCAAGCCTTTATCGCGGCGCGTGCTGTCGTCGCTGTGAATCATCTGTTCAAGGGCGCGACGCACGGCGTCGACATCGCCCACAGGCACCAGCATCACACCTGGTGCGTCGCTCACATAGTCGTGGGTGCTGGCCGTGTCGCTCACAATCAGCGGCTTCCCCATGGCCATGCTTTGCAACACGCTCATCTGTCCATAAGAATACGGATAGTCGGGGAGGATAAGCGCCACTGCGGCGCTGGCAGCAATTGCCTGACGCAACTGGGGCAGCGGCTGGGCGGGCTTAAACTCAATGCCTGGGCAATGGGCATAACTGCCGCTCAGCGAGGTGTCGCCGATGATGAGCAGGCGGTAGCCCTGGCTGTCGGGCAGCGAGGCGAACGCCCGGCACAGCGTGTCAAAATCGCGCTTGGCATAGCCGAAACTGACGATGGTGCGCTTGTGCGGCACGTCGAGGGGCACAAAGTCGTCGACATCGACCCCAAAGGGGATATAACACGCCCTGGCGGCCAAATTGGGATAATTACGCTCGAGCCACGGCAACTGCGTGCGCGAGTGCACAATCAGGTGCGGCGCGCGGCGCATGGCATAGCGTATGAGCCTGGTGGCAAGCCCCGTCTCGCGCCCGCCATTGAGAGCGCCCACGTCGACCATCAGATGCGGCGGCCGGCGGTGCGACCACGAACTGAGCAACTCGTAGAGCAGGCCGCTCTGCGCTCCGTGCGACATCACCAGGTCGTAGCCATTGCGGCGACGCCAGGCCTTGATAGGCTGGGAGATGTAGAACTTGAGACGGCGCTCGAAGCGGCGCAACCAATTGTCGCGCCCGATGTCGAGCACATCGACCTGCACATCGCTCGTGAAATGCGTAAAAAACCAGTAAGGCTCGCCCTCGACGTGCTTGTCGGGGGCCTGAACCGTGGCGTCGTCGCTCGCAAGGCGCGCCACATTCCAGTTTGGAATAAACAAAATTCGCATTGGCCTTTATGGTTTTTACAAACACACAAAGTTATGACTTCTCACAGTAAAAACTATGAGGGCAAGCGCATTTAACTCAAATTTAACACTCTGCTTCGATGGGCGTCTTAGGCGTAAGGTTACTATTATATGGTGAACAACATATGCACCAAAACACCTACGATAAAGCCTATGATTGAAGCAACGATAGCAACCTGCCGTTTTTCGCGCTGTGATTTCTTCTTGAGTTCAATAAGAGTGTAGTCTCTTGGTGTAATCACATCATCGTTCATGTGTACCAGTCGTTAAGGTGGGGTTATTTTGTAAATCGCAGCAAAATTACCATGAATAATCGAAAACAGCAAATAAAAACGCACAAAACAGCGCTGGCGCATTTTTTTTATCACTTTTGAAATCGTTCCAAAAGAGCATTACTGCTGTTTTTGCACACTTTTCGCTTGGTCAACCAAGAGAATTTACTACCTTTGCATCCGCTTATTTTTGCCGATGAGAGTATTGCTTGTAAATAAGTTTTATTATCGTCGTGGCGGCGACTGTATCGCCATGATGAACACCGAGGCCCTGCTGCGTGAGCGCGGCCACGAGGTTGGGGTGTATACCATGAACTACCCAAGCAATGTCGACTCGGCCAACCTGGTGGGTGCAGCGCCAGAGGTGCATTTTGGCGGCCTTCCTGACAAGGTGCGCTACCTGTGGCGCATGATGGGCTGGGACGACGTTCCCCGGCAATTTGCCGCTGCTTTGGCCGAGTTTCGCCCCGACGTGGTGCATCTGCACAACATCCACTCCTACCTGTCGCCGGCACTGGCGCGGGCGGCCCATAAGCACGGGGCGCGTGTGGTGTGGACCATGCACGACTACAAGTTGATATGCCCCGCCTACACACTGCTGCACGACGGCCAGCCCTGCGAGCAATGCCTCACCAATCCTGGCGCCGTGCTGCGCAACCGGTGCATTAAGCAGTCGCTCGCCGCCAGCGTGGCAGCCTGGGCCGAGGCACGGCGGTGGAGCCTGAAAAAGTTGACGCTGTGGACCGACGCCTTTGTCTGCCCGAGCGAGTTCATGGCCACCATGCTGCGTCGTGGCGGCGTACCGGCCGACAAGTTGCACGTGATTCCCAACTTCATGCCCCAAGCAAGCACGCCACCTGCCAAGAAAGAACCCGTGGCCGGCCGCTACAGCTATATCGGGCGCCTATCGCCCGAAAAGGGCGTGCGCACCCTGGTGGCAGTGGCACGCGAACTGCCTTACGACCTGATGATTGCCGGCGACGGACCGCTCGCCGACGAGTTGCGTGAGTTGTGCGACGCGCCAAGCAACATCCATCTGCTTGGGCAACTCGACGCCCACAAGGTCAAGGAGTTGATGGCCTCGTCGCAATTCACCGTCGTTCCCAGCGAGTGGTATGAGAACAACCCGCTGAGCATCATCGAGAGCCACTGTGCCGGCCGCCCTGTGGTGGCAGCGGAGATGGGCGGCATCCCCGAACTCATCGACGATCACAACGGCATCCTGTTCACCGCCGGCGACGGCGACTCGCTGCGCCGCGCCATCACAAAAGCCATGGGCACCCACTGGAACCACGAGGCCATCGCACAGCAAGCCCAAGACCGCTACTCATCACAGCGCCACTACGAAGCCCTGAGCCACATCTACCACCTATCATAAAACAGAGGTGGGACGACGGTCATTATAATGGTTAGAACTTATCGGGATAGATGGTGTTGCCGTCGCGTACGATTTTCACCAGGCGCCTCTTGACGTCGTAATACTTAGTAAAGTCGGACATCTCTTTTTTGATAAGAGGGCTCATGTCGGGGTCATCGGTGACAATTTCCACTGAGACAAAATCTTCCTCAAATCGCATTACCTCATTGCCTTTCTTGTCAATGACAAGAGAGTTGTGGCCATCGTTAACCGGAAGCACAACTAACGCAACCCCCTGCTCAAAGTCGCCAACCGAACTATAAATCGTCGGTATGACCATGCGCCCAGTTTTATCAATATAGCCCCAGTGCGACACCTCTTCAGCATCGTCAACGCAAACCCCAGCAAGGCCTTCGCTAAATGGTTCAGCATAATCATACTTGGGTTCAATCACAACTTTGCCATGCGAGTCGATAAAACCATATTTAGGATTATCCTCTTTATCTCTAATTCTGAATCTGGCAAGACCGTCGGTGAATCTATACAAAGTGATATCTTCGTAATCCACGGTGGGCAGCGTGACATAATAGCCTGAGTGCAAGAATGGTGAAACACAACTGTTGAACACATCGTCCGACAGTCGATTCCCGTTGTAGTCCCAGAATCCGATTTTTGTCTCGCCATTCTCATCTTGCGATCCTAAGGCAAAAAAATCATCATCTGAATTAATGCACGGCTCGTCATAAATGAATGGAATAATTACGTTGCCATCAATATCCATCAAGCCACATTTATAGTCCTTCCCCATGACTAAACGTCGGTTGCAGAAGTACGAAGAATAACTGTCATACTCAAAGGGCACTTTCACGTTGCCGTGGAAATCGAGCAAGCCAACTTTTTCAACCGTTGCATCATATGCCGCAATGCGCCAATCTTGGTCGGCTAAGTCTTGGTCTCCAGCAGTTATTGGCATCAACGCATTGTATTTGAACGGAATGAGCACGTTGAACGACGAATCGAGCAAAGCAAATTTACCGTCCACGGTAGGTTTATCCTCAAGATTGATATCACCTTTGCCCACGATGTAGAATCGTCGGCCTTGCTCGGTAATCATGTGCACAAAGTCATACTCAGGATTCAACAACAAGGCTCCATTCTCTGCCAGCATGCCGTGCTTGCCATTGAGCCAAACCTCGTAATAGTCGGACTCGCTCGAGATTGAGTCATACTTCAATGGGATGAACAAGTCGTTCTCGATATCGACAACGCCCATTTTGCCATTTTTCTTGACAATCACATCGTTTGGAAGCCACCAAGTATCCTCGGAATAATCTGGCACATCGTCAAACAATTTCATAAGTTCCAAATAACGCTCATTGACCGTTGGCGTTTCATCGTCAACATCGGTGCCAAACTGCTCGGTTACGACTTCCTGAGCCAACGCGCCGAATGGCAGAGCCATCAAGAACATCACACAAAAATTCAGAACAGATTTCATAGCATTTCATGGTGTGCCACGTTGGTGAAATGTTTATTTTGCTGAATATCAATCATTTGTAATGAATATCAGCCAAGCGTGATTTTAATCTGAACCCGTGGCAACATTAAAGACAGACAAAAACCAAACTCGGCACCACAAAGGTATCAAAAAAACCTGAATTGCACACAATAAAAACGCAGGTTTCGATGTTATATCAATACATGAAGAAGAACGTCATACAGGGAAGCCTGATTACGACTTTTCGTTGCAATGCCAAGTGCAACATGTGCAACATCTGGAAGAATCCTTCCACGGCAAGCGATGAGGTGCCAGCCGACATCTACAATCGCCTGCCCGATGGTTTGCGCATCAACATCACTGGCGGCGAGGCAACAATCAGGACGGATATCGAGCAGATATTCGAGAACCTCTATGACCGCTCGTCGTTGCTCGAGTTGAGCACCAACGGCTATTACACCGACAAGGTGGTGGCCCTGGCCAATCGGTTCCCGAAAATTCTGATTCGGGTGAGCGTTGAGGGCCTGCCTCGCGTCAACGATGAGAAGCGCGGCTTGCGCGACGGCTTCGACCACGCGCTGCGCACCATCTTGGAACTCAAGAAGACCAAGTGCCGCAACATCGGCTTCTCGGTGGTGATTTCGCCCGACAATTACCAGGACCTGGTGTCGCTATATGAACTGTGCGTGGCCCTGGACGTGGAGTTGGCCACCAGCGCGGTGCACAACTCGTGGTACTTCCACAAGCATGACAATGTGGAGACCAGCGAAGCGGCCCTTCACGAGCACGAGCGCTTTGTTCGCGCCCTGCTGTGCAGCAAGCGCCGCCGCCTGAAATCGCGCCTGAAAGACTATGGGCGAGCCTACTTCAACCGCTCGGTGCACCGCCGGCTGCGCGGCGACCAAGGCGACTACCGCCCGCCATGCGGCGCCGGTACCGACTTCTTCTTCATCGACCCATGGGGCAATGTGGCGCCATGCAACGGCAGCGAGCAAGAGTGGGTCATGGGAAACATCAAGGACGCATCGCTCGATGAGATCATAAACAGCGAGCGCGGCCGCGAAATGCTCGAGCGTGTGCGGCAGTGCAAGCGCAACTGCGCCTTTATTGTCACCGAGCGCCACGACATGGTGCGCCGCCCATGGAAACCCATCATGTGGGTCATCAAAAACAAGTGGCGCATATGGCGCGGCCAGCCGCTGTGCTGGGAGTGAAGGACAATCGGAGATTGCAAAGTATAGATTATAGATTATAGATTAGAGATTATAGATATTCTAATACCATAAAACACACTTAACCTGTGGATAAACACGACGTAATAGCAGTGATAGGCACCCGTGGCTTCCCTGATGTACAGGGCGGCGTGGAGCGCCATTGCCAGAGCCTCTACGGCTTGCTGGCCGACTATGTCACCCCGCGCGTGTATCGCCGCAAACCCTATGTCAAAGCCGCCGCCAAGCACGACGGCATTGAGTTTGTCGACCTGCCGTCGACGCGCATCGCCGGAGTGGAAACTCTGCTGCACACCTTCCTGTGTGTGTGGCACGTGTGGCGCCACAAGCCCAGGCTGGTGCATCTGCACAACATCGGTCCAGGGGTCTTCGCCCCGCTGTTTAAGTGGATGGGGCTTCCCGTGGTGCTCACCTACCACAGCGCCAACTACGAGCACAACAAGTGGAACCGCCTGGAGCGCGCCTTCCTGCGCTGGTGCGAACGCGTGGCGCTGCGCAACAGCGACCGCATCATCTTCGTCAACCGCCTGCAGATGGAGAAGTTTCCCGACAGCGTGCAGCAGCGTGCCGTGGCCATCCCTAACGGCGTGTGGCCCGCACAGCGCACGGCGAGCACGGCGTTTCTCGAGCAACAAGGCATCACGCCCGGCAACTACCTGCTGGCCGTGGGACGCATCACGCCCGAGAAGGGGCTGCGATACCTCGTCGAGGCCGTCAACCAACTCGACGACGCGCCCACGCTGGTCATCGCCGGCGAGGTAAGTTCGGCAGGCTACCACCGCCAACTCATGCGCCTCGACACCAAGGGCAAGGTGATTTACACCGGCTATGCCAATGAGGCGCAACTCACCGAATTGTACAACCATGCACGCGCCTTTGTGCTGGCGTCGGTCAACGAGGGCTTGCCCATCGTGCTGCTCGAAGCCATGTCGCATGGGCTGCCCATCGTGGCCACCGACCTGCCCGCCACACGCGTGGTGAAGTTGCCGGAGCATTGCTACTGCGCCAGCGGCGACACCGCCGCGCTTCGTGATGCCATAGCACGATGCCTGGCGCAAGCCCACGACGGGCCCACGACCTACGACCTTACAGCCTTTGACTGGGTGAAAATTGCACAGGCCACCCTGGGCATCTATAACGACACCCTGCAACAGCCCCAAAAATAAGGGATTAAAGCAGTCCCCAAAAACCTAGAATCTCTAGAAGCCCTAGAATCTCTAGAAAATCTAGAAAAAAAAGTTACACATTAAAGCGGAACACCGCGATGTCGCCATCCTGGAACACATAGTCTTTGCCCTCGATGTGCATCTTTCCGGCCTCTTTCACAGCGGCCTCGCTGCCGTAGTGTATATAGTCCTCGTACTTGATAATCTCGGCTCGGATGAAGCCTCGCTCAAAGTCGGTGTGAATCACGCCGGCACACTGCGGTGCCTTGCTGCCACGGCGGAATGTCCAGGCACGCACCTCCTTAGGTCCTGCTGTGAGGAAGGTTTCGAGGTTCAGCAGGCTGTAAGCGGCCTTGATGATGCGGTTCACGCCACTCTCTTTCAAGCCAATCTCCTGCAGGAACATCTGGCGCTCCTCGAGCGTGTCGAGTTCGGCGATTTCGCTCTCGGTCTGCGCTGCCACCACGAGCAGTTCGGCCTGCTCGTCCTTGATGGCCTCGCGCACGGCATCGACGTAGGCATTGCCGTTTGCCGCGCTGGCGTCGTCGACGTTGCACACATAGAGCACCGGCTTGTTGGTGAGCAGAAACAGGTCGTGTGCCACGCGCTCCTCGTCCTTATTGAGCAGTTCCACGCTGCGGGCGTTCTTGCCCTGCGACAGCGCCTCCTGATAGCGCACCAGCACCTCGTGCTGCACCTTGGCGTCGCGGTCGCCGGCCTGAGCCTGCTTGTAGACGCGCGCTATGCGGCCTTCGATGGTCTCCAGGTCGCGCATCTGCAACTCCATGTCAATCACTTCCTTGTCGCGAACCGGGTCCACCGTGCCGTCGACGTGGGTGATGTTGTCGTCGTCGAAGCAGCGCAACACGTGAATTATGGCATCGGTCTCGCGGATATTCGCCAAGAACTTGTTGCCCAGGCCCTCGCCCCGTGATGCGCCCTTCACCAGGCCGGCGATGTCGACAATCTCGACCGTCGTGGGCACGATCTGCGCCGGGTGGACCAACTCGGCGAGTTTGTTCAGTCGCTCGTCGGGCACGGTGATTACGCCCACATTAGGCTCGATGGTGCAAAACGGGAAGTTGGCCGACTGCGCCTTGGCGTTCGACAGACAGTTAAACAAGGTCGACTTGCCCACATTGGGCAGTCCTACGATACCACATTTCAGTGCCATAATACTCGATATTTATGATTTTTCGTTTTCGGCCAGCAAAATTACTACAAAGCAAGCAGAACGCCAAATTTTTCTTCCCTGACCTCGCCAAAAGGCCTGCGGGGGGGGATTGCTGGAGGAGTCGGACGGGTCGGACGGGTCGGACAGGTCGGACGGGTCGGACTGAACTGCAAATGGGGTATTTGCGGGTTTTTTACAATTATATGCTCATGAAATTGTATTTTTTGACAATTATATGCTCATGAAATTGTAAATTTTGACAATTATATGCTCATGAAATTGTAAATTTTGACAATTATATGCTCATGAAATTGTCAAAAGACTCATTGTAGAAGTATCTCTTGAAGCGCCGGCGGGTGATGATTTTGAAAAAAAATGGGGGAAATGATTGCAAATTCGGGTAAAAGCGTTAATTTTGCATTCAAAACTATAGCGGCTATGAAAAAGATATCATTATTACTAATTGTTGCGCTGATGGCACTGGGTGCTTGGGCGCAGGAGATAAAAGACGGCGACACGTTTTTCGACGGCTGGAACTATTACACTGCCGAGGTAAGACATAGCGGTGTGATACACTTTATCGACAAAGAGAGTGACGAGGACTTCACCATCCAAAAGGTGGACAAGAAGAAGGGCGAGTACAAGTTGATTCCCGAGCGTCAGGCCGACGACCCGAAGTTCGGCTGCCAGTGGGACGCGCGCGTGCAGTTTATCAGCAAGGACAATGTGGACTGCTTAGCGTTCTACCCCGAGAAGGAAACCATTAGTTGCCTCATCCCGAGGGTGCACGCCACTCGCGAGCAATGCGAGAAAACTCAAGAGTCAATGCAAGGACGTGAGTTAAAAAGCATTGTGACCGATTTCACCATTAATTGGGCCTATCTGATTTGCATGTCGCAGGATGACATTGAGCGTGCGCTGGGCATCTTGAGCACGCGGTCGCCGCTCACGCTACTAGAGAGCGTCAACAAGCAACTGCTGACCTATGCGCTGGCCCACGCCGACGATGAAAGCGAGAGCGACGGCGGACGCTTCATCGATGACGACTTCGACGGCGACACCGACATTGTGCCCGTATACAAGGACATGGCGGCATGGCACGCCTCGTCGGCCGTCGATGTGATTTCAGGCATCACCAACAATATGGCGGTGGTCATCAACGGCTACCAGCCGATGAACCTGAGCGAGGTGCTGAACCGCCCGAGCCTGTTTTACGGCGTCGAGGGCCGCGGCTACTTCCAAGAGGAGGAGGAGCAACCCGAGGACATCGAGAGTCCGCTGGTAATCAGTAAAGAGGTGTACGAGGGCCGTGAGTTGATTATCAGGAATATACATGGGTTGACGCTGCGTGGCGAGTCGGGTGCGCATCTGGTGGTCGACGCCGCCTATGCCAACGTGCTAAGTTTTGAGAACTGCGACAACATCCGCATCGAGAACCTCACCTTAGGTCACGCCGTGGAGAAGGGCACATGCACCGGTGGCGTGATTTATCTGCGCGGCTGCAGCGACGTGGAGATTGTGAACTGCGACCTGTACGGCTGCGGCACCTACGGCATCGAGGCCCTGGACTGCAACAACGTGAAGGTTGACAACACGTTGATTCGCGACTGCTCAGATGGCGGCGTGAACCTTTCCTACACCGACGACGCACATTTCACCGACTGCGACATCGTGCGCTGCGGCAACGGTGATGCCACGGTGACGGCGCTGTTCTCCAACAACATGACGTTTGACCGCTGCCGCTTCGCGGAAAACACCGGAAGCATCCTGTTCTGGCTCAACAAAGAGCCTGTCACGCTCAACGACTGCGAGGTGCACTACATGAACGAACTCAGCAACAAGCAGTCGCTGCTCAAGGGCAATACGAAGTGGCACAAGGACGCCAACCCGCTGACGCCCCGCGCCATCGGCCCAAAATAATCAACGGATTTATCAACGGATTGATGGTCAACAAATTAAACGAATTAAACAAATTCTTTGCTGGCGATAACAAATGACTTGGTTTAATTCATTAAAAACAACACAAGACAACAATGGTCAACGGATTGATGGTCAACAAATTAAACGAATTAAACAAATTCTTTGCTGGCAATAACAGATGACTTGGTTTAATTCGTTTAATTTGTTGATAAATTATATTTGGAAACATGTCAGACATTCTATTTAAACAGGAGAGTTTCTCTATTGTAGGGGCAGCGATGCAAGTTCACGCCACCTTGGGTTGTGGGTTTTCAGAAAAAGTCTATCAAGAGGCGCTCGAAATAGAGTTCACCAAAAGAGGGATACCATTTGAGCGAGAAAAAAGACTTCAAATTGGCTACAAGGATACGATACTTAAAACAGATTATTATGTGGACTTCCTTTGTTATGGGTCGATTGTCGTTGAACTAAAAGCACTGTCAGAAATCCTTGGCGAGCATAAAGCACAAGTCATAAACTATTTAAAAGCCGGGAACTTCAAACTTGGGTATCTGTTTAACTTTGGACAACTGAGTTTGCATTACGAGCGTTTATTCCCGCCTTTCTCGCCAAAAAACAGCACAAGACAATAACGGTCAACAAATTAAACGAATTAAACAAATTCTTTGCTGGCGACAACAAATGACTTGGTTTAATTCGTTTAATTTGTTGATAAGTACTTGATAATTTTGTTGTTACTCTTGGGGTGGATACCAGGTGGAGTACATCAGGTAATTTTTGGCGATTTTTACGTTGATTTCGCTGGCCTGCGAGGGGTCGACCATCTTTTTGAATTTCGCCGGGCTGCCTGCCCATAACTCGTGTGGGCCGACCTTGGTGCCACTGAGCACCACACTGCCCGCAGCGATGATGGCGCCCTCGCCAATCTCGGCGTGGTCGAGGATGATGCTGCCCATTCCTATTAAGGCCATATCACCAATTTTTGCTCCATGCACCACCACGTTGTGGCCTATCGACACATCGTTGCCGATGATGCTCACCGATTTCTCGTATAGGGTGTGAATGACTGCATTGTCTTGAATATTCACACGGTTGCCGATGGTGATCGTGTTCACGTCGCCACGCAGCACCGCACCGAACCAGATGCTGCAGTCGTTGCCCATGGTGACGTCGCCCACCACCACAGCATTCTCGGCGAGGAAACAGCCCTCGCCAATCTTGGGCTCAAAGCCCCTAACTTTTTGTATTATTGCCATAGTAAAAAATTTAAAGTTATTGATTATTAATCTATTCAAATGAGATTGGAAGGCCGAGAGCGCCGTCGGGTGCCTGGATGTGCAGCATGGCGGCCACGGTGGGCGCGATGTCGGTCATGTGAGTGAGGCGCGTGGTCTCGCCGTGTGGCACGTGCCAACCGAAGAACAGCAGTGGGATGTGCGTGTCGCTCTGGTTCCACGAGCCGTGGTTCGACCCGCGCACGTCGCCGTCCCAACTGGCGTAGTAGCCCGTGACGGGCATAACGAAGATTTCGCCGCTGCGTTTGCGGTGATATCCCTTGATGAGTCGTTCCTTAATCTCTTGTGGCACAGCGGCATCGCTGAGGCGCTCCAGGTCCACAGCCCACATCACCTCGGGGCGGTCGCCAATGGTCTTCAGGGCCGCATCGACCACCGCGTTACGGTCGAGGCCGGCGCTGTCGATGGCGTGGTGGTTGAGGTAGAACGAATACTCCATGGCGTCGGTGATGAGGTTGTCCACGCCGAATTGTGTGCGCAGCGCGGCATTGGCGTCGGCCTGCACCTGTGTGTCGTAGAAGCGTCCCGAGGGCAGGTTGAGGGCTCGCATGTGCGGCTCGCTGTAGGTGCCGCCGTGGTCGGCGCTGAGAAACAGCAGGTAGTTGCCCTGCCCCACCTCGCGATCGAGCACGCTGAGGAAGCGCGCCAGGTCGCGGTCGAGTTGGCTGTAGATGCTGTCGGTCTCGGCCGAGCGTGCTCCGAAGTGGTGCGAGGTCATGTCGGTCGTCGACACGCTGATGGCCAGCAGGTCGGTGATGTCGTCCTTACCCAGTTGCTCGCCACGCAAGGCGGCCTCGGCCATGCCGAAGGTTGCCGTCACGCCGTAAGGCTTGTCCCACATGTCTTGTGCGAGCAACTCATGAGCGGCATTATTGTAATTCACCACCCACTTGGGCAACTCGTTGCAGTAGTAGGTACTGGTGATAAAGGAAGTCGTGGTTTTGTCGTACCAGTATGCCCCGTCGGCGCCATGTCCTGCGGGCAGCACTGCTGCGCGGTCTTTGAGCGAGACACCCACCACGCGGCCCTTGCCGCCGGTGGCGAGTTTCAGTTGGTCGCCCAGCGTGGTCACCATCAGGTTGCGCGGCGACTTGCAGCCGTTACTGTCGTCGGTGCCCACGCCGCGCGCGCTGTTGTCGCGCACGCTCGACGTGTTGTGGCCGTCAATCTTGTAGTTGTTTCCGGCTATGCCGTGAATGGCCGGGGTGGAGCCGGTGTAGATGCTTGCGTGGCCGCAGGCGGTGACCGTAGGCAGATAGTCGATCATGGTGTTGGCGCAACTGTAGCCCTCGCCCAGCAGGCGGTTAAAGCCCCCGCTGCCCCACATGTGCTGGCAGGTGTAGAGGTAGTCCCAGCGCATCTGGTCGACCACGATGCCCACCACCAGGCGCGGCCGTGCTGGGTTGCTCGGCGTCTGCGCCATCGCTGCTGTGGCCGTCATCGCCACAAGAGCAGCAAAATAAATCATTCGTTTCATAGGTATTGTTGTTTTGATTATTCTTCGACAATGTTTGTGAATTGGTTCCATGGTGCGGTGTTGCGGTAAGCATCGGCGGTGCCGCGCGGCACATGCAGCACACAAGAAGCCCGCACACCATTAAAAACCTCTCCACCATATTTCACCTGCCTAACGTCACTAATTTTGCTATAAATTCGGATCAAACCGCCGCAACCCTCGAATGCGCGGTCGCCAATTGAAGTCACAGAGCCAGGAATTGCGACTAAGGTCAGGTGGCTGCAAAGATTAAATGCGGAATCGCCGATTGTGGTCACCGAGTTGGGGATAGTAACCGATGTCAGGCCGCGGCAACCATCGAACGCCTCGCGACAGATTGTGGTCACCGAGTTGGGGATAGTGACCGAGGTCAGGCCGACGCAATAACGGAATGCCCTTTCGCCAATTGTGGTCACCGAGTTGGGGATGGTGACCGACGTCAGTTCGCGGCAACCAGAGAATGCGCCGTCGCCGATTGTGGTCACCGAGTTGGGGATGGTGACCGACGTCAGTTCGCGGCAACCGGAGAATGCCATATTGCCGATTGAGGTCACTGAGTTGGGGATGGTGACCGACGTCAGGCCGCTGCAAAGATAGAATGCTCTGTCGCCGATTGAGGTCACCGAGTTGGGGATGGTGACCGACGTCAGGCCGCCGCAACCGGTGAATGCCATATTGCCGATTGAGGTCACCGAGTTGGGGATGGTGACCGAGGTCAGGACGTCGCAACCCTCGAATGCGCCGTCGCCGATTGAGGACACAGAGTTGGGGATGGTGACCGACGTCAGGCCCTCGCAATACATGAATGCTTCGTCGCCGATTGTGGTAACCGAGTTAGGGATGGTGACCGACGTCAGGCCCTCGCAAAACATGAATGCCTTGCTATCGATTGATGTCACCGAGTTAGGGATGGTGACCGACGTCAGGCCGCGGCAATTATAGAATGCTTCATGGCCGATTGATGTCACAATGTAGGTCTTGTCTTTATAGACTACGTTTTCAGGAATTTGAACAGATTTCATGCCCCTATAATTCTTGTTTTCTGTGACCATCAGGGTGAAATCGGCTTTAACAATGTAGCGGATGCCGTCGACCTCAAACGATTTGGTGGCCATGAGTTCATCGCGATATGCTTTGATTGCATCACCGCAACCTTTCTTTTCGGCTTCGCCCCACCATCTCAGAGCCTGATTGTAGTCAATTTCGGTTCCCAAGCCTTTGTAGTACATTGTGCCGAGATTGCCCATCGACTCACAGTCGCCTTTTTCGGCGGCTTGCTTTATCAGCGGGAACGCTGCGTCGTAGTTCTTGGCCTTGAGCAAATCGTAGGCGCGCTCGGCGATATCGTCAACACTTTGCGCCATCGCCGCCGGAGCAAGCATCGCCACAAGAGCGGCAAATATCATAAATCGTTTCATAGGTATATTTTTATATTCAAATTCCAAAATAGTTAAGATATTCTTGTTCAGTGCTGAAGTTCCTCTTCGAGGCACCTTTCTGTTGTCGCTTGCGACCAAGCGTCGCACCTCTTCGAGGTCGCTCGCATGGTCCTACGCACAAAGTCGGGTCTGCGACCCGCCCGGCGTCTTCGACGCTATTATACGGTGATAATCAGCAACATGCCAAATCCGAAACTCAAATCTGTTATCTGTCATCTGTCATCTGTTATCCGTCATCTGTTATCCGTCATCTGTTATCTGTTATCTGTTATCTGTTATCTGTCATCTGTTATCTGCAACCGCAGGTTAGCGTGTTGTTTCGCGAATCACGAGTTTGGTTTTTACGATGCGCTTAACGGCGTGGGCGGGGTCGTACTTGCCCTCGACGAGTCCGATGAGGATGTCGGCGGCCTCTTTTCCCACCTGCCGCCCGTCTTGCTCAACGCTGGTGAGTTGCGGGTCGCAGGCCATAGCCGAGAGTGTGTTGGTGAAGCCGCAAATCGACAGTTGCTCGGGCACCTTAATTCCCATGCGCTTGGCGACGTAGAGGGCACCGATGGCCGCCTCGTCGTTGACGGCGAAAATGGCATCGGGCGGATTGTCCATGCTGAGCATTTCGGGCGTGATGCGGATGGAGTCGGCTCGGTTGTCGCACATCTTCACCAGGTCCTTGTCGGGCGTGAGTCCGTTGTGGTAGATGGCGTCCTTGTATCCGTTGTAGCGGTTGATGTTGATTTCCAGGTTTGGCGCCGTGCCGTAGAAGGCGACTCGCCGGCATCCGCTCTCGATCATGTGCGAGACGGCGTTGAATGTGCCCTTGTAGTCGTCGACGACGACACGGCTGGCGTTCAGTGCCGGGCAGATGCGGTCGAAGAACACGAGCGGCAGTCCCTGCTTGGCCATGCCGATGAAGTGGTCGTAGACCAGCGTGCTCTTGGACTGCGAGACGATGACGCCGCACACCTTGTTATGCAAGAACGACTCGCAGATGCGCACCTCGCGGTCGTACTGCTCGTGACTGGTGGCGATGATGATGCGGTAATCGCGCGCGGCGGCCTCGTCGTCGATCCCTGCCAGGATCGAGGCGAAGTAGTAGTGCACCACCTCGGGCATGATTACACCGATCACGCGCAGCGGCTCACGCTTGCTGTGTCGCAACTGTGCTGCGATGACGTTGGGGTAGAAATTGTGGTCGCGGGCATATTGCTGAATCATAGCCCTACGGTCCTTGCTGATGCTCGGGCTGTCGCTGAGAGCCCTCGACACGGTAGCCACCGACACGCCCAGAGCCTGTGCGATGTCCTTCATTGTCAACTGGCGATTGTCGCTATCCATTGTGCTGAAAAAATATGGTTATATTGGGGGCAAAGGTATGACAAAAAGGCGATATGCGCAAACGATTGCACGAATTTGACACATTATTTAACAAAAAAATCGTAAATAATACGTGGTGAATCCACTAATTTTGTAACACGAAAAGAACCGCCTTCACAGCGGGGTCGCCCCCATGGGCGGCAATGATGTGGAAAGAGTGAAAACAAACTTGTGACACGAATAATTAACAACATAATATTAACTTTAAAAATTGAATGATGAAGCAGGTAAACATTAGAATTCCTTCACGGATTCTATGCCTGGTGATGGGATTATTCCTGTCGCTGGGTGCCTATGCACAAATCACCGTGCAAGGCATTGTCAAGGACGCCACGGGCGAGCCTGTCATCGGCGCCTCAGTGCGCGTGGTAGGCACCACCCAGGGTACCGTTACCGATTTCGACGGTAACTTCACCCTTGAAGGCGTGAAACAGGGAGCCATGCTCCAAGTAACATCCATCGGCTATCAGGCACAAGAAGTGGCCGCAGCCCCCAACGTGATTGTCACCATGACCGATGACACGCAAATGCTCGACAACATTGTGGTCATCGGCTACGGTGTAGCAAAGAAGAGCGACCTTACCGGTAGCGTGACGGCCCTCAAGCCCGACGCCAAGAACAAGGGTGTCGTGGTGAGCGCGCAAGACATGCTCGGTGGTAAGATTGCCGGTGTGACGGTAACCAGCGGTGGCGGTACGCCTGGTGGTGGCGCCACAATCCGTATTCGTGGTGGCTCGTCGCTGAATGCGAGCAACGACCCTCTGATCGTGATCGACGGTGTGCCCATGGACAACCAGGGCGTTAAGGGTCTGGCCAACGGTCTGGCAGTGGTGAACCCTCAGGATATCGAGAGTTTCAGTGTGCTGAAGGACGCAAGTGCAACCGCCATCTACGGTAGCCGTGGCTCGAACGGTGTCATTATCATCACCACCAAGAAGGGTCGCAAGAACCAGAAGCCCAGCGTGGCCTACAACGGTAGCGTGACCTGGAGTATGAAGAAAAAGACCATCGATGTGATGGATGGCGACGAGTATCGCGATTTCATCAAGAAACTGTATGCCGGCAGCGACCGCGAGGCTGCCGCCCTTGCCGCCCTCGGCACAGCGAACACCGACTGGCAGGAGGAGATTTACCGCACGGCGTTCAGCCACGACCACAACGTGACCGTGACCGGCTCGCTGAGCAGTTACCTCCCGTACCGCGTATCACTGGGCTACATGGACCAGCAAGGTATCCTCAAGACCAGTGACATGAAGCGCTTCACCGCCGCTCTGAACCTTAACCCGTCGCTTCTCGACGACCATCTGCGCCTGAACCTGAACGGCAAGTTCATGTGGGCTAAGTCGCAGTATGCCGACGGCGGCGCCATCGGTGCTGCCGTGTGGATGGATCCTACGAAGCCCGTCTACGGTGGCGAGGGCTACGAGCACTTTGGCGGCTTCTTCCAGTGGAAGTCGAACAGCGAGTTTGACGACCCCACGTGGACCTACTCTCGCAATGGTCTGGCAACTGCCAACCCCGTGGCTCTGCTTGAGTTGCGCGACGACCGCGCCGTGAGCCGCGCGTTCATTGGCAACGCCGACATCGACTATCAGGTGCACGGTTTCGAAGACCTGCGCCTCCACCTCACCCTGGGTACCGACCTGAGCAAGGGTAAGCAGTGGACCACCAACAGCCCCTTCTCGTCGCAGTCGCTGTACTACGGCTGGGATGGCTGGGACCAGATTGTGAAACGCGCCTACACGCTGAGTACCTACGCTCAGTATTATAAGGACATCAACGAGAGCAATCACTTCGACATCATGGCCGGTTACGAGTGGCAGCACTTCTGGCGCCGCAACACCAACTACGGCCACGGTATGTATCCCGCCACCTCCACCGCCGTCGACGACAACGGTGAGTCGCTGGCCGGAAAGATTTACAACCCGAGCAACAACAAGCCTTACCTGACCGAGAACTACCTGGTGTCGTTCTTCGGCCGTGCTAACTACACGCTGCTCGACCGCTACCTGTTGACGGCCACGATGCGTTACGACGGTTCGTCGCGCTTCTACGACCACTGGGCACTCTTCCCCTCGTTTGCCTTCGCATGGGAGATCAACAAGGAAGAGTTCCTGAAGGACGTGACCGCCATCAGCGAGTTGAAGTTGCGTCTTGGCTGGGGTAAGACCGGTCAGCAGGAAGGCATCGGCGACTACGGCTGGATTCCTACCTACAACTACAACAGCGGCAACGACAGTTACTACGACATCATCGGCGACGGCTCGATGGTTCTGCCCAACACTTACAACACCAACCTGAAGTGGGAGACCACCACGACGTCTAACGTAGGTTTGGACTGGGGTGTTATGAACCAGCGCCTGACCGGTAGCATCGACTGGTACTATCGTAAGACCACCGACCTGATCAACTACGCTTACAACGCTGCCGGTACGCAGTTCAAGAACATGATGAACAAGAACATCGGTTCGCTGCGCAACACTGGTATCGAGTTGGCCTTCAGTTACAAGGCTCTTCAGAGCGAGGATTGGAACTGGACCTTGGATTACAACTTCACGTACAACAGCAACAAGATTCTTGAGTTGATTGGCGCCGACGATGAGAACTATCGCGTGACCACCGGTGGTATCTCGAGCGGTACTGGTCTGACCATCCAAGCACACCAGGTGGGCTATCCCGCCAGCAACTTCCGCGTATACCAGCAGGTTTACGACGACAATGGCATGCCCATCGAGGGTCTTGTCGTTGACCGCAACGGCGACGGCACGATTACCGACGATGACCGCTACATGTACAAGAACCCGATGGCTCCTGTGACCATGGGCTTCGCATCTCGCTTAGAGTACAAGAACTGGGACTTCGGCTTCAGCCTGCGCTCTAACATTGGCAACTACGTTTACAACGACCTGATGGCCGGCGCCAGCAACCTGAATACCGGTGAGGTTCTCACCTCGTCGAACTACCTGGGCAACCGTCCCAAGGACGTTCTGGCCGCCAACTGGCAGACCTACGAGCAGTCGACCATCCTGAGCGACCGCTGGGTACAGAACGGCTCGTTCCTCAAGTGCGACAACATCACACTGGGTTACAGTTTCAGCGAGTTGTTCAAGCAAGGCAACTATGAGGGCGTTCGCGGCCGCATCTACGCTACGGCAAGCAACGTGTTTACCATCACTAAGTATAAAGGCATCGATCCTGAGGTCTTCGGCGGTATCGACAACAACCTGTACCCCCGTCCTATCTCGTTCATCCTTGGCCTTAGCCTGAATTTCTAATCAATAAAGCACAATGATCATGAAAAAGATTTATAAATATATCTTTGCGGTGGCTGGTTTGCTGCTGTCGGTAGGCGCTATGACGTCGTGTGTCAACGACCTTGACCTGAAAGATGGAGCCATCGACCCGAACCTCACCACCGAGGCCACTCCTGAACAAATGTTCAACAAGTGCTATGCTGTAATCGGCGTGGCCGGCAACTATGGAGCCAATGGCGGCAGCGACGTCGACGGTATCGACGGCGGTACGTCGGGCTATGTGCGCCAAATGTGGAATGCCAACGAACTCACCAGCGATGAGGCAATCTGCTGCTGGGGTGACGATGGTATCCCTCAATTCAACTTCAACACTTACGATGCCGACCACCCCATGCTGGCTGGTTTCTACTATCGTCTGTACACTGCCATCACGTTATGCAACCACTATCTGGAGAAATATGGCGACTATAACGAGATGATGACTGCCGAGGTGCGCTTCCTTCGCGCTCTCGACTACTACTTCCTGATGGACGGCTGGGGCAATGTGCCTCTGGCCACCACCGTATCGGCCGACGAGCCCCGCCAGGCTACGCGCGCCGAGGTGTATGAGTTCATCGAGAGCGAGTTGCTCGACATCCACGACAAGATGCACGCCCCCATCGCACTGCGTCAGGGCATGAGCGACAATGGCTGGAACTGGGGTCGCGTCGACCAAGACGCCTGCAACCTGCTTCTGGCTCGCCTGTACCTGAACAGCGAGGTGTACATCGGCCAAGCAAACTATGACAAGGCTGCACGTTACGCCAAACTCGTGATGGACGGCCCGCACAAACTGCACACCGCCGACAAGACCGTGGTCATCGAGGGTGATGTGAGCGACATTGAGTACACCTTCAGCGCTTACCGCATGCTCTTCATGGGCGACAACGATCTTACCGACGCTTCGACTGAGGCTGTGTTCCCCATCCTGCAAGACGGTATCCGCACCACCTCGTGGGGTACCTCCCTGTTTATGATGGCATCGACCTTCGACGGCGACATGCACGAGTGCCCCTACAACAGCAGTTCGACCAACGGTACCGATCAGGGCTGGGGCGGCAACCGCGCCCGTCCTGAACTCATCCGCCTGTTCTTCCCCGGCGACAACGCCCCCACTGGCAACAGTTGGGTTGTGGCTCCGGCTGCTGGCGACGACCGCGCCCTGTTCAACACGGGTGGCGACCGCACGCTCGACATCCCCAACTGGAACACGTTCAAGAATGGCTTTGCTGTGGCTAAGTTCAACAACTTCAAGACTTCGCTTGGTGCAAATGGCGAATTCGAGACTGGCCAGCACTCGACGTTCCCCGACGGAGACTTCTTCCTGATGCGTAGTGCCGAGGCATACCTGACTTATGCCGAGGCCATCACGCGCCAGAACGGCAACGCCGACAACACCCCTGTGACCGGTGCCGCTCTCGACGCCATCAAGGCCATCCGCAACCGTGCACACGCCAGCCCCGTTACCAGTTTCACGCTGCGTCAGATTCTCGACGAGTGGGGCCGCGAGTTCTACTTCGAGGGTCGCCGCCGCATCGACCTGGTGCGCTTCGGCCGCTACGGTGGCAACACCGACTACCAGTGGACCTGGAAGGGTGGCGTTAAGGAAGGACAAGACTTTGGCGCTTATCGCAACATCTTCGCTCTGCCCACCAACGACTTGACGGTGAACAAGGGTCTGACTCAGAACCCGGGTTATGTGCGCAATTAATATCAACACTTGAAACAGCATATAAACGTTATGAAGAATATATTTAAATCATCACTGATACTGCTGTGCGGGCTTGTCATGCTCACCGCTTGTAACGATGACAACGACTCGAATCCCACCTTCCAGAAGCCCACACAATTCGTATTGAACAAACCGGCGATGGCCGACTCGTATATCGACTTGGCCAATTCCGAGGCGGTGACGCTCTACTGCAGCCAGCCCAACTACGGCTTCCCCTGCCGCACTATCTACAGTGTGCAGATTGCCAGCATGGACGACAAGAGCGACGCCGTGGATTTGAAAGGCACTTACGACATGACAAAAATCGAGGTTAGCGCATCTACCATTGCCAGCACCATGACATCGATGTACATGGAACGCGGCAAGGAGGAAGCCGACTTCCCGATGGACGTGCCCGTGTACTTGCGCTTGAAAGCGTATGCCGCCAACTCGGCCGGCACGAAGATTGCCGACAGCGAGATTTACTCAAACTGGGTAACGCTGAGCAATGTACACCTGCTGTACTCGCTGGCTCCCGTCACCGTTCCTGAAGCAATGTGCGTGGCCGGCAGTTTCAACGGCAACAGTTGGGACACAGCCCTTGACATGGTACAGGTTCACGACAACGGCAACATCTTCTGGCACCTGGTTTACATCGATGGCGACGGCATCCTGTTCAACCACGAGCACACCGCTGGTGACTACGTGGTTGGCTACGACAAGATCACCGTCGAGGGCGACCTTGCCGAGGACATTGTCAACAACGACGGCAAGATTGCATCGAACAATCCTGGCTGGTACCTGGTAGTGATTACCACTTCGGTTACCGGACGCACCATCAACTACAACACCCAGTTCTTGCCTCCCACAGTGTGGATGATAGGTCCCATCACCCCGCTGGGCGCTTGGAGCGAACTTGAAGAGGGTTGCGAATTTGAGGTACCCGACGGCCCCGATGGCGATTTTGTATCGCCTCCGTTCGCAGCCAGCGTACCTGGTGGCGAGGGCGATGGCGTTCGCGCTTACGTGAAGATTCCGGGCTTCGACTGGTGGAGAAGCGAGTTTATGGTCTACGATGGCGTGATTGCTTATCGTGGCATGGGTCCCGACCAGAACGACGCCTCGAGTTTCGGTTACCGCGTGCCTGGCAAGGCTGGACAGCGTATGTACTTCAACTTCACTGCCGAAACTGGTAAAATCGAGTAAAGTATTCAACAGGCTGACGTCCCTCCCGCGAGAGAGCGGGAGGGGCAAAAGCCACCAAAATAGTTTATCAACATGAAGAAATTTTCAATATATTCGCTCTTAGTCGCCACCGCATTCTGCTTTGCGGCATGTAACGACGACTACAAGGACTGGGCTGAGCCTCAGAGCAATCCTCAGGCTGACGACGCCACCGTGACCTTCACGGCACAGAACGTGGGCTGTATCGACCTGCGCGACGGCAGCAAGACCGAAGTGCAAATCTTCAACCCCACCATCACTGCCAATAGCGAGAACGCCACCACTACTTATGTGGCCACTATCTACAATGCCGACAAGACCGACTCTCGCACCGTCGAGGTGGCCGAGGGAGGTATTGCCCAACGCACCGACCTGACCGGCGTTATGACGTCGCTCTACGGCACCACCGAGGTTGAGCGCCAGGCACCCATGGATGTCACGGCTTACACACAAATCGATGGCACCGCTATAGTAAATAAGGTGGAAGGTCTTATCTTCACCGCAATACCCAAGTTTGTCGAGATGCCGAAGATTTGGTACGTTCTCGGTAACTGCATTGGCAAGGGTACGTGGTACAACCGCAAGAGCGGCCTCGGCGGCGACGGCAAGTTTGTGAGCCTCGTGGCAATGTATCCCAACCCGGAGAACCTCGAGCAACTGGTTTACGGCGCTTATCTGCCCAAGGGTGGTGAGTTCCGCATCCTGGTGATGCCTTACAGCGACTATCCCTGTATTTCGGGCGGTAGCGAGAACGGCGGCCAGAGTTACTACACCGAGAAACCCGCTGAGGGTCTGCCCAACATCGTAATCGAGAACGAGGGCTACTACAAGATTGTGGTCAACATCGCCGACAAGACCAACCCGACTGTGAAGTTCACCAAACTCGGCCCCGCCGACTATGTGGCAGCACAGATGGCTATGCCGGGTTCTTACCAGAACCCCAGTTGGGATGTCACTGGCAACCTGATGACCAAGGTCACTACAGCAGCCTCGGGTGAGAACCACGACTGGTTTGCCGATGTCACCTTTGGTGATGACGCTTCCAGCGAGGGCGGCGTGAAGTTTGCCAGCGACGGCAACTGGGCGAACCCCAACTGGGGTGGCCCGATGTTCCCGCTTGGCACCGCCAGCAAGGGCGGCCCGAACATCCCCTACACCGCCGGTACTTACCGCGTGATCTTCAACGACCTGCTGGGTATTTACTACTTCTTCGACAAGAATTCGCAATACGACGAACTTCCCGTTGAGTAATCACACCTTCAACGCATATTTTTGAAGTATAGTGCCACGGCCACTCGCCGTGGCACTTTTTTTCACCCGGCCATTCGAGCATTCGAGCATTCGAGCATTCGAACATCTTTACCAGCGAAGCGAGGGCGAGCCTATGAAAACGATTGCATTATTATAATATGCTAAAATAAGGTGCTGAATGGATGAATTTTGTCAAAAATATATTATATTTGCTTGCTTATAGTAAGATGATGTGCTTGCAGTCCAGACAAACGCCCCATGGCGCACGCGCTGGCAGACTATGAAACGAACATATTCTGAGATTCAACAAACATATTTATTAACCAAATTATCAATGCACTATGAAGAAATTTTCACTTCTTTTAAGCATGCTGTTGATGGCTGTGATGGCTTCGGCCGCCACTACCATCTACATCGACAAGAGTTCGGTTGGTAACATCTGGGCTTGGGATAGCGATGGCGACTACTTCGCAAGTTGGCCAGGCGTGGAGCTGACCACGCTGGATGTTGATACCGTTAACGAGGTTGAATACTACACCTTCGTGTACACTCACGAGTCATCGGGCGAAGGCTTGATTTTCAACGCCAATAATCAGCAGACCAGCAACTTGGTTCCCCAGGACGGTGCCATCTACAAGTACACTGGCGGAACTACCGTCGAGGTGCAAAGCGCTGAGCCGGTCAAGAAGGCATTCTACCTGATTGGCTCGTTCAACGGCTGGGACGCCGGCACACAAGTGCCTATGGTCTTGGGCGAGGATGGCAATTACACCATCACCCAGGCTATGGATGCCGGAGCCGAGTTCAAACTGCGCAACGAGGCCGGCACCTGGATTGGCGCCGACAGCAACGGCAACTTTGTCGTGACTCAGGAGCAAGTCGAGAACGGCACCGAGATCACGATGCTCGTGGACGCTGGCAACAACGTGAAAATCCCCGTGGCTGGCGAGTGGACTCTGACCCTCAACCCCGAGACCATGAAACTCGTCATCAGTGGCGAATGGCCCTCGGGACCCGAACCCGAACTCGAGTATTACCTCGTGGGTGACCAGATGGGCTGGAGCAACGCCGAGGAGAACAAGTTTGCCAAGAGTGGCGACGTGTACAAGTTGGAGAAAGTCTTCAGTGGCGAGTTCAAGATTCACACCAGCACCAACGACTGGTATGGCAACGGCATGGAGTTCACGCCAGAGAACAACACCTTTGAACTGAATGTTAACACCGACAACATGACCATTGCCGCTCAAGAGGCACCTTACACGCTCACCATCGAGAATGGCGTGCTCACCATCACCGGCTTCACCGAGGAGCCCGAGCCTGAGGCAGCATTCTACCTGATTGGCTCGTTCAACGAGTGGAGCCAGGATACCATGGTGCCCCTGTTTAAGGGTAACGACGGCCTCTTTGTTGGCGAGCAGGCTATGGAGGCCAACGCTAAGTTCAAACTGATGAATGAGCACAACCAGTGGATTGGTGCTCAGAGCGAGGGCGACTTCATCGTCACCCAGGAGCAGGTCGACAGCGCAACGCAAATCACGCTGCTCATTGGCGACGAGGGTCAAGACCTCATCATCCCCGTGGCTGGCACTTGGAAGTTTGTCGTCGATCCCGAGAACATGACGCTCGTCATCGGTGGCGAATGGCCCGTAGAGCCGCAACCCGAACCTGCATTCTACCTGACCGGCTCGTTCAACGAGTGGGACGAAGAGACTCCCGTGGCTATGACCCAGGCCGACGGCAAGTTTGTTGTCGAGCAGGCTATGGAGGCCAACGCCGAGTTTAAGTTCCTCAACGAGAACCACGAGTGGATTGGCGCCGAGGCTGATGGCAACTTCATCGTCACCCAGGAGCAGGTCGACAGCGCTACCGCAATCACCCTGCTTGTGAACGGCGGCAACAACATCCAGATCCCCGTGGCTGGCACTTGGAAGTTCACCATCGATCCTGAGACTATGACTCTGATTATCGGTGGCGAATGGCCCGTTGAGCCGCAGCCCGAGGCAGCCTTCTACCTGACCGGCTCGTTCAACGAGTGGGATCCCGATGCACGCATCGCTCTCACTAAGGGCGACGACGGCAAGTTCAGCGTGACCCAGGAGATGGACGCCAACGCTGAGTTCAAGTTTACCAACGAGAACGACGTGTGGATTGGCGCAGATGCTGAAGGCAACTTCATCGTCACCCAGGAGCAGGTCGACAGCGCTACCGCAATCACCCTGCTTGTGAACGGCGGCAACAACATCCAGATTCCCGTGAAGGGTGTGTGGACACTCACCATCGATCCCGAGACTATGACTCTGGTCATCGCTGGCGAATGGGTTGAGGAGCCCGAACCCGAGAAGATGGTTTACATCCTTGGCAACGTGGTTGGCGAATGGGATCCCACCGTGGGCACCCCGATGGTTGAGCGCGGCGAGGGCATCTACGACCTCGACATCACGCTGGTCGACGCTTACGAGGGCAACGCCTACATTGGCTTCACCACCAAGTTGGCCGATCCCGAGAGCGAGACTCCGTGGGACGACATCGACGAGTTCCGCTTCGGTCCTGTGAGCGAGGGCGACTTCGTGCTCACTCCGGAACTTATGGAAACCGACATCGCTATCACCTTCGACGCTCACGAGACCGTCCAGGCTCCCGCCGGAAAATACTGGATCCTCGTTGACTTCAACGACATGAAACTCATCATGAAGCGCATGGAGACCACTGGCGACGTCAATGGCGACGGTGCAGTCGATGGCAACGACCTGAACATGCTCATCAACATCGTCCTTGGCAAGGAGGAAGCAACTCCTGGTGCCGAGATTGACGGCCAGGAGGGCATCAACGGTGGCGACATCAACACCCTCATCAACATCCTGCTGGGCAAAAATTAATTTATGCATAATGCATAACTTCAAGAAGGAGGGCCTCGCGGCCCTCTTTTTTGCTTTTTGGGGGTGCGGGATATAGCATTTATAGCATTTATAGCAACTATAGGATTTTTTGAGGGGTGCTATTGCATCTGGGTTGAGGGGTGCGTTTTGCAATCGTTTGCGCTAAATTTTGCGGCATGGTGCCAGAAAAATAGGCTATATTCCAGAAAAAATCAATACATTTGCTCGGTTAAAACAAATAATGTTAATTACTTACATAAAATCATTATTTCTATGAAAAAATTATTTACTTCATTCATGCTCATGCTGGCAGTGCTCGGCATGAACGCACAAGTTGAGAACTTGTACATCATTGGTAACGATCCTTTCGGCGGCTGGAACCCCGAGGTGGGTCTGCAAATGGACAAGACCGAGGAAGGTTACTTCACCCTCACCGTTGAGATCCCTTCGAGTGTTTGGTTCAGTTTCACTCAAGTGCTTGGCCCGTGGGACGACATCCTGCCTTACCGCATGGCCGCTCCGAGCAACAACTTCGCTATCTCTGAGGACTTGAAGAACGAGGCCATCCAGTGCAGCAATTGGGGCGAGAACGTGAACAACGCTTTCATGACAGTCTTCGCATCGACTTACACCATCACTGTCGACCCCGAGAGTTGCATGGTGATGTTCGATTGGGGTGATGTCCAGAAAGATCCCGATCCCGAACCCGATGGCAACATCTACATCCTGGGTCAGGTTAACGGCCAGAGCTGGTCGGCCAGCGAAGGTGTGAAGATGGACAAGGAGAGCGAGACTCTGTTCACCTCGGTGGTGACTATCGCTGACTCTTCGGCTACCTTCAACTTCACCCGCGCTCTGGCTACCAACCCCAACAACTGGGGTGGCATCGCTCCCTATCGCTTTGGCTCGGTTGAGGGCACCGTTTATCTGATGGACGTGCTCGGTGAGCCCCAAGAACTTGGCGCAGAAGGCGACACTGAGAACAACTTCAGCCTGGATCCCGGCACCTACAAGTTGACCCTCGACATGGAGGCTCGCACACTGGTTGCTGAGGCTACCGACGCTCCCGAACCCGAGACCGGCATCTTCCTGGTTGGCTCGCTCAACGGATGGGCTCCTCAAGATGGTATCGCTATGGCAACCGAGGACAACAACATCTACACCTACACCGCTACCCTGAGCGGCGACGTGTACTTCATCTTCACCAACACCAAGGATGCCTGGGATGTAATCAACAACGGTGAGCACCGTTTTGGCCCCACTGCTGGCGACGAGGAGGTCACCATTGGCGAAGAGCATACCACTCAACTCGCTGGCGACAACGGCGCTTACAAGTTGGTTCTTGGCGAAGAGACTGAACTGACCATCACCTTCGACCTTGCAAACCTCAAGTTCAAAGTTGAGGACAACAAGGGTAAGGTAGGCGACGTCAATGGCGACGACGCTGTCGATGGCAACGACCTGAACATGCTCATCAACATCATCCTGGGCAAGGAAACTGCTAACGATGCAGCCAACGTTGATGGCGAAGGCGGCGTTGATGGCAACGACCTGAACGCTCTGATCAACATCCTGCTGGGCAAGTAATTAATGCACAACGCATAATTAATGCAGAGGAAAAGAGAGGGCCACATTGTGGCTCTCTTTTTTTCTCTTTTTGCACATTCATTTTTGCCATCTCTGAAATTATTACTATATTTGTGAATCATTACGTTGACATCACAATGCATAACGCATAATTCAACCTCAAACTTTAGTATTATGAAACGATTCGCTACTTCACTTGCATTGGCGCTGTTGCCAATACTCTTGTTTACACTTAACGCCCAGGACGTTGAGAGTCTTTACATCATTGGCAATGATCCTTTTGGAGGATGGAATCCCGAAGTGGGCATGCAGATGGACCACGACGGTGAATATTTCAGCCTGACCGTCGAGATTCCTTCGGGCTGCTACTTCAGTTTCACCCAGAAGTTGGGTTCTTGGGAGGAAATCGAGCCTTACCGCATGGGCGCCTTGAGCGATGGCTTCGCTCTCACTCCCGAACTCGATGGCGAGATCATCCAGTGCAGCAACTGGGGTGAGAATGTGAACTACGCTTTCGTGACCCAAATGAAAGCCTCCTACACTATCACTGTCGACCCTGTTAATTGCTTGTTGCTATTTAATTGTACCCCTGGTGATACAGATCCCAAACCCGAGCCCGACGGCAACATCTACATCCTGGGCACGGTTAACGGCAACAGTTGGGCTCCCAATGTGGGCATTAAAATGGACAAAGTGAGCGAAAACCTGTTCACGGCTAACGTCACTATTACCAGCAACTCTGGCAACTTTAATTTCACCCGCGCTCTGTCAGTGATGCCCAACGACTGGAGTGGCATAGCACCGTACCGTTTTGGTTCGGTTGGTGGCAATGTTATGTTGAACTATGTGCTTGGCGTAGCACAACAACTTGGCGCTGAGGGCGACAGCCAAAACCTTTTCGAGTTGCTTGAAGGCACTTATAAACTCACCCTCGACCTGGAAGCCCGCACGCTGGTTGCTGATACGATAAGCACTTCTTCGGCAGGCATCTTCATGGTGGGCACCTTAAACGATTGGGATCCATTAACGGGTATACCTTTGGAAAGCGAAGATGGCAACATTTTCACTTACACCACAACTTTGAGTGGCGAGGTGTACTTCATCTTCACCAATGCCCAACTGGCTTGGAGTGTTATTAACAACGGCGAGCACCGCTTTGGACCGGCAAATGGCGACACGAGAATTACCGCAAATGAGTATATCACAACCCAACTCACCGGCGACACCGGCGCGTACATCTTCGACGCTGGCGAACAGGAGTCGGAGTTCACTTTCACCTTCGACCTCCAGAACCTCAAGTTCCGCATCGAGGACAGTAAGGTAGGCGACGTGAACGGTGACAACGCTATCGATGGCAACGACCTGAACATGCTCATCAACATCATCCTGGGCAAGGAAACTGCTAACGATGCAGCCAACGTTGATGGCGAAGGCGGCGTTGACGGTAACGACCTGAACGCTCTGATCAACATCCTGCTGGGCAAGTAATCGAGTTACAGCGCATCATGCACAAAGCATAATGCATGGAGTTAAAAAGGAGGGCCACGTGGCCCTCTTTTTTGTGCCTGCCATCTTGGTGCCAGAGGCAAAAAATCGGTTATTTGGCGCGATTTTGGCCGCAAAAGCAACAATTAACCAAACATTAATAAAAAATATTTCACTTTTTCATCAATAATTAGTAATTTTGCCATATTGTAGCCGTGATAGGGTCTATCACGTGCCACAACCACCGTTAACAACACTATTAAACAAATAATATGATGAAAAAGACAATTACTTCAATCATGATGGTTTTGCTGCCACTGCTCATGCTGGCACAGGGCTGGCCGGCCAACTATGGCGGCGTGATGATGCAGGGATTCTCGTGGAACTCGTTTACCGACACCCGCTGGACGGTTCTGGAGAGTCAAGCCGACGACTTCGGCGGTTACATCGACCTGCTGTGGCTGCCACAAAGCGGCTACACCGGTGGCAACTCGATGGGTTACGACCCGCTGTACTTCTTCGACCAGCACAGCAGCTTCGGCACGGAGGCCCAGCTGCGGTCGCTCATCGCCACGCTAAAGGCCAAGGGCACCGGCTGCATTGCCGACGTGGTGGTTAACCACCACAAAGCAGCCAACGGATGGCTCGATTTCCCCAGCGAGACCTACAATGGCGTGACTTATCAGCTCAAATCGACCGACGTCACGAAAAATGACGATGGCGGCAAGACGCTGACGTGGGCCAACGAAAACGGCTACACGCTGTCAGACAACTACGACACCGGCGAGGACTGGGACGGATGCCGCGACCTGGACCACAACAGCGCCAACGTGCAGAAAATCGTCAACGCCTACCTCAACTTCCTGCTCAACGACATGGGTTATGTGGGCTTCCGCTACGACATGGTGCGCGGCTTCAGCGGCTCGTTTCTGGGACAGTATAACGCCAAGGCTAAACCGAGATTCTCGGTGGGTGAGCACTGGACCAACTCGTCGATGGAGAGCGACTGGATGAACTCGACGCGCGTCAACGACCAGGTGATGAGCGCCGTCTTCGACTTCGACTTCCACTATGTGGTCAAGCGCGCGTTCAACAACAGCGTCGTCTCGTCGCTCGCACAAAGCAATGGCGGCTCGAGCAACTGGCCGCTGGTGAGCAACAGCGAGAACGTGGGCAGCGGCTACTGGCGACAGTTTGCCGTCACTTTTGTTGAGAACCATGATGTGCAAGACCGTGGCGTGGTAGAGAACTACAACGCCGACCCGCTGCGCCGCGACACGCTGGCCGCCAACGCTTTCATGCTGGGCATGCCGGGCACACCGTGCATCTTCCTGCCTCACTGGAAAGCTTACAAGCAGGGCATCAAAGGCATGATCGACGTGCGCAAGGCCGTGGGTGTGAAAAACACCAGCAGCTACACGCAGGTGGCATCGTCAAGCACACAATATGCCGTCGAGACCACCGGCACCGGCAGCCGCAAGCTGCTCACCGTGGTGGGTAGCAAGGCCAACACTTACAACCCCGGCAGCACGTCGTGGAAACTCGTGGTCGACGGCTACCACTACCGCTATTACATGAGTGCCAACTGCGAGACGGCGTGGGTCGACAAGGCCAGCGGCTACTACGACCGCGTGCAGACGCTGCTGCTCACCGCCGTGAGCGCCAACAGCGCCGCCAAGCTCGTCTACACCACCGACGGCACCACCCCCAGCGCCACCAACGGCACCCAGGTAGCCAGCGGCAGCACGCTGCGCCTCGACGCACCCATGACGCTCAAGGTGGGCCTGCTCAAGGGGTCGACAGTGAGTGGCGTCGTAACACGCGTCTACGACCTGCCCGAGATTGAGCCCTTCGTGCCGCACAAGGCACGCGTGTTCTTCCGCGACCCGAGCGCCACAACCGGTTGGGAGCAGCTCTACTACTGGGCTTACGACGGACAGGGAATCCTCAACCCCACCAAGACGTGGCCCGGCGACAGCTACAAGACCGACAGCGTGATGATCAGCGGCAAGAAGTTCTACTACAAGACCTTCGACATCAACACCGAGAACTACACGTTCAACATGGTGTTTAACAACGGCAACAAGGGCAAGCAAACCGTCGACATCACCGGCATCGAAAAGGACGTGTACTATCAGCTCGGCGCTGTGGGCAGCGACGGCAAGTACAAGGTGAGCGACGTGACCCGCTTCTACGAGTCGGCCAACCCGCTCAACCAGGTTACTCCGGGCGACATCGACAACAGCGGTGAAGTGGATGGCAACGACCTGAACATCCTCATCAACATCATCCTGGGCAAGGACAACGCCGCGAGCTACGACGGCCGCGCCAACGTTGACGGCGAGGGCAACGTCGACGGTAGCGACGTGAACGCACTGATTAACATCCTATTAGGCAAGTGATTAATGCATAACGCATAATAATTGAGGCTGCTTAGGCGGCAACTATTACAGCGGCGCTCCCTGGCTTGGGGGGCGCCGCTTACGATTATAGCAACCGGGGCATTAACTCGGGATTCTTGGGCTCTCGAGAGCATAGAGGCCTGGCGATGTGTGACTTTCTGGTGACAAAAATAAGGAAAAGGGCATGAATGTTTGCAAAAAGAAAAAAAATGCTTACTTTTGCAACAAGAATAACAATTAAACAAAATGATATGAAAAAATACCTCATTACACTCATCGCATCAGTAGCACCGCTGCTCATGCTGGCCCAGGGTTGGCCGGCAGACTATGGCGGCGTGATGCTGCAAGGGTTCTACTGGGACTCGTTCAGCGACACCAAGTGGACCAAACTGGAAAAGCAGGCCGACGAACTGTCGCAGTACTTCGACCTGATCTGGATTCCCCAGAGTGGCTACTGCGGCGGCCGCTCAATGGGCTACGACGACCTGTGGTGGTTTAACAACTACAACAGTTCGTTTGGCACCGAGGCCGAGTTGCGCTCGATGATTAACACCTTCAAGAGCAAGGGCCTGGGTACCATTGCCGATGTGGTGATTAACCACCGTCGCAACCTGAGCAACTGGGTAAACTTCCCCAAAGAGACATACAAAGGCAATACCTACGAGATGGTGTCGACCGACATCGTGCGTAACGACGACGGCGGCAACGCCCTGTCGTGGGCCAAGCAAAACGGCTACGAGTTGAGCGTGAACAACGACAGCGGCGAGGGCTGGGACGGCATGCGCGACCTGGACCACTACAGCAGCAATGTGCAAACCATTGTGAACGCCTATCTGGACTTCCTGCTCAACGACCTGGGCTATGTGGGCTTCCGCTACGACATGGTGAAGGGCTACCGTGCCGGCTTCACCGGCATGTACAACGCTAAAGCCCAGCCACAATTCTCGGTGGGTGAATACTGGGACAGCGCCACCAAGACTGCCGACTGGATTCGCGGCACTGCCGACAAGGTGAACTCGGTGACCGAGGTTGAGGCTGGCGGCAACGGCGGCATCCAGAGTGCCGCCTTCGACTTCCAGTTCCGCTACACGGTGCGCAACGCGTGCAACAACCGCGCCTCGTGGGACAACCTGGGCCGCAACAACGACAACTACAACGGCAACTGGCCCCTGATCAGCAACACGCCCAGCGGCGTGAATGCCGCCGATGTGGCTTACCTGGGCAACGGCGAGATGCGCCGCTACGCCGTGACCTTCGTCGAGAACCACGACACTGAGTATCGCAGTTCCACCGCCCAGCAAGACCCGCTGAAGCGCGACACCATCGCCGCCAACGCCTACATGATGGCCATGCCGGGCACCCCCTGCGTGTTCTTCAAGCACTGGCTCGACTGCAAGCAGGAAATCAAGGGCATGATCGACGTGCGCAAGGCCGTGGGCATCACCAACACCAGCACCTACAGCAACGCTGGCGCCACGAGTTCATATTACGCCAATATGACCACTGGCACCAAGGGCCGCCTGGTGGTGATTGTGGGTAACGACCTCGACGCCCTCAAGCCCAAGGCCAAGACGTGGGTGGAGGTGGTTCGTGGCTATCACTACCGCTACCTCATGGACCGCAGCATGGAAATTGCGTGGATCGACAAGGCCAGCGGCAATTTCAGCGACCCCATCACCGTCACGCTGACGGCAGTTAGCGCCGACGACAACGCCAAGGTGGTCTACACCACCGACGGCTCGACGCCCACCGCCAGCAGCAAGCAGGCTGCCAGCGGCACGACCCTGGCCATCGACAAGACCACCAGGCTCAAAGTGGGCCTGCTGACCAATGGCGCAGTGAAGGGCGTGCAAGACCGCTTCTACAACTTTGAGCCCACCGACGTGGAGCCGGGCTTCGAGCCTTACGACATGACCATCCATGTGAAGGATCCGGGTTGGGAGAGCCTCAACTTCTGGTCGTGGAACGACGACGCCAACCTGTGCCGCACCACCACCAGTTGGCCTGGCGACGCCATCATCACTGGCGGCAACGAGACGTCGATTGCACAGACCAAGACCATCGGCGGCACCAAGTTCTATTGCCAGACCTACCGCGTTACGCGCAGTGACTTCGACGTGAACTTCATCTTCAGCAAGGCTGGCTCGCCGCAAACGGTCGACCTGGGCCCGTTTAAGCACGACACCTACCTCGAACTCGACGGTGGCACTACCAGCGACGGCAAACTCACCGTACGCGACATCACCAGCGACTACGACGCGGTGACCACGGTGCGCAGCGACAATGCCGACCGCCCGCTCGACGTCTACACCATCGACGGCCGCCTGGTGCGCCGCGGTGCTGCGACAGTCGAAGCCGCCATCCAGGGCCTGCCCCGCGGCATCTACATTGTGAACGACAAGAAGGTCATCGTACAATAGCCTATGGCGAAGATCCCCCTCTAAGTTGGAGGGGGTGCCCAAAGGAGCGGGGGCGTGTGTGGAGAATCGAATGCTCGAACAGTCGAATGCTCGAACGCTCGAATTTGAAAAGAGACACACTCCTCCGTCCCGTTGGGCCACCTCCCCTAACTTAGGGGAGGAACTTTCTCCCAACCACTTTGTATTATGACACACCCTCTTTGGGTCTTATCCCCCGCAAGACATTCACTGAAAACATTACAAAATAACACTATGAAAAAAATCCTTACACTGCTCGCCTGCGCAGCAATTACGGTGATGGCAACCCAAGCCCACGAAGTGGGCGGCGACATCTCGCTGCTGCCGAAATATGAGGCGAACGGCGCGCGCTACTACACCTCGACCGGCACACGCATTACTGGCGGCATGCTGCCCTACCTCAAGCAGGCCGGGTGGACGTCGATGCGCGTGCGCCTCTTTGTCGACCCCTCGAAAGCCAGCACTGCCGACAAGGGACAAGGCGTAATCCAAGACCTGGCCTACGTGGCCGACCTGGGCAAGAAAATCAAGGATGCCGGCTTTACCTTTATGCTCGATTTCCACTACAGCGACTCGTGGGCCGATCCCGCCAAGCAATTCACGCCCGACGCGTGGAAAGACCTCAACGACGACCAACTGAACCAGAAGATTTATGACTACACGCGCGAGTGCCTCGAGACCCTGGTGGCCGCCGGAGCCACTCCCGACTACATCCAGACGGGCAACGAGATTTCGTACGGCATGCTGTGGGGCGTGAGCGGCAGCAGCAACCTGAAGAAGTGCTTCTACAACGACGACTATGCGGCCAACTGGTCCCGCTTCACGCGTCTGCTCAAGAGCGCCGGCACGGCCTGCCGCGAGGTGTGCCCCAACGCCAAAATCGTGCTCCACATCGAGCGCGTTCCCCGCGCAACCAACATCACCTACTTCTACAACAAGATGAATGCCGACAATGTGGACTACGACATCATCGGCCTGAGTTACTACTCCTACTACCACGGCAGCCTGAGCACGCTGGAACTGGCGTTGCAAACCATTGAGCGCACCTTCCCCGACAAGAAAATCATGATTGTCGAAACAGGCTACTTCCACGCCTATCAGCCCAGCGACATCACCTACGACTACTCGTCGACCTACCCCATCAGCGCCGCCGGACAGTTGGCGTTTACGCAAGCGCTCATCGCACAACTCCAGAAGCACGAGAATGTCACCGGACTGTACTGGTGGTGGCCCGAGGCCAACGAGAACGGCCTGAACTGGAACACGCAGCGTGTGACCGACGCGTGGTACAACGCCGGATTGTGGGACAACAGCAACGGCCGCGCCATGCCCGCCGTGGACGAGTTGCGCAACTTCCTGCCCGAGGTTGAGATTCCCGTTGGCGACGTGGACGGCGACGGCAAAGTCAACGGCACCGACCTGAACATCCTCATCGATATAGTTCTTGGCCGCGACAACGCCGCAAACTACGACGGCCGTGCTGACCTCAACGGCGACGACGAATGCGACGCCGTCGACATCAACAACCTCATCAACATCATCCTTGGAAAATAATGCTTAACGCATAATGCACAATAGGGGGCCTTTGGGCCCTCTTTTTTTGTTGTGGGTTAAACCATGTGAGGGGTTGGCGGTCTAAATAGCGTATCGATTAAGAACATAACACTATGAAAGTTAACATCAAATACGCTTTACTCGCTGTGCTGGTGGCCACGATGGCCCTGGCTGCCGACGCTCGCACCTACACCAACGAGACACTGAACTACGAGATAGTATTTCACTGGGGGGCAGTGTGGAAACATGCCGGCGACGCCAAGTTGAGCATCAGCAAGAGTGGCAACGGCTACCAGTCGACCCTGGTGGGCAAGACGCGCTCGTGGGCCGACAAAATCTATCCCGTGCGCGACACGCTCAAGAGCAAGATGAAGAGCAACTTCGCCCCGCTACGCTACGAGAAACACACCCACGAAAACGGCTACTATGCCCGCGACATCGTCAACTTCACCTACAACTACAGCAACACCAGCGCCACCTGCAAGCGCTACCGCAAGGGCAAGCCGGTGAAGACCGTCAACCTGAGCGCGAAGTGCCAGGCCTACGACATGGTGAGCGTGTTCTACATGCTGCGCGACATCGACTATGCCCAGTTGGCGACCAACAAGACGTTGACCACCGTCATCTTCTCGGGCAAGCAGAAGGAGTATCTCACCATTCGCTACAAGGGTGTGGAAAATGTGAAGATGCGCAACGGCACCAAGCGCCAGGCTTACCACATCACTTTCAAGTTTACGCAGGAAGGTGGCAAGAAGTCGAGCGACGACATCAGCGCCTGGATGTCGACCGATGCGAGCCGCATCCCCCTGGTGCTTGTGGGCAAACTCCCGGTGGGCGAGGTAAAGTGCTACTACGCCGGCTGACCGCCCCACCCCACAGCACAAAAAGCAACTACTCACTGATTATCCCTATCGGGGATAGTCAGTGAGTAGTGTTTTATGGTGTAGCGACCGTTATAGCAGCGGAGCCATGAGTCGCAAGATGCTCTCCACGGCCTTGGTGGTGACTGGGCGTCGTCGCCAGTGCGAGAGAATCAAGCGTGTGCATTGCCGCTGGTCGGCCTCGAATATTTCGCGCATCTGCTCGTTGAAAGCCTTGCTGTAAACCAGCGCGTTGCACTCAAAATTGTGCTCAAAACTGCGGAAGTCGAAGTTGGTGCTGCCCGTCGTCACAAAGTCGTCGTCGATAATGAGCACCTTGGCATGTAGCACCGTTGGCTCGTAGAAATACACCTTTATGCCGGCCACCAGACACTGCTTGAGATAACTTGCCGTGGCGTGTTTGAGCAGTTTGGAGTCGGGATTTCGCGGAATCATCAGTCTCACGTCGACACCCGCCAACGCGGTGGTCTGCAACGCCTTGAGCAGAGCGTCGTTAGGCAGGAAATATGGCGTTTGGATATACACGCGGTGCTTAGCCAGCATGATAGCCTTGATAAACAGCAGCGAGATGTTGTTCCACTTGTCGGTGGGCCCGCTGGGCAGAATCTGCATGGTGTCGCCGCCGTCGCGCGGCTGCGTGTCGATTACGTGCATCTCGTCGGTGAGCAGCGATCGCTTCATGAAGTTCCAGTCGACGGCAAAGGTGTATTGCAGGCCTGCCACGGCGGGGCCTTGTATGCGCAGGTGCGTGTCGCGCCACGGCAACTGGTGGTGCTCGCCGGTGACATAGCGGTCGGCGATGTTCATGCCGCCGATGTATCCCACCTTGCCGTCAATCACCACAATCTTGCGGTGGTTGCGCCAATTCAGACGGTTGGCCAACTCGGTGATGGTGATTTTCAGGAAGGGGTATGCCTCGACGCCAGCGTGGCGCAGGTGGTTGAAGTAGGAGGCATTGAAGGTGAACGACCCCACGTGGTCGTAGGTCACACGCACCTTCACGCCTTCGCGGGCCTTCTGCTCGAGGATGTCGCGAATCTCGCGTCCTATCTCGTCGTTCTCGATGATGTAGTATTGCAGGTGGATGTAGCGCTCGGCCTGACGCAGGTCGCGTTTCAGGGCCTCGAATTTCTTGTCGCCACTGGTGAACACCTGTATGTGGTTCCCGGCATAGCAATGCGCTCCGGCGAGGGTGTTGGTGATGCGCATCAGTTGGTGCGCCTCGCTGGTGATATTGTTTGCTCCGGCAGCAATCTGGTTGGGTCGGTAGTCGCCCTGGAGCATGCGCTTATTGCGCCGTGAGATCATCCTGAGCCCTTTCAGCGAACGCCCGAAGAAGAGGTAGAGCACCAGTCCGAGCACAGGCAGCAACAGCAACACGGTGACCCAAGCCAGTGACTTCACCGGGTTGCGGTTTTCACTCAGCACGACGGCGATAACGCCGAGCACAGTAAGGGCGTACAACACCAGAAAGACGTTGTAAACCACGTGTGCGTAGGGAAATATTTCAGCGATTATCATGGCGTCACTTCACCACCACCTTCCTCGACCATCCTGCGTTGCACTTGACAATGTAGAATCCCTTTGGGATTTCTACCGACACATGACTGTCGGCCGGCACTCGCACGGTGCGCAGTAACTGGCCGGTGATGGAGTAGATGCTGAAAGTGACCTCGGACGAGGCTGCCGTGAGATAGATATGGCCTATGCCGCCGTTTGCCGTGGGCTGTGCAGCGGCTGCTTCGATGCGCGCGGAGTTTGCTGCGGGCTCAGCCACCACGGTGGCGGTTCCCAGCAATGCGCAGGTGAGCAATATGTAGGCGATTCTCTTCATCTCAACTTGCAAAGTTACAACAAGTGTGCCAACTGTCCAAATTTTCCACTCATTTTTTCGCAAAAAGTGGCAAAATCACCAAAAAATCTCCCAAAATGCCCACCGCGCCCCGCTATAGCGGCTTGACAGCCTGGAGGTGCTAGAGGGGCGGCGACGAGGGGGGCGGGGGGCTGCGACGGAGCCGCAGCATGGCGAACGGGCGGCGGGGCGGCGGGGCGGCGGCGGAGCCGTAGCATGGCGAACGGGGCGGCGGGGGTGGCGGGGCGAACGGGCGGGGGGGGCTGCGACGGAGCCGCAGCATGGCGAACGGGGTGGCGGCGAGGGTGGCGGGGAGGGGGCTTTAGAAGCGAGCGGCGCTCCCTTTGGCTGGGGAGCGCCGCTGATGTGGCTGCCGCCTAAGCGGCCTTAATCATTATGCATTAATTAGTTTCCCAACAGGATGTTGATTAGGCGGTTGAGGTCCATCACGTCGACGATGGTGTCGGCGTTGAGGTCGGCGCGGCCGTCGTAGTTTGCGGCGTTGTCATTGCCCAGAATGATGGCAACCATGATGTTTAGGTCGTCGCCATTGACCAAGCCGTCGGCATTGATGTCGCCCTCGAGTTGCACGGCGCCCTCAAGGGTCACAGTGCCAAACTCGCTCCACACGCTGTGGTGGTTGTCGGCATAAACGCCGTACACCTTATAGTTATATCCCTTGCCACTCTGCAGGCCAGTCACCGTGTAGAAGTTGTCGGTGATGCCTTCGATGGTGCGCATGGTCTCGTCGCCGTACTCGGTCACACGGCGCGGGCCGTTCAGTGCCTCGGTGGCGTCGCCAGCATAAACCTCCAGGCCGGTAACAATCACGGGCTTGCCCTTGTCGGTGCCTTGAATCTTGAGGTACTGCGGATACTTCACGTCGCCCTTAAGCAGCAGAGTGTAAGTGTTAGGCGTTTCATCGGGTACGGTAACGGTTTTGCTGGCACCGTCGAAGTAGATGCGCACGGGGCAGTTGGTCTTGCCGGTGTAAGTCTTCAAGGTGATTTTCACCGTCATCTCGCCGTCGTAGTTAACCAAGTCAAGCGCGGGACTAACCAGAGCGCCAGTGGCACCCGAAGTGGAGGTAAGGCCCAGTCGCACGCCGCCCACCACCTGGTAAACGTTCTGTCCCTGCCATCCGGCGTTGTCCATGTAGTTATTGAGTGTGGTGGCGATATTTGTCGAAGCATTCTTGGTGCACTTGACGAAGGTCTCGGTGAGGAGCAGTTTGTAAGGCAGCACGCCGTCCTGAGTCACCTTGAGGGTGTAACTGGTTACGTTCTTCATCGCGTTCCATCGTGCGGTGAACGACGAGTTGGTGACCTCGGCCGGGTTGATGGCCAGCAGGATGGGCGTCTCGGTAAGAGTTACCGTTACGGGGTCGCTCCAATCGCCGGTTTGGCCGTTGGTATAAGTCACACGCACCTTAGCAGTATAGGTGCCGCCCGGCTCCAGGCCGGTGATGGTGGTCACCGTGTCGGTGAGGTTGGTGATGTTGCGGTTGTAAGTGGGAGTGTCGCTTGACGCGCTGCTCACATTGAGGGTGAACGACTGCACGTTTTTCACGCGAGTCCACGAGGCGGTGAAGCCGTTGTCGGTCACCGAGGCCGCATCCACGGGATTCATTTCGGGAATATCCATGACGAACTCACCACGGCGATACCACAGGCTCACCTTGCCACTGGAGAGTTGGGTAATCTCGGTGACGGGCTTGCCCAGTTTGCCAGCAGAACCCAGGTTAAGACTTGCTGCCGGTGTCGAGGTGTCGGTGAAACTGTTGTTGCCATTATAGGGATACAAGTCGCGACTCTCGGAGGTAGTACTCAAATTGTTGTCGGCCGGGATGATGGTCATGCGCTGCATGTCGTAGTTGTTGACCACGTTGCTGTTCCATGCCGAAGCGTCGTAGGTGATATGGTCGATTTTCAGACCTTTCGACGGCAAGTACTGGTCCCATCCGCTCTTTTGGCGGTTCTCCAGGATGAAGTACTCGTTGTGGTTCTCGTCGTTGACAATCTTTATTGCCTGGCCCGTGTCGCTGGTGAGCGGGTCGAGGGTGTACTGTGTGTTCTCGGTGGGATCGATAAGAGTCATCCACCCCATGAAGTTGCGGTCATAGCCACTATAGCCGCATGGCGTGTCGCTGTTGTCCAGATAGCATCCGCTATTCATCAGCGACCAGTTACCCATGCCGTAGTGGCCGCCGTAATTGGTGTCGTAGTAGTCGGGCAGACCCAGGCAGTGCGAGAACTCGTGGCAGAAGGTGCCCACGCCGTCGATACGATAGGTGGGATTCCACCATGAGCCCGACGATACAAGTTCGTTGAACACAGCAAACTTGTCGATGGTGACACCGTCCTGCTCAAACGAGTCATAGTTGCTCTGGCCGTAATAGTAGGCCGACGCCATGTTCCACTGGCAGGGCCATATCGACTCGGCTACCGAACTCGAGGCCTCGCCCACACCGGCGTAGAGAACCACAATCACGTCGACCATGTTGTCGCCGTCGTTGTCGAACTGGCTGAAATCGACATCGGGAAGACCCATAACACCCTCATAAATCATATCGCCGAGGAGTTTATCGTTGACCGATTGGCCACTGACGGTTGCGTGTGCGCCGTAATACGAACGATTGTGCGCCAACGACACCACGCCCATCACTTCGAACTGCGGGGTGAAGGCACCACGCGACTGGTCGGTGAAGTACTGCAGGCACGACTTGTTCTTGGTGTTGAACTGCTGTTCGAAAGTAGCCACGGGATCAGCATCCTTGAATTTAACATCGGTGTACTCCACCAGGATAATGGGGATTTTAGGCGATCCCATCGTAGGCACCTGTGTGCCAGCCTTACGCTGCACGTTGGCGCTCGCGCGGCGGGCTCTCGCCACGCTCTGGTCGCGGTATTCCAGTTTCAACTCTTTCTCATGCGAAGCGACATAAGCCTGCTCGGCTTTGTCGCGGCTCTTGAGGTTGTGGGCACGCACGTTAGTGCGTCCGGCGGTGGTTGCGTAGTAGAAGTCGCCCTTGTCGTCGCGATTCACCACGTATCCGTCTTCGGTAATCATTGCGCTGCCCCACTCGTCGCCCACCAAGCGCACGGTAATCATTGTGCCGTCGCTTTGTTCAAAAAAGAATGGTGTGGGCCGTGCTGGCACGGCGCTGGCCACCACAGCCATCAGGCAGGCGACCATTACTAAAAGTGAACGTTTTAACATAGTATATAATAATCTAATAATTTTCGATTGGACCGCAAAGGTACAAAAATAGTGACAAAGAGCAAGACCTTGCCACATTAAAAAAGATTATAAATTAAAATACTTAATCGAATGTGTTATTACAGCGGCTAAAACACCTTGCGTCCACGCAAGTAGTGGTCGACCACAATGTTGCATCGGCACTCGGGCAACTCGTGTAGCAAGTTGCGTGATGGGTGCTGCGTGTAACGCGAGCGCATGCGGCGGTAGTCGCGGTGCGCCTTTATGATTGCCCGAGCATCGCCCCAGTGCCACTTGGCTATTGCCATGCCGAATGCCAGGGTGTCCATCAGGCGCCTGACGAGCAGCAACCGTCGCCCTTCGCTGGCGGGCAGATTTTTGTGAAGCAACAACAAGTTGTTGCGGAAGTTGAGGTATGTCTTGCGCGGGTTGCCCTGCGGCAGACTGGCCCCACCCAGGTGGTAGACCCGGCTTTGGGGCACCATGCGTATGTCGTAGCCCAGCAGGTGGATGCGCCAGCACAGGTCGATTTCCTCCATGTGGGCGAAGAAGTCGCTGTCGAGACCTCCCGCACGGCGATACAACTCGGTGCGCACCACCAGGCAGGCTCCGCTGGCCCAAAGGATGCTGGGCGTGATGTCGTCGTACTGCCCGTTGTCGTCCTCGATGGCCTCGAAGATGCGTCCACGGCAGTAAGGATAACCGTGCTTGTCGAGGTATCCCCCGGCGGCACCGGCATATTCAAACACCTCGCGCCCGTCGTCGCGGTCGTGCAGCAGTTTGGGCTGCAGAGCGCCCACGTCGTCGTGCTCGTTGAGGTATTCGACCAGCGGCTCCAGCCAGTGCTCGGGCGTGCGCACATCGCTGTTGAGCAAAACGGTGACGGGGTGCTCCACCTGGTCGAAGGCGCGGTTGTAGCCCTCGGCGAAGCCGTAGTTCTTGTCAAGAGCAATCACACCCACGCTGGGGAACTCGTCGCGGAGCACCTCCAGGCTGTTGTCGCTGCTGCCGTTGTCGGCCACGATGACATCGGCCAGCGCCGATGGCGTATTTGCCACCACGCTGGGCAGATAGCGTCGCAGCAGTGCCGCGCCGTTCCAGTTGAGTATGATTACAGCCACTTGTTTCATGAGTTCTCGATAATGGTGGCCTCAACGCTGAGGTCGTCGTTTATAGTGTTCAGTCGCACGGGCACCACTGTGTTGGCCAGGGTGTCGCGGCGCGTGACGTTAACACGTATATAATTGTCGGTGAAGCCATGCATCACCGGCTTGCCTGCCGAGTGCTCGAGCAGCACGGGGCGCGTGGTGCCCAAGAAGCGGCCTATGTACTCGCGCTGCTTGGCGTCGCTCAGATCAATCATGCGTGCGGCGCGCTCTTGCTTGTCGCGCTGGCTCACCACATAGGGTATGCGCAGTGCCATGGTTCCCGGGCGCTCGCTGTAGGGGAACACGTGCAGGTGCTGCAAGTCGAGCGAGGCGATAAAGCGGTAACTGTCGTCGAAGCGTTCGGGTGTCTCGCCACGGCTGCCAACCATCACGTCCACGCCGATAAAGCAGTGTGGCATCACTTGACGGCAACGCTCGACCTTGCGCGCGAAAAGGTCGCGGTCATAGTGCCGACGCATGAGTCGCAGCACCTCGTCGTTGCCGCACTGCAGCGGTATGTGGAAATGCGGCATGAAAGCCCTCGACGCAGCCACGAAGTCGATAATCTCGTCGCTCAGCAAGTCGGGCTCGAGCGAAGAGATGCGGTAACGCTCGATTCCCTCGACAGCATCGAGTGCGCGCAGCAAGTCGATAAACTTCTCGCCGGTGCCCTTTCCGAAGTCTCCGATGTTGACGCCGGTGATGACTATCTCGCGTCCCCCGGCTTGCGCCACCTGCCGGGCCTGACCCACCAGTTGGTCAATAGTGCCGCATCGGCTTCGTCCGCGGGCAAAGGGTATGGTGCAATAACTGCAGTAGTAGTCGCAGCCGTCTTGCACCTTGAGCCAATAGCGCGTGCGGTCGCCGCACTCGCACGAGGGACTGAACCGCCTGATTTGCGGGGTGGGCGTCACCTGCAAAGTGCGCTGGCGGTCATCGAGCCAGCGGGTCACATACTGTGCAATGTCGAGTTTTTGCTCGCTTCCCAGCACGATGTCCACACCTGGGATTTGCGCGATTTCCTCGCCTTTGAGTTGGGCATAGCAGCCAGTGACCACCACCAGCGCTTGGGGGTAGCGCTTGATGAGGCTGCGTATGTGCTGGCGACACTTGCGGTCGGCCAGTTCGGTCACGCTGCAGGTGTTCACCACGCACACCGTGGGCACATCGTCCTTCTCGGCGGGCATAATACCGCTGTCGGCGAGCAATTTACCCATTGTCGCCGTCTCCGAAAAGTTGAGTTTGCACCCAAGTGTCTCAAACCGCACCGTATGTCGTGTTGTGCTATCGCCCATGGTTTGTCAATAATTAAATTGCAAAGTTACTGAAAAATCCCGAAATACACAGCCAGTGAGTCACGAATTTCGGATTTTTCAAATTTCGGAGTTTTAATGCGAATCTCGCGAATAGGGATTTAACGCGAATTTCGCGAAGGAAGAGTTTTAACGCGAATTACGCGAAATATTTTTTGTTTTTTTGACCTTGCGCGAATTATTTTGTTGATTATCCTGCGCTTATAGGATGGTGGGCGGTGTATCGGGGAGGTGCGAAGTGAGGATTCGCAGTGGTTTGGGATACAGGTTGTTGGCTCGGTTGCCCAGGTTGTTGACGAAGCCCATGTGTCGGCCGCGGTGTGTGAGCAGCACGTAGCCCCTGGGCGCGTCGATGACCACCGCCTCGCCCCGCAGATAAGCCAGCGCGGTAGGATAGTCGACCTCGGCAACGGGCCAAGCGCCACGCTGCGCCGCCACGTTCCACGCCAGAGCCTGATGAGGCATCCAGCCCTTGCCCTTGGCCACCGCCAGCGGCACCCCGGCGCTCAGCACATTCAGGTTGCCAAGCAGTGCCAAGTCGGCCGCCCACTGCTTGCCGATGGCATGCAACTCGTCGCCGCGCCGCATCACCATCATGTCCTGCGCATTCATCAGCCACTGGCGCAATTCGGCCGGCATGGCGACGGGGTTGTCGCGCCGCGCCTTTGCTGGGCGCGCTGCTGCCTCGTCGGGCTTGCGGAGCACCGCCATGAAGAGCCCCTCGCCACGCGTGAGGTGCGGCATAAAGCGGTAGGCCGGGAAAGGCGAGTCGATGGCCGGAGCGATGTGCCACTCATCCTGAATGGGCACCGCCACCGGCTCGGCGCCATAATGCTCAATCAAGTAGTTAACCATCTGCTCGTTTTCGGCAAGATTAAAGGTGCAGGTGCTGTAAATCATCAAGCCACCGGGCCGCAGTGCGGGCCACACATCGTCGAGGATGCTGCGCTGGCGTGCGGCGCACTGCTCGACCAACGCGGGACTCCACTGTGCCACGGCCTCGTCGTCCTTGCGCATCATGCCCTCGCCGCTGCACGGCACGTCGGCGGCCACCACGTCGAAGTGGTGTGTGAGTCGACCCAGGGCGGCCGGTGCGGCATTGGTTACCACCACGTTGTCGTTGCCCCAGCGCATCACGTTGTCGGCCAGCACGCGTGCACGGCCAGCCACATATTCGTTGGCCACCACCAGCGAGTCCTCCGGCAGGGCCTGAACGGCCGCCGTGGTCTTGCCGCCGGGAGCGGCACACAGGTCGAGATAACGCACCGGCGCATCCACGAGGTTGCGAATCACGTGTGCGATAAACATCGACGAGGCATCCTGCACATAGTACATCCCGGCGTGATGGTCGACATCGAAGGTAAACGCCGGGCGATCAACACAATAGAAGCCTTGCGGGCACCATGGCACGCGGTCGGCCCCAGCGGGCACCTGCGCGCCGCGACGCTCGTTGACGCGCACGCTCACGCTGGGCTCGCTGTGCTCCAGCGCGCGAAGCAAGTCGGCCGCCTGCTCGGCCCCGAGCAAATTGCCGATTTGTTCAGCAAATAGGGAGTCAATAGTTGTCATTTTTGTTGTTTTATGCTGCAAATTTACTGCATTTACTTTTCACTCAAAGAATGTAACAAAAAAAAATTGCTTTTATAATGCAATCTCGTGAATTTTATGTAATTTTGACGGATTTTTTGACAGAAGAATGACACGCAAATTATTACTTACGATTTTAGCCGCGACAATGGGTTGCTTGTTGTCGATGGCCGCCGTGACCGGCGATGTCGACAACAACGGCACCGTCGACGGCACAGACCTGAACGTGCTCATAAATATCGTGCTGGGGCACGCCGACGTCGTCGACAGCGCCGATGTCAATGGCGACGCTGCAGTCGATGGCCTTGACGTGAACATGCTCATCAACATCTTGCTGGGCAACGAGACTCCGGAGCCCCCTGTGGATCCGCGCAGCGGACGCGACCGCGTGTGGGACATGGATCAACTGCCCGAGATTCATCTCGAGGTGAGTCTCGACCAATGGAACGCCCTGCTGTCGCTCTACGACGGCAACGCGATGACCAAGCAATACGTCGAGGCGAGCCAGATGACCATGCTGCTCGCCGGCGAGACCTACACCGTCAGCAGCCCCGGCCTGCGCATCAAGGGCAACACCTCACGTCGCCGCCCCGAGGGCAACTGGGGCGAGAGTCACCGGCAGAACGGCCAGTTGCGCCACTTCCACATCGGGCTGAATCTGCGCAAATACTACAAGGACGACGAGCACACCGTGCTGGGCGTGCGCAAGTTTCACCTGAAATGGTTCAAGGACGACCCGATGTATGTGCGCGAACTGTTCTGCTACAACCTCTTCCGCGAAGCCGGCGTGTGGACCGCTCCGCGCGACAACTACTGCCGCCTGTGGATCAAGATTGAGGGCGACACGCGCGAGAACTACATGGGTGTGTACGAGATGATTGAGCCCATCGACGGGCAGTACATCAAGGACCGCGGCGAGCAATTCGAACTCACCGGTGGCAACCTGTGGAAATGCAAATATTCTGGCGGCATGGCATCCCTTGCCACCCCCTATAACAGCGACTACTGGTGGGACGACGACAGCGACGACAACCACACCTACACGCTGCAGACCAACACGTCGCGCTTCGAGGCCGCCAAGGCGCAACTCATCGACTTCCAACTCAAACTCAACGGCAAGGACCGCGAGAGTTTCTACACGTGGATTCAGCAGGTGTGCGACGTCGACCTGCTGCTGCACACCTACGCCGTGAATGTGGCCGTGGGCATGTGGGACGACTATTGGAACAACGGCAACAATTACTACCTCTACTTCACCACCGAGGATCTTTACGACTACAAGGTGTACCTTTTGCCCTACGACTACGACAACACGCTGGGCACCAGCCTGCAATGCGGCGTGCAGACCGACGCCGGACGCCAGAACCCGCTGCAATGGGGCCTTGACGGCAACCAACTCATCAAGCGACTGCTCGAATACGACGACTTCAAGGCAATATACGTGGGATACCTGAAAGAACTCGTGGACGACGACAGCGACCTGATGCACTTCAACGACGCCACAGCGCGCATAGTCGAGTGGCAGGACAAAATACGCGACTACGTGGACAACGACACCGGCGAGGAAACCAGAATCTACGACCAGCCCGCCTACTGGGGCAACCATCACGAGTACCGCCTGCTCAACCCCGTCGAGGATGTGAATTTCTTCAAAGTTAAAGCAAAATCAATCAACCAACTGCAATGAGTTCGACACTGCGCAACATGTCACTATTTCTGTCCTTAGCACTGATAAGTTTGGCCGCCAGCGCGCGCACGACTTATCTGCAGGGCGACGTAAATGGCGACGGCGAGGTCAACGGCATCGACGTGAACACGCTCATCAGCATCGTGCTTGGCTCGGTCGACCCGAGCACGGTCGCCAACCCGGAGCAGCCCAAACGCATCGACGTGAACGGCGACGGCGACATCAACGGCATTGATATAAATCTGGAATTCAACATAATTTTGGGCAAGATTCAGCCCGAAGTCATCAAGGTGGGTCCCGATGTGATCAACTACGACTATGTGTGGCAGGACAACTCGGTGCCTGAGATTCACATCGACTTCGAACTTGACCAGTGGAACGACCTGCTGATGGCCTACGACGCCTTCTACGGCACGAAAAAGTATATTGTTGCCCGCATCTTCACCTTCAAGCGCGGCGACGAGGTCACCACGCTCGCCGACGTGGGTTTCCGCCTCAAGGGCTCCGGCTCACGCATGCGTCCCGAGGGCGACTCGCTGGAGATGCACACCACCGACAACACCGACTGGCACCTTGCCAACTTCGCCATCAACACGCGCAAATATGTCGACGAGTTTGACCACAGCCTGGACGGCGTGCGCAAGTTGCACCTGAAGTGGTGCTTCTGCGACTACACGCACGTGCGCGAGAAATATTGCTACGACATGTTTGAGCGATTCGGCGTGTGGACCGCGCCTCGCCACAGTTATTGCCACCTTTGGCTGCACGTGGGCGACGACAGTTACGAGGCCAACTACGGCCTGTATCAGATCGTTGAGCCCATCGACAAAGACTACATCAAGGACCGCGCCGACCACTTCGGCTACACCGACGGCTACCTGTGGAAATGCCGCAACATCGAGGGCAAGGGTCCCGCCTCGCTCGCCGACCCTGACACGGGCGACATAGGCTGGGACGACGGCGACGACTACAACCGCGTGTACGAGTTGCAGACCAACACCAAGCGCTTCAACCAGGCTCGCGCCCAACTCCAGCACTTCATGCACCAGATTATCGACCTCGACGACGCCGAGTTCTACGCGTGGGCTGAGCAGACCTTCGACATCGACCTGCTGCTGCGCACCTACGCCGTGAGCGTTGCGGTGAGCCAATGGGACGACTACTGGAACTACGGCAACAACTACTACCTATACTTCGTTCCGCGCCAGCAGGGTAACACGCACGACCCGGCGAATTACCGCGTCTACATGATTCTTTACGACTACGACAACACGCTGGGCACCGTGCGCCGAGTGGGCGTTCAGACCGACGCTGTGACGCACGACCCGCTCAACTGGGGCAATGAGGGCCATCCGCTCATCAGCCGCATCCTCTCCAAGCCCGAATGGCGCCAGCAATATATCGCCAACCTGAAAATGCTGTTCACCAAGGGCAAGAACTTGATGTACTACAGCGAGAGCGCCACGCGCATCAAGGCTTGGTGGAAACTCATTACACCACACGCCGACAATATCATGCAGCAATACAACGTGGTGAAGGACTCGCCGGCCAACTGGAGCGTGGTATTCAAATACCGCCTGCTCGACACCCGCCCCGACCACAACGTGTTCATGATTAAAAAAAGCATCATCGACAACCTGGAGTAGTTCCCCCACCCCACCACCACGAAAGGGCCGTGGCGTGTGTTTCTTTCACGAACTCGGGAGGAGTGCGTGGAGAATCGAACGCTCGAACAATCGAGTGCTCGAACAATCGAACAGCGGAATGCTCGACCCCAAGTAAGGAATTTTGTTGCATTTTGCCGCGTCGCTTGCAAATGGCATTGTCATGACCAAAAAATAGGGATTTTTAGCCTTTTTTAAGGACGTTTTTTTGTGGTGGGAAGCAGGATTTTTTGTAATTTTGTATGTTTTTTGGAGTGCCCAAGAAATGAGCGCGCCAAAGGGGCTGCACGACACTGTCGGGAGGCCCATTAACACACTTACAACAACCACAATACAATGGCAGAAGACATCAAAATTAACGAGCAAGAATTTAACGACGAACAACAACAATATTCAGCACAAAACATCCAAGTGCTTGAAGGACTTGAGGCCGTGCGCAAGCGTCCGTCGATGTATATCGGCGACACGCACGTCAAGGGTCTGCACCACCTTGTGAGCGAGGTGGTCGACAACTCAATTGACGAGGCGCTGGCCGGGTTCTGCGACCACATCGATGTGGTGATTACCGAGGACAACTCGATACGCGTTAGCGACAACGGCCGCGGCATCCCCGTCGACGAGCACGAGAAGTTGCACAAGAGCGCACTGGAGGTGGTGATGACCGTGCTGCACGCCGGTGGCAAGTTCGACAAGGGCTCCTACAAGGTGTCGGGTGGCTTGCACGGTGTGGGCGTGAGTTGCGTGAACGCACTGAGCGACTACTTGCGCGCCGAGGTGCGCCGCGAGGGCAAGGTCTACATGCAGGAGTACAGCAAGGGCAAGCCCAAAGCACCGGTGGCCATGATCGGCGAATGCCCCGAAGAGGAGCACGGCACGACAGTGCTGTTCCACCCCGACCCATCGATATTCCAAGCAACCGTCTACGAATACTCCATCCTGGCCAACCGCCTTCGCGACCTGGCCTACCTGAACGCCGGCGTGACGCTGACGCTCACCGACCTGCGCAACCTCAACGAGCAGGGCGAGCCGCACCAGGAGACATACTACAGCCGCACGGGCCTGGATGAGTTTGTGCGCTATATCGACGCGAGCAAGGAACCGCTCATCGCCGACGTGATTCACATCACGGCCAACAAGGGCGGCATCCCCGTGGAGGTGGCAATGACCTACAACACATCGTTCAACGAGAACATCTACTCGTTTGTCAACAACATCAACACCATCGAGGGCGGCACGCACCTCACCGGCTTCCGCCGCGGCTTGGGCGCAACGCTCAAGAAGTATGCCGAGGACTCGAAGATGCTCGAGAAGGTGAAAGTTGAGATTAAGCCCGAGGACTTCCGCGAGGGCCTGACGGCGGTGATTTCGGTGAAGGTGCTCGAGCCTCAGTTCGAGGGCCAGACCAAGACCAAACTCGGCAACACCGAGGTGATTGGCGCCGTCGACACCAGCGTTCGCGAAGCGCTGGCCAACTATCTCGAGGAGAATCCCGCCCAGGCCAAAGCCATCGTCGAGAAGGTTGTTCTGGCCGCTACGGCTCGCCACGCCGCCCAGAACGCCCGCCTGAAGGTACAGCGCAAGTCGCCGCTGGCTGGCGGTGGCCTGCCCGGCAAGTTGGCCGACTGCTCGAGCAAAGACCCCGCTGAGAGCGAACTCTTCCTCGTCGAGGGTGACTCGGCAGGCGGATCGGCAAAGCAGGGCCGCGACCGCAAGTTCCAGGCCATCCTGCCGCTGCGAGGCAAAATCCTGAACGTGGAGAAAGCCATGGATCACAAGGTGTTTGAGAGCGAATCGGTGGTGACCATCTTCCGCGCCCTGGGCGTGACCATCGGCACCGAGGAAGACCCGAAGGAGGCCAACCTGAGCCGCCTGCGCTACCACCGCATCATCATCATGACCGATGCCGATGTCGATGGTGAGCACATCGCGACGCTGCTGATGACCTTCTTCTTCCGCCGCATGCGCTCGATTATCGACAACGGCTACCTGTACCTGGCCACGCCGCCGCTGTACAAGGCTTCGTTCCGCAACACCGAGGAGTACTGCTGGAGCGACGTGCAGTTGCAGCAGTTCAAGGACAAATATGCTCCCAACATGCCCGACCAGGTGAAGGTGCAGCGCTACAAAGGTTTGGGTGAGATGAACGCCGAGCAGTTGTGGGAAACCACCATGGACCCCGAGAACCGCATGCTCAAGCGCGTGAATATCAGCGACGCCGCCGAGGCCGACCGCATCTTCTCGATGCTCATGGGCGAGGAGGTGGAGCCGCGCCGCCGCTTCATCGAGGAGAACGCTCACTACGCCGACATCGACTCGTAACAGCGCGAGGCGAGACAATAAGCAAATTCTACGGGCCCGACCAGTGTCACAACCACGGCCGGGCCCGAATGCAATAACAGCGACACATTAATAATAATGTGGGTTGTGTAACACATAACGATTGACATTATGAACTTGACATACAACCGCCCCGAGGGCGAATTCAGCAAACACCTCTACCTCGAGACCTACGGCTGCCAGATGAACGTTGCCGACAGCGAAGTGGTGGCCAGCGTGATGCAGATGGCGGGCTACGGCACGTGCGACACGGTTGACGATGCCGACGCAATCTTCATCAACACCTGCAGCGTGCGCGACAACGCCGAGCAGCGCATCTTTGCCCGTCTGCGCCAACTCAACGCGTTGCGCCGTCACCGCCAGCGCCGCCTCATCGTGGGCGTGATAGGCTGCATGGCCGAGCGCATGAAGGAAGTGCTCATCAGCGACTTCGACGTGGACCTGGTGGCAGGCCCCGACTCGTATCTTGAACTCCCGGCACTCATTGGCGCCGCCGAGCAGGGCGAGAAGGCGATGCACACCACGCTGTCGACCACCGAGACCTATCGCGACGTGATTCCGCAGCGCATAGGCGGCAACCGCGTGAGCGGCTACATCAGCATCATGCGCGGCTGCAACAACTTCTGCACCTACTGCATCGTGCCTTACACGCGTGGCCGTGAGCGCAGCCGTGAGCCGCAAAGCATCCTCAACGAGTTGCGCGACCTGCAAGAGCGTGGCTACAAAGAGGTTACATTGCTGGGGCAAAACGTCAACTCTTATCTCTACAAGCCTGCCGACGGCGGCACACCGGTCGACCTGGCCGCACTGCTGACCCTCGTGGCCGAGGCGGCACCCACGATGCGCATCCGCTTCACCACCAGCAACCCCGAGGACCTGAGCGACGAGATCATCGCTGTGATGGCCCGACACGACAACATATGCAAGCACATCCACCTGCCGGTGCAGAGCGGCAGCAACCATGTGCTGAAACTGATGAACCGCAAGTACACTCGCGAGTGGTACCTCGACCGCGTGGCACGCATCCGCGCCGCCATGCCCGACTGCGGCATCTCGACCGACATGTTCACCGGCTTCCACGACGAGAGCGAGGAGGACTTCGAACTGACGCTGAGCCTGATGCGCGAGGTGGCCTTCGACTCGGCGTTCATGTTCAAGTATAGCGAGCGCCCCGGCACTTACGCCAGCAAGCACTTGCCCGACAACGTGCCCGAGGAGGTGAAAATCGACCGCCTGAACCGCATGATTGCCCTGCAGAACCAACTGTCGCTGGAGAGCAACCTGCGCGATGTGGGCAAGACGTTTGAGGTGCTTGTGGAGGGTTACAGCAAGCGATCGCGCGACGACATGTTCGGGCGCACGCAGCAAAACAAGGTCATCGTCTTCCCCGCCGGCGACACGCAGGTGGGGCAACTGGTGCACTGCCGCGTGGACAGCGCCAGCAGCGCCACCCTCAAGGGCCAGCGCGTGGACTGAGCGAGCGGGCACAGTTTTTGCCAAAATAACAAAATGCAGAATCATAAATAATTACAACACATGATGAAAAAAGGATGTTTGATTGCCATAGTGGCGGTCGTAGTGATTGGCATCGCCCTGTATGGCTGGGTGAAGAACACCTACAACGGCTTTGTGCAGCAAGAGGAGAACGTGAAAACGGCGTGGAGCCAGGTGGAGAACGACTATCAGCGTCGTGCCGACCTGATCCCCAACCTGGTGGAGACCGTGAAGGGCTACGCCAAGCACGAGCAGCAGACGCTTGAGGGCGTCATCGAGGCTCGCGCCAACGCTACGAGCGTGAAAATCGACGCCAGCAACATGGACGAGCAAGCGCTGAAGAAGTTCCAAGACGCCCAAGGTGAACTCTCAAGCGCCTTGAGCCGCCTGATTGCCGTGAGCGAGGCATATCCCGACCTGAAGGCCAACCAGAACTTCCTGGAACTTCAGTCGCAACTCGAGGGCACGGAGAACCGCATCACCGTGTCGCGCCGCGACTTCAACAAGGCCGCTCAAGACTACAACACCGCTGTGCGCACCTTCCCCGGCAATTTGCTGGCTGGCCTGTTCGGCTTCAACCAGAAGCCCTACTTCGAGGCTCAAGCGGGAGCCGACAAAGCGCCCAAAGTCAACTTTGACTGACGCCTGGCATGGCACTGAGTGACTTCATCCCCACCGACGGGCAACACCGCATAGCACAGGCAATTACCGAGGCCGAAAAACGCACCTCGGGCGAGATTTGTGTGCATGTGACGCCCCACTGCCGCGGCGCCGCCATGAAGCGCGCCACGGCAGCGTTTAACCGTCTGCAACTCTACCGCACGGCGCGCCGCAACGCCGTGCTCATCTACGTGGCTTACCTCGACCACAAACTCGCCATCCTGGGCGACGTGGGCATCGACAGCCGCGTTGACGAGGGCTTTTGGGACGAAGCGGTGGCCCTGCTCACGCAGCGCATCAGCGCCGGGCGACAAGTGGACGGCCTGTGCGAAACCATCGCCTTAGTGGGCGAGCAACTGCAGAGCATCTTCCCCGCCGAGCGCGACGACGTGAACGAACTTAGCAACGAAGTGACCTATGAGGATTAGTCGCAACCACCTCATTTTGCTGGTGCTGATAGCCGTGGCGCTACTGGCCCATGCCGAGATTCCCCCCGCCCCCAACCCGCCGCGGCGTGTCAACGACTTTGCCGGCGTGCTTCACAACGTGGGCGTGCTGGAGGACTCGCTGGCTGCCTTTGCGCGCAACACGGGCAACGGCGTCGTCGTGGTCACCGTCAACGACCTCGACGGCTTGGAGCCTTGGGACTACGCCTATCAACTCGGTCGCAAATGGGGCGTGGGCGGCAGCAAGCACAACAATGGCGTGGTGGTGCTGCTTAAGCCCAAGACGGCCAGCAGCAAAGGCCAGGTGACAATCGCGCCGGGCTACGGCCTCGAGGGCGTGCTCACCGATGCGCTGTGCAAGCGCATCATCGAGAAGGAAATGATTCCTGAACTCAAAAACAACAACTACGACGGCGCCGTGTGGAAAGCGCTGCGCATCATCCTGCCCGTTGTCGCCGGCGAATACAACGAGAAGGAGTATATGGTGGATAGCGAGGACACTTCCGACATGGTGATAGAACTCATCATCTACATTATCTTCTTTGCATTCATCATCATAAAGGTTCGCGAAATTCTCGGCTATGGCGGTGGCGGCGGTGGTGGCGGCGGCCGTCGCAACGGTGGCAGCAGCGGCACGGGCACCTGGGGCGGCCCCATCATCATCGGTGGCTGGGGCGGCGGCAGCAGCAGTAGCGGTGGCAGCAGTTGGGGCGGCGGAGGCGGCTTCAGCGGCTTTGGCGGCGGCTCATTCGGCGGTGGCGGCGCCAGCGGCAGTTGGTAACCCAGGGCGAATGGGACCTGTGGGACCAATGGGGCGAATGCCACATCAGTTCAAATGTCGCACATTTTGCGATTTGAGATTTCATGGTGTAAATTTAGTTATTTCAGAAAAAATGTGTAAATTTGCGGGAATGCTATCTTGCTCATTTTTGACATTAAATACTAAAACATACTATTATGAAACGATTTCTACTCTTATTAGCATTGCCGTTGCTTAGCGTTCTGGCAGCGCATGCCCAGACTATCACGGCCGAGGAAGATCCCGCTCCTGGGGATGTGGTTGTGTACATCAACTCGACCAATTTCCCAGACAACAATTTCCGCTCTCGCTTGCTGTCGCTATATCCTGCCGGCTACCTGACGAGCAGCGACATCAGTAATTGCACCACCCTGTCATTGAGTTCTTTGGGCATCTCAAACCTCACCGGCATTGGATATTTCACATCGTTGAAGACACTGGAATTGGCCTATAACAGCCTTTCTTCGCTGCCCTCCCTGCCCAGCAGCCTGAAGAAGTTGACCGTGACCTACAACAAACTGACGACATTGTCCTCGTTGCCGAGCGGACTCACCGAGTTGTACTGCTCTTCAAACAATATGACATCGATATCTTCACTGCCCAGTTCACTCTCGATACTTAATTGTGGCATCAACAAACTTACACAGTTACCCACTATACCAAGTTCATTAACCGTATTAGAAGCGCCCAGCAACAATTTCACCTCGTTAACCATAACAGGCAAATCGCAGTTGAAGACCCTCAACCTGATGAACTGCACCTCGCTGACTTCGCTCAACTGCTCGTCAAACGGCCTGACATCGTTGGCTGTCGCCAATTGCTCGGCATTGACCACAATCGACTGCTCGGGCAACAAATTTACAGAGTTGATTATTAACCAGTTGGCCAAATTGGCAACACTCAACGTCAAGAACAACACCCCGCTCACCAAACTCAACTGCTCGGGTAACGCATTGACAAGCCTTAACATCACTGGCTGCTCGGCAATAAAGGAGTTGAAAATCAGCAATAACAAGTTAACCTCGCTGCCAAGCCTGCCTTCTTCAATCGAAACATTGAGTTGTGCCCAGAATCCGTTCACCACGCTCAGCATCACCGGATTCAGCAAGTTGAAAACACTTGACCTCTCCTCCACTACCACGCTCACCTCGCTTAACTGCAGCAACAATGCCCTGACCAGCCTCAAAATCAGCGATTGCTCATCGATGACGACACTGAACTGCAGCAACAACCAACTTACAGGCCTCAGTGATTTACCCTACAATATTGGAACGATATATTGCGGGAGCAACAAGTTCAGCACCTTGACTGTCACAAGTCTGTCGAACCTTAAGACCCTCGACATTAGCAACACCACATCGCTCACCACACTCAACTGCTACGACAACGCATTGACGAGCCTCAACATTACGGGTTGCTCGGTATTGAACACACTTGATTGCAGCGGAAACCAACTCACCGCGCTGCCCTCGCTGCCAAACTCGCTTCAGGAATTGATCTGCGGAAAGAACAGAATCTCGTCATTGACCATTACTGGCAAGCCGAACCTGAGCAAACTTGACGTAAGTAGTGATGCGGACGTGGAACTCACATCGCTGAATTGCAGCAACAACGGCCTAACAGAGTTATACGTCAACGGCTGCTACGGCTTGAAAAGCCTCAACTGCAACAACAATAAGTTGACGACACTGAATGTTAGGAATCTTTATTCGTTGGAAGAACTCTTGTGTGCACAGAATCAACTCACCAAACTCTCGCTACAGGGCACCGGTGTGTCACGACTGCAGATTAACAACAACAGCATTACCGGCTCCAATATGACATCGCTGATTAGCACAATGAAGACCTTCACGGCAGCGAACTCCGCACACGAGTTCTTGATTTACAACCAAGACAACGCCGCTGAGGACAACACCATCACCAATGAGCAACTCGACAACGTGCGCGCCAAGAAATGGATTCCCAAGAAATACCATAACGGGCGCTGGGTTGAAATCACCGGTGCCGACGACAATCTGCCTGGCGACATCGACGGCATGGGCAGTGTCGACGGCAACGACATCAACATCTTGATTAACATCCTCTTGGGCAAAGACAGCGCCGCCAACTACAACGGTCGCGCCAACGTCGACGGCCAGGGCGGCGTCGACGGCAACGACCTGAACGCGCTCATCAATATAATCCTTGGCAAATAAATTTGCCGGATTATATTGATAGATTATAGATTATAGATTAGAGATTATAGATTTATCAATGCATAATGCATAACTTGCGACAATTTATGCCCTCCGGCCTCTTAGTGGCTGGGGGGCATTTTGTTACACGAAGAGTTGGCGCAGGACGTCGGGCGATCGCAGCGTGCCCAGGGTGCTGTTGTGCAACTGATAGTAGGACAAGATGGTGTCGAGCACGCGGTTGCGCTGGTCGTGGGTGAAGCGGAAACGGTGCATATTGGCAAAGGTCATGCGCGAGAGCAGCCTGATGACGCGAGCGTCGTCGGCCTCAAGCATGTGTGCGCCAGGCGAATATGGTGGCACAAACACGCCGCCGAGCATGTCAAACCAATATCCGTCGCGATAAGTGTCGAGGTCGGGCTGTATGCCCAAGTGGGCCCCCAGGTGATACATAAAACAAATGTGGAAGTTAGCCACTCCGCTGTCCATGCCGTCGAGCAGGCGCACGCAAGCGTCGACGTAGGCAAAGAGCGCCTCGTCGCGCTCCTGCTGCTGGATGCAATGTGCGAGCACCTCGCTGACGAATAGCGCGATGGCATTCTTCACCGGGTTGCCGTAGACCCCGCTGAGGGCGTAAAGTGTGCGCAGGTCGCGCATCGTGGCCAACTCGCGTCCCGGTCGCTGGCTCACCTCCATGGCCACCAGCGACAGCGGCATAAGTTGCGAGAGCCTCTGCCGGGTGCCGCGCCCGCTACCGGTGGCCACGGCAAACGCCACCAGGCCCAGGCGGTCGGTGAACACGCGCACAATGGTAGTGCGGTCGTTATATTTTATGGCGTTGAGCACCACGCCACGGCACTTCTCTTGCATCGTTGCCCCTCACAAATAATTTGCCCGCTAAATTACACATTTTTTGGGTATAATGCTTCGTTTTCCTTAAAAAAACGACTAAAAACAGCATCTGCGATCAAGCGCTAACAAAACCATAATCTTGATAATTCAACAAAAAAATATACCTTTGCAAAAAAAGAACGTGTAATATGAAATCTGCAGATTTTTGGGCTTCGATAAACACCATTATTGACGATGGTTTTACCCATGATGGTCTGCAAAAACTTGATAGATATGCTGAACAATTCATCAGTGGTGAACTTATATATCAACGATTTTCACCGCTCGAACAGTATGGCTGCACAAAGGGAGGTGAGACGCATGTCATTGCATCCCTACTCGCGTCAGCAAAAAATGGAACAAATCGAGCGTATCAAGGCTCATTCCCAAGTTTCAAAGACGAACTCGAATGCTCAACGCAACAGGCTCAATGCATTGAAGCCTGGAGCAGAGCAGTGGGATGCTGGATAAACAATGTCACAGACACATTAACTACATCGAATAGCACACGTTGCTTCGGCATGGCAAACAGCGCAAATCATCTCATTCAGCGTGCGACTCTATCACACGGCATTACGACACCTCACTTTACACATTTTTTGGGTATAATGCGGTAAAAATTGCTAAAAATGTGGGTAAAAGGGAGTTTTCGAGGTGTGAAATTTTGCCAATTAAAAAAACCGTCGTATATTTGCAGTCGCTTTTGCGAAAAGGTCTATTTTTGGCCCATTCGTCTATCGGCTAGGACGCAAGATTTTCATTCTTGAAAGAGCAGTTCGATTCTGCTATGGGCTACGAAAAAACAATAAAAAATCGATAAAAAAAAGTATTTTTAATCACATTATGGCAAACCATAAATCAGCAATCAAGAGGATTCGCCAGACCAAGTCTCGCAACCTCCGCAACCGTTATTATTCGAAAACTATGCGCAACGCTGTTCGCAACCTGCGCAAGATGACCGACCGCGCCGAGGCCACCGCTGCTTACAACAAGGTAAGTTCGATGCTCGACAAACTGGGTCGCAAGAACGTCATCTCGAAGAACAAAGCCAACAACCTCAAGTCGAAGTTGGCTCTGTACATCAACAAACTCGAGCAGGCATAATCGCGAAGCCCCGCGCTTTCGCATAGCGCCACACGTCTCCGTTTTGGGGCGTGTTGCACGATGGCCCATTCGTCTATCGGCTAGGACGCAAGATTTTCATTCTTGAAAGAGCAGTTCGATTCTGCTATGGGCTACTGAGCGTTAAGTGACAATGCACTTAACGCTTTCGTTGTATCATTATATGACCTTGGATGGGACGGATGGGATGGATGGGGCGGATGGGGTTGGTGAATCTTTAGGATTTTTTAATTTGCTGGATTGGGGTTGAGTAGCGAAAAAGCAGTAATTTTGCCCGATGTTACAATTTTTAGATATCAACAACAATTATTCAACCATAAACTATCTATCCAGCAATGAAAAAATCGCTACTTTCGAGAGTTGGAACGCTCGTGGCCACACTGCTGTTGACCGCCCTGGCAAGCCAGGCGGCCCAATTTATGCAGCCTAAGCGCGAGTTCCGCTCGGCATGGGTCGCCACTGTGTGGTGCCTCGACTGGCCCGGCACACAAGCCGGTGGCGAAAACGCCGCAGCAAAGCAAAAGCAACAGATGATTGCGCTGCTCGACTCGCTGCACAACAACAATTTCAACGCCATCAACTTCCAGGTGCGCTCGATGTGCGACGCCATGTACGAATCGAGTTACGAGCCCTGGTCGAGTTACCTCACCGGCACGCGCGGCCAGGCACCGACCTACGACCCGCTGGCGTTTGTCGTCGAGGAGTGCCACAAGCGCGGCATGGAGTGCCACGCCTGGGTCAACCCCTACCGCTTCAGTTCCGGAACCGACTGGAACACCGCCGCCGACCTCGACCTGAAAAACAACGGGTGGCTGATTCGCTACGGCAACTACATCGTGCTCGACCCGGGACAGCAACGCACCATCGACCGCATCGTGAATGTGTGCCGCGAAATCATCACCAAGTATGACGTCGACGGCGTGCTCTACGACGACTATTTCTACCCCAACAACATTCCCGAGAGCAGCGCCGCCGAAGACTATCAGGAGTGGCTCGACTCAGGCACCACGCTCAGCATCGGCAACTGGCGTCGCGACAACGTGAACCGCATGGTGGCCGCTGTGTACAACATGATTCAGGAGACGCGTCCCGAGGTGCGCTTCGGCATCTCGCCGGCTGGCGTGGCCGCATCGAGTTCGGCCGTTGCCAGCCAGTATGGCGTCACGCCGTGCCCGGGCAGCGACTGGCAGTACAACACTATCTACAGCGACCCGCTGGCATGGATGAGCGCCCACACCATCGACTACATGTCGCCACAGGTGTATTGGCACATCGGTAACTCCGCCGCTGACTACGGCAAAATCGTGCCTTGGTGGAACATGGTGGCCCAGAAGATGGGGCGCCACATGTACGTGTCGCACAGCATCAGCGAGTTGCGCGCCACCAGCATCGGCTCGGAGAACCCCACCCCTGGCATGACCTACAACACGGCATACCTCTACGACGAGTACGCCAACCAGGTGGAGTTAATGCGCACCACCAACGAGGACGGTGCCTATGGCTCGATTTACTACTCGTGCAAGTATCTGTATAACCTCAATGCGCCCGAGTCGTTTGCTCACTACCTCAAGCGCGTGGTCTACCGCACACCGGCGCTGCCGCCCGCAATGACGTGGAAACCCGAGAGCGAAGTGGCCGCTGTGACCGACCTGGCCTTTGACGGCACCACGCTCACATGGAGCGAGCGCGACAATGTGCGCTACACCATCTACGCCTTCCCGCGCTCGATGACGCAGGAGCAGTTTGGCTTCGAGGGCGAGTATCTGCTGGGCATGAGTTACTATCCCAACTTTGTGATTCCTGAGGACAAGCGCGACGACTACCAATATGCCGTGTGCATCTTTGACCGCGTTGGCTATGAGTATAACCCGGCATTCTACGGCAGCAGTTACGAGCCGCTGGCGGCCCCCACGCTGATCAGCCCGGCTAACGAGGAGCAGGTGTATCACCCCTTCAACTTCACATGGGAGCCCGTTGAGGGCGCCACGAGTTACGTGGTTGAGATTTCGCGCGACGCCAGCATGGAGCAGGTGCTGCAGCGCATCACCGTCGACAGCGAGATGATGTCGTCGACGCTCATCGCCGACCTGGAGAACGGCCAGACGCATTACTGGCGCGTCCTCTCAGAGGCCGACGGTCGCGCTCAGGGCCGCAGCGAGGTGCGTGCCTTCGTGCCCACCCTGTTGCTGATGGGCTACCCCACCGAGGGCGAGGTGCAGGTGCCGCGTCCCTTCACCGCCACCTGGAACGCTCCGAGCGAGGAGTGCGTGGCTACGCTGACCATCGCCAGCGACCCCGAGATGGAGAATGTGGTGTACACCGCCACGGCAACCGGCTCGTCGGCCGAGGTGCCCAGCACAGCGCTTAATGCCGGCACACGCTACTACATCACCGTTGCGCTCAACTATGAGGGCACCGACATGATTACGCCAGTCACGGAATTCGTCACCGAGTTCGACGTGCCGACGTTTATCGTGCCCATCGACGGCGGCATCCTCTATGCCGACGACCACGTGACCGTGGAGCCGCAGAGCGAGGCGGTGAGTTACACCATTGAACTCTCGAATAGCCCCACCACCTGGGGACGCTATCGCTACACCGAGACAATCAAGGACGGCAACACCAGCAGCGCCAAGGCAGCCAGCGAGATCAAGGTGAACAGCAAGTTGCTGGTCGACGGCGACACCTACTATGCCCGCGCCCGCCTCTCGTATCTCAACGCCGATGGACAGTCGCGCAACACCGACTTCTGCCCAGTAATCACGTTTGTGTACAGCGCAAGCAACCGTCCCACGGTCGCCGTTGGCGATGTCAATGGCGACGGCACAATCGACGGTAACGACCTGAACACCCTCGTGAACATCTTGCTGGGCAAGGACAACGCCGAGAACTACGCCGGCCGCGCCAACGTGGATGGCCAGGGCGGTGTCGACGGCAACGACCTGAACAAACTCATCAACATAATCCTTGGCAAATAATTGCCAGATTATTTGATAGATTAGAAATTACAGATTGGCGGGTAATTCAGCACGACATAGCATAATATTTGAGCAGGCCATTGCCACAGCCTTTATCCTGGCTGTGGTGGTGGCTGCGCTCATGCTTGTGTCGCCCGACTCGCCGCTGCACTACGCCAACGCGCGCTACGACTCGGCAACGTTTATGACCGCCGCTGTGGCGTGGGCTTATGGCATGACGCCTTACGTCGACTTTGCCGACAGCAAGGGCCCGCTGCTGTGGCTCATCTACCGTATGGGCTACGCATTGAGCCCGGGCAGTTACACAGGGGTATTTATCCTGTCGGTGCTTAGTTACACCGTCGTGCTGGCGGTGATTTGGCGCATGGCGCGCCGCGAATTGGGCACGTCGTGGCAGGCCCACGCGGTGGCCGCGCTGATGCTGCTGGCATTTTTCAACCCCGTCTTTTTCAACGAGGTGCGCGCCGAAGACTTCGCGCAACTGCCGCTGGTTACGTGCCTGGCAGCCACCTGGGCGGCACGGCGCGGCTCATTGTCGGTCGCGCGGGCAGGGGCGTTGCAGGGCCTGGCGTTAGGGGCGCTGACGCTCATCAAGTTTAACCTCGCCGCAATGGCCGCCGTGTGGACCGTCATCCTGCTGGTGACGGCGCGCCGGCAATGGGGCCGTGTGGCGGTCGCCACCATTGCGGGCTTCGCGCTGATGGTGCTGCCCTGGCTGGCATATTTCTGGCACGAAGGTGCTCTGGGAGCGTTTTTCACCGAATATTTCTTCCACACCGCCACCACAACGGCCGCGGTGACCCACCTGAGCGTCGCCAACTACCTGACCGGCTGGGGGCGCATCGGCGTGCTCACCCTGCTGTCGCTGGCGGTGATGGCAATAGGCATCGCGTGGTGGTGCCGATATCGCAAGCAGCACCGCCTGCCTCTGTGGGCGGCCTTTTTGTGGTTCTTAGCGGTGACCATGCTGCTGGCTCGGCAGGGGCATCACTGGGTGTCGATGTCGCTGTTTGCCCTGCCTGGGGCCGCCGCATTGCTGCGCTGGCTGGGTCGCGTGAGCCGCGCGCGCCATGTCGTGGTGGGGGCCGCCGTGCTGCTTGCCTTGGCGGTGTGCCTGCTGCAAAACTACCGATCGCCGAATTACCACGACAACTTCCGCTACTACCAGCGCACCGAGTCGCTCGCCGAGCATGACGCCCTGGCGCAGCGCATCGTTGATGCCCGCGCCCACCGCATCGTGTATCTGATGTGCCAGGACGTGGGTTTCGGCTACCGTCTGCCCGCGCTGCCCGCTTGCCGATATTGGTTTACACAGGCTGGCGCCACCCCGGCCATGCAAGCCGACCAGTGGCAGTGCATCGAGGCGCACCGCACCGATGCCGTGATGCTCTTCACCCGCAACCGCGTCCACGCCCACGACCGCCTCGTGGCCTTAGGCTACCAACCTTTCACCCCGCCTGTCGCCTCGCCCCGCTACACCTTATATACCCTTCCCGACGCTCTGCGCAAGCCAGAAAAATAAATTTTCTTGGTGTCGTAGTGTTATTGTTTCACTATTTTTACCTACCTTTGCACCCGCAATAATGGAGTGATGCTCGAGTGGCTGAAGAGGCACGCCTGGAAAGCGTGTATACGTCAAAAGCGTATCCCGAGTTCGAATCTCGGTCACTCCGCCACTGTAAGATCCTCATATCGAGAGTCTTACAGTTTTATTTAGAGCGACCAAAAATAGGGTCAAAGTGATTGAAAAACTGAAAAATCGGCTTTAGATTTTTTGTATTCAATTATTTGTATTACCTTTGCAGCGCTTTTGGCGCAAGTCGCCCATTCGCCCGGATGGTGGAATGGTAGACACGAGGGACTTAAAATCCCTTGGCTATTACGGCTGTGTGGGTTCAAGTCCCACTCCGGGTACAGAGATAGATTGTTAATCGCAAGGTTTTCAATCTATCTTTGTTTTTATACCCAAAAAGCCAATCTCCAAAACCCCAGTCCCGACCAAAGCCATCAAAAAAAAAGTGAACAAAAAAGAACCGTCCCTTTTTGTTCAAAATTCTGATTTAAACCATTGTATCCACAAAAGGCAAAGCCTTAAATATCAACTAAAAGAAATAAAAAGTGGTGCCAAAAGTGAATAAAAAGGGACGGTTCTTTTTTATTCATTTTGAAGAAATGGAATATGGCGGGGAGCGTCGATTTTGGGTGAAATGGATTGGGGGGATTGAGCGACGTTTTTTGTTTTTTGGCGATGTGGATTGGGAGATAGTTTCGATTTCTTGGGGTTGTGGGGTGTTTATTCGTTTTTTTTTATTAAATTTGCACGAATGTCGGCATGCCGTTACAGGCCGCCATGTATTCAGCGAATAATTTTACAGTATATACTATGAAAAAACGATTGATTTTTAGCGCTTTGCTTGCGATTATCGCTGGCACGGCATTGGCGGTGACTCCGCTATGGACGCGCTATGCGGCCATCTCGCCCGACGGGCAGCAGATAGTGTTCACTTACAAGGGCGACATCTACAAGGTTGCCAGCAGCGGCGGCAACGCTGTTCAACTGACCACTCAGTCGAGTTATGAGATGAACCCAGTGTGGTCGCCCGACGGTAGCCTGATTGCCTTTGCGAGCGACCGCAAGGGCAACTTCGACGTGTACGTCATGCCCAGTGCTGGCGGTGCTCCCACGCGACTGACAAGCAACTCGGCCGGCGAGACGCCCTGGGCCTTCAGCGCCGACGGCAAATACATCTATTTCTCGGCTTCGATCCAAGACCCTGCCAGCAGCGCGCTGTTCCCCAGCGGGCGCATGACCGAGTTGTATCAGGTGCCCGTGGATGGTGGCCGCACCACGCAGGTGCTGGGCACTCCCGCCGAGCGTGTGAATGTGGATCCGCAGGGCCGATTCATTCTCTACCAGGACCAGAAAGGCATGGAAGACCCGCTGCGCAAGCACCACACCTCGTCGGTTACTCGCGACCTGTGGCGCTATGACTTTGCCACCGGCACACACACCAACCTCACACGCCATGCCGGCGAGGACCGCGACCCGGTGCTCTCGCCCGACGGCAGCACGATGTACTTCCTGAGTGAGCGCGACGGCGGCTCGTTCAACGTGTGGCAGATGCCGCTCGCCAATCCTGGTGCTCAGCCCACCGCGCTGACGCAGTTCACCACCAACCCGGTGCGCTTCTTGAGCGTGGCACGCGACGGCACGCTGTGCTACACCTACGACGGCGAGATTTACACCCAGCGTCCCAGCGGGTCGCCCCGCAAGGTTGCCATCGACCTTTTTCACGACGATAGCGAGCAAGTGGCGCGCATGACCAAGACCAGCGGAGCCACCAGCGCCGCTGTGTCGCCCGACGGCAAGCAAGTGGCGTTTATCGTACGCGGCGAGGTGTTTGTCACCTCGGTGGAGTACGGAACCACCAAGCGCATCACCGACACCCCTCAAGCCGAGGCCGGCATCACATGGGGCGCCGACAACCGCACACTGGTGTACGCCAGCGAGCGTAACGGCAACTGGCAACTTGTGAAGGCCACCATCGAGCGCAAGGAAGACCTGAACTTCCCCAACGCCACCCTCATCAAGGAGGAAATCCTGCTGCCCTCGACCACCATCGAGCGTGCCCAGCCCGACATCAGCCCCGACGGCAAGTGGCTGGCCTTTATCGAGGACCGCACAAAACTCATGGTGATGGACATGGCCACTAAAAAGGTGCACCAGGTGACCGACGGCAGCACGTGGTATGAGACCAACGGCGGCTTCGGCTACTCGTGGTCGCCTGACGGCAAGTGGCTGGCCCTGGAGTTCATCGGCAACCAGCGCGACCCGTACAGCGACATAGGCATTGTGAGCGCGGCCGGCGGCCCTGTGACCAACATCACGTGCAGCGGCTACATCAGCGAGAGCCCCGTGTGGGTGATGAACGGCAACGCCATCCTGTTCAAGAGCAACCGCTACGGCATGCGCTCGCACGCCTCGTGGGGTTCGCAGGACGACGTGAGCCTGTGCTTCGTCAACCAGGACGCCTACGACCGTTACCGCCTGAGCAAGGAGGACTACGAATTGCTGAAGGAACTGGAGAAAGAGCAAAAGAAGGCCGAAGAGAAAAAGGACGACAAGAAAGGCAAAGACAAGGACGAGAAAGCCGAGAAGAAAGACGACAAGAAGCCCGTGGTGGTGGAACTTGAAGGCATCGAGGACCGCGTGGTGCGCCTCACGCCCAACAGCAGCGACATCGCCAGCGCCATGCTTGACGCCGACGGCGAGAACCTGTACTACCTGTCGCGCTTCGAAGGCGGCTACGACCTGTGGAAACTCGAACTTCGCAAGCGCTCCACCAAGTTGCTCAACAAACTCAACACCAAGTGGGCCAGCATCCAGCGCGACAAGGACGGCAAGAACCTGTTTATCCTGGGCGGCAGCACCATGCAGAAACTCAGTGGCGACAAACTCACCGCCATCACTTACAAGGCCGAGTTGAAGATGGACCTTGCCCAGGAGCGCGAATACATGTTTGAGCACGTCCACCGCCAGATCGACAAGCGTTTCTACAACCTCAACTTCCACGGCATCGACTGGGCTGCGATGACCGAGACCTACCGCAAGTTCCTGCCGCATATCAATAACAACTACGACTTCGCCAACCTGCTGAGCGAGTATCTGGGCGAACTCAACGTGTCGCACACTGGAGGCCACTACTATCCGCCTACGGGCGAGGCCACGGCTCGCTTGGGCCTGCTCTTCGACTGGCAGTACACCGGCCAGGGCTTGAAGGTCGACGAGGTTCTTGCCAAGGGTCCGTTCGGCAAGTCGAGTTCCCAGGTGCGCCGCGGCACCATCGTTGAGAAAATCAACGGCACGGCCATCGACCTCGAGAACGACTACACCGCGCTGCTTAACGGCCAGGCCGGCAAGAAGACCCTGGTGTCGCTTTACGACCCGAGCACTGGCAAGCGCTGGGACGAAGTCGTGCTGCCCATCAGCAACGGAGCGATGAACGAACTGCTGTATCAGCGCTGGGTGAAGCGCAACGAGCACCTGGTCGACAGCCTGTCGGGCGGCCGCCTGGGCTACGTGCACATCAAGTCGATGGGCGACGAGAGTTACCGCAACGTGTACAGCAACATCCTTGGCAAATATAACAAGAAGGAAGGCATCGTGATCGACATCCGCTTTAACGGCGGTGGCCGCCTGCACGAGGACATCGAGGTGCTGTTCAGCGGCAACAAGTACTTCACTCAGGTGATACGCGGCCGCGAGGCGTGCGACATGCCAAGCCGCCGCTGGAACAAACCCAGCATCATGCTCATGTGCGAGGCTTGCTACAGCAACGCTCACGGCACGCCGTGGGTCTACAAGCACACCGGCATTGGCAAACTCGTGGGCGCGCCCGTTGCTGGCACGATGACCAGCGTGTCGTGGGAGGACCTCCAGGACGACTCGATGCTCTTCGGCATCCCCATCATCGGCTATCAGTTGCCCGACGGCTCTTACCTCGAGAACTCACAACTTGAGCCCGACGTGCTCGTGCTCAACGACCCCTCCACCGTGGTTCTGGGCAAGGACACCCAACTTGAGACCGCTGTCAGCGAGTTGCTTAAGCAACTTAAGTAATTGTTTACCAATAAATAACGCACAATTATGGTATTATTAAATATTTTCGATGCTGGAAGTTCGTTCTACAACATTTGTGGACTCGTAGCCAGTGTGTGCATGTTTTTTGGCTATGTGCCGCAGGCGTGGCGCACCATTCGCACACGCAAGACCGACGACATCGCGATGCCCACCTTCCTGATGATGGGCATTGGCGGTATCGGCTTCATGCTTCAAGGTATTATGCTTGGCCCCCTGGGCGAAGGTGCCGCGTTGTTCTTCACCAACGTGTTTACCACGGCGAGCAGTTTGATAATCTTCGTAATCAAGATGTACAACGACTATTTCAAGAAGAAATAACGTTTAAAAGCATTTGACACGCTAAAAGTTGAAATTGCGTGAATTAGGCGTCCGCAATGCCGATAAACAGGCGTTGCGGATGTTTTTTTGAAAAAGTAAGCCCCATCAGTCGAAAAGCGATGGTTCTCGGGGTGGTGGCTCGGCGTCTTGCAGCACCTTTGTTCAATCTTTTTCGGGTTCCTCGAGAAAAGTGCAGCAGTTGACTGATGAAAAGGGGACGGTCCTTTTTTCATCATTTTCATCACGCACGACGCGCCGTGGCGCGTCCCTACAGGCGGCTATCGATGCGCGCCAAAAAAAAAATGCAATATCCCTTGGACTTTTACCGGACAGAGATGATTTGAAAACGAGCAGGATTGCATTAGTCCTTACAGCGTTGACACTGTCATCGCCGGGTGCTATGGCGCAGCGTTAGGCATCGGGCAAACTCGGTGATGTGAACGGTGATGGCGAGGTCAATGGCAACGACAGTCGTGTGTCGGCCCGTTTCTGGGACACAGAGTCGGGTAAGACCACCGACTACGGGCTGCGCTTAGTGCCATAGCCTCACATAGCGCCCCAATTTGGGGCTGTGTGGCATCAAATGATTTTCAATTTTGATGTTTAGACCTGTTTAGGGTTTCACTTGGTCAGGCGAGTGGTGAATTAGCATGCGGTGATGACATAGTGCAATCGTTTGCAAGCAATAATATGAAATCGGTGGGCGAACAGTTGTGTCGCCCACCGATTTTTTAGTATTTTTGCGGTAATCAGATAATATCGCACATAAACTAAAAAAAATACTACCATTATGTTAAAGACAAAACCAGATTTAAGTTTCATGAAACTGTGGAATATCAGTTTCGGCTTTTTTGGCGTGCAAATCGCCTATGCGCTCCAGAGTGCCAACATCAGCCGCATTTTTGCCACTCTCGGTGCCGATCCACACAGCCTCAGTTACTTTTGGATTTTGCCACCGCTTATGGGCATGATTGTCCAGCCGCTGGTGGGCTTGTTCAGCGACAAGACGTGGACACGCTTTGGCCGCCGCATCCCGTACCTGTTTGTTGGAGCCGCTGTGGCAGTGATTGTGATGTGCCTGCTGCCTAACGCCGGCAGTTTGGGCTTGACTGTTGCCAGTGCGATGATTTTCGGCCTGGTGTCGCTGATGTTCCTCGACACGAGCATCAACATGGCTATGCAGCCGTTCAAGATGATGGTTGGCGACATGGTCAATGAGAAGCAGAAAGCCAAGGCTTACAGCATCCAGTCGTTCCTGTGCAACGCTGGTTCGCTTGCCGGTTACCTGTTCCCCATCCTGTTCACGGCCATCGGTATCGCCAATGTGGCTCCCGAGGGCCAGGTGCCCGACTCGGTGAAGTGGTCGTTCTACGTGGGTGCGGCAATCCTCATCCTGTGTGTGATTTACACCACTGCCAACGTCAAGGAGTATGACCCCGAGCAGATGCGCGCCTTCCAAGAGGCCGCCCAGGAAGAGAACCGTGCCGAGGAGGCCGCTGGCGGCAGCAAGAACAAGGCCCTGAAGGTGTTTATCGAAGTGGGTGTTGTTCAATTCTTCTGCTGGTTTGCGTTCATGTATATGTGGACCTACACCAATGGCACCATCGCCGACACCGTGTGGCACACCTCCGACACCGCCAGTGCAGGCTATCAGACCGCCGGCAACTGGGTTGGCGTGCTCTTTGCCGTTCAAGCCGTTGGCAGCGTGCTTTGGGCTATGGCACTGCCGTTCTTCAAGAACATCAAGGTGGGTTACGCGTTGAGCCTTGTAATTGGTGGCATCGGCTTCATGATGGTGCCCTACATCGGCAACCAGTACCTGCTCTTTGTGCCCTACTTCCTGATTGGCTTCGCCTGGGCCGCCATGCTTGCCATGCCGTTCACGCTGGTTACCAACGCCCTCGAGGGCAGCAAGTACATGGGCACCTTCTTAGGTCTGTTTAACTGCACGATTTGCATCCCGCAGATTGTGGCAGCCGCCCTGGGTGGAGTGATTTTGAGCGCATTAAACAGCGTACAGGGCAACATGCTCATGCTGGCCGGCGTATTGCTGGTAGTGGGCGCCGTGTGCGTGTTCTTCATTACCACCAAGAAACACGAGGCAACTGAGTAACAACTAATAACCTACTATTTTGGACGCAGTGAGTCCAAAATCCTTAAGCCATCTACGGAGGCTCGTAATTGAATTAACAAAACACTAATAATATGAAACTACGATTTAATCTTGATTATCGTGCCGTTTACGGTGAGAATATCGTGCTCAACATTCTCACCGGACGCGACGATGAGGTGCGCAAGCGCGTGATGAACACCATCGACGGCAACACGTGGCGCTGCGAGTATGAGCCCAGCGAGAAAGTGTCGCGCCTCGACTATTTCTACAGCGTTGAGCGCGACGGTCGCGAGGTGCGCCACGAGTGGCTGGTGATGCCCCACCGCCTCGACTTGACGTCTCGCTCGGCGAAGCGCTACATTGTTTTCGACCACTGGATTGACATTCCCGAGGACAGTTACCTGTACAGTTCAGCGTTCACTAACTGTGTGGCGTCGCGCAAGCGCCTCGAGCCCAAGGACGCGAAATACACGATGAGCGTCCAACTCAAGGTCCGCGCCCCGCAGTTGCGCACTGGCGAGACGCTCGTGCTGATAGGCAACGGCCGTCTGCTGGGCGACTGGGATGTGGCTCGCGGCATACACATGACCGAGCACAACTACAACGAGTGGATGGTGACGCTCGACGTGTCGCAACTGAGTTCGCCGCTGCTCGAGTTTAAGTTTGCCATCATCAACCCCGCACGTCCCACCACGCCCATGTGGGAGAATGGCGACAATCGCCACGTGATGCTGCCCATGCTCAAGCCGGGCGACGCTGTGGTCTACGAGTTGTCGCAGGCTTACTTCCCGCTGCCCCCCGCCAAGTTGGCCGGCACCGTGGTTCCCATCTTCTCGCTGCGCAGCGAGCACAGTTTCGGTGTGGGCGACTTCGGCGACCTGAAGCGGATGATCGACTGGGTGGCGTCGACGGGCCAACGCGCCTTGCAGGTGCTTCCCATCAACGACACCACCATCACCGGCACCTGGCAGGACTCCTACCCCTATAACAGCATCAGCATCTACGCTCTGCATCCGCAGTACATCGACCTGAACCAACTGCCGGCATTGGCCGACAAGAAGCGCATGGCCGAATTTGAGACGCTGCGTGTGGAACTCAACGCGCTGCCGCAAATCGACTATGAGCGCGTCAACAAGGCCAAGCACGAGTATCTGCGCGAACTGTATAGGCAAGAGGGCGCCGAGTTGCTCAAGAGCGACGAGTTCAAGGAGTTCTTCGCAGCCAACAAGGATTGGCTCGTGCCTTATGCCGCCTTCTGCCACTACCGCGACGAGTATGGCACGGCAAGTTTCGGCCAGTGGCCCGACCATCGCACGTTCACACCCGAGGAGTTTGACGCGATGAGCAATGCCCGCACCAAGTTGTACAAAGAGGTGGCCTACTGGTACTTTGTGCAATTCTACCTCGACAAGCAGATGCATGGCGCGCACGAGTATGCCCTCAGCAAGCGCGTGGTGCTCAAGGGCGATATCCCCATCGGCATCAGCCGCGACGGTGTGGAAGCCTGGGTAGAGCCGAAATACTTCAACCTCAACGGTCAAGCGGGTGCTCCGCCCGATGCTTTCTCGACCAACGGCCAGAACTGGGGCTTCCCGACCTACAACTGGGACGTGATGCTCGCCGACGGCTGCTCGTGGTGGGTTAAGCGCTTCCGCAAGATGGCGCAATACTTCGACGCTTACCGCATCGACCACGTGCTGGGCTTCTTCCGCATCTGGGAGATTCCCATCGATGCCGTGCATGGTCTTTTGGGCCAGTTCTCGCCCTCGCTGGGCATGAGTGCCGACGAGATACGCGGTTACGGCCTGAACTTCCAGGAAGAACTGATGACGCAGCCGTTTATCGCCGACTGGGTGATTGACCGCGTCTTCGGCCCGCATGCCGGGCTTGTTCGCGACCGCTATGTTGAGCGCGTGCACGACGACATCTACCGCATGCGTCCGGCCTACGACACACAGCGCAAGGTCGAGGCCGCCTTTGCCGGCAAGACCAGCGACGACGACATCTGGGTTCGTGACGGCCTGTACAGCCTCATCAGCGACGTGCTCTTTGTGCGCGACCGCAAGAACCCCGGGCTGTACCACCCGCGCATCTCGGTTCAGCACGACTTTATCTACGAGGCACTCTACGACAACGACAAGCAGGCCTTCAACCGCCTCTACAACGACTACTACTACCGTCGCAACAACGACTTCTGGTATCACGAGGCAATGAAGAAACTGCCCAAACTGGTGCAGGCCACACGCATGCTGGTGTGCGCCGAGGACCTGGGCATGGTGCCCGACTGCGTGGCGTGGGTGATGAACGAACTGCGCATCCTCAGCCTCGAAATCCAGTCGATGCCCAAAGATCCGAAACTCACCTTCGGCAACCTCAATTTCAACCCCTATCGCAGCGTGTCGACCATCTCGACTCACGACATGAGCACCCTGCGGCAGTGGTGGGACGAGGACTACGAACTCACCCAGCAATACTACAACTCGGTGATGTGGCGCGGCGACGGCGCTCCGCACCCGCTGCCGGGCTGGCTGGCTGGCGACATCGTGCGCAACCACCTCAACTCGCCGTCGATGCTGTGCCTGCTGTCGTGGCAAGACTGGATGTCGATTGACGAGAAGTTGCGGCTGCCCGACGCCAATGCCGAGCGCATCAACATTCCGGCCAACCCGCGTCACTACTGGCGCTATCGCATGCATCTCACCATTGAGCAATTGATGCAAGAGAGTGCTTTCAACGCTAAGGTTCAAGAATTAATCAACCAAAGTGGACGCTTATGAGACGCACGGTGTTATTTGCGCTGATGCTCATGGCGTTACTATCATTTACTGCTATGGCACAGCGCGGTGAGGTAAACTACACACCCAAGCAGACCGAGTTCCGCACCATCACGCTGCCGCAGGCACAAGCGGTGACGCTGCGCCTCTACGAGGCCGGCTTGGGCGGCAAGGCCTACAAGACGGTGAAGATGAAGGGCAAGAAAAGTGCCGACCACACGCTGTGGAGCGCCACCGTCAAGGGCAACCTCAACGGGAAGTTCTACACCTTTGAGGTGACACAGGGCGGGAAGAAACTCGGCGAATGCGCCGGCGTGTTTGCCCGCGCCGTGGGCGTTAACGGCCAGCGTGGCGCCGTGATCGACTTCGCGGCCACCAACCCCGACGGTTGGAGCCGCGACGTGCGCCCTGCCATCGCATGGAGCGACCTGGTGCTCTACGAGATGCACCATCGCGACTTCTCGATTGACCCCAGCGGCGGCTTTGCGCACCCAGGCAAGTTTCTGGCGCTCACCGAGCCGCGCGCCCTGCGACACCTGCAGGAACTGGGAGTGAACGCGGTGCACATCCTGCCGTCGTTCGACTATGCCAGTGTCGACGAGACACGCCTCGACACGCCGCAGTACAACTGGGGCTACGACCCGGTGAACTACAACGTGCCCGAGGGTGGCTACTCGACCGACCCCTATCGTCCCGAGGTGCGCGTGCGCGAGTTCAAGCAGATGGTGAAAGCGCTGCATGACGCCGGCATCAAGGTGATTCTCGACGTGGTGTACAACCACACCTTCGACATCGCGGGCAGCAACTTCCAGAAGATGATGCCCGACTACTTCTACCGTAAGACCGCCGACGGCAACTACAGCAATGGCTCGGGCTGCGGCAACGAGACGGCGAGCGAGCGCGAGTTTGTGCGCGCCTACATCGTCGAGAGCGTGAAGTACTGGGTCGAGGAGTATCACATCGACGGCTTCCGCTTCGACCTGATGGGCGTTCACGACATCGCCACGATGAATGCCGTGCGCCGTGAGTTGCCCAGCGACATCTTCATCTACGGTGAGGGCTGGAGCGCTGGCGGCTGCGCCATTCCCAACGAGGAACTCGGCATGAAGGCCAACATCAGCCGTATGCCCGGCATCGCGGCGTTCAGCGACGAGATTCGTGACGGTCTGCGCGGCCCGTGGGACGGCGACGACAAGGCGGCCTTCTTAGGTCGCGTCAAGGGCAACGAAGAGAGCGTGAAATATGGCATCGTGGGCGGCATCAAGCATCCGCAGGTCGACCTTAAAAAGGTCAACTACACCGACGAGGCCTGGGCTACCGAGCCTACCCAACTCATTGCCTATGTGAGTTGCCACGACGATATGTGCCTGGTCGACCGCCTGAAAGCCAGCATTCCCGGCATCACCACCGACGAGTTGATTCGCCTCGACCTGCTTGCGCAGACTGCGGTGTTCACCTCGCAGGGTGTGCCGTTTATGCTCAGCGGCGAGGAGATGTTGCGCGACAAGAAGGGCGTGCACAACAGTTACAACTCGCCCGACGACATCAACCACCTCGACTGGAACAACCTCACGAAGTATCCGCAGGTGATGGCTTACTATAAAGGCTTGATAGCCTTGCGTAAGCACCACCCGGCATTCCACATGGGCAATGCGCAGGAAATCGTTAACAAACTTGAGTTTATCGAAAGCACCGACCTCACCGTGGCTTACAAGTTGAAAAACCATGCTGGCGGCGACTCGTGGAACACCATCTACGTCGTTCTCAACGCCAACACCGAGCCGCGCGTGCTCGCTGTGGACGATGGCCACTACACCATCGTGTGCTGCGACGGCGTGATCGACGAGAACGGACTTGAGACCATCGATGGCACTCAGGTGATTATCCCGGCCCAGTCGGCCCTGATTATGCACGATTAATTAATTGACACACAATGATTAAGAAACTATCACTCATGGCGGCGGTCGCAATGGCTGCCGCCATGTTAAATGCGGCACCGCAAGTGCGCGTCGACCGCATCGAGCCAACTGACTGGTTCGTAGGCCTGGACCGTGCCGTGCCCAGCGTGCAACTGATGGTCTACGGCGAGAATATCCGCGACGCCGAAGTGTCGACCACCTACCCCGGTGTGACCATCGACTCGCTCGTGCGTCTTGACTCGCCAAACTACCTGCTCATCTACGCCAACTTTGCCGGTGCGCAGCCGGGCACCATGCAGTGGGTGTTCCAGCAGGGCAAGAAGAAGAAAACCGTGCCCTTTGAACTCAAGCGGCGCGACATGAGCGGCGACCGCCGCCAGGGCTTCACCAACGCCGACGTGCTGTATATGCTCATGCCCGACCGCTTTGCCGACGGCAACCCGGCCAACAACCAGATTGCCGGCATGCAGCCTTACGTTAACGACCGCACGAAGCCCAGCCTGCGCCACGGCGGCGACATCGAGGGCATACGCCAACACCTCGACTACTTCAACCAGTTGGGTGTGACGGCACTGTGGTTCACCCCGGTGCTCGAGAACAACTCGCCCGACGAGCACGGCCGGCAGAGCACCTATCACGGCTATGCCACGACCAACTATTACCGCGTGGACCCGCGCTTCGGCACCAACCAGGAGTATCGCCAACTCGTCGACCAGGCCCACGAGCGCGGCCTGAAAGTGGTGATGGACATGATTTTCAACCACTGCGGCAGTTACCACCCGTGGCTCAAGGACATGCCGTCGCACGACTGGTTTAACCAGCCCGACTACCAGGACAACTACCTTCAGACGAGTTACAAACTCACGCCGGTGCTCGACCCATATGCCAGCGAGGTCGACCTGCGCGAGACCGTGGAGGGATGGTTCGTGCCCTCGATGCCCGACCTTAACCACCACAACCAGCACGTGATGAACTACTTGATCCAGAACAGCATCTGGTGGATTGAGACGGTGGGAATCGACGGCATCCGCATGGACACCTACCCCTATGCCTACGGCGACGCCATGGCACGCTGGATGAAGACGCTCGACAGCGAGTATCCCAACTTCAACGTTGTGGGCGAGACGTGGGTCGAGGTGCCCGCCTACACCGCCGCCTGGCAGAAAGGGTCGCGCCTATCGAAAGAAAACAGTTACCTGAAGACGGTTATGGACTTCTCGTTCTACGAGAAGGTCGACTCGGCAAAGACCGAGACCACCGACGGTTGGTGGCGCGGCTTTAACCGCGTGTACAACAGCCTGGTGTTCGACTACCTGTATGAGGACCCGTCGAGCGTGATGGCATTTATCGAGAACCACGACACCAACCGCTTCCTGGAGAACGGCCAGGATGTTCCGGCGCTGAAGCAGGCCCTTGCGCTGCTGCTCACCATCAACCGCATCCCGCAGTTGTACTACGGCACTGAGGTGCTGATGAACGGCACGAAGGAGGTCACCGACGGCAATGTGCGCAAGGACTTTGTGGGCGGCTTCCCGGGCGACGCTCGCGATGCGTTCACCGAGCAGGGCCGCACGGCTGCCGAGAACGAGATGTTCCACTGGCTGAGCACCGTCCTGCATTGGCGTCAAGGCAACGAGGTGATTGTCAAGGGCAAGCAGACGCAGTTTATCCCCGTTGACGGCGTTTACGTGATTGCGCGACGCTATCAGGGCCGCACGGTACTCACCGCCGTTAACGGCACACCCGAGGAGCGCCCGCTGCGCGTGAAGCGCTATGCCGAGGTCATCGGCGACCACCAGCAGGCCCTCGACGTGCCCACTGGCACCACCGTCGATCTCACCCACGACATCGCAATGCCGCCCCGCGGCACGCTTATCCTCGATTTCTGAGCATAATAACACAACGAAAAGAGGTGGGGCACGTGTTGCCTCACCTCTTTTCTACTTTTTCACAGTAGCAACTATAGAAGTCCTATAATCTATAGTGTTCCTAGAACAGTGCTTTTATTGCTCGCCCTCGTAGATCCCGATGTACTCCATGATGCTGTCGATGGCGCTCTGACGCATGTCGAGTTTGAGCGAGCCATCGTTGAGCACCTGGTTCACGGTGGGGTAAATCATGCTCCAGTCGTTGTCAAGGTAGTACTGAGTGCGAATGAGCGCGGCAATCAGGTTGACCGAGAAACTCTTTTTCTTGTTCTTGCTTACGGCCATGCCTGCCAATGCCATGGCATCGTTCACATCGAAGTAGTTGCTCATCGCCTTGGCATAGGCGTAGACGGCGAGTGTGCCGGCGTCGAGTTTTTTGGCGAGCGCCTTCTCGTCTTTGGCTTTGTAGCGTTTCGACAGGAACTCAAAGAGTTGCGCTCCGGTGGTCTTTCCGTCGAAGTTCCAACCCACGGCGTTGATGATTGCCAATCGCTCGGCGACGGGACTTTTCTTGTCGGCCAGATAGTTGAGCAACGTGGTGTTGAGGTCGCCGTCGAGGCTCTGCGCCATGGCAACCATAGCGTTGTCGCTATAGCACTGGGCAAAATGAGTGCTGGTAAGTGGTGAGTCGGCCCAAGCGACTGCACTCCACAAGATGAGCGCAAGGCTCAAAAGCATTTTTTTCGTTTTCATAAGTTCATGTAGTTATTGCAATTAGTAGTGTTGTTGTGATTTACGCAAACAATGCGCTAATAATGCGCATGCAACAATCATGCCCAGCCATGCGACACGGCGTGGCACCGATTAACCGCGCGCTGCAATCATCTCAATCTCCACAAGTGCGCCCTTGGGCAGGTCGCGCACGGCAAAGGCCGAGCGGGCAGGGAATGGCTCGTTGAAGAACTCTGCGTACACCTCGTTCATCGGGCCGAAATTGGCGATGTCGCTCAGCAGCACGGTGGTCTTCACCACATGCTTCAGGTCGAGGCCTTCTGATTGCAGGATGGCCTGCGCGTTGAGCAGCGACTGGCGTGTCTGCTCCTTGATGCCTCCCTCGGGAAATGCGCCCGTAGCGGGGTCGATGGGCAGTTGACCAGACAAGAATACCATTGTGCCTGTGGTGGCGATGCCCTGACTGTAAGGGCCGATGGCGGCAGGAGCCGCAGCAGTGTTAAGTACTTTTTTCATTGTGATTAGAATGTTTATTGGTTAATCAATGTGTGAATTCTTAATTTGGCTTGGAGCGTGCCAGGGCGCGAAGGCCCGCAATGGCGGCTATCAGGCACGACACCAGCAAGGTGATGGACGTTGGGCCAATCATGTCGCCCAGACTCACCAGCGGTGCCACGATGGCACCGGCGATAAAGCCCACAGCGCCCAGTACGGCACTCGCCGTGCCAGCCTGCTCGTGAGCCAGGTCCATGGCCAGCGACGACGACGAGGTGAGCGTGATGCCCACCAGCACGAGCATCGTGCAAATCACGGCCTCATAAACCCACAGGCTGTGATGGCCCACCAGCACCCACAGCACTGGAATCGACATCACCGCCAGCCCGGCACCGGTCACGCCCACGCCATGGCGCGCGCTTTGCAGCGCCGCTGCCAAGCCGGCACCTACTGCTGTGCAGATGCCGTTAAGCGCCAGCAGCCACCCGGTGTAGGAGTCGTCGAGGCCATAGTAGCGCACCAAGAACGGCGTCACGGCAATGTTGGCAAAGAGCACACCCAACGCGCCGCCCTGGTGTATCACCGTGGCCATAAAGCGCCCGTTGCCAAGCACCTTGCCAAAGTTTGACACCGTCATGCGCCAGCCACGCGGCTTGCGCATTTCGCGCGGCAGCGACTCGTCGAAAGCGAAGCAGCCGAGGAGCAGTATCACACCGATGGCCGCCATGGCGACAAACACGCCTTGCCAAGCCCATGTGCTCACCAGCGACGAGCCCAGCATGGGGGTGACGATGGGCAGAATGCCGTTAATCACGTTTATCACGGCGAGCATTTGCATCAGTTTGCGGTCGCGGGCCACATCGGCGGCTATCGAGCGCGAAATCACGATGCCGCCACCGGCCGCCACGCCCTGCAGCAAGCGCAGTAGCGCCAGCCAGCGAGGCGACGGGCACCATATCAGCAGCACCGAGAACACGACAAACGACAGCATCGAGGCCAGCAACACACGGCGGCGACCGTAGCGGTCGCTCATCGGGCCGAGGACAATCTGGCCAAGCGCCAAGCCTATCAGGCTGGCGGTCAGGCCAAACTCAATCGATGTCTTGTCGACGGCAAGCGCCGTGGCCATCGATGGCATGGCGGGCGCAAACATATTGTTGATTACTGGGGCCAAACCAGTAAGCAGGCCCAACAGGCTCAATAAGAAGAGTTTATTATTTTTCATCTAGCAGTTTGTTGATATTTTATTGGCGACAGCCCCGTCATCTTGCGGAAAAATTTCCCAAGACTCGACTGGTCGGCGAACCCGTATTTATAGGCCAGGCCCTTGATTGAGTCGCCCGACTCCAGGATGTCGCGCTTGATTTGATTGGCAAGAATTATTGAAATCATCTCCTTGGCTTTGCGCCCCGACTTGTTTTTGCAAATCTCGCTCAAATACTTCGGCGAGATGTTCAGGCTTGAGGCGTAGAACGCTACCTCGTGCTCGTACTGCACGTTGTCATTAATCAGCGAGATGAACTTGCGGAAGTAGGTATCGGCTTTGTTGTGGGTGGATGTGCTGGGCGAGAGCGCGTCGGCAGGCTGCACGGTCTCGCCGAGAATGACGACGATGGAGCGCAGCAGCGAGCCCACCACATCGCGAATGTGGTACGACGTGGGCAACTTGGAGTAGAGTTCAGTGCTGTGAAGCAGCGACCCAAGGAGTTCCCACGCTTCGGGATTGACGATGCGGCTGGCGGGACTGGCAATGAATGTGCGCATGACAGCGCCCTTGATGCCTGCCGTGCTCGACAGGGCCAACTTGTCGTTGACAAAGAGCGCACGAGCACGAAAGTCGGGACTGATGCTTATGCAGTTAAGAAACTGCAAATTGGTGTAAATAAGACACATGCCCTCCTCTAAGTTGAGTTTTTCCATGTTAATTTCAAGGTTGACGCTGCCCTTGAAACACATCACAAACATTGTGGTGTGATTGAAGGCATCACTAACCTTTAACTGGTGTCCTGCGATATTTATCACGCAGTAACCCAGATCTTTTAACTGTTGCTCAAATGAAAACATCAAGTAAGTGCTTTGTCAATGACTATTTACAACCATTCACTGCCGACGCCCAATTAACGGTGAGCACCAGCGCATGAATCATGTAAATTTGTGCAAATTTACAAAATAATTGTGACAAACCCAAACCCTCCTTGCCTATTGCCCAAAAAATACACATTTTTCCACGGCCGAGCACTCCCTGCCGCTATGGCGCGATCAGCGTTTTGTGCACAGGCGGCGCATTAAGTGGCGGGCCAGGAAACCGATGTGTCGCAACATCGTGGGCAGCGTGCCGTAGTAGTGGCACATGATTTTGTAGCGCTCCTTGAGCGACTCGCTGTGGTGCTTGTCGGTAAGGCCGTCGGTGAGGAAACTGATTATAGGCTCATCGCCGGCATAGGCGTTAGCCGTCGACTTCTGCAACACCTTGATGCACCAGTCGTAGTCGGCGCTGAAGCGGTAACTCAAGTCGTAATCTGGCACCAGGTCGCGGCGCGCCACGAAGGCTTGGTGGCACACCAGCATGCCGTGCTTAAAACTCTGTGCGTCGAGGTGTTTCGGTGCCGTGAGATGCCGTTGACCAACCACGGTGCGGGTGGCGTCAACGAGTTGCGTCTGGCCATAGACCACGCCGGGGCGTGCGGCGCACAGTTCGGCAAGACGGGCCAGCACGGTGTCGCTGGCAAAGGCGTCGCCGGCATTGAGGAAAATCAGATAGTCGCCCTGCGCACGGTGGATGCCTTTGTTCATCGCGTCGTAAAGGCCCTTGTCGGGCTCGCTGAACAGGCGCATCGTGGCGATGCGCGACTCGCGGGCAAGGTCCAGCGTGGCGTCGGTCGACGCGCCGTCAATCACAAGATACTCGTAGTTGGTCCACGTCTGGCGGCTTACGCTCTCGAGCGTGGGCACAATCACCGATGCGGCATTCCACGTGACGGTGATGATTGAAAATAGCGGCTTGTGCTGCAACTCTTTCATGCTGCGCCCTCCTGCTTGTCGGCGTGGTCAGGCAGCGTCTTCTCCACGTTGTAGCGTGGACGGTCCTTGACCTCGATATAGATTTTTCCGATGTATTCTCCCACAATGCCCAGGCCGATGAGTACGCAGCCGCCGATAAACCACAGCGACAGAATCATTGATGTCCAGCCGCTCACCGTCCTGTGGCTGAAGTAGGCCACAAGGGCATAAACCAGGATTCCCAGGGCTATGATGGTGAACAGGATGCCCAGTGTGAGCACCATGCGCACGGGCTTGATGCTGAACGATGTGATGCCGTCGACGGCAAAACTCAGCATCTTGCTCAGCGGATACTTGCTCTCGCCAGCGCTGCGCTCCACACGGTCGTAGAGCACCTCGGCGGTCTTGTAGCCCAGCAGTGGCACCATGCCCCTCAAAAACAGGTTGCGCTCACGGTAACGCAGCAGTTGTCGCACGGCACGGTTGCTCATCAGCCGGTAGTCGGCATGGTTGTAGACCGATTTCACCCCCAGGCGGCGCATCAGGCTGTAAAACGCCAGTGCCGTAGTGCGCTTAAACCAGGTGTCGCTCTTGCGCTCGCGACGCACGCCGTACACGATGTCGCAGCCCTCATGGTAGCGCTCGACCATCGTGGCCATCAGCGTGGCGTCGTCTTGCAGGTCGGCATCGATGGTGACTATCATGTGGGCATAGCCGCTGGCATGCTCCAGGCCGGCCAGCAAGGCATTTTGATGCCCGACGTTGCCGGCTAATTTCACGCCAGTAACACGCTGGTCGGCAGCAGCATACTGCTCAATCAGCGACCACGTGGCATCGCGCGAGCCGTCGTCGACATACACGATGCGGCTCTGAGCCGACACCAAGCCCGATGCCGACATGTCGCTCAGCAGCGTAAGCAGCCGCTCATTGGTCGACGGCAGCACCTCCTGCTCGTTGTAGCACGGGACCACTATGCTAAGTATCTCATTCTTCATCTTTTCACGTCTTTTCAGCCACAAAGGTACAACAAAGCGCCTGCAAATGCAAAGTATTTAACAAATAATCAAGATTTCAGATAACAGATAACAGATAACAGATAACAGATTACAGATAACAGATTGCAGATAACAGATTGCAGATAACAGATTACAGATTACAGATTACAGATTACAGATTACAGATTGCAGATAACAGATAACAGATTGGCGGCACGCCCAACGACGCGCCGCCAATCCGCTTATTGTAAAAAAAACTATAATCTACAAGCCTCTCAACACTAACTATCTTGGGCAAGTTATTCTTTGCCCAAGAGGATGTTGATAAGTTTGTTCAAGTCGTTGCCGTCGATGCCGCCTTGACCGTCGATGTTAGGATCGCCTTGGACGCTTGGATCGGTGGCAGTGATCTTGTTCAGCAGGATGTTGATGAGCATGTTTAGGTCGTCGCCCGTGACGGCGCCGTCGCCGTTGACGTCACCAGGCACACCCGACTGTGGGAAGAGATTGGTGTAAACATAGTCGCCGCTGGGTCCCTCGCTGCTGGCCAATTTCAGGTAAGCGTAGCACGACAATAATACGGCGGTACTCTTGGAGAATAGTTGTTGAGAGGTGTTCCACGTATAGCCCACGTCCACGTTTGCAAGATTTACCGACGACTCGCCGGTGGCCTGCAGATAGTTGACGCTGGGTGCCGACACCGTGCCATCGGGCTGGTGAAGGATGTACTCATCACTGGTGTTCAAGCCGGTCATCAGCACACCGGTATTGGCCGGAACCTCGCTCACGGATTGCATACCGAGTTCGTTCCGGTTCTTGTTGTAAGATGCGGCGATGTAAGCCTCGGGAATTTGTGACTTGGTGAAACTTACCGCGATGGGCAAGCCTAAGGCGCGTGTATCATAACTGGGCGTGAACCACGCTGCCATCTGCAGATAAGGATCTTTTGCGCCGCCGTTGCGACTCCAAGTCTTAATCTTATTGTAATAATTAGCGAATCGGTCCAGCGGCACGATGCACTCAAAGGTGCTGGGGTTATTGGCATAAATCTGCTCGTTGAACGGCGGGGTGCTGTGATCGAAACGCAGGCTTGGCAGGCTGCTGCAAGCGAAAAACGCCGACTTGCCGATGCTCGTCACTGTAGTCGGGATTGTCAAGGCGGCGCTCAGTTTGCTGGCATAGAAGCAATCATGCCCGATAGTTGTTACCGAAGCGGGGATTGCTATGTTGGTGATTTTCGAGAAATAGAAGCACGAGTCGCCAAACTCAGTAATCAGATACTTTCTGCCACCGTCGGTGGTATTGTCGGTTTCATATGATGTAGTGATGAACTCTGAGACATTGCTAATATTGGGGTGATACACATACTTTGCCGTGCCATCATAGGTGACGCCGTTGTAGGCCACCTTGCTATTTGATGTGACGGTTATGTGGTACGCGGCATCGTCGTAATTACTAAAGGGATATGCTGAGGGACTCCAGATGTAGTCGTAAGCACCAGCCGTGATGTATGCAGCGCGGCTCTTCCACGACGTGGCGTTCTTGAATTGCTGAACTTTGCCTGTGGGCACCAGGATGCGGCATGTGCTCGGTAAATAGGAGAGGTTGTAAGCGCGGTTGTTGTTGAGAAGATCGCTAATGGCGCCATTGAGCACCAGTTCAGTAAGAGAATTCATTCCGACGAACGCGCTGGTGGGAACAGTAATTACCGAACTGGGAATGATCAGGCGGGTGAGGTTGGTGTTCTCAAAGGAGTAGTTGTTGATGGAGTACAACCCGTAGGGCAATGCCAGCGTGCCTTCCAGCGGAGCGTTCCAGAACGCCTCGTAGCCGATGTAGCGAAGGTGTGACGGCAGTCTCACCGTCTTCAGACTGGTAAAGTTGTAGAAGGCGTATGGGCCAATATCGTCGACCACATATTTTTTGCCTTTCCATGTTACGTAATCGGGGACTATAATCGACGTTTCAGTCGTGCTTGTGCCGTGATGCGTAAGCCTCACGCTGCCGTCGAAGATGTCGCCATTTCGGGTGACCGAGGTGTTGTTTACCACCGTGAAGTAACGAGTGGTACCCACCGAGTTGCCCGTTGAGGTGTAGCCGCTGAGAGCCATGTCGTAGGCTTGGTCCCGATCGGGGTTGTAGGCTTTAAAGCCAGTCCAACCAGCGTTTTCGTAAGCCGTCTTCTTGTCGTAAGGCGTATACAGAGTGATATTGGAGCGCGTCACGCCGTTGAACATATTATCGGCCGTGATGGTGGGGGGCGTGGATAAGTTCACAAGCAGTTTGCTCAAACTGGTGCACCCCATGAACACATAGTCTCCGAGCGAAGTCACCGAACTGGGAATTCTTACTTGAGTCAGTTTGGTGCATCCTTCGAAAGCGTGGCTGCTAATTGTCGTCACACCATAATAACAACTGATTCCAGTGACTTTGCACTGGTAGAAAGCGTAACTGTTGATTTTCTCAGTGAGTTCCGACATAACGTAACTCGTCTTGCCCTCGGGCACACGATATAATGTCTTCTTGTCCTTGCTGGTGAGCGCGTCGTCATGGGCGGCAAACGAGGAGTTTTCGCTGGCCACGCTGATGCTTGTCAGATTCGGGCAATTGTCGACAAAATTGTAATCCCCAAGATTGTTCACCGATGCGGGGAGTGCCAGGCTGGTAATTGCCGTGTGGCTGAAAGCGTAGTTTTTAATGGTTGTCAAGCCCTTGCGCAATGTGATGGACGACAGGTTGGTGCAACCGCTGAATGCCGATGCCTCAATAACCTGCAGATTGGTGGAATTCGTCAAATCGATAGCGGTGATGCTGGTCTTATCACGGCACGCACCTTGTGCGATGCCATAGATTATGAACTTCACGTCGTAGTTGGTAAATACAGCGCCCGGTTGAACAGTTGTTGTGTTTCCGTCGACACTCACCAGATAGGCGTTGCGCGTGGCAGTGGGGTCATAATTGTCGGGGGCACCAACGGCATAGTTGTGTGAGCCCAAAGAGAAGTCATAGCAAGCACGTTCATGACTAATTGTTGCAAACTTGCTCCAACCGGTCTTGCTCGAGAAATCTGATGGCACGGAGTACGTCGAATTGGAGATGTAAAGCCTCATGCCCGAGTTGTTCGGAATAGAGTTAGCATAAATGTCGGTAATAGGCATGAAGCCCACGTGATACATCGAGGTAAGATTCGTACAGCCATCGAAAGCGTAGGACCCAATCGACGCCACCGAACTGCCTAACGTTACCGAACTCAGTGCCGTACAGCCTTGGAACGCCCTGCTGCCTACGGTATTCACACCAAATTTTATATATACGGTTTTGAGATTAGTGTTTGACGCGAAAGCGCTTTCTCTGATTTCATACACACGATACAACGTGCCGTTGTAGGTCACATTACCGGGAATGGTGAGGCTGGTGGCCGTCTGGCCCGCACTACTCACACCACGCACCTTAACGGCATTGAAACTTGTATTGGTCAAAATCTCGTACTCGAGGTTGCCAATATCAAAAACCTCGGCTGCGCCAGCCGTCAGGGCCAGCACCAAGCCAAGCGTTAAGAGTAATAGTTTTCTCATAATAGTATTGTTTTAGTAGTTAATAAATTCGCAATTACATTTCAATCAATTACATTGATTTTGCAAATATACATTAATTGTAACAAAACGCAAAAGAAATCAAAAAAATTTGCGCAAAATTCCTCTCTGCCCCACCCGCTTTTGTGCATCATGCATAGCGTAAAACAATCAGCGGCACGCCCAACGACGCACCGCCAATCCATAAAAATCTGTAATCTGTTATATTACTTTTTTTCGACTAAGATTACGCCCAAGAGCACCATGGCGCAGCCGGCGACGGCAATCCATCCCACTGGCTCGCCGAGCCACACAGCGCCGATAATCATCGAGAGCACAGGCTCAAGATACAGGTAGTTGCTCGAGTCGATGGCGCCAATCTTCTTGATGACCATGTTCCACACAAAGAAGGCCGCCATAGAGCATATCAGGCCCAGGAACACGATGTTGGCGACCACGTCGGTGCGCAGCAGCGTCGACAGCGGCGTGGTGGGCACGAAAAACAGCACCGGCAGAGCAAACACCGCGCCGTAGATCATCACCTTGCGGGTGATGTCGAGGATGCCGTGACGACTCTGTACACCCCTGAAAATCACGCAATAGAGCGCCCACGCCAGGGCAGCAAGAAAGGCCAGCAGGTTGCCCAGCAGGCCGTCGCCCCACACCAGGCCGTTGCGCAGCGTAATCACCGCCACGCCTAAGAATGCCAGAACCGAGCCCAGCACGACTTTTAGCGAGAAATGCTCCTCTTTGAGGAAGATCGCCGAGAGCATGATGGTGAGCAGCGGGTTCACCGCAATGACAATCACCACATCGCTGAGCAGCGTGAGGTCCAGGGCAAAGTTCTGAAGCACAAAGTACATCGTGCCGCCCGTGAGGCCCAGCAGCATCGCCAGCCCCTCGTCGCGCCAGCCCCACAACTTCACCCTGAAGCGCGAGGCGATGAGCAGGCCAACGTAGGCAATAAAAGTGCGGTAAACGAATATCTCGGTGGGCGTTACTCCGTTGTTAAGCAGAATCTTAGTGCACGGAAACGATGCCGCCCACACCACGATGGTCACGATGGCAATCACGTGCCACGTCCAGTTGCTGTTTGTTTTGCTTTGGTTCATTTTTTCATCCAGAATTTTCGTTCGTCGGCGTCCATGTGTTCAATGGCGTAACGCAGGGCGGTGCGCGGCATGTGGTGTGCGTGCTCGGCTAGGAAGTCGCGGAGCACGTCGGGGCTCACGCGTTTTCCCATCTCGCGCAGCAGCCATCCCACGGCTTTCTGCATCAGGTCGTGCGGGTGGTGCAGGTGCCACAGGGCGTAGCGCAGGGTGAACGACGGGTCGCCGTGCCGGAGCGGCTCCATGGTGCACACCATCGACATGCGCTGCTCCCACAGGTTGTCACTGTCGGCCAAGGCGTCGATGGCAGCGAGTTTTTGCTCGTCGGTCCAGCGCGACGGCGTCACCAGCCATCGCCCCACAATCTTGTAAACGCTGAGGTCGACCAGGTCCCAGTTGTTGGCCCGGCGGGCATGGTCGAGGTAAAATTGCACCATTGCGTCGCGCCGCTCGATTGCCGCGTCGTCATCGAGCCGTCGCCGCGAGCACAGCGCCTCGTATTGCGCCACCAGCGTCAGCAAGCCGCACAGCCGCACCTCATGCCACGGCGAGTCCAGCAGCGTGGCCACCTCGCTTAGTGGCAGCGCCGTGCACCGCTTCGCCACGGCACGCGTGGCCGGGACCTTGAGACCCAAGAAACGGTCGCCGTGGCCGTACTCGCCCGGCGCGGTCTTGAAGAAGCGCATCAATTCCTTCGCCTGACGCTCATCGCCAAGACTTTGCATGAGGTCGACCACCTCGCTCGCTGTTGTGAATTGCTCGTTCATTTATTCAGTAGTCGAATTAACCATTTATATAAGGCCGTGTAGCCGATGGCCAGCGGGATGCACACCGCCAGGTAGCACGTCACCACCATGGCGTGCGAGTGTCCTCCGGCAAGCAGTCCGTACGACAGGAAACGCACTGAAGGGTGAATCACGAACAGCCCTGCCGAAATCGCCCCCACGTAGGCCATGATGCGGCTCGCCACGCATTACGCTTGACTGTGTGCGGCTAATCTCCATCGCGCGGCTGACGGTCACTCCATGTTAAACTGCTTCTTGAGCCATTGCAGCGCGTTGCTCACCTGCCACGGATACAGCCAGTGGCCTGTGTCGCGGCCTACCTGCAGTTGCTTGGGCGCGGTAATCACGTTATAAGCGCTGAACGTCGATGTGGGGCAGCATGCCGGGTCGTTGTAGCCCCAGGCGTAGAAGCCGGGCACGCGCAACAGTCGGGCGAAGTTCACCGTGTCGTAGTAGCGCGACGTCTCGATGCGGGCCTGCAGGTTGGGCTCTTCGGGGTTGCGAAACAGGTGTGGCCAGCCGGCGCCGCGGCCGTAATAGTAGCCGGTGAGGTCGCAAAAAGCGGGGAAATAGGCAAACAGGGCGCTCACGTGATGACTCAACGCCGCCGTCATAATCGAGAGCATGCCGCCCTGGCTGCCGCCATAGGTGGCGATGCGCGTCGGGTCCACGTCGTCGCGGCTGCACAGGTAGTCAACCGCCCTGACGCACCCAAGTATCGAACGTTTATAATAATATGTGTCGCGGTTGTCGATGCCCATGGTGGTGTAGCCCGCCAAAGCACCATTCTCAAGTTGGCGATACATCTCCTCGTCCTGGTCGACAGGGATGCCGTGCACCCCGATTTCGAGCACCACAAAGCCCTCGTAGGCCAACTCGTTCGGCCCGTGGAACGAGCGCACCGCGGCACCGGGCAGTCGCAGGATGGCGGGTTTGCGCCCCTCGGTCTTGGGCACGGTGAGCACGCCGTAGACGTAGTTGCCCTCTTTGTACGACTGGATGCGCAGGTAGTACACGTCGACACGGTCGTTGCTCTCCTCGGCGCTGTAGCGCAGTCGAGGCTGCATAGGCAGGCGTGACACCTTGCCAACGGCATCGCGCCAGTATTCCTCGAAGTCGGCTGGCATGGTGGTCGTGGGCTGGATGTTGTAGGGGTCGAAGGCGATGTTGGTCATCGACTTGTAGTCGCGGCCCTCGTGCGACACCTTCACGCGCACGCTGGTGAAGCCGGGCGCGCTGGCGCCGGGCACGTCGAAGTGGGCCATCCCAGTGTCGTCGGTGGTGACGGTGCCGCTGGCCACAGCATCGAGTTTGTCGGGACCGTAACTGTAGGTGATTTCGGTATTTGCCATGCGCACGTTCTCGCAGATGGCATAGGCGGTGAAATGCGCCGTCTCGCCCACGTGGTACGTCCAGTCGGCATGGTCGGGCTCGGCAACCACAGTGATGTATTGGTGGCTCGACGACTGTGCCACGGCCATGGCGGCAATGCACAGGGCAAAAGCAAGTGAGGTGATGATGTGTTTCATAATCGTAAGTAGCGACTGAATTTTGTGACCACAAAATTACTCATTTCTTCATCTACTCACAACCCCGCACCACATTTTGTGCATTTTTGATATTAGATTTTCAGCATAAATCAGACTAAGACGATTGTGGTTAAAAATCAAATTCGCGAAATCCGCGTTAGAAATCAGTGTTGAAAGGGTGTGTCAAGCGTCAGTACGACGTAATGATGTAGCCGCCGTTTTGCGATGCGCGCACTTTGTAGATTCGCAAGCCGTAACGCTGCGTGAGCGCCGGGCCGCCCAGCGGGCCTCCGGCACCATTGAGCACGTTGTAGCGCGAGCCGCACTTGGGGCACACCGCCTCCAATGTCGACGCGTCGATGCCAATCGACACATTGGGCATGTTCTCCACCGGGCAGGCCGCGTCGAAGGCCAGCGGCATATAGTCGCCCGTCGACGAGTCGAGCCCCATAAACAGCAGCACGCCGCCATAGCCGGTGTAAGTGTTTACGTTATAAGGGAAGTTCGACGGCAGTTGGCGACCGCGGTCAAAGATGCGGTAGTCGCCCACGCCGGCCACTCCGTAAGTGTTCCACAGGGCATAGGTGCCCAAGTTGATGCGCACCGTGTAGTTGGGGACTTCGGTGTTGTTAACCTTGTCACACGAGCATAGTGCGACCAGAATTGCAGCGGCAATGACGAGTAACTTTGTTTTCATATTAAAGAAAACGACAATCCACACCGTATATTATGCCAAGCCCTCCAAAATCGAGTGATTATTAGATGTAAATGTGGGTTCTATAAACTCAAAATCGTCACAAGTTGATTTATACATTTTTGTCAAATGGGGGCTAAATTGGCAAAAAATACAACAAAATGTTGCGTTTTATTTAGTTTTTCACTAATTTAGCGACTTCATTCGATAAATAAGACAACATAAGCAATTACGTTATGGGAAATAATCGACTATCTCTGCTACAGGCCGCAATTCTTGCGGCGATGATGATGTTAAGTGGCATCACGGCACAGGCCTCCATCACAATCAAGGTGCTGAAAGGCGGTGAGGCGCCATACATGTATGCTTACGACAACTCTGGGGCAATACTTACCGGTGGTTGGCCAGGCGACGTGTTTACCCAAAAAGATGCCGAGGGCTATTGGGAAAAGGCTGTCGACGACAGCAATGGTGTGAATATCATTTTCAACATGGGCTCAAGCGACAATCAAACCGGCAATATTCTGCAAGTGCCTGGCGTGAACGGCGTGGCACGGTTTGTCTACGACGGCCACTCCACTTGGTTTGGTGTAATGCCCCAATTTGGTGCCAACGAGGGCTATATCTACTTCAACTGCCCTCCCGACTGGGGAAACGATGCCGAACATGCGCCATACGTTCACTTCCTCAACAGCAACGAGCAGCAACTCGGCTCAACGGGTTGGCCAGGCTATCAAATGGAGTATGCTGGCAAGGACGGCGCTGGGTTTGATGTGTTTAAATACTATACCGCCGATTGGTATGGCATCAGCAAACTTGTGCTTAACTGTGGCTCCAATGCCCATCAAACCGGCAACCTCGTGTATGTGCCCAACGGCTATTACAACACCTCGGGCAGCCAGGCAACGGTGCATGCCCTCACGACGTCTAACGGCTATAGCGACCCGGGGTTCCGCGAAGGCATAGCCAGACAATTGGGCATCAGCGACGGCAGCGTGTTCACGCCGGCCACCGTCCTCTATCTCGACGTTAGCGGCCGCCAAATCAGCAGTCTGGCTGGCATTGGCAACTTTGTCAACCTGCAGACTCTCATTGCCTCGGACAACAGCCTGTCGACCGTCGACTTGGGCAACAACCCCGACCTCGAAGTGCTCGACCTCTCGAGGAACACCAGCTTACGCGGCTTCAACAGCAACTATTCAAACAATAGTAATTATATCAATTTAGCCGTTGGTCTTAAGCTTAAAGAGTTGTATCTTGCTGGCTGCAATATTGGCTATTTTAAAGCTATCAATTCACACTATAATGTATCGTCGCTTGAGCGTTTGGACCTTTCGGGCAATACCAGCATGGACGGATGGTCGGATGGTATCGGTGCCCAGACTGGGCTGAAGTACTTGAATGTTACTAACAATGGCTACGGCAGCGACGCGCTGGTTTTGACCAATCTTACGCAGCTCGACACTCTTATTGCCGACGACAACCCAAACTTGGGCAACATCTCCACCCTCGGCAATGCATCGCAGTTGAGGTATGTGAGCCTGCGCAACTGCGGCTTGACCAACAGCATCGGTTTCGGCAACAACACCGCCCTTGAGTATATCGATATCAGCAACAACAGCGCCACTGCCAAGAACTTCACCCTGAGCAATAATCCAAATTTAAAGGTGTTTAAGGCCAGCAATGCCGCTATCAAGCAGGACGGATTGACCTGGAGCAGCGACAGCCCAGCCCTTGACACGCTCATCGTTAGCGGCAACAACAATATGAAATACCTCGCCACTCTCAATCATGCCACAGGGCTCAAATACCTGGACATGAGCGGTGGTAACTTGTATTTGCAGAATATGCCCACCTTTGTGGGAAGCAATTTCGCTTCGCTTGACTACATCGACTTCAGCAACGACAAAATTTCGGCCGCCAAGACGCTCGACGGTTTCGCTGCACTGAAGACGCTGAAAATCGGCGGCAACACCTCGCTGCCCGCTGTTACCGTCAACAATTGCCGCGCTCTGGAGAGTCTCGATGTGAGCGGCAACACCGCCCTCACCCAGGTGGGCCTCACCAACCAAGGCTATAGCGACAGCAGCACGCTGCCGGCAATCACCACAACTAATTGCAGCCACCTTACCGCGCTGAATCTCAGCAACAACGCCTACACGGCGGTGCCAGCAACCCTGCCCTTCGATTGCAGTTCGTTGTACTTGAACAGCAACCTGCTGACCGGAGTCGCCGTGCCCGACGGCTCGCCGGTGCAATTCCTTTATGCACAGGACAATTCATTCCCGGCACAGATGGAACTTGGCTCCACCGGGGCGCTTCTGGGTCTCGACTTGGGCAACAACGGCTTCACCAGTTTCAAGGCCGAGAATTCCAGCCTCTCGGCACTGAAGATTGGCGACAACCCGCAGATGACCACCCTCGAACTGCATGGCAATGCCAACCTGCACGTCACCACCGCCAACGCGACGATGAGCGACGGCAGCGGCCTGTATCTGCTGGGCAACACCGGCCTCCACTCCATCGACTTGAGCAACAGTTCGTTTACAGGCATCGGCCAGGACGGCTCGCTGGCCGGTCTGAGCGCGGTGAAGATGCTGAACGGCAGCCACAATGCCTTCACGCTGTTCAGCAATGGCACCGCCATCCCGGCCACCAACAACTATCATTATAAAGACCCGGAGACGGGGCAAAGCGTCACTGTGAACATCTCTGCCGTGCCAGCACACGCTAATCTGCCCAACCTCGACGACCTCACTGGCCTCGAGTGGCTCGACATGAGCTACAACCAGATCGACTCGATACACCTCTACAAGCAGACGGGGCTCAAATACCTCGACTTGCAGCACAACGGCTTCGACCGCGGCGAAGACACCCGCACCTACGGCAAGAACCAGCAGCTGGTGTATCGCCAGGGACTGCGCAAATTCGACGCACACAACCTCGCTGCGCTCGAGTATCTCAACGTGAGCGACTGCCGCATTCAGGAGACGGCAATCGACCGCATCAGCGAGACGACACCGCTGCACGACGACGGCGGTAAGCCCTCGGGTGGCTTCGTATGGATTAAGCACTGCCAAAACCTGAAGGAGTTTTATGCCGACAACAACGGCATGCGCTCCTTGGGCATCAAGGACAATCCTAACCTGATCAAGGTGTCGGCTCGCTACATGTATGGCCAGTCGCCCGAGATGATGAAGGGCAGCATCAACATCCACGACACTGGCGTGGAGGGCGGCAGCATGCTGGAATACTTCGATGTGAGTTACAGCATGTTCGACTCCATCGGCGTGAGCGTTGCCTCGAAACTCAAGGTGCTCAAGGTCGACGGCAACCCCATCCACTACCTGTATTTGAACCAAAACAAGGCTTTGGAGGAAGTGTATGCCGGCGGTTGCACCCTGGCGGCCCGCAACGGCAACACCACGCCCAGCGACGACGGATGTGCCAACACGCCAATCTCCGGCCTGCTGCAGGTGCGTGCCGAGGCATTGCCTAACCTCGCCGTGCTTAACGTCGACGACGACACCGAACTGCGAAATCTCTATTGCGAGGACAATCCATCCCTGCCCGAGATCACTGGATTGCCCGACTGCACCGACTTGCGTGTGCTGCACGCCTACAACGACGTGCTGCTCGGCGAGAACGTGAGCGACGGCCGCTTCGACGTCGATGCCAACACCGCGCTCACGACATTGTGGGTAAGCAACTGCGCTCTGCCGGGCGAACTGCGTGTGGCACAATGCGCCGGCATGGACACCTTGCGATGCGACCGCAACGCGCTCACCAAACTCGATGTGTCGTCGCTGGCCGGCATACATTGGCTCGACTGCTACAACAACATCGGCATACAGGAATTGGTGCCCGCCGCAAGCACTAATATGACCCATCTGAACCTGCGCAATTGCAGCACTATCGACCTCGACTTGGCGGCTAACACCAAGTTGCAGTTTATGGACTGCGACAACAACAAGATTCGCGAACTGACCTTTGCCGATGCTGCCGACATTCAGACCATCTCGGCAAGCAACAACAATCTGTTCCACATCGATATGGGTAGCGGCCCGCACAACAGTTTGCAGGCCATCCGCTTCGAGAACAACCACATCAATGGCATCGACCTGAGCCAGTGCGGCAGCCTTACGGCCGACAGCATCAAGGATCAGGGCAACGGTCGCTCGATTACTGCCAACGTGTCGCGCTTCCAGTCGAAGCATCTCTACTACTTCCAACTCGACCAGTCGACCGAGAACGCTGGCGGCGGCAACTTCCTGAACAGCCAGATGTGCGTCGAGGACGACGAGTCGAGCGACGACACCCGCACCTATGGCCGCAACGCCACCTCGGGCACCCAGGGCAAGTCGCTTGCACAAGACTGTGTCGACCTGACCAAAATCACTTGGACACAGGAAGTTGAAGGCACTCGCCGCAATGCCCGCGCCGACTATGGCACGCTCGACCCTGGCACCATCATTGGCGACATTGTGGTCTTGGACAACGAGGAAGGTGTGGACTCGCCCAATGGTCACGGCACCGAGACCTATCGTTACAACAATGGCGTCAGCGAAAGCGAGTTTTACCTTAATTGGACGGCTAACGGGCAAGTGGTGACCGGCGTCGACGACCTCGACAGCGATGCCCTGACGGTGGTGGGCGGCAACGGCTGCATCACGGTCAACGCGCCGCAGGCGATGACGCTGACCGTTGTCGACATGGCGGGCCGTGTGGTCGTTCAGCGCGATATCGAGGCAGGCCAAACCGTCATCGACGCCTTGGCCCCAGGCATCTACATCGCTGCAGGCCAAAAAGTCGCCGTCAACTAAGTTTACACGCCTGGAAAGCGTGCCTCACCCGCAATCACTCCCCATAATTCCCAATCCCGCGGAACTATGGGGAGTTTTCATTTCTCCCTCCCAGTTCACATCCCCACTGGCCACACATTGGGGCGTTTCGGAAAAATTTTGTAATTTTGTGGCGAAAACAAAGTTGCTGAATATGATTACCTTTCCTAATGCAAAAATAAATCTGGGACTCAACATTGTGGAGCGCCGTGCCGACGGCTACCATAACCTCGAGACGGTGTTTTACCCCATTCCGCTGACCGACGTGCTCGAGATTGTGCCTGCCGAAGGCACCGACAGCACCCTCACGTGCTACGGCAACACCGTGGATTGCCCCGTCGAGAGCAATCTGGTGATGCGCGCCTACCGCTTGCTGCAACGCGAATATGCCGTGCCGCCGGTCGATATCTTCCTCTACAAGCACATCCCCGACGGTGCCGGGCTGGGCGGCGGGTCGAGCGACGCGGCCCACACACTTACGATGCTCAACGCGATGTTTGAACTGGGGCTCTCGCCCGAGCGGCTGGCACAGTTGGCGGCAACGCTGGGTGCCGACTGCCCGTTCTTTATCTACAATCGCCCGATGCAGGCCACAGGCATCGGCGATGTGCTCACTCCGGTGGAGGTCGCCCTGAGCGGCATGACGCTGGTGCTCGTCAAGCCGCCCGTGAGCGTGCCCACCAAGCAGGCCTATGCCCACGTGACGCCGCAAGCGCCCGCACTGCTGGCGCGCGATGTGGTGAAGCAGCCGATACCCATGTGGGACGGCGCGCTGAAAAACGACTTCGAGCCGAGCGTCTTCGGCGAGCATCCGAGGCTGTGGCTCATCAAGGCCGCCCTGCTCGACGCCGGGGCGCAATATGCCGCGATGAGCGGCTCAGGGTCGGCGATTTTCGGCATCTTCGACAGTGCCAACTTGGCAGAGGACATCGCTGACACGATGGCAGACTGCGCCGTGCACGTCATGACTTTGCCATAACTCCTGTGCGACAACCTTCTCGAGCCAGCGTGCTACGCGCGTTGGCAGGGTTTTTGCACGTGTTTTCCCCTGAATCAATAACATTGAAAAATTAACACATCAAATATGCCAAAGAATAAGAAGAAACACACCATTCAGCAGGACGAAGAGCCGCTGATGCAACAGGCCGAAGAGCCTGAAATGAACGAGCAAGAAGAGCCCGTCGACCCCGACGTGACGATGGTCGATGAGCACGAGGAGGGTGCCAGTGCCGATGAGGCCGCCAGCGCCGAGGACGTGATTGAGAAGATGCAGGCCGAACTGGCCGAGCAGAAGCGACAATACCTCTTCCTGGCCGCCGACTTCGACAACTATCGCAAGCGCACCCTCAAGGAGAAGCAAGACCTTGTGAAAAACGGTGCCGAGCGGGCACTGAAGGAGTTGCTGCCGGTCGTCGACGACTTTGAGCGGGCTGTAGAAGCCATGCACAAGGGCGATGACCTGGAGGCACTGCGCGAGGGCGTTGACTTGATTTACAACAAGTTTATGAAATATCTTGAGCAAAACAATGTCACTCCCATCGAGTCGACCGGAAAGGACTTTGACACCGACCTCCACGAGGCAGTGACGATGTTCCCCGCACCCGATGAGACCATGCGCGGCAAGGTGATCGACACCACGCAGCGTGGCTACATGCTCAACGACAAGGTCTTGCGCCACGCCAAGGTGGTCGTAGGACAGTAATTTTAGATTATTAGAGATTATAGATTAGAGATTTTCTAATCTGTTAAGATACAGCAGAATGGCAACAAATAAGAGAGATTATTACGAGGTGCTGGGCGTCGACAAGAAAGCCACGACCGAAGAGATCAAGAAGGCTTACCGCAAGTTGGCCATCCAGTATCACCCCGACCGTCAGCAGGGCAAGAGCGATGCCGAGAAAAAGGATGCCGAGGAGAAGTTTAAGGAGGCTGCCGAGGCCTACGATGTGCTCAGCAACGCCGACAAGCGCGCTCGCTACGACCAATTTGGCTTCTCCGGCGACCAGATGGGCGGTGGCTACGGTGGTTTCGGTGGCTTCGACATCAACGACATCCTGAACCAGGTGTTCGGTGCCGGATTTAACTTCGGTGGCTTTGGCGGCGGTTTCAGCGGCTTCAGCGGCGGGTCACGCGGACAGCGGGTGATGCGCGGCACCGATTTGCGCGTGAGGGTGAAACTCACGCTGGCCGACATAGCACATGGTGTGGAGAAGAAACTCAAGATTCCTCGCTCCACGGCATGCCACAGTTGCCATGGCACGGGCGCGAAAAACGGCACCGCAATGGAGACGTGTCCCAACTGCCACGGACAGGGCGTGGAGATGCGCATCCAGCAGTCGATTTTCGGACGCGTGCAGACGCAGACCGAGTGCCACCAGTGCGGCGGCACAGGCAAGATCATAAAGGAGCGTTGCCCCGATTGTCATGGCCAAGGCCTGATCAAGAAGGAGGAGATTGTGAGCGTCAACATACCCGCCGGAGTGGCCGAGGGCATGGTGCTCAAGATGAGCGGACGCGGCAACGACGCGCCGGGCGAGAACAGCATGCCGGGCGACCTGCTCATCGTCATTGAGGAGGCTCCCGACAAGAACCTCGTGCGCGATGGCAACGACTTGATTTACAACATGCTGCTCGACTTCCCCACCGCAGTGCTTGGCGGCAAGGTCGACGTGCCTACCATCGACGGACAGGCGCGCGTCAACATCAAAGCCGGCACTCAGCCCGGCACCGTGTTGCGCCTGCGCGGTAAAGGACTGCCCAGCCCCGACCGTTACGGCAACGGCGACATGCTGGTAAACGTCATGATTTACGTGCCTGAGGCTCTTAGCGCCGACGAGCGCAAGGCCATTGAGTCGATGCGCGAGAGCCACAACCTCAAGCCCACCGAGAGCACGCGCAGCCGCATTTTCAGCCGATTGACTCACCTCTTCGATTAAGCGTACCATGAAACGTCAACACAACCACCGCGTGCCGCGACAGGCCGACCGATCGATGGCGTTCACCGTGCGTGAGCCCGACAAACTGCTCAACTTCGTCATGAAAAGCCTCGACGGCATAAGCCGCAACAAGGCAAAATCGATTCTTACAAAGGGCGGAGTGAGCGTCGACGGGCGCGTGCAGACTCACGTCGACTTCCCCCTGGACCCCGGCAACGTAATCACCATCAGGCGCCAGCCAGCCACCACGGCCGAAACTAGCAAGCATTACAATATCGTCTACGAGGATGAGTGGCTTGTGGTCGTCGACAAGGCGCCCGGCGTACTGTCGATGGGCGTGGGCGCCGGCAGCCTGAACATGAAGTCGCTGCTCGACCGCCACTTTGTGGAGACGCGACAGCGCTGCACAGCGCATGTGGTGCACCGTCTCGACTGCCGCACATCGGGCTTGATGATTTACGCTAAGGACACGCAGGTGCAGCAGGCATTTACGCACGACTGGCACAACATTGTCACCGACCGTCGCTACGTGGCTGTGGTCGACGGCATCATGGAAGAAGACCATGGGCGCGTGGAGAGTTGGCTGAAAGACACGCCTAACATGAAGGTGATCAGCAGCCCCACCGACAACGGCGGCAAGTATGCCATCACCACGTGGCAGATTCTTGAGCGCGCGCAGGAGCACTCGCTGATTGAATTGAAATTGCTCACGGGGCGCAAGAACCAGATTCGCGTGCACATGCGCGACATCGGCCATCCCGTCACTGGCGACGGCAAGTATGGCCGCCAGGAGCAGCCCGGCACGCGCCACTGCCTGCACGCCATCAAAATCGCCTTCACGCACCCCGTCACCGGCGAGCACCTCAGTTTCCAAACGCCCATCCCTCCCTACTTCCTCCGCCGCCTAACATAACCCCCACGTAAGCAACAATATATAAGTAATTATTGTTGTCCGATAATTTTTTTTAAACATTCACAATTCATTGAATGTCAAGCAAAAACATCAAGTTCATAAATAATGGGCTTGCTTTGTAGCCCTTTTGGGCTGGCCAGGGTGTAGGAACGCGTCATAGAGGCAATTTTTCCAGACAATTTGTAGGGACGCGCCATGTGCTGCCAAGCGAAGCCCCTCAGTGTTTTTGCAATGTTTCCAGACAATTTGTAGGGACGCGCCATGGCGCGTAGTGGAGCAAAATGTGGGTTAAATGTGTTCATATTCATGTTATTATTTTGATTGATACATCTAAATCGTGCGTTCTTAGCCCCCTTTGGGGTAACAGAACCAATTGCGTCTACATCTGCCACCCCTGGTTTTTATCGGACACCAATAATAAGTAATAGCAACCATAGAATCCCATGGTTGCTATTATTGCTATTGTGCTGTGAGGCGGTTACCGGCCGACGGTGATGTCGTAGCCGAGGAGGCGGTAGGCTACCTGGTAGGGTGTGGCGGCCTTGCGGGGGCGCGAACTGCCGTAGTAGTAGAAATTGTGCTGCGGATCCCAGGAGCGCACGCTCGCCAGTTGCGTGTCGCCCGGGTTGAGCGTCACGGGCACGGTGACCTCGCGCTCGTGCAGCATCACGCCGTCCATGCCGGTGTAGCGCATGGTGATGCGTATGGCCGAGAGGCGATACTGCGTGTTGTTGGTCACAAAAAACGTCTCTTTGCTGTCGCTGGCGCGCTTGCTGTAGCCGCGCAGCGTGATGTCGGCTTGGTCGACGGTGAGCGAGTCGCCGGGCGCTGGCGCTATGGGTTGCATCACCACGGCGTCGGTGTGCAGGTTGCGCTGTGTGGTGCGTGTGCGGGCTTGGGCAGGCACAGTGGCCAGCAGGGCTGCCGCTAAGAGGTAAAGCAGTCGTTTCATAAGTATCTTATTCGCATAAAGGGGTTTCCGTCGCCTCCTTCGGGGTAAATCTTGTTGAATCCCACCGGCACGCGCTCCTCGACCTTCTCGGGGATGATGCTGATGGCGCGGAATAGGTTGGGCAGGAATCTCGCGAAGTTCACGCGCACCTTCACGCGCCAGTGTGGCGGGTCGAAGGTCAGCGATGTGCCGCTGCTGCTCAGCGTGGCCACGCAGTTCAGCGGCTTGAGCAAGGTGAGGCGGTCGCGCTCGCTGAAGAGCCACATCTGGTATTTCGTGGGAACCGCCGTGGGCGCGATATAGCCCATAATCATGCCGGGCAGCGTCTCGGCGTCGTCACAGTCGAGCAGGATGATGCGGTACTGGATGTTGTCGTCGCCGCGCCAGCGCTCGATGCCCAGCGTGAGTTGCTCGTTGGGGTAGTACCAGATACCCTCCAGCGGTTGCAGGTCGCTCTCGGCAAGGCGCACGCGCATCGAGTCCTCGTCGATGCCCGGCAGCAGCGAGCCGCGTTCGGGCACGCCGCACACCGCCGCTGTCCATGTCAGCGCCACTAAGGTCAGCAATATGCCTGTGCGCCTAATCATGGCTTACATCGTGGCAAAGCGGTAAGTGATGCCGAAACTCAAGATTTCCTTGAATTGCCAGTATTTCCAGTCGTCGTGACGTGGATGCGAGCGGTCGTAGCGCAGGTGGGTGTAAATCTGCGTGTTCAGGTGGCGAGAGATGGCGAAGTCCCAGGTGCTCTCCCAGTCACCCTGCACGTAACTGTAGTCGGTAAACACGTAGAAGCGCGATTGCCACGTGATGTTGGCGTTGAACTTAATCATCCATTTCGCCTCGAGGTTGCTACCGAAACTGTGCTTGAAGTGGTGGTCGGCGTCGATGCCGAAGTTCACCGGGTTGAGTTTCTTGATGTCGCGGCATATCTTCATGTTGTACGACAGCGGGGCGATGGCCAGCGTGAAGGTGCGTGACCCGTCGGCGCTCTTGTAGTCATAGGTCATACCGAGACCCAGGTTCAACTCGCCCGGCGAGAGGAACGATGCCGTGAGGTCGTTGCTGTTGGGCTTGTAGTTGTTGAAAAACTGTGTCTTGAACTGCAACATCACACTATAGTACCAGTTCTTCACCGCCTTGTAACCTAATTGCGAGGTAAACAGGAAGTTGTCCTCGTTAATCATGTAGTCGCGGATGGTGTCGGCCTGCGCGGTGGTCACACCGAGTTTATAGGCCATGGTGTTGTTGAACAGCCATTTGGGATGCAAGTCCTGGTTGAGGTTGAAGTCCCACTTGATGTCGGCCAGGATGTTAAGGTTGTTCGTTCCGCCCTGATACCAGTTGTCGCTGATATATGCCTGCGTGAAGTGCAGCGACCCCACGAAGGTGTGCAGCCAGTCGTGCATGCTCACTTCGGGAGCCGGTGGTGCCTCGGTGGGCTCGACCACCTGCGGCGGGGCCACCGACAGCAGTCCCTCGCTGGGTGCCGAGGTAAGGATGCGGTCGTGAGGCGCTTCGGGCAGCGACTGCGTGTTGAATGCCACCAACTGCGGGTTTTCGAGCATGGCGCGGTAGCGCACCTGGGCTTCGTGGCTTTGGCGGGCCTGGGCGTCGCTGAGCCACTGCGAGTGGCTGTCGAGGTCATAGCCCGGCGTGGGCAACTGCACCTCGGGCGCCGTGATGCTCTCGGGCTTGCTCGGGTTTTGTGTGTCGAAAATCAGTGGCAGATACATCATGCTCGCCGTGCTGTCGGCGGGTGTCTCAGCGCCACGGGCGGGCGAGGCAATAGTTGCCACTAACACGCAAAATATCGAAATAATAGCACTTCTTTTCATAATCCAAACTATTATTTTAAAGCGTTTTACTCAAGGATGTCGACGGCCTGGCGGCGGTATTCCTCGCGCATCAGGGCACCCGCGTCGCGCTTGGCGTAGTGGCGCATGCGGCGCCAGCGGGGACGGCACAGGTAGTACTCGACGATGCAGGCCAGCACGAAGTATAGTATCACCAGCAGCCACAGCATCCAGTAGTTGATTTCCACCTGGCGCAGCGTGGCGCCGCCGGTCTGCAGCGAGATATATCCGTTGGCGGCCCACGTGCTGGGAATCATGTTGCCCATGGCGAGCCAGAACGAGTTCATGGCGCAGCGCGGCCACGAGATGCCGGTGAGGAACACAAAAATCACGCTGGTGAAGGCCAGGGCGATAAATGCCGACTCGCGGTCGTTGACAAAGATTTTCAGCACCTGACCCAGCATGGCCGAGGCCAGCAGGAAGGGGATGGTGAAGGTGAGTACCTCGAGCAACCGGCCATTCTGCGGGAAGTCGAAGAACTTGGGCACCAAGTACAGCACGTACACCATGGGAATGGCGTACATAAACACGTAGCACAGCGCCTTGCCTATCACCGTCGAGGTCACTCCGGCGGGCACCTCCATCGGGTCGTGGCCGCGGTTGGCGAGTCGCCTCTCTCGGCTGCCGCCGTGCAGCGTGCCTATGCCCAGCAGCATGCTCTGTTGCAGCACCAGCATGAGGATGCAGGGCAGCACGGCGCTGGCCAGACCCATAGCGGTGTTGCCCAAGGGCACCTCCTCGCTCTCGATGATGGCTCCGGCGGTGGTCACCGCGGCCATCTTGGCAGCCTGAATCTCGCTGGTGAGGTGCTGCTGCACATTGGTCACAGCGGTGACAATCTGCTTATATCGCAGCAACACACCCATGTCGCAGTACACGTCGATGTCGGCTTTCTCGACACGCGACAGCGACGTGCTGTATTCGCGAGGCACGTGCACGATGCCGTAGCAGCGCTTCTCGTTCATCATGCGGCGAGCCTCCTGCATGTCGGCGGCATAAGCCACCACACACACCTCGGGCGTGGCATCCAACTGGCGGCACAACTCGCGGCTTTCTTGGCTGCGGTCGTCGTCGACAACCACCACGGTGACGTCACGCACTATCTCAGGATTGTAGATGGTGGCATAGAGCAGTGGATAGATGGCGCACAGCACAAAGAAGAAGATTATTGCTCCTTTCTCGTGAAGCACCAGCCAGCACTCGCGCACCCACACGTGAGCCAAGTCGTGAAACCATTGTGTGATATTTTTTATTATCATGGCGATGCCGGATTTTAAATGTAAATGGGATTCAGACACTCATGCTTGAGGCGGCCCAGCAATGGCAGGGGCAGCAGCGGATACACTATCAGCGCGGCATAGTACACGCGCGAATAGTACAGGTCGATGCCGTTGAGCGCCTGGTCGATGCTGAGCAAGAAATAGTAGCGCACCGGCATGATGTGGCCCAGCGCGTTGATCCACGGATACAGCGTCTCGCTGGGGATGGAAAACGCGCAGAACGAGAACGACAACATGCCGAACAGCGAACACAGCGTGGCGCCGTAGCGGAAGTTGGGCACGATGCACATCATCAGCAGGGCAAAGGCTTGGTTTGCGAGCACAAAGAGGAACATGGCGATAATCATGTTCCACGGGTTGCAGTTCAGCGGCATGCCGTAGATGCGGTACATAATCAACTGTATCGTCCACCCAGTGATGGTGAAAATGAGCGTGTGAGGCCACATCTTGCCGAAGATGGCGAAGCCCATCGAGCCGCCGGCGCTGCTAATCCACTCGCGGCACGTGCCATACTTGAGTTCGGCTCCTATCGAGAACGACGTGATCAGCAGTATGAACAGTGCCAGGAAGCACGGGACGAACGAGGCGTTGAGGTAGTAACTGTAGTTGGCCCACGGGTTGTTGAGGGCGTGGGCGTGGCTGGCGATGGGCTGAAGGACGTTGCTCACCGTCTCGCCGTCGACCAGGCCGGTGGCGTCGAGCACCGTCTTCACTATGCCGCCATTGGCGAGCACGCTCACCGTCTTGAAGCCGCGATACTGCGACGATGCCGGCGAGAAGTAGGCGTAGTTGATGTAGTAACTCACCTTGGGACTCTCGGCATTGAGCGCTGAGCGTTCCAGGTCGGCCGGCATGAGGAAGAAGCCCAAGATCTCACCGCTCTGCACAGCGGCCTCGGCGCTGGCGTAAGTGTCGTAGTGCTTGATGATGTGCACTCCTTGCATGGCGGCAAGGTTGCGCTCGATGTTGCGCGACAGCGACGACTGGTCCAGGTCGACGACGCCCACGGGAACGCGGGTCACCGAGCCGCCATCCATCAGGCTGAGCAAGAACAGACTGCACAACAAGGGCGCTACAACCATCATGATGTAGTAAATCTTGCGGCGAACCAGTTGCACCAGCCCGCGCTTTACCGCCTCGTTGAAAAATAACTTTAAGTCCATCTCGTGTCGCTCAGTTCACGCAATTCTCGTTATTTCAGAAGCACGCTCATGCCCGGGCGAAGATTGTCGATGTGCTCCACCGGACGCATCTTCACCTCGAAGGTCTTGCTGTCGTACTGGCCGTAGGCCTTGGTGGCGTTCCATGCGGCGTAACTGCCGCGGTCGTGGATGTAGAAGATTTCCATCTTCGTGGCCTTGTCGCCCAGGGCGGGGATGGTGACATCCACCTGCTTGCCCATGGGCAGGTCGTTGAGCATCTGCTCGCGCACGTTGAACGACACCCACATCTCGTCGAGTTTGCTGATGGTCATCACCGGTGCGCCCATGGCCACCAACTCACCCTCGTGGGGGTAGATGGCACTCACCTCGCCGTCGCAGGGCGCGATGAGGTATTGGTCCTCGAGCAGCGACTGCACTTCCATCACCGAGCCTCGTGCGGCACGTTCCATCGAGCGTGCGGCGGCCTTGTCCTCGCTCTGCGCGCCGTTCAGCGCCATGTCGTATTGCGACTTGGCGGCGGCAGTGGCGGCGGTGGCGGCCTCGTAGGCGGCCTTGGCCTCGTCGCGCTTCTGCTCAGTGACGACGCCCTGCGCAAAGAGGTTCTCCATGCGCTGGTAGGTCTTTTGCGTGATGGTCTCGGCGGCAATGGCTTGCTGCCACAGGTTGTAGGCGCTCTTCTTCAACTCGTCGCGCGTGCCGGCCGATGCCTTCTGGCTCGTGGCAGCAGCGGCTTGCTGCATCGATTGGGCCTGATACATCTTGGCGTCGAGCGTCGACGAGTAAATGCTCGCCAGGGTGTCGCCCTTGTGCACCACGTCGCCCTCGTTTACGAAGAAGCGAACCACGCGGCCCGGCGTCTTGCCGCTCACGCGCACGGCGTCGCAGTCGGCCTGGCCTTGGGTGATGTCCTTCGGTGGCTTGATCAATAATAAGCCTAAGATAGCCACACAGCCCAATACCACGGAAAACACGCCGATGGCTGCCAGCAAGGCGCGGTCGCGCTTGCGTACGATGGTGCGCTGCTGGTCTTTTGCGTGGTCAAGTTCGGCTTGCACCACTTTTTGTTCTTGTTGATTATCGGTACTCATAATGATGATGTTATTTCGTGATTAATGATTGACAACTTCAATATGCGGTGTTCCAATTCAGATTGCCGGTGACCTTCGAGAGGTAGACGTCGCACATGCGCAGGTCGATTTGCGCGTCGATGTTCTCGCTGTTGGCCTTCACCCACGCCGTCTGGGCCGTGAGCACCTCGTCGGTGGTGGCCATGCCCTCGGTGAAGGCGACCTGTGCGATGCGCAGGTTCTCCTCGGCCTTCTCCAGGTTGGCGCGCGTCATCTCGTAGGTCTTCCACGACTCCTGCATGCGATAGTTGGCCTGACTCACCTGAAGCGCGATTTTGTCTTTAGCGTCGTCGATCTCCAGGCGCTTGACCATGGCCTCGGTCAGCGCGGCTTTGTACTTGTTCTGAGGGCCGCCCCAGTGCCAAAGGGGCACCTTGACCATCGCGCCGATGGAGAATGCGCCGGCAAAGCGGTTCTCAAAGCCGTTGTACGTGTTGGGGTTGGTCATGTGGAAGGCGCCGATGGCGACAACCTGGGGCATCATCTCGCTGCGAGCCACGTTGGCCTTCTCCTCGTAGATGCGGGTGGCCAACTCAAGCGACTGCAGGTCGTGACGGGTCTTGTACACGTGCTCCATGTCGATCTCGGTGGGGCGGAGCGTCGGCTCGAAGTCCTCGCGGCCCTCGTCGGCAAGGGTCATCACGGTGTTCACCGGAAGGCCGCACAACTGCGCCAGCAGCATGCGCGACAGCACCACACCGTTGCGCACACGCGTCAGGTCAACCTGCGCCTCGTTAACTTTCACATCCACGCTCAGCAGCGTGGCACGCGTGGCAACGCCCTGCTCGAGCATTCTCTTCACGTCCTTGTCGAGGCTCTCAACCAGGTTGAGGTAACTCTCGGCAAGGTCCTCCTTGGCCTTCAGCGACACCACTTGCCAGTAGGCGGCATCAACGTCGTAAATCACGTCCTCCACGCGGCTGTCGCGCATCTGTCGCGCCAGGTCCTCGGCGTAGCGGGTGAGTTCGTTCATCGCCTTGATTTTTCCACCCATGTACAGCGGCTGCGTCACGGTGATGGCGCCGGCAAAGATGTTGTGGATGTTGAACGTGAGCGCGCTCTTGGGCAGCAAGGCCACCGTCGACGGCACATACTGGCCGCTGGGCGTGGTGATGGGCTCGCCGGTCATCGGGTTGACGGCCAGGTTGAAATCGTACTGCTGGGTTTGCAGGTTGAACGACTTGGTGGGCAACAACTGGTCTTCGGCGACCATCGAGAGTTTCCGGCTGTTGTACAGGTACGACGCCTCAAGGTCGACGCTCGGCAGATAAGCCGCCGCGGCCTCCTTGCGTTGATAACTGGCCCCCAAAATCTTAACCTCGGCCTGACGTAACTCCTTGTTGTTTTGCAGAGCCATGCTGCGGCACGAGTCCAGCGTGACGGTGCCTTGCGCTATCGCGCAGGTCGCCACGGCTGCCGTAACAACAAGCGAGAGGTATCGTTTAATGTTCTTCAGCATCATGTTCAATACATTTATTTATAAGATGGTGCAAAGTTAATGGTTTTTTTCTATAATTATTTGTATATGGTGTAAATTCAACTATTTTTTTTGCGAAATTGAACAGCCGATTGCGTTTTTTTCCTGTTACAGTTGGTCATCATCTCGCCAAGAACCATTTTTCATGCACTATTTTTTGTTGAAGTGTGACGCCGTTTCGGAAAATTGCACTACCTTTGCCGATGAGTAAAAAACAACACATGCTTCACACCATGACCAAAATACGACGTATGGCCTTGCTGCTGGCGCTGTCGGCAGCCATCGCTGTGTCGTTCTGCTCGTGCATGAACCCCAATATGCTTATGTGGGACGACGACGAGTGGAGCGGAGGCGAAATACAGGACGGTGAGCGCGGTCTCTCTAACAGCGAACTCGAGATCGACGACTACGACCGTTAGGCAAGCAAATATGACATAATGACAGGTGGGACATCACCAAAACCGACAAAATGTCAATATAAACTGACAATTTGGCGGCTTTTCCTCCGTGCCAACACATGGCACGCGCTTTGCAATTTACTGGGTGGACGCGGCAATGAGCCGAGGTCCAAACAACACAAGATTGTATAACTTAAAAAATATAGGAGGAAACATTATGTATTTAGCAAGTAGAAACGACAATTGGTTGCCAAGCGTTTTCAACGATTTCTTTGACAATGGATTTAACACTCGCATGCACACCACGGCTCCGGCCATCAATGTCATCGAGAAGTCAAGTGAATATGATGTGGAACTCGCCGCTCCAGGCATGACGCGCGACGATGTCAAGGTCACCCTCGACGAGGATGAGAACCTCGTGGTGGCTTTTGAGAAAAAGACCGAAAACAACGAGAAGAAGGACGAGCACTACCTGCGTCGCGAGTTCGCATACACCAAGTTCCACCAGACCCTGTTGCTGCCCGACGACGTCGACCGCGACACCATCGAGGCCAACGTGGCAAACGGCGTGCTCACCGTGAAGTTGCCTAAGAAGACGACTCAACAGATGCAGCGCGAGGCAAAAGTCATCGAGGTGAAGTAAAAATCCTATCACACACGACATATAGCAGTAGTAGATTTCTTTTCATAGCATGAGTTATTGGAAACGAGGGGAGGCCGCCACCGAAGGCGCCTCCCCTCCTATTATATCCCTACAATCCCCAGAACCTCCAGCAACTAAAGAGGCTATGGGGATTTTATTTTTGGGTTGCTCTTAAGAACTTCTCGTAGTTGGCTTTCTGCACTTCAATCAATCGCGGATATGAGGCAGCGCCCTGTTGCAAAGCGCTCTCACTGAGTGGGGTTAATCCGCACTCTGCGTATTTCTTCTGAATCATCGACTTGAAGGGGCTGTCAGTAACGTAGGCTATAAGAAAAAGTGTGTTCAGACACTTGTTGTAGAGCGTCGAGGGAAGTTCCTTGAATCGAGGAGTAAGAAGGAAATACGACGTCATCTTATCCATATAAGACAGCGACGAGAAATCCATCATCGAAGCAAACACGTCGTTTATCACATTGAGTTCGGTATTAAACCGAAATGCATCGTACAACCGCATCAGATATTGACAAAACGCCCGCTTCTCGGCAATGATACGAACGTTGCGCATGGGGTTGGAACTATCGTGCGACGGACTGAGCACTTGACGCATCATTACAACTTTCACATTATTCTCCACATCCATAATGCGTTCTTGGTCGTCGAAAAATGCATTTAGGGCGTTTTTCAACTCAGTCAGCGAGGCGTTGTCGTCGTAGGACGATGCTCCATCTGGAAACAACAGGTCTTCAAATCCAAGAGTTACTATGTTCTTGGTATATTCCAATTGATCAATCTTGGGCGACGCCTCACCATCAGGAACTCTCTCCTCTTTAACGTTCTGTGGCTCTTTCTCTTGTTGGCTTTCGACAATTCCCTTATCGACTCTCATTATATAACAAATGCCGGCAATGCATGCCACACTGCACGCAACGATCGTATAAACCCATTTTGCACCCAAACCATGCATCACGAAAAGATATTGATAGCACAGCAGCAGGTCGCCTAACACTATCGTTACTATCAAGAATATAAGGTTAGCCTTAACGAGGTCGTGCTTCTCGTCGGTAAAGCAAATTCCCACAGAAAGCATCGTCAAGAGCCCCACGATAAACATCCCGTAATAGGCTCTTGCCTCGGGATAGAAACTCAAGTCGGCCCCCATGATTTTGTCAAATGAAAAGATGACCATGATGAGCGCAAATATTCCACACACAGGCAGGGTGAGAAAACTCAACGCTCCCACAACTTTATTTTGCTTTTTTTCCCTCATAGCAGTACTAATTATAAGTCATGTAATGATATGACAAAGATACGAAAAAAGTTGAGATAAACACACCTTTTTATTGAATATTTGACGAGAGTTCACTATATACTTAACCCCCACAGCCAAGGGGCCCTTGACTATGGGGGTTAGGTATATGTCGGCCTGTGGCCGGTGGTGGGGATTACTCTTCGGGTTCTACGACCTTGAGGCGGTCGCCTGAGCCGCGGGCCACAGCGTCGAAGTACTCCTGGTTGTAGCCGCCGAAGGTGGGCTGCACGGGCTGACCGGCCTCGTTGCGCTCAAACTCGCCGTTTTTCTCCTTTTTGATGTTACCGTCGAGGTATTTCACCAGCAGGTATTCACCCAGTTTGCGATAGCGCGCCGTGGCATCCTGCGCCTGGTTGGTGCTGTATTCGTTGAGGAATTTGACAGCCTCGGCGGGATTAGCGTTGTACAGTGCCAGGGCCTGCTTCTCGATGGCAGCCTGGTTGTTGTGCCAAGCGTCCTCGATGCCGCGCTGCACCTTGCGGATGTCGCCAATCATCTGGTTGTAGCGGTTGTAGGCCTGGTTGGCCACGAAGTTGTTGACCCAGAAGGCGCTCTCCCAGTTCAGGGTGTAGAGGTCGGCCGTCTCAGGAGCATAACTCTTCGGGGCCTCCTTGAGGCAGCAGTACATGGGCACGAACACGGCGGTGTTGGCATCGTCGACACCAAACCACAGCACGCCGCCGATGGGGTTAGGCAGCCACGAGCGCATCTGCGACACGTAGACCCATCCGGTCTGCTGTGTGGCGATGGCACGCTCTTGGGTATACTCGACACTGTCGACAGTGAACGACATGGGACGCCAGCGATAAGGCACGTCGTACCACATCTTTGCGCCAGGGTCTTGCGTCATGTCGAAGGGTGTGCCCTCGAAGTGGTCGCGCATCATCTCCTGCATCTCGCGCACGCTGATTTTGCGGTCGGGCTTGACGTAGAGCGGCATAATCTCGGCTCCACGCTTGCCATTGATGTAAGGCAGATACTTGTCCATGCCCGAGGCGAAGCGGTTGAAGTAACTCCACACGCGAGCGTCGCAGCCGCGCAGAGCGCCGAAGTCGGCGGGAGCATAAGCCTTCTGGAAGTCAAAGTCCTCGTCCTTGCCGTTGAAGTAACCCATCTTGCGTGCGAAACTGATGACATCCTTCGAGTAGATGCAGTTTTGCTTGTCTTTCAGCGGGAACTTGTGGATACGAGCCTGGTTGGCGTGTCCGGCGATGCAGTCGTCGGGGATGCGGATGGCCACCCATACGGCGCCTTTCTCCTTATCGCCCTTGCTCACCACGTCCATCACCCACACCTCGTTGGGGTCGCCAATCGAGAACGACTCGCCCTCGCTGTTGTAGCCGTACTTGTCGATGAGGTCGGTCATGATGGTGAGCGCCTCGCGTGCCGTCTTGGCGCGCTGCAGAGTCACGTAAATCAGGCTGCCGTAGTCCATGATGTCGTCCTTGGTGTAAGCCTCGAGTTCGTGACGTCCGCCCCAGGTGCTCTCTCCGATGGTCACTTGGTGCTCATTGATGTTGCCCACCACTTGGTAGGTGTGAGGCACCTCGGGAATCTCGCCGTGGTACAGGCCGGTGTCCCAGTCATAGATTTTGCGCATTTCGCCGGGCCGGTGGTCGGCCGCGGGTTGGATACGCAGGTCGCCATACAGGGTGTGAGAGTCGGCGGCATAGGTAATAATTGTCGAGCCGTCGGCCGATGCGTTTTTGCCCACAATCAGGTTGGTGCACGCCCACGAAGCAGTCACGGCGGTGACGGCCAGTGTGGCGGCAACCAGAGTTCGCAGTGTGTTGTTCATATTATTTATGTTTTTAAAGGTTTTATATCGCATTTTGATCTTCTTCGTTGTCGACCTCATAGGCCAGCGTGACAATCATCCCGTGGAAGAATGCCGACTTGCTGATAAACGTGCGGTCGCTGCCATAGTGCGCGGTGAGCGTGAGCATGCGGTCTTCGGTATAGTTGGGGTTGGAGATTTGCAGGTCGTCGCGGAAATTCATCCCGGGCTTGTCGATAACCTTATATAGCGCCTCCTTGGCAGTCCATGCCACCAGGTTGTATTGCACGTTCTCCGGGTCGATGAGCCGTTGCTCGCGTTCGCTCAAGAACTTGGTGCGCACGTTAAGCACGCGGTTGTTGAGGTTTTCCACATCCACGCCCACGCGGTGATGCTCGTTGACGGCGATGCACACCATGCCCACGGTGTGTGTGATGCTGATGTAGGCGTCGCTGGTGGTGACATAGGGCTGTCCGCTGGGCAGATGCCGCAGTTCGGCCTCTTGCCCGAAGATGATGTTGAGCATTATTCGCTCAACCATCAGTTCGGCCTTTCGGCGTGTCGACCTCACGTTTACCAAGTCGCGCACAGAAATGCCGCGCAGGTTGCACATCTGATGCAGGTCGGCCAGCGATTCATAACTCGACCAACGGTGAATGACGGTGCCGTCGTTGAATATCAAGTCGTTAATGTAGGGCATTCTTGATGTGTTTATTTTTCGTTACTGTCGGTTTCCTCGTCGAGTTCGACTTTCACCTTGGCGATGCGGTATCTAATCACCTTCAGCACGGTGAAGTGCAGGCGGTCGTGGTCGATGGTTTCTTGCTCCTTGAGGAAGTCGCCCTTGATGTCGAGCAGGAAACCGGCCAGCGTCTCGGCGTCGTTGGCGTGCTCGCCCAGGCAGTCGTCGTCGAGGTCGAGGGCGCGTGTGAAGTCGGTGAGCAGCGTCTTTCCGTCGAAGATATAGGTGTTTTTGTTGACGCGCGTGAAGAATTTCTCCTCGGTGTCGTACTCGTCGTCGATGTCGCCCACGATTTCTTCAAGCACATCCTCGAGCGTGGCGATGCCCTGTGTGCATCCAAACTCGTCGACGATGATGGCCATGTGCATCTTCTTTTTGCGGAAGTCCTCGAGCAAGTCGTCGATTTTGCGCGTCTCGGGCACGAAATAGGCCGGTCGCATGAGCGACTGCCAGCGGAAGTCGTTGTCGCGCTTGCCGATGTAAGGCAGCAGGTCCTTGGCATAGAGGATGCCCTTGATGTTGTCGGGCTGCTCATCGAAGACGGGCATGCGCGAGTAGCCCGTGTCGATGACCTTCTTGACCACCTCGTCAAACTTGCTGTCGTAGTCGATGTCGACAACGTCGACGCGTGGGCGCATGATTTCGCTCACCGTCTTCTCGCCGAAGGTGAGAATGCCCTCGAGCAGTTCTTTTTCCTCTTCATTCTTCATGTCGCTGGCCTCGAGGGCACGCGACAGGTCGTCACGCGACAGGTCGTCGCCGTGCTCGGTGACCATGCGCCTGACAAAGCCCATGCTGCGCACCATCAGGCGCGATAATGGCGATAGCACATGGCAAGCCACCTCAAAAGGCATGGCGGCTGCGGTGGCAAAGCGCACATTGTGGTTGGTGGCGTAGAGTTTGGGAATCACCTCGCCGAAGAGCAAGATGAGGAAGGTGAGAATTACCGTCTGCAGCAAGAAGTTGAGCCACGGGCTGTTGATGGTGAAAATCTGCTCCATAGCGAAGGCGAGGACAATCACAATCATCACATTCACAAAGTTGTTCCCGATGAGGATGGTGGCCAGCAGGCGCTCGGGCGTCTTGAGCAGGTTCTGTATGCGCTCGCGCACAGTGTCGTTTTCGATGCCCTCGACATCTTCTTTAGTGAGCGAGAAGAAGGCGATTTCGGCACCGGAGTTGAACGACGACAGAAACAAGCCAATGAGTGCAACTACAATGGCTATGATACTTCCTACGGTAGGTACGTTTACGGTAATTGGTGCCGCGGCGTTGCCGGCGGCGAGAATAGGCAGTCCTAAGACCGATATAAGAGGATCGATAGAGTCCAAAATACGTTATAATTACTGTTGTTATCTCCGTCGGTGCGATGTGGCATGTGCTGCCATAAGCGCAGACGGGGCATCGCCCTTGCGACACCCGTGCAAAGTTATGACATTTTTTTCAATTAAAAACTATTGTGGCAATAAAAAATGCTTTAGGCGGGTTCTATAAACCATTTGACAAAAAAAAAACGATTGCTACTGAACGCGGGCATGTGTAAAAAATGCAGGTACACGCCGTGGCGCATCCCTGCAAAGTGATGTTGTATTATATGTCGAGCGCTTAACCCAAATCGGTCATTAGGACGGAGTTATGTTATTGTTTCCCCTAATTAAGTCAGAACAGAATTTCTAATGACCGATTTGGGTTTATTTCTTCTCGGCGTTTCTGGCAGCGAGCACTCGTGCATATTCGGCCCGTGCCTTTGCCAATTGCTTCTGGTAGGCCTCGGTGACCACGACGTTGGCAAAGACGCCCGCGGTGAGCATCAGCGAAGCGTCGATGTCGCTCTTCCAGTGGTGGCCGCACACGACGCGGTTCAGCGCATAGTCGCGAGCGCGCGCCATGAGGATTTCAGTGCGCTCAGGAGCGACGGTGGAGAGCACGAGAGCAAACATCCATCCGCGCGACGAGTGGCCCGAGGGATAACTGTACTCTCGGCCGGTGGCCTCATCTTTAGCGGGCAGGATTGACTCCTCGTTGAATGTGGCGAATGGGCGCTTGCGCTGATAGAAGTTCTTCACGCGCTTGTTGGCTGCGTGGGCATCGCTGGTGGCTGCCTCGGCAAGCAATAGGATTTCTGGTGTGCCGTCGTAGGTCAGGGGCACGCCGAAAGCCTCTGAGAATGCCTGGTAGAGTTCGGCCCCCTCATCGAAGATTGCCGCCGCGGCCTTGTCGCCTTCGCGCTGGGTCTTGCCCCACTGGTAGTAGAAGAAATCGTTGCCAAACTCGCCGCCTGTCATCGTCGGCGGTTCAGGAATCCACTTTGTGCCGTCGGGACGCGTGTCGTCGGTCAGATACGGGTCGGGAAACTGTGCCCACGCTGTGGCGACAAACAACAAACTCATGGCGAGCATGCTTACAGCCCTTAAACTCATCGTTTTAGCAGTTTTGAATGTGTGCATAATTTGATGTATTAAATAGTTAAATAATCAAGCATAAAAATGACGCAATTAATCATACTGCAAAGATAACACATTTTTCTGAATAGCATGCATTTTACCCAAGCATAGTCACAAAAGGTTGAAAAGTTGGGTAAACATCTATGTTATCGCATATTATTCGTATATTTGCCGCCAAATTGAATTGGGAAAAAGACGAAAATAGCCATAGCATTATAATTATGAAAGTTAAAGGCAAAGTTTTTCTCGTAACTGGCGGTGCTAACGGCATGGGCCGCGAACTTGTTCTTAACCTCGCCAAGAAAGGGGCGATGGTAGTGGCTGCCGATATCAATCAACAGGGCGATGAAAGGTCGCCACGGCATGTAAGGGATACAGGATTAAAGAGACTTAGAAAGCATGAGGGCGTGCCGAAATTGACACGTCCTCATACTTTTCGCTCATAACTGAGCCTTTAGCCACAATTTAAAAGGCCTTGACCCTTCTTATTATGCATTAATAAATCTATAATCTGTAATCTATAATCTATCAATATAATCTTAGGCAAACTCATTTGCCTAAGATTATATTGATCAAGGCGTTGAGGTCGTTGCCGTCGATGCCGCCATCGTGGTTGACGTCGGCACGTCCGGCAAAACGGCTTGCGTTCTCGCTGCCCAGCAAGATATTGACTAAGGC